>CBDCZR010000030.1:0-20039 GCA_965224535.1 Verrucomicrobiales bacterium
TGGAAATCGCTGCGCAACCGGCAGTCGAAAGCGCATCTCGCCCTGGCGTTGCAGCGATTCGGCGCGCACGACGAAGTTCCGGGGCAAATTGTCGATCAGTTGCGCAATCAGGCGGTCGAAAACGAGGAATTCGGCATGTTTTGGCGCGACGCCGAGGGTGGTCCCTGGTGGTATCGCGCGCCGATCGAGACGCAAGCGCTGATGATCGAGCTGTTCGACGTCGTTGCCGAAGACGCGCAGGCTGTAGAAGACCTGCAAGTGTGGCTGCTCAAGCAAAAACAGACGCGAAACTGGAAAACCACCAAGGCGACCGCGGATGCCGTTCACGCGCTGCTGGCCCGCGGCCGGGATTGGCTGGCGCCGGCGGATGATTTGGGCTTTGGCGACGGAGGAGGCCGTATCGCGGAGCCGATTTTCCCGAATCAAAGCGCCGCCCTCGAAGTTCGTTTGGGCGGCCAGCCGATCGAAGCGCCGGCGCAAGCTGAGGCGGGCACCGGCTTTTTTGAGAAGCGTTTTTTCGCCGCCGGAATCGAGCCGCGGTTGGGCGAAGTGACGCTGCGCAAAAGCGGCGACGGCGTGGCCTGGGGCGGTTTGCACTGGCAGTATCTGGAGAGCCTGGAGGCGATCGACCCGAACCCGGGAACCGCGTTGCAGCTCACCAAAGCGCTTTTTGTGCGCCGCAACGGTCCCGACGGCCCGGTTTTGCATCCCGTCAAGGAAGGCGACCGGCTTGCGGTGGGCGACGAGTTGGTCAGCCGCATCACGATTCGCACCGACCGGGATTTGGAGTACGTCCATCTCAAAAACCGCCGCGGATCCGGGACCGAGCCGCGCAACGTGCTCTCGCGATACCGTTTTCAAGGCCGGCTGGCGTATTACGAATCGACGCGCGACACCGCGAGCCACTTTTTCATCGACTACCTGCCGGTCGGCAGCCACGTCATTGAGACTGCGGCGCGGGTTTTTCACGCTGGGCGATTTCAGAGCGGAACGGCGGAGATCCAGTGCATGTACGCGCCGGAATTTGCAGCGCACTCGGGAAGTTTCGAGCTGGAGGTGGAGTGAGCCCTTCGAACGCGATTTACCGAGGCCTTGCGAAAAAGGGGGGCGGCTAACGCACGTGTTCCCCATGGATCAGGCCGCCGGAGGTGGTTACCGCGATGGGGAGTAGTCCTGGCTCCGTCTATTTGGTCTTTTGCGGGTTTTCGGACAGCACTCTTTGCACCTCCGCCTCGGAAAAATCGGTCAAATCCGCGATTTCCGCCGGTGAAAGGCCCTTGTCCGTCATCCGCCAAATGACGGCGTGTTGGATTTCTTCGCGGCCCTTTTCCAGGCCTTCTTCAATAAATAGGTCGTAAGCAGTCTTCATTTTTTTCTCGGATTTTCGCCCCAAATCGGCGAGTTTCTCAGTTAGTTTCGGCGATTGATCGACCGTAATCGACACGCTGATGTAGGTCAGCAGCATCAAGAAACTATCCCCAACTCCGGTTTCTTTCAACACTTCAGTCAAGATCGCCTCCTTGTCATCGAGCCACTCGAAAATCTCACCTCGCGCCACGGCTTGCATCAGTGTTAGGCCCAGAAAACACAGCTTCGACTGCGGCAGATCCTCCTCCGGGATCTTGTCCAGCGGCACGGGAATGATCTCGAAACTGGGCGTCAGATCGCCAAAATCCTCCTTCGCGCCCGGCGAAAAATCGACCATCGCGGTAAAATTCAGCGGCTGAGTCCACTCCTGCGTTCCTTGATAAAGCACCAACGCCACGGCCGGCGGCAGCTTCTCGCCGCGCTCGCGATCGGCCGATTTGACCCAATCCATCCACGCCCCAGTCAGATAACGCAACGTGCGCAGCGGCATGAACGCATCGGGATTTTTCTGATGCTCCCACAAGTTATAGAACCAGCCTCCAGGGCCTTCAGCGGCGTTGTTGCCCTTCACTTTCCACAACAGATCCGAGGCGAAGGGACGCAGATCCTTGTCGATATAGGAATTGGGCGCCAACTCCAAATCGCCCAGCCCGCCGTAAGCGGAAATGACCGCGGGAGGAACCTTCCACTCCAGCAGGGGACGGGAAACGGCCTCTTGCTTGAAGTAGCCGCGGTAGAACGAATCGTTGCGCTGATGATAGAGCCGTTCCTCATCCGGCTCGTCGTCGTGGGTTTGGGCATCATCTTCGGCCATGTCGTCATCGTTAGGCGACCCGCGCTTTCATGGCAACCCCCAACCTGCTGAGGTGCAATTCCGGCGTTCGTCTGCACGTGTTCCTGAAAACCCCACGTTTCGATGAAACTCTTTTCCCTCTTCCTTTTCCTCAGCGCCGCAACCCTCCACGCGCAGCAAAACCCGCCGACTACCGTCGAAAACGACGTCGAAATCCCAATGCGCGACGGAACCATCCTGCGCGCCGACGTTTTCCGGCCGGCTAAGCCAGGCACCTACCCCGTCCTTATGGCCCGCACCGCTTACGGACGAAAGCGCTTCCACAAAGACGCGCGATACTTTGCCGGCCACGGCTACATCGTTGTTTGTCAGGATGCGCGCGGCCGCCATGGCTCCGATGGAGTCTGGGACGGCTGGTGGGATGCCGACAAAACCAACGACGACGAGGATGGTTACGACACCGTTCAGTGGTGCGCCGATCCTAACATGCTCCCTAAAGCTAACGGTAAAGTTGGGACCTTCGGCGGTTCCTACAACGCGTTCCTGCAATGGCGAACCGCCGCCGCCGCGCCTCCCGCACTGGTGTGCATGGCCGCGCAGAGCATCCCGGCGAAGTACACCCAACTCGAAGGCCCCGGCTCGATCCGCCCCGGCCGACGGCTGCAATGGTGGGCGTCGATGACCAACGACGTCAGAAAACGCAATGGCGATCCCGCATGGATGTACCAGCGCGAAAAGTGGCTGAAGTTCGTTCCGCTGGGCGAATTACCGCGTCAGCAGTGGGAGCACAACTTCGACGCCATGCACGCGTGGCTGCGCGAGCCGCATCACAACCCGTGGGCGCTGGAAAAAGGCGTGCCCAACGTGACTGTGCCGAATTTCGACGTCATCGGCTGGCACGATCATTGCAACGGCGACGTTCTGCTGCATCGCACCATAATCGAGCAGGCAGCGACCGAGGTCGCGCGGACCAAATCGCAGACCGTGATCGGTCCGTGGAGCCACACAGGGCGCGGCGGGCGCAGGGTGGGGCAGCTCGACTTTGGCGAGCGTGCGCGTTATGCCATTACCGCGCAAACGCTGCGTTGGTTCGACTACTGGCTGAAGGGCGAAAACAACGGCGTCGATCAAAAAGCGCCGTTTCGCATTTTCGTCATGGGCGACAACCGTTGGCGCAACGAACAAGAGTGGCCGCCCAAGCGCGCGGTAACCAAGACGCTGTTCCTCACCAGCGGCGGCAACGCGAACACACCCGCGGGCGACGGCCGTCTGGTGGCTGAGAATCCCGGTCAGGCTGGCAAGGACGTTTACACCTACGACCCGGCCGATCCCGTGCCGACGTTGTATGGCAAAGGCGCGTTCACCGTCCCCGCCGACCAAGCTCCTTTGGCGCAACGTCAGGACATCCTCGTTTTCCAGACCGAACCGCTGGAAGAACGTCTCGAAGTCACCGGAAACGCCGTAGTCGCCTTCCACGCCGCCACGAGCGCGGGCGACACGGACTTTTTCGCGCGCTTGATCGACGTCGCGCCGGACGGAACGGCAGTCGATGTCGCCATGGGCTTAGTTCGCGCGAAATACCGCCACGGCCGCACCGAGCCGCCCGATCCAATCACGCCCGGCGAGCCGGTGCGTTATGAAATTCGCCTGCGGCCGACTTCGAACGTGTTTTTGCCCGGTCACCGCATCCGGCTCGACATCACCAGCAGCGATTTTCCCAACTACAACCGCAACCACAACATCGCGGGCAACCCGAATTTCGATCCAACGTTTGTTGTCGCCGAAAACACGGTTTTTCACGGCGGCGAGCGTCCGGCGGAGTTGCGCTTGCCGGTTATTGCGAACCAGTCCGCGCAAGGCGAACAACAATAGGACGCCTTAGGTGCTCATCATAGAAGGAAACGGCAAGCCTAACGAACGGCACGAGAAGCCTTCCGAAGCCGTGACTCGGTTTTATGGAGGCGGCTGACGTTATGCCTCGAACCAACTCACCCCGGCGTAAAGCTCGGCCAATGGAAACTCCAAGCCGATGGAATCCAGCTTCAACGTCCCGTTCTCGTCCTCCAGCATCTCCACCCGCCAATCGCCTTCGCTGCGCCGCGCGATACGGCCACCAACTCGATCCTGGTAAAGCAGCAGAATCTCTTGGACCGCGGGGTTGAAGCGGTAGATGAACCATTTTTCCCGGGTATCGACGCGTTCGGTGCTCGGGGAGAGTACTTCGGCGAGAATTTTGGGCGATTCGATCGTGTCGCCGGCATCGTCTTCCTCGTCGCAGGTGACCAGAACGTCCGGGTAGTAGAAATAGTGCTCGGCGTCGGGAGTTTCGACGTGGGCCTTCACACCCGAAGTCAATGCCTCACAGGGAGGAGTCAGGTGAGCATCCAGCTTTTTGTAGAGATTGTTTTGAATGCGCACATGATTCATGGTCGTGTTTTGCACCATCGGATACACGTAACCGCCCAGGTACTCATGACGCTCCTCCCGCGCGGCTTCGGCCCGGAGGTATTCGCCCACGGAAATCAAGGGGCTGCTTTTGGGAATGGCGCTCATGAGGCAGTGTAGCTGAAATTGGCGGTGTTGTCGGCGAAAAAAATCCTGGAACCTGGCCGGCATTCCAAGATGTAACCGCCAACCCCGCCGGCGGAGTTACGAGTTACTACCCACACCATGAGACCCTTCGTCTGCATCACGCTTTTCGCCCTCGCAACGATCACTTTCATCCACGCTGAGGACGCGATCGACTTCGGCACCCAGATCCGTCCCATTCTCAACCGAAACTGCACCAGTTGCCACGGCAGCATCAAGCAGGCGGGGGATCTATCGTTCATTTACCGCGAGCAAGCCCTGGCCGCGATCACGCCGGGCAAGCCTAACGAATCGGAGCTGATCGCCCGGATCACAACCAATGATTCGGACGATAAAATGCCTCCGGCCGACGAGCATCCGGAGGGGCTCGAACCCCACGAAATTGAGTTGCTCACCCGCTGGATCGAGCAGGGCGCAAAGTGGTCGGATCACTGGGCGTTCGTGAAACCTCAACTTCAACAGCCACCGCCGGCCAAGTCCGAAAGCTGGCCAAAACGGCGGGTGGATCGCTTTATTCTCCCCAAACTGGAGGCCGCTAGCCTCACCCCAGCACGCCCCGCAGGCGCGGCGCAATGGTTGCGCCGCGCCTGTTTGGATCTGACTGGCTTACCTCCGTCGTTATCGGATCTGGATGCGTTTCTCGCCGACCACGCAGTAGATCCCAATGGCGCGTTCGAGCGGCAGGTGGAGCGGTTGCTCGCCAGTCCACATTTTGGCGAACGCTGGGCACAGATGTGGCTCGATCTGGTTCGTTATGCCGACACGATGGGCTACGAAAACGACTTTCCGCGCACCGTCTGGCCGTACCGCGATTGGCTTGTTCGCGCGTTCAATGACGACATGCCGTTTGACGAGTTCACGATCAAACAAATCGCGGGTGACTTGTTGCCGGAGCGCACGATCGACGATCTCGTGGCCACGATTTGTCATCGCAATTCGCAGACGAACATCGAGGGTGGGACTGACGATGAGGAATTCCGGGTTGCCGCGGTCATCGACCGAATCAACACAACGTGGACGGTCTGGCACGGCCTCACATTCGGCTGCGTGCAATGTCATAGCCATCCCTACGATCCGTTTCGGCACGAGGACTACTACCGCTTCATGTCGTTCTTCAACAACACGGAAGATTGCGACCTAACGACTGAGTTTCCGTTGCTGGAGTATCCGAAAGATCCCGGCCAAACCAGCGAGGCCTTCAAGTTGCGCGAGACACTTACCGCGGTGCGGCGGGAATTGAACGAGGACGGCCGGAAATTGGCCGCGGCGGAGGATTTGAAGTGGCACAAACCGACGAATCCGACCCTAACAACGACACGAGGCAAGGTCTGGCAGGCGAAGGACGGCCGGATTCGCACCGGTGGCACGCCGGCGGCCGATATGGTACTCGGGGTCGAGTTTCCCGCAGTCGCCACCACCGCGGTACGAGTTCAGATTTTTCCGGAACAAGACGATCCTGCCAAGTTGCCCGAACGCGGCTCGGTCCTCACGCAGTTGACCCTGACATTGATCGAAAATGAAGGCACAGAGCGCGAGTTACCGCTAACCGACATCGTCGCCGACACGCTCTCCGGTCCTTACGACCCAATCGAGTCAACGCGCGATGGCGCGAAGGGTTTTGGCGCGTATCCGAAGCTGTTTCGCCAGCGCTGGGCAGTGTTTTTGCTGGAGGAACCGCTCTCACCGCCGACTGGCTCGAGGTTGCGCGTTTCGCTTCGGAACTCCGCGACCACCACCGGCGCCCAACTCACGCCCGTGCGCCGATTCACCCTCGAAACGAGCGCCGATCCGCGCTGGACGGCCTTGGCTATCGCGCCAGAGCGCAAGGCCAAGTGGCAGCGGTTTGGCGAACTGGAAAAGCAGCTCAAGGCGATTCCGACCGTCGGGATTCCGGTGATGGTCGAGCGTCCGCCGGAGAACGCGCGGGAAACGCGGCTCTTCGTTCGCGGTAACTGGGTGGACAAAGACGTCGTCGCTTCGCCCGCCACACCGGGGATCCTCCACGCCCCCGGCTCCGAGCTAACCACGCGCTTGGATTTGGCGAAGTGGATGGTGCACCCTGACAATCCGCTTACCGCGCGCGTTTTCGCCAATCGCATCTGGGCGCAGCTCTTTGGGATCGGCATTGTGGAGACGTTAGAGGATTTTGGGTCGTCCGGAGAACTACCCAGCCATCCTGAGTTGCTCGACGATCTCGCCCACCGGTTTCAGACGAAGATGGGCTGGAGCCTCAAGGCGCTCTTGCGTGAATTGGTGCTGTCCGCGACCTATCGGCAGGACAACCGCGTCACCCAGCAGCTGCTGGCGGCCGATCCGCGCAATCGGCTGCTCTCGCGCGGCCCGCGAACGAGGCTGACCGCGGAAATGGTCCGCGATCAAGCACTTACCGCGTCCGGCCTCCTGACACGCACCCAATTCGGCCCGCCCGTCATGCCGCCGCAGCCCGAGGGCGTTTGGGAAGGAGCTTTCACCGGCGCGAACAAAACTCGCAAATGGATCGAATCCGAGGGCCCCGACCGCTACCGCCGCGCGCTCTACACCTATTGGAAACGCACGGCGCCCTACCCAAGCTTCGTCACCTTCGATGCGCCGGCGCGTGAGGTTTGTTCGCCGCGCCGGATTTCGACCAACACACCGTTGCAGGCGTTGGTGACACTGAACGATCCGGTTTACCTTGAAGCGGCCCAAGCGCTGGCGAAGCGGATGGATGAGTTGGGCATTGCCGCCGGCTACCGCGCGGTGATGCTTGTTGATCCTGACAAAGCCACACTGGGCGAGTTGGAGCGCCTTCACGAAGGCGCGTTGGCGGAGTTGGAGACGGATTTCGACGCGGAAAGCCAGTCGCTCGGCGTAACCCCGCGGGAGGCAGCGCTGACAATCGTCGCCAACGCGATATTCAATCTGGATGCGGCGTTGACGAAGTGAGTCTGGCACAGACAAGCGAATGAGTTTCAAGGCAGCCAGGTCGCTTCTGCAGAAGAACTGAAAAGTATGGTCGAAAGACGTCCGCGGTAACTTTGCGGCCAAAATCCAGGTTTCGAGTTTCAAGTGACCAGCGCCGCCTTTTGCTGCGTCGTCCCGGCTTGTCCCTATCGCGACGATCGTGAGAAGCCCTTGGTTTCTTCCCCAAAAAGCGCGTTAGAACTTGGGCGGATCGCCAGCGAAGAGACCGGCGGCTCGTTTCGGTGTATCTCGGATCAACTGTCGGCCGCTGATGCCGAGACGTCTCTCCGGGTCGATGTTAGGGCGTTGACGAAGTGACCACCCCTGAAATCCTCCGCAGCCACGGCGTTCCCGTCAGATAGAGATCGTCGCCGGAGAATGCGAGCCGCCCGACCGTGGCCGGCGCTCCGTCGGCTTTCATCATGCCAATTGTCTTGAGCGTCTTGCGGTCAGCTTCAGCCAGTCCGGCGAAACCCGCGACTGCATCGGCTCCGAGGACCGGGCGGCCGATCACTTCGAGGTGTCCGTTGCCGGGATGGATTCTTATCAGGACGCCGAGATGAACCATCCAGACCGTCCCGTCGGGAGCCGGAGTCAGGGAACTTCGGTGCGTGTGCAATAGCTCCGCCGAACTGACTTTTCCATTGGGGGGAATGCCGGGAATGGTCTTGGTGAATGCGGTCGTTCCGGTCACGACATCGACGCCGTAGAGCAACCACGCAGCTTCGTCTTGCGGATCGGGAGCCACCCCGATGAGACGGTTTCCGCCGGCCGGCGCGATCAGACCGAGGGAAATCGCGCCGGGAATGGGCGTCAGAGATTTGGCGATTTTGCCGGGGTCTTCGCGGGTGTCGATCAGGCACAATTGAGCAGATTCCGCGGCTTCACGATTCAATACCTTGTCGCCGACTTTGAGCGTGGCCAACGCCACGATTCTACCTTGCGCTACCGCGCAGCAGTCGGTCACTTGCAGGTTGCTGAGCGGTTCCCAGAACCCTCCGGCCTGTTCGCTGGCGGGATCCCACCAGCCGAGGCCGCCGCCATTGCCGTCGCGATACCAGCGGCCGGAAAAATACACCCTGCCATGGAAATCGGTAGTCGCCGAGTAGGCAAAGTGAACCCCGGAGAATTCGCGCAAGGCACCCAGTTTGCGGGGATTGTCAGAGCTGGGGGTCGAGCCGAAACGGCCGGCGCCGATTTTTGACGCCACCGGTTCCACCCACTCGGGACCGGAAAAGTCCCACGACCACACCGTCGAGCTGGGATAGCCGCTCAGGTAGACGCGGTTTCCGGAGATGGTGGAGCTGTGATGCTCGAGACCGGTGCGTCCGAGGAATTCTGTTTCGTTGGTTTCGGGATGGTAAACGAAATGGCCGGCGCGATTGGTCGCGGTTCCAAAAATCCTTCCGTCGGGTAACGCGATCAGTTGTTTGACCGCCTCGCCATAGAGTGGCGGGTCGAATTCCGCGGTGCGCCAATCGGCCTGCCCGGCAAGTCGATAGCGCAAGCGCCCCTTCTGATCGTCATTCACTGACGGATCGAGCAGCGCGGTATCCAATTCCAGCCCCGCGACCCGCCTGATTCCGCCGGGGCGAATTCCCTGCTTCCGGTTCCGTGGCGAGCCGGTCGTGATGGCCGAAGTGGATTTGCTGCCGAGAATTTTTTCCTTCGCCTCTTTGGCGGACAGACCGTCGGCGAGCAGACGCCGGAATTGCCGTTTCTTGTCCGTGGGATCACCTTCCTCGACGGTTGGTGATTTTTTCGTGGTGTGATTCTTCGACGCCCCGGGTTTCGATCCTTCCCGTTCCCGTTGTTTGCTCATGCCCGGCCCGGCATCGCCGGTGCGAACCGCCGAACCGTCGTCTTCGATGATATAGGTTCCGTCGGTTTCGACCCCGCTCTCAACCCGAACGATGGAGAAGCCGATCTTCCCGTCCGCCGCGTTCAACAGGCGAATCCCGCCCTGCGGATTGGCGGTGGCGATCTCGCGGGATTGTTTCGTGCCGGGATCGAATTCGATCAGCCGGTAAGGCGTTTTTCCGTAAACGGAATAGATGTTTCCGTTGTCCGCCACGGCCAGGCTCATCGGGAAGGGAGAACTTGGATCGCGGTTCCCGTGCCGAGCACCTCCACGCTGTCGGTCGCCGGATCAATCCGGTAAAAGGCGGCGCGGCGGCCGGCCCGCGCCCCCACCGTCCCGTAGAGCAGACCGCCGGGGCCGGTGGTGAGCCGGTTTCCCTGACCGAACAAGTCCAATTCCTTGCCGATGACGGTTTTCGCCGCATAACGATTGGTCCTGGGATCATAGATCCACAATTCGAGGCCGCCGCCGACCAGTTGCAAGGTGGAGTAGAATTTGCCGTTGCCAGCGATCACCGCTCCCTGCACGTGGGTGTTTCTACCGCGTGGAACTTCGGAGCGGGTCACTTCGCCGGTGTTGGTGTCGGTGGCGAAAACCGTGGCCGGTCCCTGGTAACCTTTGTAGTAAGCCACCAACACATCCGGCGTGCCGCCTTCGGGGTTGGGCACCAATACCGGCGATTGAAGTCGTGTGGTCCGGGTCGGTTGAGAGACGTTTTCGACCTCCAGCGGTTTGGCGTTTTCGATCTGCTCCGCGAGATTGGGCTGTGCCTCGGCTTTCCATTCCGTCTGGCTTACCGCGGCGGGTAGTGCCAGGAGAAACACAACGGCTACGATGGCTTCCCACAGAGAAAATCGGGATTTGGGGCGGGTTTCCATGATGGTTTACCAACCCCGCCGGAAGGGAGAAGTTTCCGCCAAAGGGAAAATCGCGCCACGCCAAGGAACGACGCAGACATCAGAAGGGACTCGATCCGATGTAACCGCTGGCGCCCCGCAAGGAGTCTATTGCCATGTTCCGTTTTTTGAATCTCGCCGGTCTCTCCGGGGTTGCCATGTCAACGATCATCGCTGCCGATCTCAACGTCGCTGATCCTGACAAACATCCCTACGCCGATCCCGCTGGCGGTCGCGAGGGGCATCCGCTGGCGGGCGAAACGGTCAACGAAGCGCGGCTCTACGATTTCAACTCTCGGTTCTCTCGGTTGTATGTCCCGTCGGTATTTTCAAATAGCCGTCAAACATTCGGCTCAGGGAATCCAACATTTGCACCTGTCCGGGTATGATCCGTGGATTCGTTGCTGCGGACTCACAAATCGCAACCAATCCTTGCTTGTCCTCTGGTGACCAAACCAACCCCTTTGCGACAGAAATCCCAATTGGCGAAATAATCAGGAATCGTCTTCCCTCTTCCATAAGCTTCCTGGCAACTCCTATTCCCTCGGCGCGTAGCCCAGATGGGTAGCGACGAAATAGTTCGAGAACGAAAAGAGAGGTCTTTCGCAACACATCCTGCCCCCACAGAGCACGGCTCTGTTCGTAGGTTGCATAGCGAATGTCCCAATCAGGGACGTCAATGGCGAGGAGGTGCGAAACAACCCTTCCAAATGCGGGGCGATCTCCTATCACGAAAATTTGAATTTCCTGCTTCACTATCGTGCTTCCGTCCTCTCACTTGAAAAGAGATACATTTCATCCAGCCATTCAGCGTCTGTCATTCGGTCGATCTCTAAGGTATCCGCAACCAGCTTTCCAAGTCGCATAACCAGCAAGCGTCCAACATGCGGCTGAATCTGGCGCAGCCGGTGTTCCACGATCACCATCGCGAACCCCTCTCTGCGTTGAATCTCATCTAGCTTGGCCATGACATCCCTGCCCGCATTTGGTGAGAGACCTGCAATAGGTTCATCCAGCAAAAGCAACTCGACTCGCCGCGTCAGGATCATCGCGATGGCCAAGGCTTGGCGTTCTCCTCCGGAAAGCAGCCCTGCTCGCTTGCGCAAGTGCTTTTCCAGGATAGGGAAATCTTTCAGCAGACGCTGCACACCCGAAGCATTGCCCGTCCCCGGTCCGCCACCTCCGAATTCCGCCAGTTCCAAATTCTCCGTCACCGTTAAATGCGGAAACACGTTGTCAGATTGAGGAAGATATCCGAGTCCCAGGGCGACTTGCTTTTCCGTTGCAAAATCGTTGAGACCTTCACCGTGAAGCGCGATCTCTCCAGACGTAAACCCCACTTGGCCCATCACCACTTTGAACAGGGTACTCTTGCCGCAGCCGTTTGGTCCAATCAATGCAATCCGCTCACCAGCGTTTACGCTAAGGTCGATCCCGTTCAAAACTGGGCGACCGCGATAGCCGGCGCGCAATCCGGTGATTTCCAAAAGTGGGTGATGGCCATCTATTTTCATAGTCCAAGACAAAGTTCACGCACTGTTGGCTTTTCCAGCACTTGGGTGGTCGGGCCCGAATCAAACACGGCTCCGCTCCTCAAGACGTAAACTCGATCTGATATCTCCCCAATAAACTTCATGTCGTGCTCGATTACCGCCACCGCCAAGCCCGATTCAGCAAATTGCCGAATCAAGCAGGTCAGGTGATTTGCCATGACTGGAGAGATTCCCGCAGTCGGCTCATCCAGAAGTACCACGCGGAATTCACCCGCCATGAGCCGGGCGAACGCTAGGAGCTTCTGATTGCCGAATGAAAGATCTCCGGCTTTGCAATCTAGTTCGCCCTCAAGCCCAACGTCGCAGATCAATTCCCTCGCCCGTGCCTCCTTTTGTCGAATCGCTTCACCTTTTTGAAAAATACTGCGGATACCCACGTCTTTTTGCTGGTGCAGGGCCGCCAACACGTTCTCCACCGGCGTTAGATTGGGAAAGACGCGCACATCTTGGAATACCCGCCCCAAACCCAGTTGCGCCACCCGCCACGGTTGCATGCCCGTGATCTCTGTGTGATCCATCACGACCTGCCCTGTGTCCGGTTTCATGTTTCCGCTAATCGCATGAAACAGCGAGGTCTTGCCTGCACCGTTTGGCCCGATAAACGCAGTCACTTCGCCCTCGCGAATCTCAGCCGACACCTTGTCTAGCACTTTTACGTCGCTAATGCGTTTGGTCAATTTGGAAACTGTTAGCAGCGCGCTCATCACTTCACGGTCATTTCACCAGCTAGCCCCTGCGGACGCCATAGCATCAGCCCGGCGAGCAGCAGCCCATAAATAATCTCTCGCACGTTCGCCGCTATCGCGTCAGGCAAGCCCACAAAACGCAACGCCTCCGGCAGCAGTAAAAGCACCGCCGCGCCCGCCAGCGGCCCGCGCAGGTTACCACCGCCGCCCAGCATTAGCAACGTCACCAGCAGAATGCTCTCTCGTAGCGAGAAGGAAGTAGGGTCGATGTAGGTTACATAGCCTGCGTAAAGCGCTCCTGCGAGGCCCGCTACGCCTCCACCGATCACCATCGCCCGCAGCGCCAGTGACTGTTGTATTCAGTCCCAAGCGCGCGGGCCGCCATTTCGTCCTCCCGCATCGTTTTTAAGGCGAGGCCAAAAGGCGACCGGTAGAGCCGGGCCAACAGGGGCAGGATCAGACCAAGCAGCAGCCCGCCCAGCAACACATATTCCCAAGGCCGATTCACCGTCCAGCCAAATAGTTCCGGTCTCGGAATCCCGTAGATGCCGAATGGCCCCTTGCCTAGTTCCACCCAGTTGTAGAGCACCACAAATACGATCATCTGGAAACCCAGGGTCACGAAAATAAAGTAGTCCCCCCGAAAACGCAGACTCACCCAGCCTGTTACTGCCGCCAGGAAGGCTCCCGCTCCTCCACCCGCCAAAATCGCGGGCAGCCAGCTCCAGTCGCCCGCCCAAATCAGTCCTTCCGCCTGATCGCTCGCCACTGAATTCGCCCGCAACCGGGTCAAGGCATAAGCATAGGCGCCGATCCCGTAAAATATCGCGTGACAGAAGACAATGAGTCCGCCGAACCCTAACGTCAGATTCAGCGCATAGCCCAGCAGGAGGTAAACCCCTAGCATCACCGCCAAATGCGCCAAATAGTTTGGGCTCCGGAACGCGAGCAAAATCAAAACGATCCCACCCAAAGTCCACCCCACCGTGGACCAGGGCACGCGATCGTCTGCGTCCGTAACATCGTCTTCTCCAGCCGACTCCTGCCCCTGCGTTTCGCTCCGGTCGCTTCCATTTTTCATGCGGCTGCCACCTCCTCCGCTCGCTTTTGAAACCCAAACAGCCCTTGGCGCCGAAACACCAACACCATCACCAATAGGGCAAAAGCCACCAGGTCCGTCCACTTTGCTGAGAACTGCCACACCACCACACTCTGCAGCACTGCGAGCAAGAAGCCCCCGGCCACCCATGCCGCCATCCGGTCCACTCCACCCACCAACACTGCAACCGCCGCGATGAGAAGATGGCTCATCCCGGCGTGAACATCCATCCCCACATCCACCATCATCAAGCAAGCTGGCACGGCCGCCAACGCGGCGCTAAGTGCAAAGACCAGCCCCCGATAGCGCATCAGCCTAAGCCCTTGGACTCGAAGCAACGATGGATTCTGCCCCATCGCCCCAATTACCCGGAAGACTGGCAAGCGCCAAGCCGCAAGGGCCACGCCGGCCAGAATGCTTACCGATACCGCGAACTGCGCCACCTGGATCGCCGTTAGCCGCACGGCGCCAAGAATCACCGCCTCCGACAACCCGCGCTGCACTGCCCGGATCTCGTTCCCATAAATCAGTGCCAACGTGTTTTCCAAGGCAATTCCCAGCCCCAGTGATGCCACCATTACAGGCCCCGTGCCTGTTTCGCGGGTGAAAAAATGCCGATAAAAGCCCGATTCCACGCCCCAACCGGCCAGCGCGCTCAAGCCAACCGCGACCAATCCGGCCACCCACCATCCCAGTCCAGCCGCCGTCACCAGCGAGTAAAATACCAGTGCCGAGAGCACGAACAAGCCTCCAAAGGCGACGTGAAAAATACCCGTCCCGCGGTAAACCAAGCCAAAAGCCACCCCCAGCAGCGCGAACATCGCCCCGTTCACCACCCCGTTTGCCAATAGTTGCCAAAACAGTGTCATCCCGCCACGGCCTTTCTTTTCGCGCGTTTTCCTCCTTTCGCCCCCCCATTCGCATTGGCCTTCCTCGCCTTCCGGTCCTCGCGCTCCGCCGCCACATCCGTAGCAAACAACTTTGCCACCTCCGGAAACTCCCTTCTCAATTCCGCGTGGTCCAGCAACAATTTTGCAATACGCCGCATTAAGGTATGCCGGTTGCTGTAGCCCAGCGCTTTGGCCAGCGCCACCTTCTGCCGCACGCCACGCTCCCGCATCGCTCGATTCACCAACGCCACTTCCGTTCGCGCCGTCTGGAATTGGTAATTCCACGCCTCCGGTCCCGCGTCGGATTCAACAGTCGCACCCAATTGCCCCGGCAGATCCCCGCACCCTACTGTCTCCCGACCCTCCGACCACGCCCGTAGCGCCGCGTATTCCACCGCCAAGCGCAGCTCCCGCACATTCCCCGGCCAAGACCAGCCTTCCAGTGCCGCTAGCGCGTCCCTGCCCAGCGATCGCACCTCCGTGTGCCCAGTCAGCGCCTGCCGTTGCAGGAAATGCCCCGCGAGCCCCGCCACATCGCCCACCCTTTCCCGCAGCGGCGGCAGGCGGATCTCCTCCATCCCCTGGAGAAACCCCATCTCTCCATGGAACAAACCCTGTTGCTTTGCGAACAGACCCTTTTGTATCAGAAATACGACACCTGTTCCATTTTCAAAGCTTCTCCTTGCCAAGTCTCGGACGCCTAGCCATTCTCCGCTGTCATTAGGCGCGTCCACCGATACGCGAACCGTCAGCGTCCCGCCCTTCACTCGAGCCCAAATTTCCTCCTCTCCGTTGTGAAGTTCCTCCGGCCCCACCTCCAGAAAACCGCTCTCCGCCCGCCTGCTGTAGCGGTGGACAAGCCGCGCAGCCAACGAGGTGCCCGTGCCACGCTCGCCATAGATTGCCATCGGTTTCATAGACTCCGCCGCCTTGCGGATCTCCTCATTCACCCGCCGCATCCCCGCGCACAAGCCCAGCAGCGCCTCCGTGTCCCGAGCCCGCTCCCGGCTCCGCAGAAGCGCCACCTGTCGCCGCAGCCGGCCTCGTTCCAGCACGCTCTCCACCATCCGCGCCACCAGCGCCGGGGTGAACTCCTCCTTGTGCAGGAACATCATCGCCCCCGCCCCCACTGCCTCGATTGCCGACTCCGTGTCCCCATAGGCCGACACCATGATCACCGGTTGCAACGGATCCTCCCGAAACACTGCCCGCAGCACATCCAGCCCCTCCCGATCCACTCGAAGGCGCATGTCAAGCAGCAACAGGTCATACCCAAACGCCCGCCACTTAGCGCGAAACTCCTCTTCCGCCCCCGCCTCTTCCAATCGGTACAAGCCCCCCAAAGCCTCCCGCATGTGATCTCGAAAGCCCAGGTCGTCATCGAGTAAGAAAATATTCGGGCTTGCGCTCATGTCTCAAATTGGTAACTTCATGTAATGAAAAAGCAACATTTTGTTTGGCTGTCGCTGATTGTCGCTGGGTTGGCGATAGCGGTTTGGATATTGAGAAATGACCGCCCTAGTGCTAGCGCTGCCCCGGTCAAGATCGGCGTTATTTTACCATTGACCGGGCCAGCCGCGCATATCGGCCAATGGCAAAAAAATGGAATTGATCTTGCTCTTCAGGCCATGGAAGCCGTTGAAGGTCGACCTGTATCCGTCATCTTTGAAGATAGTGCAGGGGTGCCCGACCGAGGCATTTCAGCTTATCGGAAGCTTGTTGATACAGATGAAGTGGAGGTGGTGGTCTCCTCTCTAAGTTCTGTTTCGAATGGAGTTCTTCCCCTATCACAGGGAGATGAAATACCTCTTGTTATGATTTCTGTATCATTTCCTGGGATCGCCGAGCGCTCTCCATTTGCATACCGGTTTCATCCAGGATCAGAATCGGAGACCCAAGCTCTGCTCCCATTTTTCATGGCGCAGAAATCACCAATCGCAGCGATTGCGATCAATGATGATTTCGGCAGGGGTGCAATAATTGCCCTCAAAAATTCATCAGCCCAAGACCTGCTTGTATTTGAAGACTACTACGAGTCAACGGAGAACAATTTCCGCGATGTTATAGAAGCGGCGACAGCTGAACAGCCTGGATGTATATACGTCGTAGGTTATGTGGAATCAACAGCAACCTTGGTTTCCCAGCTTGGCGAAAGCGGGTATTCAGGAAAAATTGCCTGTAATATGGCAATGGCAAATCCCAGCTATATTCGAAAAGTAGGCACTGGTTTCAACAATACCACATTTTGTGTATCGCCCTTTTCGATTGGGGAGCGAACGGATAAGGGAGAGAGCTTCGCTGTTGCATACAACCGCGCTTACAATGAACCGCCGAATATCTTTGCGGCGATGGCGTTTGATGCAATTGGCTTGATTGAAAGCGCATCAACCCACGATGCGCCTGGAACTCTGAACAGCGCCCTCAAAACGATAGATGAGTATTCCGGATCCATGGGAAACCTGCGTCTCGATGAGTTTGGAAACGTGCATTTTCCGCTCACTACAGGCGCTGTAAATAAAGGCAAAATCGTCGAATCCTTGAACAAGCTGTGAAAAATGTCAGAAGACGTCAACAAACCCGATTTTAGCTTCCCGGTTCCGCCATGTCGGCTGGACGCATCTTTGAAGTTTCCAGAATTAAGCGAAAAACTTGATAGGTTTAGAACTGAAACAACGAAGGCTCTCGGTATTTTTAGTCCTTTTGAGGGTGGCCCATGCCCGCTTCGTTTGCGGGTAAATATATATCAACCTGGATGTGAGTTTAGGTGCAAATTCTGCTATGTGTGGCAAGGGAATACGCCTAGGCCTGATCGCGGAATCCTAAGGAAGCTGAAAAAGGACATGGCCTTGGCGAAGGATTGCGGGTTGGCGGCATGTCCGGTTATGGTTTCGTGCAGCAGCGATCCTTTTCAACCCATGGATCGAAGTCATGGTTACACTAAGCGTGTGCTGGAGCTTTTGATTAGTGAAGGCTTTGCCGTCATTCTTCTGACCCAGAACCCGAGTCAATTATCGAGCAAAACCTTGTTGAAGTACTAAGCAATTCTCGGTCTCTGGTTGAGATTACCGTACCATCAATGTCTTCGGGAAAGCGGGGCAAAGGAGTTTTTCGCTCTAACGCTCCCTCAGCTAGAAACCGTTTCCGGGCAATGAACGGCATCTCATCCGCAGGTGTCTCCACTCGCTTACGCTTGGATCCAATAGTGCCAATGGCAGACGAAAACAAGCCAATTGGTCAAACGTCCGAAGACATCAGTGAATTGGTGAAAAGCGCGAAAGAAAACGGAGCAACAATGGTTGTGTCAAAGACGATGGTTCTAACATTCAAGTTACGGCGATCAGTTCCCAAGTCTCTCCTAGACTATTACGATTTATATTCTACAACAAGGGAGCCTCTTGATCAGATTCTCTGCGCCGAAGCCCAGCAAAAACTGCTTACCCCCGTTTATCAGTCATGCCAAAGTTATGGTATAGCATACTGCAACTGTGTATCAAATGCTAGTTTTCCGGATGCAGAAAGCTGTCATTTCTCTTAATATATAGAATTCGTCATGGCTGGGAAGCTCGAAGATTATATTGATCAACTAAAGAACACATACCATGGTGAATTGTGTCACAGCCTCATTCTTTCAGTTGGATATTCGTTCCGGCTATCTGAGCGAGAGGCTCGAGAGCCTGAGATTGTTCCTTATAGGGCGCTAAACAATGACAGTCTTGACCTCGCTCGGACACTGAGAATGTACTACGAAGGTCAAACTTCAAAGGCGATTCATTACTTCAAACTGACTACTCTTTTCTTGAGCAACAAGTTGGAGCGTGAAAATCTGCCTGCAATAGTATTTACCAACAAGTCACTTAGTCCTACTTTTCGCATTGAAAATTCTGATCCCTACAAAGTTCTGATCGTTGGTCGAATAGACGGTGCTGCTCAATGGTATGAATTCGTAAATGAAGTCAAGAAGATTGGATTGACTTCATACGAACAGGAGGACGTTTCCTCGAAGGGGCGCGAAGCAAGTGAGAGTCTTTCCCTGCAGATTACCGGCGTCTTTGATGAGGGGCTTGAAGGTGACGAGGAAAGAAAGATTCAGCAGGTCATCGTTCTGCCTGCAAGTGCCGAATTCCGCGGGATCGACAACAAAATATGCGCGATTTGTGTTTGGAATATTTCAGAAGAATTTGAAATAAATGATGCGGCACAGCACATCAATATTCTGCATCAACAGGGAGCCCAGCGTGTTGCAGAATCTGCGTTGCTTAGGTACGGTATATCTCATATACGAAGATCACTTGTTAGGCAAGCGGTTCATTCCGCCCGCGCCGCCGTCCTCGCCCGCAACTTCTCGCACATTATCGGCAGTCACGTCCTCAGCAACCCTCATTTCACCTCATCGCTATTATCGTATGCTACCCGTTCGGAAATGGCAAAAAAGTTACTGCAAGAGACAACTGAGGTGATCGAGCGGGTTCGTAGAGCGTTGAACACTAATGAACGATCGAGCCCGGATTGGAATTCCGCTTGGAAGGAGGGTGTGGAGGCCTTGGCGCGAGCGGTTGAGGCTACTAGAAATGCGCCCAACTTAGAACCCTTGATGCGGTTTCACCGCTACCTGCAAGGGCGCTTCGACTTTATCGCGCGGGCGGTGGAAGATCAGCATGACCGTCCGGAGCCGGTATTTTGGGTAGGCGATGTGGTCGATGGTTTCCGTTCTCAGGATGCTTATCTAAACACTCTGGTTAGCGATCTCGGTTTGGGCCTGGAAAAGATGGAAATCGTCCTTCATTTCGATCATCCTACCGAAGGCGAGAAGGAATTGACCTACCGTGGCGGTTGGGACGTGGTAGATGGTGAACTGATTTTTAACGACTGGTCGAAAGGAGAGTGCTGTGGCGACGATGGCTATCCAAACCCTTACAAAATTGCCACGCTGGTTGGATTCCCGGGCGGAATGACCACCGTCCATGCGCTCTACGCTCTCTTGGAAAACGTGATCCGCAACAGCGTGAAATATGGCACGGCTCGCAAGTACTCTCAGAGCGCGGCGAAGGAAGTCAATGAGAACGCGAGTGCCGGGAAAGAACCAGCCGAGGCAGGTACGCTCAAACCGTACGAACTCCATCTCTGCCTCAAAAAGGGCGAAGGAGACTTTCTGTTGCAAGTTTGGGATAACTACAGCGGAACACAGGATATTGGCAAATTTGAGTTGGACTTATCAAGTTCCCACGAAGAGGTCGATAAAGGGTTAACCGCAGATCTCCACGGGAAAATTTGGATTGGGGAGGTGGATGGAAAAATTCTCCTGAAGGTAAAAACGTGGGAGCCAGCCGGTGAGGGTGATGCGCCAGCCATCAAGGAGTTCGA
>CBDCZR010000031.1:0-124173 GCA_965224535.1 Verrucomicrobiales bacterium
AAGCTAGCTTTGGCATTGGGTTGATTTCCCGATCCCGATGAGTGAAAGCTACAAGCGACTGGGAGCGAGGATTGAGGGAGGGCCTCAACTGCCCGCCGGAGGTCGAAAATGTCCTCGCCAGCTTCTTCAAATGCGGTATGGACAAGCCTCCACTTTTGCGCTGGTTCCTTTACGAGAATGGCGCGGTGGGTTGCGCGAATTGCTGACTCCGGATCGAACCGCCCCAACAATTTCAGAGTGGAGTTTGTGACTTCGGCAGTATACTGAAAGAGTTCACCTTCCCGGTTAAACACAAAGAAACTTTTTTGGCCCGTGCCGTTAATTAGCTGGCAATTTTCTGAGATTTCGCGCGGTATGTGGCAAGGACTCTTATCTCTCCACACATGGAGTTCTCCGTTTTCATCAACCACGGCTGCGGCGTATTGTGCGGTCGCTATCTGAGTTACGGAGTTTAGTACGCTGTTGGGAGGGCTCATCCATTTGCCGCCATCGTATAACTTTCCCCAAATCGAAGCAGAACCATCTTGGTGGTGGATCAGGCCATGATAACTTCCAACTGATATGTCTTTTGCGTCGGTCACGTGTTTTGGCGGAATGGCGGCGTTAAGTCCGCCCGATTTTCGCTCGATGCGGCCATCCGTCGTGACTAAGTAGAGCCCTCCGTTCAACGATGCGTAAATCTTAGCTACGCTCGAGGCCTTGAAATACGGGTTACGAGGAGCATTGCTGTTCCACCCAATCACGTCCCCATTTTTTCGAAGCGCAATCCGTCCGGGCCAAGATGCCTCAACTTCTACAAAGTCGGCCCATTCCTGCGCCTGACTAACGTCTAACTCGGATGAGACAGGCGGCTGGATGTCTTCGCGATAGATTTTTCCGATTCCGTGAAGCGAACCTTGGATTTGACGCGGGACGTCGGAGGGATCATTGGCAGGTTCAATCCAGACAACGGTTCCATGATCAACCCACCCTGAAAGTTCGAGTTCGTCCACACCTTCAAGACTTCGAATCGTGGCGAAGAGTTCCGCATAGTCCAAGTTCGGATCGTCGGTTCCCAGTATAACCAATGGGTGCCACTTTCCAGCGAAATCTTGAATCGCCGCCCAACTGCCGCCAACTCGGAGTTTTTTTGCCCGCGGCAGATTGCGATCCATCTCCCAAAATTTCCATCCGGAGCGCCTTCGGGCGCAAAAATAGACTTTCCCGTCTTTACCAAGTCCCCCAAACTCCGGTTTGGAATCAGATACCCCAAAAATGTCACTCAGTGGCTGATCGACTGGTGAGGGCAGCTCTCCATCAACGTCGCAAAAGATAACACTGCCGTCCTTCCTCAGAAACGCGAACGTGTTCCCCGCGGCAGTCACCTTGACGGCATCCCCCAACCATTGTGGGTTTGGCTGAAATGCTGTTTCGTCCCCCAAGATATCCGGATCGGCCCAGATCGTAGCTGTCCCGTCCTCATGTAGAGCTGCGCCAGAGTCGATTGAAGTCGCCAGTGAAGCGACACCGCGAAGATTTTCGGGAGCCCACTCGGCTTGATGAGCCCATACGGCAACCGTTCCGTTGCTCAGAAGTGCAGCGTGCCGTTGAACTGCTTCGTTTTTTAGAGATGCGTTATTGATCCCATCTTTGCCTGCCATGCCCGGAGCAAGTCCGTCGAAAATCAACTTTTCGTCAGCCGTCACGCCACTCCAGGCAAAGTTGCTGAGCCGGAGGCCCACAAAGTTAACCGGCAGATCAGCCGAAGGCAGTGGTACGGGAACAATTCGGTCATCGAGTTTACGGGTTCCGAAAACACGAATTCGGCCCGGTGGAGAAGATAGCTTGGCAACGTTTACCCAGCCTCCCGATTTTCCGCTGAATGATAGGCGCGCTCCATCAGGCGACACGGTTGCAAGTTCGACAACCCCAGTGTCCCAATGAAGCTCAAAGCTTCGAGGACGTTTTGGTATGATACGGAGCGAAACCGGACTGGCGTTATCGGTCTTCTCCAAGTGAAGGTTACGTTGTGAGGCGATGGCCATCGAAGCGGTTCTGCCCTGGGTACCCCCAGAATCAGGAATCCATCTCGAACCAATCAGATCACTATCCATTCGAGGAATCGATTCCGAGCTTAAGGGGCGCTGATATTCGCGAAGGTCTTTGCGCTCTTGTAAGGCGACTTGCAGATCCTCTTCAGATACACGAATACCAATCACGTGTGTGCGCCAGCCCTCAAGGTGGATGCAGTTTCGAAGTCCTGCTTGAGTTTTCGGGCTAATTTCAGAAAGAAACTGCCAGTCTCCGTTTTGGTGCTGAGCGAAGTTATAGCTATGCCGACGTGTCTCGGAAATGAGATAGCTGAACGATTTTCCCACTTGGTGGGGAACTCCAGAAAGCGGAGAAGATTTTGCCTCTTGAAAGGAACTGGTTCGCTCCGGACCAAAAGTATTAATCCGAAAATTAAATAGCCGACACTTCACGCGGCACAGAATTTTACTTTTGGGCTGTTGAAATACTGGATTACTCTGCTTGGGGATTTCTGAAGCATTCTCAGGAAGCTTATGACATTAGCCTTCAATTCAGCGAGGGTCCTTGGCGCCTTCTTCCCGTGGACGTTCTTCTTGATATCGCGATTCAGATATTCATCTGGATTGAGTTCAGGGGAGTACGCGGGAATGTAGAAGAGCTCTATCTCGGACTCGTTCGCCTTGGCCCACGCTTTGACTTTTTTGCCATGATGCACAGAAAGATTGTCTGCAATAAAGAACACTTTTCGATCGTGGCTCTGAATCAATCTACCCAGAAAGAGGATGTACTTGAGTTGGGTCATTCGAGCTGTGTAGGTCATGAATCGCATTTCTCCCTTGTTGGTGACAGCCGAAATGTGGTTGAGCTTCAGCTTTTTGCCGCTCTCGCGAACTTCGGGAGTCTTGCCCTTCTTCGAATAACTTCGTCCAGCGTGAACTTCGTTAGTGGTTTTGCCTTCATCGCCCCAAAATATGGTTGCGCCCTCTTCCTTGGCTCGCTTTTCAATAGCTGGATACTCCTCCTCACGCCAGCGCCGGACAGACTCGCTATTCTGTTGGTAGGCCTTGCGAATTGGAACTTGAGGAGTCATACCCCAGCGCTTTAAATAGTTTCCCATTGTAATTAGACTCAAGGTGATCCCAAACTTTTCTTCGATCAAATCTCTAACCGCAGCCCTCGTCCAAAGGACAAATGGCAATTTCAATTGATCGGGCATATTATCGGTGATCAGATTAACAATCGTGGCGCACTGCCAAGGCAATAGTAACCGTTTTTCGCCGACCTTACGACCCCGCTTCACTGCTCGAAGTGCGTCCCACCCTCTCTTTTCATACTTACGACACCACCGGTTTACTTCTTGCCGACTTACTCCAAGCGCACGAGCTGTTTCCCGTTGGGTGTAGCCTTCTTCAACAACCATACGCACCGCAGTCATTCGGAGGTGCTCTTGCTGGTCAGGCGAAAGCTTTCTGGCGTCTCTCTTCATCCCTAACAATACCACATCATTAGGTGTCGGCTATTTAATTATCGGATTAATAAACAGTCGCTTGTCGTGAAGCGCTGCCAAAACAAGACCGCCGCGAATGGCTATATCCTCGATTGGAGATGGAGGCACCCAAGAAGTAGTTGATTTGCCCCAGACTTCAACGTTACCAGATCGTGTGACGGCTAGATTGCGGTCAAAATCGCAGAAAACACGAACTGGAGGGTCTTGTTTCAAAGCTGGCGGTGGTGTGAAATCAATTGTGTTGTTCTTGTAGCCATCATACCATCCCCATTGATAAACTTTTCCATACCGATCCAGCGCGATACTCCGCTTGCCGCCCAACGCGAGGGCCGCTGCTTGGGTGAGTTCTTTGGGAATATCATGCCTCCCCTGAATATTGTTTCCCCACATTCGAATTGTGCCATCCTCTAACAGTGCGGCGGAAAAATCCGCTGCTGCATGGACGGACGCCACATTTTTTAAGTCAGGTGGAACCGTGACGAGCGAGCCCACCGAGGGGTCCGTGATCCCTTCGCGATATGCTCCCCAAGCGACGACCGACCCATCAGATCTGAGTGCCAAACCGTGGCCAGGAACCTCATCAGGTTGGGGTGTGTCGCCACCGTGCTTGAAAACGCTGATTTGAACGACATCGTTCAGGCCAAGCGGAATGATCTCGAGCCAAGGATTGATCTCAGTGTTGGGAAACGCTTCTACCGCGACCAATTCACCGCCAGTCTTGGGACGTTTGGGGAGGGGTAGCGGAAAGCCGGGGCCAGTCGATTTGATGTTTGGCTTCGAAGAAGAACTGGAAACACTTTCCGTCATTGCTGGTTCCAAAGCCGGTGATTTTCCTGAGCTGTTGGAAGTCGAGGACCGTTCCTTTTGGCTTCCTTGCAAAAAGAGTATAATTCCTCCGATAGTCAGCAAAGAACCTAGCCCAACCAATGAAGCAATCAGCACTTCCCGCTTCTTCTTTGTTTTTGACTTCGGCCGATAACGATGCCGACCTTCTCCACTTTGCCCAGCAGGGATGGGAGTGGTTCGAATCGTATCCACATCCAAACGCAACTCTGCTGCGCTTTGATACCTCTCCTCCGGTTCGTTTTCCATGGCACGAAACACGACACCGTCGATACGAACATCCAATGCCTTGGCAGAAGCTCTTTGGCTGGGAGGCTTGACCGCTCCCCTGGGAATTTCTCCGGTCAGCATTTCGTAGAACATCACGCCTAAGCTGTAGATGTCTGCCCGGTGATCGACGGAGCCCTCCGCTGCCATCTGTTCAGGAGCAATGTAGTGCGGCGTTCCCATCGCTAAGCCCGTCATCGTTAACCCCATCCGTTCGGTGGCAGACATTTGGTCCTCGGCTCCCTCGACCAGTTTGGCGAGGCCGAAATCACCCACTTTGATTAGACCGTTGGTATTGAGGAAAATGTTCGCGGGCTTGATATCGCGATGCACGTATCCTTTCTCGTGAGCATATTGCAATGCATCACAAATTTGGCTTACCGCGTTGAGCGCCCCTTCTGAATTGAGACCACCGGAACGGATGAATTCGTGAAGATCGGTTCCGTCAACGAACTCCATGACGAAAAAATAGTGCTTCTCCTCCGTTTGGCCGAAATCGTAGATTTGCACGATGTTAGGATGATTCAGCTTGGCCATGGATTTAGCCTCCCGTTTGAAACGGGCTTCAAACTCAGGATCGGCGCTCAATTCCGGCGGTAGCAGTTTGATAGCGACTTCCCGCTCCAAACTTTGCTGTACGCCGCGATAAACCGCCCCCATTCCACCGCGTCCAAGGAGTCCAGTGATTTGGAAGCCAGGCAAGAGGGGTTCCAATTCCTCGGGTAGCGGTGGCTCCCATGCGGTGTCTACCGTATCCAGGCTAGCGGCTAGCAAATCCTTTGGATTTTGCCCTTCCACGGTGGGTTTGGAACTAAAATCGTCTTCGGTCATGACTCGTCACTGTTGATTTCCGAAAACCGGACCAAGCGTTTCAAAAAATTGAAGTGATTTTTTTGAGTAAATTTCTAGCCGAACAGTTGAAATCCACCTGAGGTCGATCACCGTTTCCGAGAATATGAAGTTCGAACAGACCCGCTGGAGCTTGATTTCTCGGCTTAGGGCTGGTGAAAACAACGAATCGGCCTATGCCGCATTAGAGGAGCTATGCCAAATCTACTGGCCACCTCTTTATGCGTATCTGCGCCGTGAAGGACACGATGAGCACACTTCCAAAGACTTGATCCAGGGTTTTTTTGAGATGGCTCTGAAGCGGGAATTGTTTGCAGCAGCCGACCAGGAGAAAGGAAAATTGCGAAGTTTTCTCGTTACCGCGTTGCAACGGTTTACGGCCAAGCAGTACCGTGATGCCAACGCTCAGAAGCGCGGTGGCAATGTGACGTGGGTTTGGCTTGATTCGGAGGCTATCGAAGCCGCGATCGCTTCTGAATTGGCCGATCAGCGCCTGACTCCGGAACAGGCTTACGATCGCCGTTGGGCGTGCACGCTACTATATCGCGTTCTCGAGCGACTTCGGGAAGAACACGAAGCAAAAGGCAAGCTTGAACTTTGTGAGGCGCTGATACCAATCTTAGGGGAAAAGGAAGGTAACGAACGTAGGGAAGTTGCAGACAAGCTGCATTTTACTCCAAACGCGCTTAACATCGCATTGTACCGGTTTCGCACCAGGTATAAGCGAATTGTGCGGGAGGAAGTTGCCGCAACTCTTTTAGATGGCGAAGACATCGAGGAGGAAATCAGGGCTCTGATGGCCATGTTCTGAAGCTCGAATCGAGTGGAGGAAAACGGCCCGTGGTCCGTAGCGTCCCGTAGGGGGCATCACGGGTTCAGCCTCGGGTTGGGTTGTGTTTGGAAATGCGTTTGTGGTTAAAGCGAGCCAATGGCGCAAAGCCAGGTTAACTAAACAACATTACTATTA
This sequence comes from Verrucomicrobiales bacterium, assembly GCA_965224535.1. GTDB lineage: Bacteria > Verrucomicrobiota > Verrucomicrobiia > Verrucomicrobiales > DEV007 > JBCDHN01. The sequence goes on from CBDCZR010000031.1 coordinate 6,444, forward strand.
TGGTAAGCTTAAACAACATCCAAATTACGGGCAACATCGTTGCGAACCCAGAACTGAAATCCATTGGAGACGGAGAGGACAGCGTGGTTGTCGAAGGCCGCATCATCCACAACTGGAGGCTACCCGATTCCACTGGATCATCCAAAACTGAGCGCCGCGCGGTAATTCCGTTCAAGGTCTACGGCAAATCAGCTAGGCGATTTGCAGAGACGGTAACCACCAAAACAAACGTCTTGTTGGTTGGCTACCTGGACAAACGGATGAGTGGAAAGATGGCGATCAGCCTCGGTCGTTCACCTTTCTACGAGTTCTAAACTTCCAGTATAATTCACCGAGAGGACAAGAAACGCCTGTAACTGCGGCGAAAGATCCAAAACGAAAAGCAAAAGCCTAGAGGTTTTAGAAAATGGAGTGGTTAAACTGCGTCAGCAAGTGGCCCACAATGGTGTGGGCCACTCTTTTCTGTAAAAGAAAAAGTCCGCCCTATTGTTTTATCACGCCCCGGACGGACGGAAGGAAGCGGCATTCAAACCCCCAAAAGGTGGGAGTCTCCGCAACTTGACCGTGCAGAGGCCAAAATCAAGTCGTTCCGGCCAGTCTTATCGCCGAACCTACTTGTGAAGCAGGATATTTGCCAAATCAGGCAGAGCGAGAAAGGTGAAAGGAATGTAGGGATATTCGGGCTCCAGCATGGAGCGTAGGCGGTCTGCTTTCTCAGGTGTGATGGTCACAATGGCAATCGAAAAGCGGCTTTTTCCATCATTTTAAAGGGAAAGATGACCTGGCGTTTGCGGTGATTGACCATCACATGGAGCAGCGTTGCCTGACCTTGGATCGAATTGAGAAAGGATTGCCGGACATCGATGAGGCTGATCCATTGGAGCTTGTTTTTCGGCGATTGGACGCGGTATGCGAGAGGGTGGTTCGGCGGAGAAACCGGAAAGGCGGTTGCCTGATTGGGAATTTGAGCACGGCCTTGAGTGATACACGACCCGAGTTTCGCAAACGGCTGGGCGAGTGTTTTGATGAGATGGCGGCGGAGTTTCAGGGTCATCTGGCCGAGGCGGCAGCGGATCGCGATCTAGAGGTGGATTCCCGGGAGATCGCGCGATACATCGTCAGCGTGATTGAAGGGGCGATCATGCTCAGTCGAACTCAACGAGATATTGGCCTGGTTCAGCAACAGATTCAGCGCTTGAAGGAAGACATGCGACGCTCGTTTGAGGCTGAGACGGTGACTTCAACCCCAAAAAACTGAAATGGCGTACGACGACACATTCGATCACCAAAACAATTTACCCATTAGGAAAAGCATCATGAAACAAGTATTAACAACTTCCGGTCTCCTACTATTACTGGCGACGATGAACGGAGCGGAGCCACAAGTGTCGGCATCTGAGAAGAGCGAGCAGCCTCTTTCACCTGAAACCGAGATGGCCATTATGAAGGTCATGAATCTGGAGAACCGCATTCAGACGCTTCAGACGGTTCCGGTAAAGATGACCAATAACGAGTTGGCACGCCACTTTTCCGGAACGTGGATCTGCTTTACGACGATGCGGCTGAATGGTCAGTTGGGCCGTGGGATCATGGAAATCAGACTCGAACAAGACGGGGATGAACTCGTTGGAGAGGGGGGACAACTCAAACACCCTTACGCTCCGCCCGCGACCATTCGCCCCATTGGCACAAGATCGGCAGCGGTGAGCGATTACATCGGCCAGTTCAAGAAGGCAAAAGCAGGACACAACATGGCCGTAATTGGGCGGCAGCAAGTGGATGGTCCAACGTGGGCGACCTTTACTGCAGTCCTGGCCGGTGATGGCCGCACCGCCCGGGGAACCCTCGTCAACCGTGGCGGGAACTACGGATTGATGTTCATGGTCAGGCGAGAATTCCTTTCCGACTTCAAGCATCTGCTCACCGAAGAAGGGCGTCAGGCAGAAGCGCAGCGCAGATTGATCGGCATTGAGAACCTTGAGGCTGCTTTGGACACAGAGATGATGGACACGGCCCGAATTGATTGGTGGAAAAAGGACAAGATAAAGACGGCAAAGTGCATTATGCCGAATTCCCGCACCCGGACTGGAAGCGTGCCAATCGCAACGGCGATGATGTCGTCGACTGGGCTGAAGAAGTCTTTGATCACGTTCTCAGGAAGTTAGCTCAGGACGGAGACTTTTTAGCGAAGCATGGCAAGGACTCGCAAAAACAATGGCCGTCGATTTATGCCTGGGGAGTCGCTCATCCTGGCTTTGAACAGATCTTCTATTTCGTCGACTGGGATCGCGACGGCAAGATCACCTCGGCGGAATACATGGCCTTTGAGGATCAGCTAAACGCTTACGACAATGCGGACCCGCACCTTGTGCAAATGGAGGCCGCCTTCAGCAAAGAGAAGTTGGCCAAAGCACGGGGGATGTGGGCCGCTCTCGATAAAAATCGCGACAACATTTGGCAATACGATGAGTTCCCGCACCCTGATTGGAAGCGCGCCAATCGCGATGGCGATGACGGCTTGAGCTAGAAGGAAGAATTGGCCGACCAAATGTTCAGGAGCCAATCGCGCACCTACCCGAAAGAATACGGCTCCACCTCACAAAAGGCATGGCCCACTCAGGAAGCCTGGAACAAGGATCGGCCCGACTTCCAGCAGCTTTTCCCGTTCATCGACTGGGACAATGACGGTAAAATCACCGAAGCCGAGTACGAGGTCTTCGACGTGCAGATCAAATCCTATACCGACGGGTCCTGGCCAAAGACAAACGAGCAGGGAGAGACCGGAGGGGAAGTCTTTAAGCGACTTGCCGTCCAGGCACCAAAAGCGGATCAGGCATCAAAAGCGAAGCAGGCACCGAAGGCGGGGCAGTCGCGGAGGACATCGTGGGATTCGCAGGAAGAATGGGACCGCGATAGGCCGACCGTGAAGTGGATCTTCCCGTTTATCGACAAGAACAGCGATGGCAAAATCGACTCCGATGAGTACCAGGCGATTCAAGAATACAAGAAGAAGCACGCCGATTGGCAGGATCGGGCGCGCAAGGCACTAGGGGTGACTACCCCGGAGGACCAATAATGGCCACGATCGCTTTTGACGTCTACGGAACCCTGATCAATACCGACGGCGTGGTGTCCCGATTGCGGGAGTGGATCGGTTCGCAGGCTGAGGTGTTTTCACAAACCTGGCGTAGTAAGCAGCTTGAGTATTCATTTCGGCGGGGGCTTATGCGGCGCTATGAAAACTTCGTGGTCTGCACGCGTCAGGCGCTGGATTATTGCTGCGCCGAATACGACGTGTCTTTTTCCGCGGAGCAGAAAGACGCGTTGCTGCAAAGCTATCGAGTATTGCCTGCATTTGCAGACGCCGACAAAAGCCTGGTCGCATTGAAAGCTGAGGGGCATCGACTCTTTGCGTTTTCCAACGGAGCCACCGAAGCGGTCGAGGAGGTTTTGCGGGCCAGTGGATTGCGTGAACGGTTTGAGAGCGTGGTGAGTTGTGACGTGCTTGAGACCTTTAAACCGAACCCGGATGTTTACCGCTATTTCATGAAGGAAGCAGGCGACTCAAATGACGCGTGGCTGATTTCTGGCAATCCGTTTGACGTGATCGGCGCGGTCTCGGCGGGCATGAAGGCGGCCTGGGTTAAGCGGTCCGACAGAGCGGTCTTTGATCCGTGGGGAATCGAACCCACCGTTACCGTCAAAAGCTTGAGCGAACTAGGTGAGAAATTGGATATCAAATGAAGGCTAAGGAGCTCATGTGACCCTTGGAATAGGATAGGTTTCACGCCAACCGTGTCCGCCTCACCACGAACTTCTCATCGTATTCATAGCCCAATCCGGGTTTGCCGGAGGGCGTGAAGTAGTAGCCGTCGAATTGAATCGGTTCTTTGAAGAACTGATTCTTGTTGAGGCCTTTGGGTCCGGACGGATTCTCTCGCAAGGTGTTCGCTTCCAGGATCAAGACATTGGGAGTGGCCATGCAAAAGTTGGCCATGGCGACCCAGGTTAGTGGGCCATAGGAAAAGAAATGCGGCGCAATCTGAACGCCTCGCAGTTCGGCCAGGGTGGCGATCTTGCGGGCTTCGGTCAGGCCGCCGACGTTGGGTGGCGACAGATTGAGAATCGACGCGGCCCACTTGTCGATCAGGCGGGTGAAATCTTCGAGCCCCTGAAGGTTTTCTCCTGTCGCAATGGGGACGGTGGTGGCCGCGGCTACTTTGGCCATTTCATCCATGCTGGCGGTGGGCGACGTCGGCTCTTCGATCCAGAGCAGGTCATACGGTTCGAGCGGCTTGCAGGTCGCGATCGCCCCCTCGGCACTGCACTGGCCATGGCCGCCATGGATCAGGTCCACTTTGTCGCCTGCTCCTTCACGAAGGCAACGGAAGACCATTTCGTTGTAGGCGATGTTCTCTTCGGTCGGCATTCTTCCGCCTGCCTCATCGTCCGTGTCCTCCCAGACTTTCCTGTCGCCAAATCGTTCGAAAACCAGCCAGGGATCGACCTTCACGACGGCGCCGGGCTGCTGGGCCAGTTTCTGCCCCAGGGAGCGCCACGCCTCTTCATTTTCCAACTGGGCTTTGGGCGGCTTGCCGTAGTAGTAGATTCGGATCCGGTCGCGCACGGGACCGCCGAGCAGTTCGTAGACGGGCCTGCCGGTTTCCCGGCCAACCAGGTCCCAAAGGGCATAATCCACGGCAGTGCGATGCGAACAAAGGACACCAGCCCGCCGCAGGGTGGACCAGATGGCTTCCACTGCGAAAGGATTGGCGCCGATGAGATGCTCCTTGGCGACACCGCCCAGTGCCGGGGCGTAGTCGAGGTCCGGGAAATCGGCATAGCCGGCGACACCGGTGCTGGAGATGATTTTCAGCACGCGCCGCTGCTCGTTGTTTTGTTGCAAGACGAACAGCTCCACGGCTTCGATGCGACTGCCCAAATCCTCTGCTAGTAGCGGTTGGCTGAGCGACGGTAGTCCCGCCAGGGCACCGGTCCCCAGGGTGGCCTGCTTGAGAAAGTTTCGGCGATTGGCTAGGTGATTCATTTCTTTGCCTGGGGTTGGGTTTTCAGTTCGGCGATTCGCTTCACCTGGAACTTCGTTTCATCCATTTCACAAGCTTCCGTGACGAGGCTCCCTGTGCGATCTGCAAGGGGCGCTTGAGCACGCCGTCCTCCTTCAGCCATTCGTCCTGGTAGGGCGAGGTTACCCAGAGCGTCTCTCATCGCGTCCGGAGAGTGATCGGGCCACTGCCAGCAGGGAAAGGGGACCACCCTGCACCACGGGAGCTACTTTCAGGTTGGCGTCTTTGGCGAGGTCGGCGGTTCGGGCAATCATCGTCACCCCGCCAATGTGGCCGGCATCCGGCGTCAGGACCGTGCCGATCTGATGCTTGATGCCTTGGGCGAAGTCCTCGAGCACGTGGCAGTCTTCGCCGAATCCGAGAGGCTGGCTGAATTCCTTGCGGGCGTGCCCCTGTTCGATCAGGTGGCGGACCGCCATGGGATTCTCGAGCAGGTTCACCTCGTTCCGTTCACAACGCAGCGCGAGGTTGGTCAGGCCATCCGTGCTCAAGTTCCTATCGGCCGCGACACTGACCTCCATGGCCGTGCCGGCCGCCTCTTTCGACGCCAACACCAGGCGGTCGATAAGGCCCAGCACTTCCTGCGGGTAGCGGTAAGGGGCACATTCGCCGCGTGCCTTCATCTCATCGTCGAGGGCACCGGCCAGTTCCAGCCGGACAGCGGTGAAGCCGGCTTGCTTCAGCGATGCCACCGTTTGTTGCATTTCGTCAGGCGCGCAGAGGCGGCGCTTGCCGTCTTCCTCCCGGTCAAGCCGGATCGACGGACAGAGCCGCACCTGGCCCGGGCCGGTTTCCCCAGCGAGGTCGAGCAGGGCGGTCTGCAGGGCAATGATGAGGGCCGACTTTCCCGGCCCCTGCCACATCCGGCCAAAGCCTTCCCGGTGATACAAAGTGCGCCCGGGCCATTCGCGCGTTTTGGCATGGAGTACGTCATTGGCAGTCTGACCGATGACCGTGTGGCCGCTGCCAACGGCCCGCATCGATGGGTCGGTCAGGAAGATATTTTGCTTGTAGCCCTGCACAGCATATCGGTTCACCAATCGAGCCAGTGCTTCCTCTGCATCTTCCGCGGGTAGACCGTAATCCAGGTAATCCCCGTAGCCCGTCGAACCGTCCCGCGTCGTCAAGCGAATGACCCGTAACCGTGACTCCGCTTCCGATTTCGGTTCCTTCACGGTCAGCAGGTCGGCCGCCACGATTTGATCTGGCCCAGATTCGGCTCGGGCTTCCTGTGCCTGCAGGTTCAGGAGCGAAAGAGCGGGCAGCACCATCATGGCCAGCTGAACCCACCGCTTTGTTCTTGTTTTCTTCATGGTCGTATCGGGGGAAATGGGAAATAGGAATCAGGGGCAGAGGGAAAGACGATCGGGGTGGCTTCGAGCCAGCCTTTCATCAACGCAGACAGCTCCTCCACCTTCTCAGGATCCTGCGCAGCGAGATCGGTGCGGTCGTCTGGATCATTCTTCAGGTCATAGAGTTCAAGATTGTCCAGTCGGACGATCAGCTTGTCCCAGCCGTCAACAACGACACGCGCGATGAGGTCGCTCTCCAAATCCTCTAAAGCGTCGACTCGGATATTGTCCCAGTATACCTCCACGAAGATGCGGTCGCGCTCGGCAAGGGGTGAGGCCGGAGTTAAATGTAGTGTAACTTAGTTGATGAGTTAACAGGTCAACGATCTTCACATGAGAGTTGATTTAGGCTTTGGAGGAAGATGTGAGTCCAAATTTGGTGAGTTTCTCCCAGAATTCCGCCCAACGTGATGGTGTCAATGCCAGGGCACGCAAAGTCAGGACGGTATCCGAACCTGATTGGCCCCACTTCATACCTGAACCGCACATTCTGGTTTTGACCAAAGTCTTACAAGCCGCCTCAGTCACACCCGAACCGATTGGTAAGTGGCTCTTGCGATAACTTGCGTAGTTCATTCGCTCGAGATTGTTCGAAAAGTAGGAAATGGCGGAATCAAGATCACTCTGGATCTTTTTTGAATGATTCTTGGTATAGGCCAGCTCCAACTCTGCCAAGATTTCTCTTGCGGCACCATGATTGTGCTTGAGGGCGTGACAAGCATCTTCAATCCAAGCCTCACGCTCCGACTTCTTGCGATGAATTGCTCCGGCCGCCGCGTTGATATATTCACTCACGTGCCAAAAGTCGAGAACCTGCGTTGTCGTGTGCTTTTTTAGCCACGGCAGGTAGTCAGTTGCCCCATCGCTAATGCCCACATAACGCACATCTGTGAATTTGGATTTGATTCGTGCAATTTCTTCGTCCATGCGATCTAAAAACGTGGCTTTCCCGTGTTCGGGCGCTGAGCCGACGTAGTTGGTATGCAGGCGTTCACCGGCTGCATCGTAGAATGCAATCGTTCCCACCATGGCTTGGCGGTGCCCTTCGTCGCAAAACAACAGGCAAGTGCCATCGATACCAAGAGAGATGAAGGCTACTTCTCCAGCGAGGGGCTCGCTGGCTTCGTAGTTCCAGTAACGACTTTTTTGATCGACTTGATTGGCAACCAGTTGCGAAAGATCCTGAATGTAGCATCTCGATACGTCCCGATGGAGAATCTGCAGGAGGTTGGATCGCACCACACCAGCATTGTTGTGAGCATAATTGAAGCCTACGATCTTGGCAAACCGTGGTGTCGTTCCACCAATGATTCTCGCATCCAGCTCCATTGGGATATGCACACTGCCTCCACTTGAATCTTGATAGATGTATCGTTCAACACTCGCCACCCCGAAAGGAGTTTCATAATTTTTGGCGATTTTTGTCTTTTTGGCCGTCAACTTTTTGCCCGCTACGATAATGGGCGAGCCATCGGAGTCGAAATCTTCAAGGCATTTGCTCGTAGCCAATTTTCCGACCTGATTTAAGGCGTCTTGGATGTCCTCTTCGCATTGCAGAAATTCCCTGGATTTGGAAACGGTCACTTGGATCACTAATTCATTGTCCGTTTCGCTGATTAATGTGGCAGACATATAGGCACCTAACCACACAATAAAATTTGTACAAATTATAAAATACCGCCCGATTTGCCCACTTTATGCTGAAAAATTTTACATTTAACTCAGGTCTCACCCTCGGCAAGAACCTCCGGCTTTCGTAAATCCAGCCCAGACATGGCCTTGTCAGGCTCGATGCCGCAGGCCTTCAAGATCGTCGGCGCGATATCGATATTGCTCGCAAGGGTCGTCTTATCACGACGGGGTGAAATATGGTTCTTGTGGGTGAGGAACATCGGCGTGCGAATTCCCGCCTCGACCGGTTCCTTTTTGGACCTGACATATTAATCCGAAAATTAAATAGCCGACACTTCACGCGGCACAGAATTTTACTTTTGGGCTGTTGAAATACTGGATTACTCTGCTTGGGGATTTCTGAAGCATTCTCAGGAAGCTTATGACATTAGCCTTCAATTCAGCGAGGGTCCTTGGCGCCTTCTTCCCGTGGACGTTCTTCTTGATATCGCGATTCAGATATTCATCTGGATTGAGTTCAGGGGAGTACGCGGGAATGTAGAAGAGCTCTATCTCGGACTCGTTCGCCTTGGCCCACGCTTTGACTTTTTTGCCATGATGCACAGAAAGATTGTCTGCAATAAAGAACACTTTTCGATCGTGGCTCTGAATCAATCTACCCAGAAAGAGGATGTACTTGAGTTGGGTCATTCACCATGAATCGCATTTCTCCCTGGCCGAAATGTGGTTGAGCTTCAGCCGCTCTCGCGAACTTCGGGAGTCTTGCCCTTCCGAATAACTTCGGCGTGAACTTCGTTAGTGGTTTTGCCTTCATCGCCCCAAGACATGGTTGCGCCCTCTGTCCTTGGCTCGCTTTTCAATAGCTGGATACTCCTCCTCACGCCAGCGCCGGACAGACTCGCTATTCTGTTGGTCGGCCTTGCGATATTCGATACTTGAGGAGTCATACCCCAGCGCTTTAAATAGTTTCCCATTGTAATTAGACTCAAGGTGATCCCAAATTTTTCTTCGATCAAATCTCTAACCGCAGCCCTCGTCCAAAGGACAAATGGCAATTTCAATTGATCGGGCATATTATCGGTGATCAGATTAACAATCGTGGCGCACTTAGTAACCGTTTTTCGCCGACCTTACGACCCCGCTTCACTGCTCGGAGTGCGTCCCACCCTCTCTTTTCATACTTACGACACCACCGGTTTACTTCTTGCGTCCAAGCGCACGATTCCCGCCTTCTTCAACAACCATACGCACCGCAGTCATTCGGAGGTTCTTGCTGGTCAGGCGAAAGCTTTTGCGTCTCTCTTCATCCCTAACAATACCACATCATTAGGTGTCGGCTATTTAATTTTCGGATTAATACCACCCGACCTGCTCCGGGTCGGGCCGCCAACCGTTGTCGGCGGTGAACACGGAGAGCGTATCATCGTAAAGATTCTTTTCCTTCAAATAGTCCACCAGCTGGCCGCAGGTCTCATCGAGCCAGGCGATATTAGCCCAATAGCGCGCAGTCGATTCATCCGGGGCAAGTTCTTTGTACTTCAGGTAGAGCCGATCCGGTGCATTGTGCGGAGTGTGCGGCAGGAAAACGGCATACCAGATGAAGAAGGGCTGCGCGTTCTTCTGTGCCTTATCGACGAAGTCGTAGATCGGCTGCATGGTTTTGCGACCAATCTGGTGTCCACATCCCTCGTCAAATCCGTGGTCGAGAGGATCCCCCTCCCACCACTTCCCGGTCTGGAGGGTTGCATACCCGCTATCCTGCAACTGTTTTACCATGGAAGGCGCATGCGCCAGCGTGGCGGTCATGGTTTTCGATTGCTCTTGTGCAAGAGGCCACAGCTTTTTGTCTCTCCGCACTCGCTTGTGGTCAACGCCTTCACCCATAAAAGGACGATTGCCCCGCACGCCCGTTTGGTGTGGATAAAGCCCGGTAACGATACTTGCCAAAGAGGGACGGCAAATCGCCGCGGTAGTGTAGCCGCGTTCATAGAGCAAGCCCTCGCCCGCCAGCTGATCGAGGTTGGGCGTTTTGATGTGAGGGTGGCCCATGAAGCCGTAATCGCCCCAGCTCTGGTCGTCGCTCAGGATGAATACGACATTGGGTCTCTCCTGGGCATGGAGAAACAGACTGAGGAAGCAATACTGAAGTGCGATTAAAACGTTCGTAAGATTGTGCATATCTTTCTGCTGTTTTTGGCTTTCAGCTCCACTTCAAACAGAGTCACAGACCTACTCAACCCCTGGGATCTTCGCATCTTTCTCGATGCGTTCGTTCTCCCAGTAGACATAACCATCCTCCCGGAGTTCGACGAGGCGTGCGTTGCTGCCGGGCACGGGCTTCGCCGGATTCTTCGGCAAATGAGCGGCCAGGGATTTCTTGAGCGCTGCCAGCTCGGGGCGGCTGGCCAGGTTCGTGTATTCATGCGGGTCAGCCGACATGTCATAGAGTTCCTCGGAGCCGTCGGCGTAGCGAATATAGCGGTGAGTTTCGGTGCGGACGGCATCGTTGCCAGGGCCATGTGAAGTGATGGCAGGACGATCACGCGGTAAATCCGCATCTCCGAGTAGGGGCACAAGACTCAAACCTTCGAGGCGATCCGGCGTCGACTGCAGGTCGCAGAGTTCGGCGAGCGTTGGATAAATATCAAGAAGCTCGACCGGGCGTTTGCTGCGTGCGCCTTTGGCGATTCCCGGCCCGGCAAAGATCAAGGGGACTCGCGTGGATGGATCCCACAAGGTGTTCTTTCCAGTGATCTTTTTTTCACCGAGGTGGTAGCCATGATCGGACCACGCTACGACGACGGTGTTGTCCTCCTGACCGCTGGCCTCGAGCGCATCAAGCACGCGCCCAACCTGGGCGTCCATGAAGCTGACGCAGGCGAGGCAGGCCTGCACTTTGCTCTTCAGAAGACCATGCGCCTCGATGCTTTTCAGGCGTGGCTCCGGGAGGGCCCAGTGGATGTTCCAGGAATAGCGGGGCGTGTCTTCTCGATCATCTCGTCGAATGGGCGGCAGTACAAGAGATTCCTCGGGATAGAGATCAAACCACTTTTGCGAGGCATACAAGGGCACATGCGGCCGATAAAAGCCGATCGCCATGAAGAAGGACTCATCAGGCTGGTTTGTGAGGGCCTCCACCGCCCACTCTGCCGTCCGGTAGTCACGCTGTTGGGCATCTTCGGGCGGCCACGGGCCCCAGTCGAGCTTACTGGCTTCGGTCGGCACAAAACTTTGCTCCGGTAGATTCCTTTTGGTCTTCCCCGGGAGGCCGACGGTCTCGAATTCATCCTTGCCCGCATCTTTGTGATACATCTTTCCGCAGGTCGAGGTCGCATAGCCGTTGGCGGCGAAGGCTTTGGGCATCGATACGTAATCCTTCAAGCTCGGCACCGTTCGAAAGGCGGGTTGCAGGCTGTAGATGCCGGTGGTGGTAGGTCGTAGCCCTAACATGACCGACGTGCGCGATGGATTGCATAGCGGCGACTGACAGTGGGCGTTGGTAAACAATGTACCGCGTGCCGCGAGCCGGTCCAGATTTGGCGTCTTCACCTGCGGATGCCCGCCCAGGCAGCCAATCCAATCGTTCAGGTCATCAATCGCGATGAAGAGGGCGTTCGGCTTCGGGATTTTCAGTGGCGTCAGCGCCCGGCACCGATAACAAGAGAGCCACTACAGCCGCTATTTCGATTCGTTTACTCATGATATTTTTTCCTGTCTATTTGTTCTCCGGAAGTGAGGTGATCTAGTCTTGGATGAGGGCCACATCGGCGAAAAGCGTCGTGCTCACTTCGCCGCCCCCACCGTCCATTCTTCCAGCGTCAACACGCCGTCCTTGTTGACATCGCGCTTCGCCAACGCGCCCTTGGCCTGATTTTCCTGGTAGGTGAATTTTGTCCGGATTCTGTTCGGCCCGATTCTTGAGAACCAGCCATCGACCTCTTCCAACGTAACCTTGGCGTCTCCATTCTTATCCATGGCTGCGAAGGCGTTAGCCCTGCCGCCTTTTCCGGAAGCTACCGCAGGTTTCTTATCTGCGGGCTTCTTGCCTGCGGGTGCTGGCGCATCCTTGTAGGCCTCAAAAAGTTCCGGGTGCGTCTTGGCCGAGGGATACTCCGCGTTGACCTTGATGAAGTGGTCGATCAGTTCCTCTTTGAGTGAGTCATACACCTCCGGCAACTGAGTCCGCAGGTCGTTCTGTTCGCCAACGTCCTTGCTGAGATCAAACCGCGCGAGATCGCTCTCCTCCAGCTTGGCGACCAGCGCCGGCCAATCCGGAGAGAAATCCCGTCCGACGTCACCCCAGAGCTTGTACTTCCCCCTGCGCACGCCGACGTTGCCCCAGAGCTCAAAGATCATCGTGCGCTCCGGAATCACCTCCTTGCCGCTGGATTTCATATGCGGGATCAACGACATACCGCGCATGGGATTCTTGCCGTTCATCTTCGGCAAGGGGATGCCGGCGGCATCAAGCAACGTAGCAAAGACGTCAGCGTGCATGACCTGGCTGTCCGAGACCGTGCCTTCCGGCGCCTGGCCCTGCCAATTCATCAGAAACGGCACACTGAGGCCGCCTTGATAAGTCGTGGCCTTGCATCCACGGAAGGCACCATTGTTGCCGGGGCATCTGCCGCCCGGGCCCTCTTCCGTCTGGCAGCCACCATTGTCACTGACAAAAACGATGAGGGTGTTGTCCCGGATCTTGAGTTCGTCGAGCAGGTCCACCAACTTGCCGATATTGTGATCCATGTGCTCGAGCACCGCGACGTAGTCACTGCGTAAAAAGCTGACGCCACGATCAATCGCCTTGTCTACCCACTCCTTCGGAGCTGAGGCAGGCTTTGCCTTATCGGTGCGAATTGGGCCATGGACGGCGTTGTAGGAAAGATAGCAAAAGAAGGGCTTCTTCTTGGCGGCATTCTCCCGGATGAAATCGGCAGACCATTCGGTGAACAATTCGGTCGTATGGCCCTCGGTGTCGTCGGGCTTGCCGTTGTGCAGCATTTTGGACCTCTGCTTCTTTATCCAATAGGGGCTCGAGCCACTCAGGAACCCGCGGTACTCGTCAAAGCCACGATCATTGGGGAACTCTCCCGGTTGCGCGCCCATGTGCCATTTACCGAAACCGCCAGTCGCGTAGCCTGCATCGGACAGATACTCGGAGAGCATTTTGACGTCGCGCTTGATCCCTTTGTATCCGGGCTCACCTGGAACGCCCCCAGGACCCCGCCACATGCCGTTTTCACTCGTGAATTGCCCGGTAAACAAACAGGCGCGTGAGGGTGCGCACAGCGGCACGGTGTGATAATTGGTGAAGCGCGTGCCGCCATTTGCCAGCGCGTCAAGTCGGGGCATCTGGACCTCGGTCTTGTCCCAGTTCGACGGCAAGTCCCCCCAACCATGATCATCTGAAATGATAAATAGAATATTTGGTGCCGGTTTCGCCCAGGCCGCCGTCGCACTGATCATCAGTGCCGTCAATAGATATACTCGCTTCATTCTAACTCCTTTGTTCGACTTCGTAGCTTTCAGTCTTTCTTCTTTCTCCGCTTCACCGTCGGTGATGGATCAACCACGGTTTCGAGATAGGTTTTGAGGCGTGCTTGCAGTTGCTTTGCTTTGTCAGCCTGCTTCTTGGATAGATCATGTTCTTCGGCGATGTCCTCAACGACATTGAAGAGTTTGGCCGACTGAATTTCACGCTTCGCATTGATCTCTGCCAGCAGCTTCCATTGACCGTCCCGAATCGCCGCCATTTTCTGCCGGGGTCGGGAGAAAATCAAGACCATCGACCGGACGCTTCACCGAATCGGTTTCCGGATCGGAAAACAGACTGACAAAGCTTCCTCCGTCGAGTTCTTCGGAGAGATTCGCCTTCCCGCCAGCCAACTCAAAAAAGGTAGGCAGAAAGTCATAACCTGCCACCGGAACCCGGCAAACCGAACCCGCTTTGATCGCGGGGCCTCGAACCATCAAGGGCACGCGAATACCACCTTCGAGCAGGGAATGCTTGGCCCCGGACAAGGGCACATTCGGCGCAGGACTATTTTTGTCGCCGCCGGGAACGGTGCCGCGTCCTCCGTTGTCCGTCGTAAAAACCACGTAGGTATTGTCAGAGATTCCCAGGGCATCCAACTCGTCGAGAATCCTGCCAATGCCACTGTCCAGTTCTTCCAGCATTCCGGCCCACCCTTGCGAATAAGCCCGATCAGGAGCGCCCTTTTTCTGATACTTCTCCAGTGAGGCCTGCAACAATTCGGTGCGCAGATGCACCGCATAGTAACTGACCTGAGTGTAGAAAGGCTTGCCTGCTTTGGTTTGCTTCCGAATGAATTCGATCGACCGATCCGTGACAGGAACCGGTGCGTTTCGGATCTTCGACGATGTGGGACGGCTCCATCTTGTCTGCCATGCCTCCGGTGACATTTCCGGTGTGCCCGTCGCTCACGTCGTAGCCGCACTCTTCCGGCGAAGAAATCATCTTCTCTCCCCACTTCCCGAAGTGGGCACATCGGTATTCAGGATTCGCCTGTTTCAGCGCCCGTGGAAGCGTCATATGATCGGCCGGCACCCACTTACTTTCGAACTCCGAACCCGAGCGAGCTGCGCTCGTTCCGCAGAGAATGCTGCGCCGGGTAGGGGTGCAAAGCGGGGCGGGTGAATAGCCGCCAGTGAAACGCATTCCCTCTTCCGCGATCCGATCCATGGCGGGAGTGTGCAGGTAACCGGACCCGGTCGCTGGATTTTTTGGATCCATCAAACCCGACCGCTGACTCCACCCCTGATCATCGGTCAGAATCAAAATGATATTCGGTGAGTCGGCCTGGAGTGCTGCAGTAAATCCGAAAAGGGATGCCAACAGGCAATAGAGTTTTTTAATCACGAGGGCTAATTCGATAGGGTGGAAGTCTGATTCGCAGCTGTATCGCGGGCGAGCTCCTGGTTCGCGCAACGGGTGAATTTCGTGTTGCTTCGTACGGAACGACTCGCTCTGGACGAGCGCGTGGATGAATTCTGCGGTTCTGCCGGGCGTATACTATTTTCCGTTCGGATCCCACCAGTCGTCCATCTTGGCCTGTAGCTCGGTGACCACGGCTGCATGCTCCTTGGATAGATCCCTGGTCTCGTGAGGATCTGCCAGCAGGTCGAACAGCTCCTGGTTCTGATCGGGGTACTTACGGTTGTGACCGCCCGCGTTGGGCTTCTCATTCGGCAATGGATCCTGATAGGTGATGAGCTTCCATTTTCCCTGGATGACGGAACGGGTCCAGAGGCTCTTGGCGGGTTCTTCTGCCGCGAAATCATGTTGTGGGAGAAGTTGTTGAAGAAGATCGCTGTGCGGATGGAAACGGCCTTGTCGTCGAGAAGATTGATGCCGGGCATCGCCTTGGGAACCTCGACTTCGCAGGCGGCGAGAGATGGTCGGAAACCAGGTCGATGTTGCTGGCTAGCAGTTTTCACGTCCTCCTTGTGCGCTTTGATCCCCGCGGGCCAACGGGCGATGATCGGAGTCCGTATACCGTTTTCGTAAGGGGGAGGCTGAATTTTACCGAATTGATTCCAGCCATTGTCGGCCAGGTAGAGCACCAGGGTGTTGTCGTCGACACCCTTGTCCTTCAGGCTTTTCATCAGGTCGCCGCAGGTTTCGTCGAGCCATTCCCACCATGGCGTAGTATTTGGCCTTCTTCTCCGGCTGAACGTCCGCGTATTTGTCCAGAAGACGCTGCGGTGGGTTGTGGGGCGTGTGCGGCAGAAACGGCGCGTACCAGACAAAGAAGGGCTTCATGGTCTTTCGCCCGATGTCGAGGGATCTCCCCCCGTGCCGGCCCGTTTGTCCATTGTCGTGGGTAAAGCCGGCGGCGGCAGGTTGGCGCATCCAATATTTGCCGGTATGCATGGTGTTGTACCCGGCGGCAGCCAACAACTTCGGCAACATCGGATGCTCGAAGTCCAATTGATCGAGCCAGGCTTCGCAATCCTTTCCTTTGACGGGATCGTTGCCCGTGATGCCGTGCTGATGGGTATATAGCCCCGTCAACATGGTGGCTAGCGAGGGACTGCAAAGCGCGGTGGTGACGTAGCCACGGGTGAAGGTCAGACCTTCCGCGGCGAGCTTGTCTATATGGGGAGACTGAATCTTTTCATTTCCCAAGAATCCGTAATCGGTCCAGGCATGATCATCGCTGATGATGAGGATGACGTTCGGTCGCTCGGCCAAGAGCGGCGCCGGAAACAGCAGCGCGAATAGAATCAGATATCTGAAGGTTTTCATGAGATTTTGCCGGATGGCTATTCTTCCAGGATGGTTTTGATGAAGCCGGCTAACTCCTCCACGGAGATGTCGCCGGATTTGTCCTTGTCCGCTCTCTTTACAAAGGTATCCAGGTGCGCGGTTGAGCCCAAGAAAGTCACGAATTCCTCCTTGCTGAGGACACCGTTGGAATCGGCATCTGTTCACTTCCGCATGCCATTGGGCAGGAGTTTTGCGGGAGATCCGATACCACTTCATGTCCGCGATTTGGGTTCGAATTCCGCGAGATTCAGGGTGCCTGACTTATCTTTATGCCGATTTGGAAAACCCGACCGCGCCATGCTTGGGGGAACGGTAAATCGCGGTGGCGTATTCGACATAGGAGAGCTCACCGTCGCCATTGCTGTCAGCCATCTTGTGCAACTCAGCAGGTGTCATCTTGAGCATCTCAGGGCTGGGTTTGAGCTTTTCCTTCGGGATCGGAGGGGTGACCCAGAGCGATCTGCCGATCCCCTTGGAATTGACGCCTACGCGAATGACGAAACCCGGTTTAATCTCCTTGGCCGCGTCCTGGAAGCCGACGTAGCGGATCCCGGTCTCATCGTTGATCGTGAAGACCTTGCTTTGCCTGCGGTGATTGACGGTGATGTTGTTGCCGTCGACGGCTTCGACAAAGCCGTGAAGAATCTTGTCTTCTTCAGCGGCGAGTTCGTTCGCAGCGGAGGCCAAGCAGATGGCAACGAGAAGGTATGGGAGAATGGGTTTCATGGGGAGATGGTTAGGAGCGGAACTTACTTCCGCTGAAACGGCTTGCTTTGGACGAGGGCGTGGATGAACTCGCTGACGGCGTAATGCTCGTCCTTTTGCGGCCGCCAGGATTTCCTTGGCCAGGCCTTCATCCGTGAAGCCGAACGGGCGACCGAGACCATACTCGATCAGCGCTTCAGTGAACCCACGGGCAAATTCCTCCTCGTGTCGCGAGGCAATCAATTCCTGCAGTTCGAAGAAATCGCCAAAGGCCGGCCCATTGTGAAAAGCGCCCGAAGCATCAATGCGGTGAGCCCTTCTGCCTTCGCCGTCCTTCTCGCGCCATTTGCCAGCAGCATTGAAGTTTTCCAAACCAAAGCCAATCGGATCCATCTTGCGATGGCAGCTGGCGCACTGGGCTTCCTCCATGTGAGCCGCAAGCTTTTGCCGCTTGGTGAGGGGCTTGTCATCCAGGCGCGAAAGCTGCGGCACATCGGCCGGTGCCGGCGGGGGCGGCGAGTGCAGTAGATGGCGCAGCACCCAGGCCCCGCGCTCCACGGGGCTGCTCTCGATTCCGTCGCTACCCATGGCACTGATCGCGGCCATCCCGAGGAGCCCCCCGCGCGGAGAATTTTCGGGAAGGCTGACCTTGCGGTAGTGATCGCCAGTCACTCCATCGAGGCCGTATTGAGCAGCCAGCAAACCATTGATGACGACGTAGTCGCTTTTGAGAAGGTTCTGCAGTTGTCCCTGATCCTTCGACCGCAACAAGTGGAGAATCGTCTGGTAGACTTCTTCTCGCGCTGCCGCTCGTGTGCTTTCGTCGAACTCACGATGTTTTTGGGCATTAAACTGGAAGAAATCCAGGCGCTCCATGTCCAGCCATTGATGAGCGAGACCGGAAACGAAATGATGCGCTTTCGGGTCCTGAATCAAACGATCCACTTGTCCGCGTAAGACATCGGGATCACGTAGCTGCCCCTTTTCCGCCAGCTGGAGAAGCTGGGAATCCGGCGGTGAACTCCAGAGGAAATACGACAATCGCACCGCCAGTTCGAGATCATCTAAAGCACGAGGCGCTCCGTCCTGACCGGACTCTTTCATGAAGAGAAAGCGGGGCGATGCCAGGATCATGCTCAGCGGGGTTCGAATCGCGATATCAAAATCTTGATCAATCACAAGCCGGTTTTTGAAGACCCCGACTAACGAATCGATAAACTCAGACTTCGGTTCTCTTTCTCGAAAGGCTTTTACCGCGAATTGGTGAAGGATCGTTCTGGCACGCTCTGGATCCGATGGATTGCTTCCGGCAGGGCTTGCCTCATAGATCGTATCAAGCGGACTGGGTTCCCCTTGCGGCAACGGGCCTTCGATCTCAACCCAATCGACCCAAATCGAGGGCTCATGGCCATAGCCGTTTCGATTCATCGCAGGATAAAAGTAAAACTTTCTCAAAGGCCCCCACCCAGGCTGACGTTCTCTGATCGCGAATTGTCGTTCCGTATCCTTACCCACCTGGACCTGGGTCTCGATCAATTCCGGATTGGCCGGACCGCCGGTAACGTGCAGCGCCTCCAGGGGAAAACCTTCGAGTTGCCCTCTACCAAGCCCCTTTTCCGCTGGATATCCCAGTTCGAGAAAGTGACGAAACGCTGGCGTATCTTCGGTGGCTCCCGCCCGAATGCGCACCTTGTAGGTTCCGACGGGCATGTCGTTGGGCGGCGCTATCACGACCTTGGCGGAACCCATCGTCAGCTGAAGCCAGGTTCCTGTATCACTGTGAGGAAGACCGGCGTAGTGTTTATCATAGGGAGCGCCCTTTGGAAAAAACTTCGCGGCGTTGAAGTAATTTGGGAACCCATGGTCCTTCGGGTTGGGTGCTGCCGTCAGCTTGTCGAGGTTAAGGTCAATCTTACGGTAGAGCTGCAGGCGGTTCCCTCTGGTGCCCATCTGGGCTTCAAAGTCTTTGTTCTCTGGTAGAGCGAGTGCCTTGTCCAGTTCCGCATTCAGTGCCTCATAGCGTCTAAGGTATTCCTCATTTCGCTTGACTCTCTCTCTCAAGGCGACATTGAGCGTTTCTTCAGGCTCCACGCGGTAAACAAAAGGCTTGGCCGTTCGAGCCGCTCTTCGCTCATAGAACTCATCGATGGCGTGGCGTCCGAGTTTCAGATACTCCTCAAACTTATCACTGGAGAGAAAGAGCGAAGCTCCGACGGTATCAAAGTCGCCGGAGCTGCCATCATCGGCCAGGAGTGCAGTGTCGAGTCGCACGCCTAACAAGCTATCGATACTGTTCTGGTAGTCGCGCTTGTTGAGCCGGCGCATCGTGATCTTGCCTCCGGAGTCGCCGAGCGTCTTTCTGGCGGTCACCATCGTGAGCGCCAAGTCATCCAGGAAGTCCGCCTTCTCTGCCTGTTCGGGCTGTTTCTTATCTTCCGGCGGCATCTTCCCGGAGTTCAGGGAGGCGAGAACTTTCTGCCAGTTTTCCGCGTTCTCGATTGTTTCGATGTGAAACGACATGTCTTCGAGATTGACCTCACCCTTCTCGGTCGCTGCATCGTGACAGTCGAGACAGTATTTTTCGAGGAAGGTGAAGTGCTTCTCGGGGAATGCCACTTTGGGTTCTTCGGCGAAAGTTTGCGTACAAAAACAGAGCGCCACCACTAACTGTATGCACGCGTTGGCTATGCATCTCTGAATCGAGCTGAAGGCTCGACCGCCCAAAGCCCAGGGCTTCAGCCCTGGGTTAGCCACAAGTCTTATGGGTGCCCTGAAGGGGCACGAGAAAAGCTCAATCCACCCTTTCTGTCGTCCCTTCAGGACGAGTTTCCATCTGTGCTCGAACCCAGGGCTGAAGCCCTGGGCTTTGGGCGATAGGGCCTTCAGCCCCGAACGGTTGGCGCGAACCATCTGATTGGTCGTTTTCATGCCTGCAATTCGGAAACGATTCCCGTGCTGTCCCCGTGACTTACCGCTTTCACGCCAACGCCCTGCAACATGGTCAGCCAGACGTTGTTCAGCGGCGTGCCTTCTTCGAGGACGAGGTTCTGCCCCAGTTTGAGATTGGCGCCTCCACCGGAGATCAAGGTCGGTGGGTTATTGAGATAATGAATCGAGCGAATATTGGAACCAAAGGCCATCGCAACATGATCAAAGAGGCTGCTGCCATCGGCTTCCTTGGTGGCTTTCAACTGATCGATCAACCCGGCCAACAATTCGCTGTGCGCCTTGTCCCTCATCTTGGATGAGACTTCCGTTTCTGCACCGATGCGATAGTGACTCACGTTGAGTGGGTTACCGCTCGCTCCGATACTCGACAGCAGTCGTGACCCGGGCTCGCGGTAGGTGATGACCCGTGTGTTGTCCGTCTGGATGGCGGCCACCATGAGCTTGTACATCATCTCGATTTCGCTGCGTCCTACCAAGGCTTCCTCAGGCGCTTCGAGAGGGGCTCGGACTTGGGCACATCCATCCATTTTTCCGCTTTGCTCAGCCGGGTTTCGATGTCGCGAATGCTTTGAAAATACTCCTCCAGCTTGTCGGTATCACTCTTCGTCAAACCGCGTTGCATGTCCTTCGCCTCGATCATCACGGAATCCAGGACACTGCGTTCCTCCGCCAGCATTGCCCGACGCTGAGCAAGGGGGATGTCATCTGCCGCAAAGAGCTTCAGGAAGGTTTCCAGAGGGGAGTTCCAGGCCGAAAGAGGTTTCCCCCGTTGGTCCCAGGCAAGGGAATTTCCCGGACCATGCCCATTCCTGTCGTTGGCGTCACTGGCCAGCTGGATTGAAGTATAGCGGGTATGCTCGCCAAACCGCGCTGCGGCAACCTGGTCGGCGGATATCGTATTAGAAAACGACTGCCCCGGAGTGCCGTATTGATTCGCCCCTGTCAGCCAATAGGTGCTGCCCCAGTGGGCTTGACGGCTGAACTCGTGTTTGCATCCCTGGACGATGGTAAAATCCTTTTTGTTACTAGCCAAAGGCTTCAGCCCCTCGGGTAGCTTGTAGCCTGCGCCTTTGTCATTGACGTCGGGAAACCAGGTCTCCGAGGTGACACCATAGCCAATGCCCATGAACATCAACCGTTTGGGAGGCGTTGCAGGTGCAGCAGCCGAGGCAAAACGGCGAAAGCCGATCGATTCAAGCGCGGGCAGCGCGATATTAATCCGAAAATTAAATAGCCGACACTTCACGCGGCACAGAATTTTACTTTTGGGCTGTTGAAATACTGGATTACTCTGCTTGGGGATTTCTGAAGCATTCTCAGGAAGCTTATGACATTAGCCTTCAATTCAGCGAGGGTCCTTGGCGCCTTCTTCCCGTGGACGTTCTTCTTGATATCGCGATTCAGATATTCATCTGGATTGAGTTCAGGGGAGTACGCGGGAATGTAGAAGAGCTCTATCTCGGACTCGTTCGCCTTGGCCCACGCTTTGACTTTTTTGCCATGATGCACAGAAAGATTGTCTGCAATAAAGAACACTTTTCGATCGTGGCTCTGAATCAATCTACCCAGAAAGAGGATGTACTTGAGTTGGGTCATTCGAGCTGTGTAGGTCATGAATCGCATTTCTCCCTTGTTGGTGACAGCCGAAATGTGGTTGAGCTTCAGCTTTTTGCCGCTCTCGCGAACTTCGGGAGTCTTGCCCTTCTTCGAATAACTTCGTCCAGCGTGAACTTCGTTAGTGGTTTTGCCTTCATCGCCCCAAAATATGGTTGCGCCCTCTTCCTTGGCTCGCTTTTCAATAGCTGGATACTCCTCCTCACGCCAGCGCCGGACAGACTCGCTATTCTGTTGGTAGGCCTTGCGAATTGGAACTTGAGGAGTCATACCCCAGCGCTTTAAATAGTTTCCCATTGTAATTAGACTCAAGGTGATCCCAAACTTTTCTTCGATCAAATCTCTAACCGCAGCCCTCGTCCAAAGGACAAATGGCAATTTCAATTGATCGGGCATATTATCGGTGATCAGATTAACAATCGTGGCGCACTGCCAAGGCAATAGTAACCGTTTTTCGCCGACCTTACGACCCCGCTTCACTGCTCGAAGTGCGTCCCACCCTCTCTTTTCATACTTACGACACCACCGGTTTACTTCTTGCCGACTTACTCCAAGCGCACGAGCTGTTTCCCGTTGGGTGTAGCCTTCTTCAACAACCATACGCACCGCAGTCATTCGGAGGTGCTCTTGCTGGTCAGGCGAAAGCTTTCTGGCGTCTCTCTTCATCCCTAACAATACCACATCATTAGGTGTCGGCTATTTAATTATCGGATTAATAAAGGCTCCGGTTCCGCGGAGGAAGTGGCGGCGTTGAAGGTTGGTTTTCATAGCTTGTTGTCGGAATAATTAGGAAACGAGTTACCTCACGAAGCGGACGGGTAGAACGGGCTGCTTGATCACGGTGAGTTGGATGTCATCCACATAGTAACCGCCCAACTCAATGGGAGTCTTTGTGCTCGTTCGAGTATTGGCAGCGACCGCGATCAGCGCCATGGTCACTTCCGAGTTCACGACGCAGGAAGTGGAGATCGTTGCACTTTCATCTCCAGGATTGAGCTTGATGGACTGCTTCCCCAGAGCCTCCGCCTCACGCAATACGTTAGGCCAATTGGTGCTAAGGAATTCAGGTTTTCCCTGGAAGAGATAGATGCGAATGCTCGCTTCAAGTTTTGGCAGGTCGGCATCATTGGGCGCTGCTTCTCGGCGAAAATGAGCACTGAGTTCCAATGTTAGCTGGGACTCTGATCGATCCCTATCCCATTGGTGGCGTAGGGAAGTGAGATCGATCAGTTGGAAAACAGAGCAGTTGGTGGCGCCACCGTCAGGATTGCCCATGACGTTTCCGGTCTCAAGGAACCGGAGCGTTCGATTTCCGTTGGAGTCTTCAACGATTTCAGCAGGATTGCCGCTCCAGGTGCCAAAAGTCGCGGGGAATCCGATCTTCGTGGGACCGAGCCCATCCTCAAAGTCGCCATTCGCGATAGGAATCGACCTCGCCTGCGATTTCGGCGAATTCACCGCCCAGACCACGCCGACACCTAACAAACCCACCAACGCGCCTGCAACCAAGCCAGCCGCAATCTGCTGCGGCCAGGCCAAAAGACGCAACGCAGGCCTCTTCGGCGGCTGACTGCCGGCCATGCCTCCCTCGGCATCGAGAATCGAAACAATTTTTTCGTCGCGCAAATGACCGACCAGAGCCTGTTCATCGACCAGCATCTTCGCCATGATGGCTCTAGCTTCCGAACGACTGCGAAGCAGCTCATTCAGCTCGGTGCGGGCAGCTTCATCGCCCTCGTCCCGGACTTTTTGTAGCAAGGTTAGGAGTTGTTCTTCCATCATGGATTCGTTTTCAGTTCGCGTTCGATGCAGGCGCTCAATTGCTGGCGAATGCGCAACAACGCCATCTTTACCGCGCTCAGGCCCCGACCCGAAGCTTCGGAAATTTCCCGCAGGCTTTGGTTGGCCGTGTAGTGACTGTGGAGCAGCGCCGCCTGTTTTTGGCTGAGTTTCGTCATGCACTTCGCGAGCGCCTCGCGCCGGTCGTCAAAGGCGGTGGCGGCCACCTCGGTTTCCTCCGCCATCGCCTCGATCACATCTTCGTCAAAAACCAAGCGATCCCGTTTTTGGTCGCGGTAGTGCGAAAGAATCGTGAAGCGCGCGACGGTGAACGCCCAGGGCAGAAACTTCGTTTCCGGGTCCCAATCCGCCGCCTTCTGCCACAATTTCACACAAGTCACCTGCAAGACTTCGCGCGCATCCTCACGGTTCGCGAGATTGGCATGACAAAACGCCTCCAGCGCTGGCTGGTGCCGGGTCAGCGCTTCAATGAAGCGGGTTTCGTCGAATTCGTGCGGCATGGATGAAAAGCGTCGTCATCAGGGTATTCCGAGATAGCAGCGGGTGGTCACTTTTTTCTTAAAGGCCAGAGCGGAGCCGCACATTGGAGCGATCTGGATGATTCTGGAGGATGGGTCGGATAATGGGCTCACGAATTTTCCTGTAATAATCCAAAGAAAACGGACAATACAGAGCGAATGGACGATTCCACCGCCATCAAACAGCTCACGCTCGAGTGGACCAAGGCTCAGCCTTCGGTCGAGCGCTTCATTCGCTCGTTCGTGAGGAGTCGGGCCGATGCGGATGATGTTCTGCAGGAGGTGGCGTTGACGATCGTGGATCAAATTCGAGCAATTTGATCCTGAGAGGTCCATTCGTCGCCTGGGCGTTGGGAATTGCGAAGAACGTGATCAAAGCGCATTTTCGCAAGCAACAGAAACGGCTCCCAAATTTGGAGGGCGAGACTGCGGTCGATCGAGTGGCGGAGGCGTTCGAGGAGATTTCGCCGCACCTCGAAGACATGAAAGAGGCGCTCGCAGCCTGCATCGAGCGCGTTCCGGCAAACAGCCGCCAGATCTTGGCAAAGCAGTACGAAGACGGGCTGAAACCTGCGGAAATCGCGGCGGAAGTCGGCAAGAGCGCGAATCACGTGGCGGTGATGCTGCATCGGCTGCGGGGCTCGCTCAGAGAATGCGTCGAGCGGCGCATGAAAACGATGGCCACGGCATTTTGAGGATGAAACGCGATACGCCAGAAGAACTCATCAGCCGATATCTGCGTGACGAATTGTCCGAAGCAGCACTTGCGGAGCTTTTCGCTTGGGTCGGCGAGAGCGATGCGAACGCGAAGGAGTTTGCGACGGCTTGCAGTCTGGATCAGCTGACCGGCGAGCTGTTTGCGGAAGGGCGAGTCCGTGAGAAACGGGTGGTGAGGAGTTTTCCGTCGATGCGGATGATTGCCGGGCTGGCTGCGGCGGCCCTGGTGATGCTGAGCGCGGTGGTGTTTTTCCTGCCGAAATCAAATCAGACGGATGTTGCGATCGTCAGTCAAGCGGTCGGCGCGCGTTGGCTTGATGGTGGGGCTGTCAGGACGAATTTGTCCGTTGGCGAGGAGATCCTGGAAATCGCGCAGGGACTGGTGCGGGTGGATTTCGCCAGCGGGGCGTCGATGACGATTGAGGGCCCGGCGAAATTTGAGGTTCGAAGCGCGATGGAGGTGTTTTTTGAACGCGGAATTGCCACCTTCCAGGTTCCAGAGTCCGCGAAAGGGTTCCGTGTCGAGACGGCAGACGCGGAGGTCGTCGATCTGGGTACCGCGTTCGGTTTGGCGCGAGTTCCCGGCGAGCAAACGGACGTCTGCGTGTTTGAGGGCGAGGTCGAGGTTTCTGGGAAGTTGCTGAAGGAAGGCGAGGCTGTGCAGGTTCGCCAAGGTTTTGCAATCGAGAGCCATGCTTACGAAACGAGTCAGTATGAAAAGGCCTGGCCGGTTTCCTCCGGTGTGTTGCAGACTACCGGGATGATGCGCTTCGTTTCGCCCGGCCCGGGTTTTGTCCCTGGCAAATTTGAGGACAACGAGCATATCACCGTTTTCCTCGAGCGCCGTCGGACCGTGATTTCGCAGCCGGTTCCAATCGATTTGGCAGATCCCGGTGAGTTTCGTCGCCTGCGCCGCAAAGATGGTCGCTTTTTGGAGGCTGGCGCCGAGGTTCGGAGTTACCTGGTTCAGCTTGACCCAGTCGGTCTGCTTGAAAAATACGACGGAGAGAAGGCGCGTGTGCAGGGGCAAATCACGTTCGATCGCCCAATCGTCGCATTGATCGCCAGCGGAAAAAAGCTTCTCGAAACCGATGAGGCGCTCGGTCATCCGCTTGGAAACTACGGCAACCTACCGCGAGGATTGGAGCCGCCGAAGTCGGATCTTGCAGAGGCGGAATCGGCGGGAAAAGACATCCTCATTCTCGCCGCCGACCAGCGGACGCTCATTCTCAATTTCGCAGCCGGTTCAGCCGTCGATCACCTTCGTGTGTTAGTCGAGGCTGAGCCCGGCGCGGCGCTTTCCGACGACGAATCCTGACTCAACTTCCATATCTATGAAGAACGTTCTCATCCCAACCCTTCTCGCGCTGGCGCTATCGACAGCTTTTGGCCAGGAACTTTCGAAAAAGGAACAACGTCAGGCTCGCAAAGCTGCCGCTGAAGCTAAGCAGACCGAGGAGGCGATCGAGAGCATGGGGCCGCTCCCTGAAAAGGCCAATGCACTATATCCGGAAATTGATCGCACGCTGCGCCTAACCGATGCACAGATTCGGGTTACCGCGGCTGCGATTGATTCGCTGGTGGATCAGGGGCTGGAGAAAGTCGGCGGCCAGCGAAATCCGCGTTCGAGCGATGAAATCTTCGTCCGCCGGATTTTTCTCGATATCGCAGGACGCGTTCCGACGCCGAATGAGATGGAGGCGTTTTTGGAAAACGAGTCGCCACACAAGCGGGCGCGGCTGATCGATGCGTTGCTGATTTCGGACGGCTACCGCTCTCATCAGTTCAACTGGCTCGCCGATATGTTGCGGCAGAAGTCCGGCATCAAACGGGCGAATTATGCCCTCTACATGCGTTGGCTGAAGGATGGGCTACGCGAAAATCGTGGCTGGGATAAAACGGTCTACGAGATGATGACGGCGGAGGGGAGTTTGGCGACGACGGGCGCGAGCGGCTATTTGTTGCGCGATTTTGGGATGCCGCTCGATAGTCTTTCGAACACCCTTACCCTGTTCTTGGGGGCGAATGTGAGCTGCGCGCAGTGCCACGACCATCCGCTCGCGGAATGGACGCAGAAGGAGTTTTATGAAATGGCTTCGTTTTTCGGCGCGACCGATGTGAGCAGCCGGGATCCTCGGAAGGTCGGTAACGCGATAAAGGACGACAAGATTTCGAAGCAAGACGTGATGGCGGTGGTGGCGCAGAACATGTATCGCGTGAAAACACTCGACGCGAATCATCTGGTCTACCCAGAGGACTATGCCTACGACGATGCGAAGCCGGGCGAGACTGTCGAGCCGTTTTTGGTTTCCTGGGGTGAGGATGACCACCTTGGCGCGCCTTACCAAGTGGACTTGGAAAACCCGGAAAATTTCCGCAAGTCGTTCGCGACTTGGCTAACGCATCCGGAAAACCCGCGTTTCGCCGCTGCGATCGCGAATCGGCTTTGGAAAAAGATGTTCGGTATCGCGGTGCAGGAACCGATCGAGGATTTGGATGATTTGCAGCAGGCATCGAATCCTGAGCTACTCAAGCACCTCGCCAAAATCATGGCGGAGCACGAATTCGACCTGCGCGAGTTCCAGCGCATCGTTTTCAATACCGCGACGTACCAAGCCGAGGCCAGCAGCACGCCGCCGATCGGCGACATCGACGAGTATCCGTTTCCCGGTCCGGTTTTGCGCCGAATGACGGCTGAGCAAGCTTGGGATTCGGTCCTCACGATCAGCTACGGGCCGGAAATTGACGCGTTGCAGACTGATCGCTCTCACATGGCCACACGATTTGCGTTTGATTTTGACGGCGCAACCAACGCGATGATTTATCACCGCACGATCGAGTCGAAAATGAATGGCTACATGGCGAAAGACAAGCTCAGCGATGAGGACATGATGAACGGCCAGAAGAGGCCCGAGACGATCGGAAATAATGTTTGGGTGATGCGTGCTTCTGAGCTTCCAACTCAGCCGGAACGCGATAAACACTTTCTGCGGGCGTTCGGGCAGTCATCTCGCGAGCTGGCGGATGATGGCAGTTTGGAGGGAAACATTCCTCAAATGCTCATGCTCATGAACGGCCGGTTTCAGTCGTTGTTGAGCGATCCGGACTCGAGGCTGATGCGGGAGGTTCTGCGGCGCAAGAACAAGGGGCCCGCGATTGATACACTTTACGCCACGTTTTATAGCCGCCAGCCGACGAAAGAAGAACGCGGTAAGATTAAAGCTGCGATGGAGGCGGGGACGACGTTGGAAGATCTCACCTGGACCTTGTTCAACACACCTGAATTTCTCTTTGTTCAGTAGTCCAATCAACCATTCGCGAAATTCGCGCTCATTCTTTTACATTCGCGTTAGAAAATGGAATTCAAAGACAACAGCTATGAGGTCATCGGTGCCGCCATGGAAGTGCACAACGAAGTCGGCCCCGGCCTACGTGAAAAGCCGTACGAAAACGCTCTCGTTATCGCGTTGCGCGAGAGAAATCTCCAACCGCACCAGCAGAAGGCCTACCCGATCCATTTTCACGGTCAGGTTGTTGGCGATTGCATCCCAGACATCACGGTTTCAGGCCCACTGCTGATTGATGCGAAGTCGATAGATCGCATCGGAGATAATGAAATTGCGCAGATGCTGAACTATCTGCGGATTGCGCAGATTGAGGTGGGTTTGGTGATCAACTTCAAAAATTCCAAGTTGGAATGGAAGCGGGTCGTGCTGGGCCAGGGCAACGACTCTAACGCGAATGGAAAAGAATGAGCGCGAATTTCGCGAATCAAAAATATCAATATGAATACCAGAAGACACTTCATCGAAAAAGCCGCCAAGAGCGCCTTCGGGCTCTCCATTTTGCCAACAGTTACCGCATTAGGCGATGAAACCGCCGAGAACCGCGGCCCCGGCTTCGGCAGCGCCGAGCGGATCATCTTCGTCAACGTCAAAGGCGGCATGAGCCACATCGACACATTCGATCCGAAGGAGAAACGCGGCATCAAAGGCCCGGGAGAGGCGATTTCGACCACGGCCGATTATCAGGTGACGAGTTACCTGCCACATACCGCGAAGATTGCCGAGCAGCTCTCCCTCATCCGTACGATGACCGCGAAAATCGGCGTCCACGGCCCGGCGCAATACTTCATGCGGACTGCGTTTGCCGAGCGCAACACGATCAAACACCCGAATCTCGGCGCCTGGGCACAACACTACCTCGGGGCGAGCCACGACACGTTGCCCAGCTCGGCCTGCATCAATCAACCGCCACGATACGGCAACGGCTTCTTTTCGCCCTCATTCAGCCCGATTCCGATTTTGGATCCCGAATCCGGATTGGCCAATATCAAAGCCGAAGGCGGTCCGGATCAGCTGAAGAAAAAGATGGATCTGGCGAACGACCTCAGCTCCGGCTTCCTCAGCAAGTACAACGACTCGAATGTGAACGCCTACCGCGAGTTCTACGACAACACCTTGCGAATGTTGCGCAGCGAAGATCTGAATGCCTTCGATTTGACCAAGGAATCCAGGAAAATGCGGGAGCATTATGGCGAAAGCAAATTCGGACAAGGTTGCTTGTTAGCGCGCCGCCTGTCGGAGGCTGGAATCCGCTTCATCGAAGTCGCGAGCGAGGGTTGGGACATGCACCAGGACATCAAGGGCGACATGACCGACGTTTGCCCCAGTTTCGACCAAGGTTTCGCTGCGCTAATCAGTGATTTGAAGGAACGCGGGATGTTGGATTCCACGCTTGTCGTCATGGCGACCGAATTTGGCCGGAAATCAAGCTACTCCGGCAAAGGCCGCGGTCACTATCCGATCTGTTTTACCGTCGGGCTTGCCGGAGCAGGGGTGAAACGTGGATTTGTCTACGGAGCGAGTGATGCAGAAGGTCGTGAGCCTGACAAACCTGTTACGATTGGCGACTTCCATGCGACGATTGGCCACGCAGCGGGTTTACCGCGTGAAATTCCAGCAAAAACATCGAGCGGACGTCCATTTCACGTTGGCGGAGAGAAAGCGGCGGTGATTGCGGAGATGCTCGCGTAGTCGCGCTGGAGTGTTATTCGAGCGCCTGCAAGTAAAGCGTTTCGCCGCCGGTAGATAAATATGAAAGCGTCTCTCTATATTTTGGTAGCAATTTTCGTAGGCTTAACCGTCACGGCAGAAAAGGAACAAGAGGTTGACTTCGTTCCTCTGTTTGACGGCGAGTCGATGGATGGTTGGGTTGGAAATACCAGTGGGTACGAGGCCAAGGATGGCGTGCTTGCCTGTCTCCCCGGAAAAGGCAACGGCGGCAAGATTTTCACAGAGAAAGAATACGGAAACTTCATCCTACGGTTTGAATTCAAACTCACGCAGGGAGCGAACAATGGCTTGGCGCTGCGTTGTCCGCTTGAGGGGAGGCCGCATGGGAAAGGCTTCGAGAGCCAGATTATGGACAATACCGCGACCAGGTATCAAAACCTCAAAGAAACCCAATATCACGGATCGCTCTACAAGCTCCTCCCCGCGAAGCGTGGTTTTCTAGCGCCAGTCGGTGAATGGAACCGGCAGGAAGTGATGATGGATGGGAATCATGTCAGGATCACGTTGAATGGTGAAGTCATTCTGGAGGACGCCGACATTTCACGCTTCAAACGGCCAGCCAGGCCACCTTGGTTTTCTTGGCCACGGTTCTCGGGTGGAATTTCGGAGTATTCGAGTCAAGGAACTTTGAAGATATGAAGAGCACACGACGCAAATTCCTCCAAGCTGCCGCGATTGCGAGCACGGCCCCATTCGTTAGCCGCCTCTCGTGGGCACAGGGTTCACCGATGCAGAAATTGCAATACGCCGCGATAGGCGCAGGCGGTCGCGGCACGCCGGATATCGGCTCGATGACGAACCATCCGAAGATCAAGATGATTGCCGCCGCTGATGTGGATGCCGGGGTTTTTCCACAACTCCAGACCAAGCA
This sequence comes from Verrucomicrobiales bacterium, assembly GCA_965224535.1. Taxonomy (GTDB): domain Bacteria; phylum Verrucomicrobiota; class Verrucomicrobiia; order Verrucomicrobiales; family DEV007; genus JBCDHN01. The sequence continues at coordinate 37,051 of CBDCZR010000031.1, forward strand.
TCCTGGAGTCCAAACGTTTTCAGATTGGCGCGAGATGCTCCAATCCTTGAATGAGAAGATTGATGTCGTTAGCGTTTCGACCCCCGATCACATGCACGGGATTCAATCGATCAGTGCGATGAATCTTGGGAAGCACGTTTACGTGCAAAAGCCATTGGCCCAGACCATTGGTGAGTGTCGTGCGATGCGCGAAGCTGCGCATCGAAACCAGGTTTTGGTTCAAATGGGAACGCAGGGGGCATCGAGCGCTCACGACCGTAACGCGGTAAACCTGATCCAGCGTCAGCTGATCGGAAAAGTGAGTGAGGCTTGGGTTTTCTGCGGCAAAAGTTGGGGCGATTCCAAACCTCTCCCCGCACAGGAAGATCCCGTGCCCGATGGGCTCGATTGGGATGGCTGGCTCGGTGTGGGAGAGAAGCGGCCCTATATCGAAAAATACTATCATCCCAAAAATTGGCGGCGTCGGCAGGAATACGGAACTGGCACGCTGGGTGACATGGGCTGCCATATTTTCAATGCGATGTATCGTGGGCTGAAACTCACCGCGCCGATCAAAGTGCGCTCGGAAACCGGCGTGCCGAACGCAGATAATTGGACGACCAACGAGCGGGTCGAATATCACTTCCCGGAGACCGCTCTAACGGATGGAGAGTTGAAGGTGACGTGGGTGAGTGGTGGCGAACGGGCGCCAGAAGAGCTGACGAAGCTGATTCCCGAAGGCGTGAAATACCGATTTGGCTGTTTGCTCAAAGGCAGCGAGGGAACGCTGCTTCTTCGGCACGGCAATTCTCCGATGTTGTTGCCACAGGAGAAATTCACCGGTCTCGAGCCCGACAAACTTGAGCCCTTCGGTCACCATGCCGCGTTTATCGATGCAATTTTGGACGGGGCGGTTGATCGGTTGCTATTAATCCGAAAATTAAATAGCCGACACTTCACGCGGCACAGAATTTTACTTTTGGGCTGTTGAAATACTGGATTACTCTGCTTGGGGATTTCTGAAGCATTCTCAGGAAGCTTATGACATTAGCCTTCAATTCAGCGAGGGTCCTTGGCGCCTTCTTCCCGTGGACGTTCTTCTTGATATCGCGATTCAGATATTCATCTGGATTGAGTTCAGGGGAGTACGCGGGAATGTAGAAGAGCTCTATCTCGGACTCGTTCGCCTTGGCCCACGCTTTGACTTTTTTGCCATGATGCACAGAAAGATTGTCTGCAATAAAGAACACTTTTCGATCGTGGCTCTGAATCAATCTACCCAGAAAGAGGATGTACTTGAGTTGGGTCATTCGAGCTGTGTAGGTCATGAATCGCATTTCTCCCTTGTTGGTGACAGCCGAAATGTGGTTGAGCTTCAGCTTTTTGCCGCTCTCGCGAACTTCGGGAGTCTTGCCCTTCTTCGAATAACTTCGTCCAGCGTGAACTTCGTTAGTGGTTTTGCCTTCATCGCCCCAAAATATGGTTGCGCCCTCTTCCTTGGCTCGCTTTTCAATAGCTGGATACTCCTCCTCACGCCAGCGCCGGACAGACTCGCTATTCTGTTGGTAGGCCTTGCGAATTGGAACTTGAGGAGTCATACCCCAGCGCTTTAAATAGTTTCCCATTGTAATTAGACTCAAGGTGATCCCAAACTTTTCTTCGATCAAATCTCTAACCGCAGCCCTCGTCCAAAGGACAAATGGCAATTTCAATTGATCGGGCATATTATCGGTGATCAGATTAACAATCGTGGCGCACTGCCAAGGCAATAGTAACCGTTTTTCGCCGACCTTACGACCCCGCTTCACTGCTCGAAGTGCGTCCCACCCTCTCTTTTCATACTTACGACACAACCGGTTTACTTCTTGCCGACTTACTCCAAGCGCACGAGCTGTTTCCCGTTGGGTGTAGCCTTCTTCAACAACCATACGCACCGCAGTCATTCGGAGGTGCTCTTGCTGGTCAGGCGAAAGCTTTCTGGCGTCTCTCTTCATCCCTAACAATACCACATCATTAGGTGTCGGCTATTTAATTTTCGGATTAATATCACCGATCGATTTCGCCTCCTCTTTGACTGAATTCATCCTCCTGGGGAATATCGCGATGCAACACTCGCCCAACTCGCTGGAATGGGACGGCGAGAAGGCTCGAGTTTCCAATCACCAAACCGCCAATCAATCGACCCACCGATCCTATCGCACCGGTTGGGAAATCTTGGGTGCCTAACTTCGATGAAGATTTTTCTCACCGCATGTTTGGCACTTTGCTTCTGCAACCTGATCGCTGCAAAGGAGCCCTACAACGTTCTTTTCATCATTGCAGACGACCTCACCGCTACCGCGTTAGGCTGCTACGGTAACGAAGTCTGCAAGACTCCCAACATCGATCAACTGGCTTCCGAAGGCACGCTCTTCACTCGAGCCTATTGTCAGGCGACGATTTGCGGGCCTTCGCGCGCTTCTCTCATGTTTGGCTACTACCCACACGCGACCAAAGCGAATGGCTATACAAGTGGCCGCGAAAAAGTCGGCCCGGACAAAGATAGCTGGCCGCAATATTTTCGAAAACACGGCTATCATAGCGCGCGCATATCGAAAGTGTTCCACATGGGTGTTCCGCCGGATATTGCCAAGGGCAGCGCCGGTGCCGACGACCCAGCATCTTGGGACGAGGCCTACAATAGCAAAGGGCCAGAAGCCCAAGCGCCCGGTGCCGGTGAGTTGGTGTCCGGCAATCCGGACGGCTTGAAGAAAGCCCCGGGCAGCGGTAACAGCTTCACGGTCGTCGAGGCTGAAGGCGACGACCTTGTGCATTCCGATGGCAAAACGGCGGAGAGGGCGGTCGAACTGATCGGAAGTTACAAAGACATGGACAAGCCGTTTTTCCTGGCGGTCGGCTTTGCGCGGCCGCACGTCCCGCTGGTCGCGCCGAAAAAATACTTCGCACCCTATGACTGGGAAAAGATCGAGCTGCCGCCGAAGATTCCCGGCGACCGGAACGACATTCCCATGAACCCAGCCAACCGGCGCACCTCCGCCAACTACGAGATGGATGTCGAGCAACAGAAGCAGGTCGTTCGTGGCTACTACGCGACGGTCAGCTACGTCGATGCGTTGGTCGGTAAGGTGATCGCGGCGCTGGAACAGACGGGCCAGCGCGATAACACCATCATCATCTTCACCAGCGACCATGGCTACCACCTTGGGGAGCACGATTTGTGGCAGAAAGTCAGCATCCACGAAGAATCCGCGCGCGTGCCGCTAATCATATGCGTCCCTGGCAAGAAACCGGCGGTGTGTGATTCGTTAGCCGAACTCATTGATCTTTACCCCACTGTTTCCAGTCTCTGCGGGTTGGAGATTCCGGGCAACGTGCAGGGAAAAGACATTACCACGTTGTTTGATGATCCAACGACCAAGATCCACGATGCAATTTTGTCGAGCGGCAAGGGTAGGCTCTTTCGCACCGAGAAATGGGCATTTCTCGACTATGGTAAGTCCGGAGAACTCTACAACATGGAGAGAGATCCCAAACAATATACGAATCTGATTGATCATCCGGAATACATCTCGGTGTTGGCTGAGCTAAAGGGCCGGCTCAGCGCGAAACTGCTTGAAATTGAACAGAATGATCTGGACTGAATATCCAAGGACTTTCCGACTACTTTTCGCGAATGCGGTCAGAGTCGAATGGCGCCATGCTCTGGTTGTGATCGTTGCCCGAACCTCAGTTCTTGCCTTCCTGATTCTTGCCACAAGTGCTCGAAGCGCTGATGATGAATCGAAGTTCGTGGACGAGATCTTTTCGCTGGCCGAGGGCTATCTTGCTGAGTTTCAGCACCCGGAGACTGGCGTGCTCTATGGCGCGCGGCTCAGCGGCAAAGATCGGTGGACATCGCCCGCCGAGGTGCTGGCGGAGAAGCCGCATCCTTGGGGTTACGGGTCGAGGATCGCGGACACGGTTTTGCACACCGGGCATTTTTTGGTGGCGCTGTTAGACGCCTACGAGGCACGACCAGATCCGTTCTTGCGCGAGCAAATCCGCAAAGCATTCAACGCCCTTCGCTTCATCGGTTCGTTGCCCGAAACTCATCCCAAACCCGGTAAACCGGCGCTCGAAGGGCTTGTGCCTCGCGGGCCACATCCCAATGATCCGTCGGCGTATTTTGATGACTCGTCGATGGATCAACACACGACCTACATCATCAGTTTGGCAGTCTACGCAAATTCGGAGCTGGCTACGAATGAAGAGAAGGCTTGGATTCGTGATTCGTTAGGCAAGGTCGGTCGAAGGCTGGAAGAGAATGATTGGGCGATCCTGCGCGCTGACGGCGTCACTCAAGCGCACGTTGGATTTTCGTGGAAAGGGTTCAATTCGAGTCATGCCTCGATTCTGCTTCCGTCAGTGCTCGCGCTCCACGCAGGAACGAGAGATCAGCATTGGTTAGAGCGATACGAGTTCTTTCTCAATGAAGCCGATGGAAGGCGTTGGCGCGAAGTCCATCCAGGGCCGCAGATCAAGATCAACAGCGATCCGATTTACGCGAACCAGAATGCGTTTCGCGTTCACGCTTGGCATCGATTCGAAAAAGATCCAGAACGAAGAAAGGTCATTCGAGGATTGCTGCGGCAATCGACGCAGATGCAATTGGACCGCGATTTTCCGGGCGAATTCTATCGCAAGTATCACAGCGATGAAGTCTGGGCGCAGCTGCGTTCGGATCACAACTGGGCGGGTGAAGAGCTTCGCGGCGCGGTAGAGGCATGGTCGAATTTTCAACCCGCGGCGTTGGAGAGCGACAACAGCGGATTGGCCGCGTTGGCGCATGTGCGCTTTCCGCTCGGCGGATTTCACATGGCGCTGTTGAGCGAAGATCCGGAGCTGATTCGCAAACACAGCAAGGACGTCCGAGAGATGATTCAGGCGGTTGATCTTGAGAAGATTTCAGCCGGCGAAACACATTATCTTTTCGCGGTCGTCGGGCTGCACTTGTATGCGAATCACTTTAGAAGTTCGGGCTTCGGACCAGACCTTCCAATTCGGTTCAGCGCTGACACTGGGCCCGTAATGGACATCGCGGTCGAAGGCCAACACGCCTATGCAATCGGTCGCGGTAAGCTTCACGTTCTTGATCTTCAGAATCCGGCGCAGCCCAAGGTCGTCAGTTCGCTTCCGAATCTTGGCAGTGTGCGTCAGATTGAGGTTCGTAATTCGGTTGCGTATATCACTTCGCGGCAGGATGGCCTGTTCATCGTCCATGTCGAAGATCCCAAAAACCCGCAACTGCTGAATCACTACGACACTGTGGAATTCGCGACGGGTGTGGCGATCTCCGGCGATATTCTCTTTGTCGCCTGTCGAAACTACGGTGTCGAGCTGATCGACATCACTGACCCGAAGCAGCCTTCACATATCAGCTTGGTCAGAACGGGCGAAGCGCAATCCGTCGTTGCGCGGAACGGAATTTTGTATGCTGGCGTTTGGGCGTCATCGGAAGTCGCCGTTGTAGATGTCAGAAATCCGTGGGAGCCAAAAATCGCGAAGCGAGTCCCGCTCGATGGCTACGGCGACGGTGTTGATCTCGAAGGTGATTATCTCTTTGTCGCGACGGGTCATCATTCGAAGGAGAGACCGCGCAGCAAGCCGGGTGATCCAGGATTTGGCCGCGGTCACGGATTGGAAATCTTCGACATCTCCGATCCTGTCGATCCCAAGCAGATTTCGCGCGTCAAGTTCCCGGCGCTTTACGAAATCGGCAACGACATGTGGAGCGTCACCGTCGCCAACGGCCAAGCGTTTGTAGCGGACACCTACAACGGCGCGTTCATCGTCAACGTGGAGAATCCGGCCGAGCCAGAAATCGTCGGTCGCACCCAGCTACCGTTCATCGAGAGCCGCGACACGATTGGCTTTGTCGGAGGTTTGGCGGTGGTCGATGATTTTGTCTATCTGGCAGGCGGCTTTTCGGATTTCCACGTCGTCGAAGCCAAAGGAATCGCGAGACGGCCGATCGAAGAGCCTGACACGCCGCCAAAAATCACGGCGGCGCCAGAAGCTACTGGGTCGAAACCCAACTGGCGAACATATCGTCCTTCCGGCCAAGTTCACGGCGTCGATATTCTGGCGGATGGACGCGCGATTGTCGCTTGCGGCAGCGGTGGCGTTCATGTGGTTCGGCTTTGGCCGGAAATCGAGCGCCTTTCCCATTTGGAGACCGAAGGATTCGCCACGGACGTCAGCGTCTCTGGAAATCGAGTCTACATTGCCGAAGGCCGAGGCGGATTGTTGGTTTGTGAAGTGGATGGAAACCAGCTTGTTCGCCGCGGTAGGCTTCGCATTCCCGGCAACGCCGTGCGCCAAGTCGAAGCGCCGGATTCCGACGATCGCATCCTCGTTCAAGCCGGCGCGAACCGATTCCTCGTCGTGGATGTTTCCGATCCTACGAATCCCCGATCAATCTTCGAAGACAAACGCCATGGTCTTCTCTACGGCGATCAGATGATGCGAGGCTTGGTCGAAGATCGATACGCCTGCGTTTTCTGGCATGTTTCCGGCCTGCATTGGTTCGATCTCGAAGCTAAGCCAAATCCGATTTTCAGCGGCGACAATCTTCCGGAACGAATCGGATCATCGAATGGATTGATCGCCTACAAAAATCAAACATTGGCGATGGTCAGAGGCGGCTACGTTCTTCTCGATCGAGCCGAGCGCCGCCCGGTGGCCGAAATTGGTGTGCGCCGGCTCGGCGATCGCAACGTTCACCCGGGCGTCCCGGCCATTGCTGGAAACCGGCTCTATTCAGCCCATCGCGCGAGCGGCTTGATCACCGTCGCCGACATCGAGAATCCCCAATCGCCAAAATTGATCACCCGGTTTGAGGTCAGCGGAAACCCTTGCCGCATGGCGATCTACGAAGGATCCATGGTGATCCCAAATGGAAACGAAGGCCTCTTAATCATCGATCCCGAATCCTAACATGAAACGCAATCTCCTATTTCTGTGTCTACTCTGCGCCGTTGCGCTGGCCGAACCCCCATCCAAAACGAACATCCCGGCAACGCCGGACGACCTGATCTTCGAAAAAGATATCGCTTATCGTGACGGCCACGGCCGCTGGGTTCTCAACGTCATCGCGCCAAAGGAAAAACCTGACTCACCGCGAAGGGCAATCGTGCTGGTTCACGGGGGTGGATGGACGAATGGCGATCATTTCCGCTTCGCCCACATGGGCTTCAAGCTGGCTCAGGAACAAGGTTATGTTGTGATTCTGCCAACCTACCGCTTGATTCGAGACGCCGCGTTTCCGGCTTGTCTTCACGATCTCAAAAACGCAATTCGTTGGACCCGCGCGAACGCGGAAAAGTATCACATCAATCCGGAAAAAATCGGAGCCTACGGCAATTCAGCGGGCGCAACGCAGGCTCTGACGGCTGCCCTGACAAACGGACAAGAGGCATTCGAAGGCGATGGTCCGTACCAAGAGTTTTCGAGCGATCTGCAAGCCGTTGTTTGCTCCGGCGCCGTAGGTAATATGCTCCATCCAAACCACAGCGAACGCGCCAGGTTTGTTTACCTCAACCTCGCGCGAGGTGGCGATCGAAGCGTTCCCGAAACAGATGCTCAACCGGTCATGCGAGCGGCTTCTCCTTCGACCTATGTTCGCAAAGAAGCTCCGCCCATTCTGTTGATCCATGGAGCCAAAGATGATGTCGTGCTCATCGATTCGACCGACGAATTTGCGCAGGCGATGAAGGATGTTGGCGCGGAGCTGACTTACCTTCGATACGAAGACGCCGGACACGCGGTCATGGGCCAAAAAGGCAAAGAGACAACGCCCGCGATGCTGGAGTTTTTCGAAAAGCACCTTTTCTGAATTGGACAATACCCAGCGAACTCACCATTTTCATCCAAGCCGATTCTCCATGAAAACTCTTGATCGAAGAACCTTTCTCCGCGGCGCAGGCGTCTGCATGGCGTTACCTTCCCTGGAGGCGTATGCGGATTCCGCGCAAGCTGGGAATGCCCAACGCTTCGTCTCCGTCTCGCCGAATTACGGGATGTATCCCGGGCACTTCTTCCCGGAAGAAACCGGCGCCGACTACAAATTGCCTCCCGTGCTTCAATCCCTCGAAGCGCACCGGGCTGATTTCTCCATCTTCACGAACCTCGACCACCCCGGCGTTGGCGGCGGGCACGGTTGTTCGAACACCTTTCTCAACGGCGTCGAACTGAAGGACAGCAAGGACAATCCGCAGCGAATGCACTCGCTCGACCAGCTGATCGCGGAGCGAATTGGCGGCGAGCGGCGCTTTCCTTCGCTGCTTTTGGGCTCGGGAGGTACCTCTTGGTCCCGCGCCGGGATTCGCCTGCCCACAGCCATGAACCCGGAGCAAATCTTCGCCAAACTGTTCCTCGAAGAGAATCCTAAAACCAAGGCAAACACCCGCCGCTTCCTTGCCGAGGACGCCAGCATCCTCGACGTGGTACGCGAAGATGCCAATTGGCTCAGCGGCCGCCTCGGCAAGACCGATCGCGAGAAGCTAGACGAGTATCTCACCTCGGTTCGTGAGGTCGAAAAACAGCTCCAGCGCCAAAACGACTGGCTCGACGTCGCCAAACCGAAGGTCAAGGACACCGTGATCCGCGGCGACGATGACGACGACACAATCATCGACCTCGCCTACCCCTACAATACCGCGGTGGTCTACGATTTGATGATTCTGGCGCTGCAAACCAACTCGACAAACGTGATTTGCTACGGCCATCCTGGCGGCAGTCGGCTTTTCCCGTTCGAGGGCATTTCGTTAGGCTATCACTCGCTCACCCATCACGGGAAACGGCCCGACTACCTCAAGGAACTGGCCATCATCGAGAAATTCTACGCCGATCAGTTCGCCCGCTTCCTAACCAAGCTCAAATCCACCCGCGATAGCGAGGATCGTCCGCTTCTGGAATCAACCGTCGTGCTTTTCGGCAGCGGCATGGGCAATGCCAGTTCGCATTCCAGCCGCAACCTGCCCGTGATGCTCGCCGGAGGCGGTTTGCGGCATGGGCAACATCATCGATTCGAGCGAAACGGGCGCGATGGACGCCCTCTGGCGGATCTGTTCGTCACGGTTCTGCAGCAGCTAGGGATTGAGGAGGAGTCGTTCGCGACGAGCCAGGGGAATTTGAACGATTTGCTGGCATGAGGCCAAAATCAGGCTTCCGAAACCGAAGCTGGCCGCCTCAACGCACCGGCAATTTTGCCGTAGTCTGCATCCAACGCCTCCGCCGTTTTATGCTCGATGTCTTCCAGCGCTCCAAGCTTGCTCGTCCAATTTCCGTTGGGCAGTTGCCTGGCGACATGAGTGACATCGCCCATCGAGTCCGCGTAGAGCGCCAGTTTCTCACTGGAAGGTCGTCCGGCCCGACACACCAAACGTGGGTTGCCACCATCTTTGATCATCGCCAGCGGCCCACGCCATGCAATAATAGAGAGGCGTTGGCGGACTGGTGATCGAATAAAGGCGGTCTTCCAAGTTAGGAAGCTCGCGATGAATATCTTTTCGCGCCATGTTTGCCTAACTTCAGATCATTCCTTTCGACCTTCCCCAATCCAGCCAACAAGTCACCGCGTCGGCATAGGTATCGATGTCCTTTGCAGGATCTTCGCCGCTGATCGCCTGAAGCGCCCAGAGCCAGTGATCTTTGGTTTTTTTTAGCTCGCGGAGAATCAAAGGAACGACGCTAGGCCCCAGGCCAATGATGCGTTGGTAGGACGGATGGATCACCCGCTTTTGCACGAACGAATGCTTTCTGGTTTGAGCGTACCAAGTTTGCGCGTGTTCCAGAAACTCGGATTCAAGCGCCTTGGGAGAAAGTTCGGTTGCCAGGGCCATAATCCATTGTCCCTCTTTTCCCGGGAGTTTCCAGAACTTCCTAGTCGATGAAATTCAAACTCAAAATCGCTGACCTCATTTTCGGTTTTTTGGAAATGAACACGGTAAATGCCACCGAACTCCAGCCGTTCCTCGAAACCTACTGCATTCGCTGCCACGGCGCGGAGAAGCAGAAGGGTGATCGGCGTTTCGACCACGTTACCGCGGATCTGAGTAACGTGGAAAATGCTGAGGCGATGCAGGAGATCCTCGACCAGCTCAATCTCGCCGAAAGGGCTTGGCAACCCATTTGCGGACTTGCGGGCCTTCCGGCAGATTCCAAATGGGGATGTTGGTTTTACCCACTGAGCGAACAGCGAGATGGCGACTCACGCAATCACTTCGCGAACAACGTTCCCGTAAAGATCGGTCAGCCGCATATCGCGCCCGGCGTAGCGAAACGTGAGCTTTTCGTGATCCAGGCCTAACAAGTGTAAAATCGTAGCATGCCAGTCATGCAAATGCACCCTGCCGGAAACCGCTTCGTAGCCGTGGTCGTCCGTCTCGCCGTATGAAAAACCGCCTTTCACCCCGCCACCGGCCATCCACGTCGTGTAACCCTTGTGATTGTGATCGCGGCCATTGCCGTCGGGCGAATAGGACGTCCGGCCAAATTCGCCCCCCCAAATCACGAGGGTGTCCTTGAGCAAATCGCGCCGTTTCAGATCGGCTAGCAGCCCGGCGATCGGCTTGTCCGTCTGCGCGCAGTTTTCGCCGAGAGACGCCGCGATATTCGCGTGCTGATCCCAGCTTCCGTGGCCCAACTCGATGAACCGCACGCCTGCTTCGGCAAAGCGCCGCGCCAAGAGACATTGCCGGCCAAAACCGTCGGTCGGATCCTCGCCGATGCCGTAGAGCGCCATCGTTTCGTCCGTCTCGTTGGTGAAATCCATCACCTGCGGCACCGCGTCCTGCATGCGGAAGGCCAATTCGTAGCTTTCGATCGCGCCCTCGACCAAGGGCGAATGGACATCGCGGCTTAGCTTCTCGCGATTGAGCTGGTTGATAAGATCGATCTGTGCGCGCTGCTGATTTTTGCTCAAAAACCCATTCCGGATGTTCTCCAGCCCATCGTTGTTCGCCTCGCCACGGCGTTTGCGGTCGATGGGGCGGTTGCGTTGGCTCGAATCGGAAATCGCGAACTTCGTCCCCTGAAACGCCGCCGGCAAAAACGCGCTACCGTAGTTTTGCGCGCCACCTACCGCGGTCGGCGGGTTGATCGAGATGAAACCGGGCAGATTCTGGTTCTGCGTGCCTAACCCGTAAAGTGACCACGCACCCATGCTCGGCCTAACAAACTGAAAACTCCCGGTGTGCATCTGCACGAAGGCTTGCGCGTGGTTCGGCTGATCGCAGTGCATCCCGCGCAAGAGGCAGAGGTCGTCCGCATGCTGCGCGAGGTGAGGAAAGGCGTCAGAAATCCACAGGCCGGAATTACCGCGTTGCTTGAAATCCCAGAGCGAGGGAAAAAGCTGCGAACCGGCGTATTTCGACGGCTTGCCCTGATCCGCGGTAAGTCGCGGCTTGTAGTCGAAGGTGTCCAGGTGCGACGGCCCGCCGCGCATACAGAGGAAAATCACGCGTTTCGCTTTGGGTGCGAAATGAGGCCGTTTGGGCGATTGGTTCGCGGCCGATGCCAGGGCATGAAACGCGAGGTAGCCGAACCCGGCTGAGGCGGTTCGAAGCATTTCGCGACGGGTTTGGTTAGGCGGTCGAAACTTCATCGGTTGGCAGCCAACCAAACGTGTCGAACATGATCGAAGCATGACGCTCTGCGCTCATTTTTTAGCGATCGGGCAAACTCAGCGCGCGCTCGTAAATGTCGCGAAGCGGGATTGCCACCTCGATCGTTTCAATCGTCAAAGTCGAGTCCATCCCGCGAATCGCACGGTAGAGCCACTCATCTCCATCGCCGTGCCGCTCGTAGACTTCCACCACGGGCTCATCCTGGGAAAGCAGCACGAAAACGCGGAGAGAACCAATGAACTGGGCATTGAGCCACTTCATCCCGCGCGTGTTGCCCTCGTTGTTCGGCGACAACACCTCAAAGAGCACCGTGGGATTCGTCGCGGTATGACGATTGGGCGATTTCTCCTCCTCTTCATACTCCATGTCGCCGCAAAACACGCTGACGTCCGGATGAAACCGATAGGTTGATGTTTTGACCCGAATGCGTTGGTCGGCGGTGAAGGGTTGGCACGGTTTGCCTTTGAGTTGGATTCCCAACGCGATTCCCAAATCCATCGAAATCGCGCTGTGCCGCGAAGTTCCGCCGCTGTTTTCGAAAACCTCACCGTCAAGATAATCGAATCGGGAATCAGAGGATTCCTCCAGGTCGTAGTATTGCTCGACGGACAGGTACTGAAATTGATCTTCGGCTGCGGTCATCGCGAGAACATACTCCGCCGGCCTGTTTTGGCATTCATTTTCATGGCAGCTCAATCGATCACGCCAAACTCCGCCGCGCACATCAAGGCCTGGCAATACGCCGCCAACGTTTTGCGCTGCAACTCCGTGTTGTCGATGCCGCGTTCATCCGCGCGGTATTTTTGCGCGAACAACGCGCCCATGCGCCGCTCGCGATCGGTCGGCGGACGGCCGAACGCGGTGAGGTGGGCAAATTCAATGCGCGTTTTCGTCGGCTCCCGCTCCAAACGCGCCGCGAACGCCTCAGCCTGGCGGCGGACGAAGTCGTGGTTCATCGCGTAGAGCGCCTGGAGCGGCACGGTCGTGGTTTCGCGGGCGCCGGTGACGTTGCTGGCGTCGGGCGCGTCGAAAAGCTCCAGGCTGTTGGGCAAGACGTTGCGCACTCGTGGTAGGTAGACGCTGCGATGGTTGACGTCGATCTTGCGAATCTCCGGCTCGAAGACGGATTGGCCGACCGTGCCTTCGCCGACGGCATTGAGAAGGGGCTTGGGAGGTCTGTTAGGATCCAAATTGCCGCTCACCACGAGCATGGCATCGCGAATCGCCTCCGCTTCGAGTCGACGTTGGCTGGCGCGCCAGAGAAAGCGGTTTTCGGGGTCGATGACGAAGTGGCTCGACTGGAATCGCGAGCTTTGCTGCCAGGTCCGCGATAGGACGATCTCGCGAATGAGCTCCTTCAGCGACCAATCGTGCTCCACCAGCCGAATCGCAAGGTGATCGAGCAATTCCGGGTGGCTCGGCTTCTCGCCCGTCGCGCCAAAATCATCTAACGAACGCACCAAACCCTGACCGAACAACCAATGCCAGACGCGATTCGCCATCACCCGCGCGGTCAGCGGATTCTCCGCGTCTGCAATCCAGTCCGCGAGTTGCAACCGGCCGCTGCCCTCGAAATTGGGCAACTCACCGCGGTAGGCGACTTGTACGAATCCGGGTTCCACCAACTGTCCCGGCTTATCCAACTCGCCACGCACGAAAACGCGGGTGTCGAGCTTCGCCTCACGATCTTGCGTGCTCATGACGAAGGTGAACGGGTTGCCGGATTCGTCGTAGCTCTGCAGGGCATGCTCGGTTTCGTCGCGCTTCGTGCGAGACCGGCGCAAGGTGGCGCGGGTCACTTTTTCACCGTTGCGAATATCGCGCATCAGGTCCTCCATTTTCTGAGCTGCGGCATCACGCTCCGTTCGGAGTTGGGTGAATTCTGTCGGTGTCAGGGTATCACGCCCCGAAGGCAAACCAAGGCCGGTAGCGTCGATCAGCGTCGAAAACTGGCGCGCCTGAGCCCGCAGCAGGCCGTAGTGCGTCGTCGTGTTGCGAAATATCGTGGCGAGGGCGTAGTAGTCGGTCTGGGGAATCGGATCGGTTTTGTGATCGTGGCAACGGGCGCAGGAAACGGTTAGGCCGAGGAACGCACGGGTCGTGGCGTCGATTTGTTCATCGACGAGATCGGCGAAAAACTTCCGATCCTCGACTTCGCCGACCAACTTCTGGCCGAGCGCGAGAAAACCGGTCGCGACGAGGTTGTCCGCCCACTCGCGGTCGTTGGCGATCGGCAAAAGGTCGCCTGCGAGTTGTTCGCGGATGAATTGGTCGAAGGGTTTGTCGTCGTTGAAGCTGTCGATGACGTAGTCGCGGTAGCGCCAAGCGTGCGGGAAGATGTTGTTCGAATCGCCGCCGGTCGATTCGGCGTAGCGGGCGACGTCGAGCCAGTGTTGGCCCCAGCGTTCACCGAAACGTGGCGATGCTAGGAGGTGATCGACGAACTGGGCTACCGCGGCCTGGTCCAAATTCGGGCCGATCGCGCGGGTCCACTTCTCCACGTCCTCAGCCGATGGCGGGAGACCGGCGAGGACAAAATAGAGCCGCCTAACGAGCGTGCGCGGATTCGCATCGGGCGATGGCGCGAGCTTGTTTTCGTCCATCTTGGCAAGGACGAACCGGTCGATGTCGTTGCGCGGCCAATTCGTGTTGATTACCGTGGGCGTGGTGGGTTTGTTAGGCGGCTGGAAGGCCCAAAACTGTCGTCCAGCCTCGATATCGATCTCCGTCCGAACCGTCACTGGCGCGGCATCCGTCCGCGGATCTGGTGCGCCCATCGCGATCCACTTTTCGAAGTCGGCAATGACGTCCGCAGGCAATTTGCCCTTCGGCGGCATCTCAAAATCCTCGTCCTCGTAGCGTATCGCGGTGACGAAGAGGCTCTTTTCCAAATCGCCGGGAACAATCGCAGGCCCCGTGTCGCCGCCTTGCAGCAGAGCATGCTGGGAATCCACACGCAGCCCACCCTTCGCCTTCCCAGATTCCTCCGAATGGCATTCGTAGCAATATTTCGCCAGCGCCGGGCGGATTCTGGCTTCGAAAAACGCGATCCCCTCGCGGTCTTGGGCGAGCGCAGCGCTGAGGCTCAGTGTCAAAGTGAGCAGGGGCAGTTTCATCGGTTCAACGTTGAGGGTTTCATCGGCGGACGCTTCGGTTTTACCGCGATGGGCGCATCGGCTTCATCTTGCGAGACCATCACGTTGATCTCCGTGATATCGACGCCCTCGATCACGATCCGCGCTTTCAAACCGAATCGGCCGATGTCCTGAAAGCGCTCGTTCTCCAACCCGCCAGCCAACTCGATTCCCACTAACAAATCACCCGTACGCCGCGCGGACGTTGCCGTCGTGATCAACACGCTGTCCGAAACGGGGAGCCTCATCGTTTCGCCCGAACTACCACGCGACCGGCCTTTCCCCTTTCCTTTGCCGCCACCCATCGAGGTCTGCGGCGCGGTAGTGTCCGGTTTGATGAATGTGATCTGGTCGCCGTCGATCGCGGTAATCGTCGTCACAAACCCGGCTGACGGATCGAAGGCAGCCTTGTTAGGCTCGGCTGAGCCGGATCGGGTATCGGGAGCGCCAATGTCGATCCACGTTTTGAAATCTTTCACGACCGAGGCCGAAAGACGCTCCTTGGGCGGCATCTCGAAGTCTGGATCTTCGTAGGTGACCGATTGGTAGAGCAAACTACCCTCCGCATTGCCTGGAATGATTGCCGGTCCGGTGTCGCCGCCGGCCAAAATTGCAGCCGCGGTATCAAGCGCAAGGCCGCCCTTCGTCTTCACGCCCGATTCGTGGCAGTTGTAGCATTTTGACTCTAACACGGGCAAAATACGCTGCTGGAAAAACGCGAGTTTGCGCTCCTCAAGCGGGCTGTCCGGCGTCACGGAATCTGGAGTCGGCGTGGGCGATTCCGGCTCTTCCATGCTGCGGCGGCCCTTACCTTTTCCCTTTCCGCCGCCACCACCGCCTTTTCCCTTGCCCTTACCGCGGCTCATCGTCGACGTGGGAGCCGAATCTTCATCTTCAGCCACGCTGAAGCTTGGACTCAGGGCAAAGCTGAGGAGAATCAGGACGATGACGCTTTTTTTCATGATGAAGTTGGTGCGAATGAACTCGATGATGGTGAACTGAGCAAGATGACGGGAAAATGACGCTGAAAAATTTTCTCCCATCATCTTCACGTCATTTTCAAAGCGTTACCAAGGTGCCACGATGAAACAAGTCCTCACTTCAACCCTCGCCACTCTGGCGTTGCTCGCGATCCACGCGGATGCCTTGGCTCAGCACTCCGTGACGCGGAAATACGTCGAAAGCTCGCTCGTTTATTCTGTGGAGCCATCGCAAGCGACCAAAGATATCGCGGTCATCATGGTGCCGGGCCACAACCTCTCGACTTACATCTACGCGATGACGCCGGATGGGCGCAAAGGTTGGGCCACGCTCTTTGCCGACGCGGGCTACCCGGTTCACCTCATCAACGATCCGACGTTTGATTTCTCCCGCGATACGACCGCGCCGAAACAAGGCCAACCACCGGCCGATCCGAATGCGTTCAAGCCGTGGGACAGCGACATCTGGCCGCGTTGGGGCTTCGGTCCCAAGGAAGGCACACCCTACGACGACGCTCGCTTTCCGACGGATGATTTTGACGTCTTCGAGCAAAACTACCCCTGGGTTGGGACGTCTAAGCGCAATTTCCAGGCCTCGATTGTGGCTTTGTTAGAGGAAGTCGGCCCCGCGGTACTGCTGGCGCACTCGGCAGGGGGTCCGCAGGCGGTCAATGCGGCGATGGAGCGTCCCGACCTGACCTCGGCGATCGCCCTGGTGGAACCGACTGGTCCGCCAACTTCTGCTAATTTTCCTACGCTGGAAGGAAAGTCGATGCTGGGAGTTTACGGCGACTACATTCAAACCCGGCGTCAAACAGGTCGGAAGGACGCGACTACCGCAGCGGCGGAATTATTTACCCAAAATGGTGGTCACGGAGAAATCCTGGATTTGGTCGAGGATCATGGGATCCGCGGGAATTCGCACATCATGATGCAAGGCAACAACAACGACTTTATCGCGGACGAAATTCTGGCTTGGTTAGCGCAACACGCCGAAAGCAAACCTACCGGAAAGCCTGGCAAACCAGTCGCGGGCGTCGGCAAGGGAGGGAAAGGCGGTGGAATGTCGCGGGTTTTCGGAATGCTCGACAAGAACAGCGATGGGAGCCTGGATTCCAAAGAGTTTGCGGCCTCTCGAAGCTACGCCAACGCCGATCGCCGCACGGTTCGCGAGGCCTTTGCAAAAATGGATGCCAACGACGATGACGCCATCAGCCCGGAAGAGTTTTCCGCTGGCGTTGGCCGCCGAGGTGGGAAGGGTGGAGGCAAGGGAAAGGGCAAAGGCGGCCGTTAGGATCCTTTCGTTGCCAAAATGCGCCTGCTCTTTGTCGAAGATTCCCAACGCCTGCGCGAGACCGTCGCCCTGGCGCTGCGCCGCTCCGGCTACCGCGTGGACGACGTCGGCACAGGCGACGAGGGGCTCGAACTGGCCGAGCTGCATACCTACGATGCTGCGATTCTCGACATCATGGTGCCGGGCATCGACGGGCTCAGCCTGCTGCAGGAGCTAAGACGCCGGGGCAACGAAACGCCGGTCATGTTCCTCACGGCGAAGGACAAGGTCGAGGATCGCGTGCTCGGTTTGCGGAGTGGGGCTGACGACTACCTTGTGAAACCATTCGCGCTCGATGAATTGCTGGCCCGTGTCGAAGTTCTCTGCCGCCGATCCTACCAAAAAGCGACGCCGGTCGTTGAAGTGGCCGATTTGAAGCTGGATACCGCGGGGAAATCGGCTTCGCGCGCTGGGAAAGCGCTCGATTTGACCGCGCGAGAGTTCGCCCTGCTCGAACACCTCATGCTGTGTGCTGGTACCGTCGTTTCCCGCACCGAAATCGAGGAACACATCTACGACGACCTCGTTTCGCCGATGAGCAACGTGGTCGATTCGGCAGTCTACGCCCTGCGCAAGAAGATCGCGGTAACCGACGACGCCAAACCTCTCATTCACACCAAACGCGGGCACGGCTACGTTTTGGAGGAGCGCGATTCGTGAACTCGATTCGCAAACGGCTCACGATTTGGCTGCTCGGCGGTTTCGCCATTCTGTGGCTCGGAGCGGGCGCCGGAGTTTACCTCGCGGTTCGGCAAAGCCTGCTCAAATCGCTCGACGCCGAGCTCGCTGTCGATTCGCGAATCGTGCGTTTTGCCACCCGCGGTGAAGAATCGGAGAGCGCGGAGGAATCGATGCGAAGAGGCGCGCGCCAGCTCCGCGAACGGATGCCGAACTATCGTGAGGCGAGCAGCGGAGCCTACTTTCAGACCTGGACAGGCGACGGAGAGCCACTGGAAAAATCCGAGAGCTTGGGCAAGTGGGAGTTCGCCTTCCCAACTACCGCGAAAACCGAGCCCGCCTTCGAAACGATGCGCCTGGGCAATCGGCAAAAAGTTCGCACGATGCGTTTTCGCACCTCGTCGGGTAGCAAGGGCAAGGGAAAAGGCCGGCGCGGGACGAGCGTGACGGTTTTGGCCAAGGAGACGAGCCAGATGGATCAAACGCTAACGTCACTCCTCAGTGGCATCGGCGTTGTGGGTTTGTTAGGTGCCATGGGCGCGATCTTTTTGGTGAGGACAGCTCTGCAAATTGGGCTGAAGCCGCTCGCTGAGCTGGGAGAGCAGGCCACGGGCATCGATGCGACCCGGCTCGATGCGCGTTTTGAGAGCGAAAAGCTACCCGATGAGCTGCGACCCATTTCCCAGCGATTGAACGAATTGATCGAGCGGCTGGAAGCCAGTTTTGAGCGCGAGCGAAGGTTCAGTTCCGATTTGGCTCACGAAATCCGGACGCCTATCGCGGAGTTGAAAGCGATGAGCGAGGTTGCACTCAAGTGGCCAGATGAATCCGGTCCGAAAACTCACGAGGAAACCTTGGCGATTGCTCAGCAACTTGAGTCGATGGCGGAGAATCTGCTGGCGTTGGCGCGTTGGGAATCGGGCGAGGTCAGTCCGAAGCGGGAGTCCATCGAGTTGGCTGAGTTTCTCAAGCAGGCTTGGGAGCCTTTTGCCCAAAATGCTGGGAAGCGCAAAATCGCGGTCGATTGGGAAATCGAGCCGTGCGTTTGGCAGGCAGATGCGGGAATGCTGGGACACATCGTCACCAACCTCTTCTCAAACGCCGTCGAATACACCCCATCGAATGACGCGGTAGTGGTGGCGGCGAACGAGCGCGCGATTCGGGTTTCAAATCCTGCGCCAAATCTGCGCAAAGAGGACCTGGAACACCTCTTCGACCGCTATTGGCGACACGACGAAGCTCGTTCTGGCACATCTCATTCCGGCTTAGGTCTCGCGCTAGCTCAAGCCTGTGCGCGGGCGGCGAATTTGGATCTGCGGGCTTCGCTGGAGGGCGAGATTTTGCATTTGGAGGTCGCCTTGAGGTGATCGCGGCGCGGCTGTTGCAACTTGACCTGAGCGGTGTTCGTTGGTGGCAGAATCAGCCCATTTTGAAACTCATCTTCGCGATACTCTTCGTTGGAATCCTGAGCGGCCAGGCGATCAACGCCACCGAACTCCAACCGTTCCTCGAAACCTACTGCATCCGCTGCCACGGCGCGGAAAAACAGAAGGGCGACCGCCGTTTCGACCACGTTACCGCGGACCTGAGCAACTTGGAAAACGCCGAGGCGATGCAAGAAATCCTCGACCAGCTCAATCTCGCCGAAATGCCGCCGGAGGACGAGAAACAGCCGAGCGAGGCGGAGCTGAAATCGATGGTGGATTGGCTAACGGCGTCGCTCGCCAAGGCGCGCGAGGAAAATCGGGCGAACGCGGGCAAGGTGGTGATGCGGCGGCTGAACCGGAACGAGTATCGCAACACGATTCGCGATCTGTTCGGCTTCGAAATGGCCGATTTCGATCGGGTGCAAATCCCCATTTTCCCCCGATAAAACGGGAATTTTTTGGTTCAATCGAGCAAATATTTCGGTTTTGTTAGGATTTTTCCATCAAAGCTGGGATAACGAGGTAGGATTGATGCTTGCTACCAACAAACTCAACCCCACCTACGTTACCACAGCAATCGGATCATAAGCCGGCAGAATTAACCCTCAAGACGAATATGACGTTGATGAAGTTGAAGCCAAACTTCAGTCCCAATTCGAGGAGATGCTGACATTATGCAGAAGCGCCCACTCACCCTCGTTCGCTGAATTCGAGGCCACCTTGTTTTCCAGGCTAATGTCTTTGGGATGCCTCTTTGTGGCTTTGTTCCTGCGCATTCAGCACCAATCGTTCGATCCTGACAGTTATCTCAAGCGCACCGGCGGCCGCCTCAAGACAGCCGCTCGGCGAATCCTGCGCACGGGGTTTGGCAAGGTGGCCTATTGGAGAAGTTACATCGAACCCAAGAATAAGAAAAAGGGCCAGGGATTCTCGCGCAAACCCAAAGGCGCCGGGCGCAGCAAGTGTGGTTGCCAACGCCATCGCGGCAAAGCCTGCCGAAACAAAAAAGGCAAACGCAAGCGCCGTAAGAAAGGGGATAAGAGCAAGAACGGACGTAGTATAACCCTGGTTGCAATCTACACCTTGAAGCGAGGAAAAGACGGCTTGCTCCATGGCCCGATAAACAAGAGAATCTGGGGAAGTTATGCTCCGCGCTCAGTGATGATGGATTGGGCCGAAGCTGAGGTCAAGCGTCGCGGATTCGATCCAACCGGGACCAACGTGCATATTGTAAGCGATGGAGAAAACTCTTTTATTGCCTCAACAGGGCCAGGAACCAAGGCTAAGCGAGAGAAACTAAGAAAAACCATCGCCTATTTGGACAAGCGCCAACACCTACTGCCTACGGCCGACTGATCGAACAGGATTTGGTCGTCGCCAGCGGCGTGATCGAGGGTGCGGTGCGTTATGTCATCGGCGAAAGAATGGATTGTTCGGGCATGCGCTGAATCGAAGGACGTGCTGAGATGCTCTTACATCTGAGATGCATCGAACTCAACGGAGAATGGGAGAGGTTCTTTCGATGGGCTCGCGACAAGATTGCCAAAACTCAGCATGACGAACTAAGAGCTGTTCAGATTCGAACAAACCTCCCTGCGCAACTCCCAGAAAAATGATGGAATGAGAGGATTTGCACCCATATCAATTGCCTGGAGCACCACGGATTAAACCGTTGCCCCGATAAAAGGCTGCGCGGCTACAAGCGCTACGCAGGGCTCGGGATTCTGGCCTACAACCTGCACAAGATCGGAGCGCAGTTGCTCAAGACTTGAGCGCCCGGTCTAGATCTAGAGCGACGTCCCGAGCCCTCTTTGGCGTAGTAGGTGCCATTGCTGAGGCTCACGTCGGTGTAGGTGAACTTGACGTCATACAGGCCAAGGAATTTGTTGTTCACATAGGTGCTACCCCCATCCTGGCCTCCGTAAGTTACGCCGGAGATTTCGATGTTGTAGGTGCCGTTTGATGCCTTGGACAAATCCAGCATCATTGATGAATCCTTGTGATCGAAGTCGAAGGTATAGACATCTTCTTCGTTGCCCGTCCAAAGACCATCCAATCGCAGGCCATAGTAAGGTTGGGCAGCGCTTCCATCCGGATGGTTATGAAGCGAAAACGAAACGGCGAAGACGCTGGTTGCGTTCGCAAGAAGAATCCCCGCAATCACGATTGCGGAGACGGATTTTAGTTTGGAACAAGGGAGGTTCATGTTTTTTAAGGTTACTTTATTTTCTAGAAGAGCGTATTGGCAGATTGCGCGACGGCTCTAAACGCGGGAATGAGCAATTTACGTGCCAATGCCTCAATCCGGCGCGTTGAAGTTTGCCGCAAAGTGCTCATTTTTAACGCGTTGAGCAGTTTTGTCGCAGTTTTTTCCGTTTGACCCAATCGAGCAAACTGTAAGCCATCCCGACACTCGCAAGAAAATCCGACAGTCTGGAACGCGCTATCCACTCCAAGGCTTTTTTCCGAAAAATTGCCCGAATCCGCCGCCTACCTGCCTGATTTCGCCAACACGCTAACATTCCCAAAAAAATCCGCCCTCCACAAAAATTGAGGGTTTCGGTGGCGGGCAATGTCTGATAAATTGGGCAAAGTTTCGCCCAACCGTCCTGACGCCGCCGAATTTGGGTTGTCACCCCAAAAAGGCCATGGTACAACCCAATTTCGCCCGTTTCACTCGCCCACTCGCTCCCATTTGCCCACTCGCCCATCATGCCCCAGCAGATTTTCGCCGATTACCATTTTCATCCCAACTTCAAGTTCTCCCGATGCCTTCGCAGGCAATCGGAGCGTATTTGGCGGGCGTTCGAGGCTCACCGGCTGGATGTGGTGGTGGTTTGCGAGCATAGTTGGAAGCGGCCGACGGAGTCCTACCACATCCTGGAGGAATTTCGGACCAGCGGAAGCCGCACGTGGCTGCTGCCGGGCATCGAGGTGCTGACGAAGGAGGGGCTGGACGTGGTGGTTTTCGGCCCGTGCGGCAGTTGGTACGACGAGGACCGCTTGACGCCGCTTTTGGAGCCTTACCGGGCGCCGATCGAGACGGTGATCCGGCTGGTTCAAGATCCCGAGCATCCCATCCGCGGTTTTCTCCCTCATCCCTACACCCGCGGAACGACGGGGACGGTGGATTTTTACGGCCGGGAAGAGGCCAAGGCTCTGGCCACGAAGCTGGGTGGAGTGGAGGCGAGCAACAACTGCTACGATGACGCCTTGGCGCTGAGCAAAACCATTGGCCGCCGCTTTTTTCCCGTCACCTACGAGCGCATGTTGCGCACCCACCAGATTGACGAAGCGTTTCTGGACGAGGTGGAGGTCGATTTCATTGCGATTGGCTCCGACGCGCATTTTCCCGAAGAAGTGGGCTACGGCTGCCTCATCGACGTGGCCTGTTGGCCCTCCTGCCAGCAAGAGGTTCACCACGCCATGACCACCAATCGCACCCGCGAAGGGGTGCCGCGGCATTTCAAGCCCGCTTGGGACCGCATGGTGCACGTGGGACGCTCCGCGGTCATCACGGCGCAGGAGGCGCTGCAAAAGAAAGCCATCCGGCATTCCAAGAAGAAGGCGGCCAAGATTCGCCGCCAACTTGCGGCTGCCACAACGTAGACCAAGCGCAACCCATGGCGGAGACGAAGAAGACGGCAAGGGGCTTGGACGACTTCAGCGACCGCGAACGAGCCACGCAGGAGCGTTTTGCGAAATTTCGGACCCGCTTCTTCGGGCCTTGGATTCGGCCGCTATCGCGGCTGGGAGTGAGCGCCGACCACATTACCCTGTGCGGCGCGCTTCTTTTGGCGCCGTTCGCCTTTTTTTTTGAGTCCAGCCCGCGTTTGGCGACGCTGATTTTGGCGATTTACGTGATTTTAGACGGTCTAGACGGCGCTTACGCCCGAATCACGAACACCGCCAACGAGGGGGGCGCGTTTACCGACACCGTGGCCGATCAACTGGGGATGATCGTGGTTTCGCTGCTGGCCATCCACCACCAGTTGGTCAATCCCACGCTGGCTGCCTACTACGTGGCCATTTACGTGGCGATGATCGTTTTTGCCGTGGTTCAGAACTACATCGGCCTGCATTCGCCGCTCACCATCCGCAGTAAATACCCGCTTTACGTCGCCTACGCCATTTGGGCGTTTACCGGCGGTTTGGGCGAGGGGCGGCTGGAGTTGTTCCACTGGATCATGGCCGTTTTTTCCGTGCCCATGACGGTGAGCGTGCTCATGGCGTTTTTCGCGCTCAAAAAGCACTTCGCCAGTCAATCGGGCCCCGATTCACTCCAGTAACCGCGAAAAATCTCCAGCGGATCGGCGGTTTTGGGGTCCGTGTCCGGCGGGGCCTTGCGCCATTGCCAAAAATCCGCGAACAACTCGGCGGGATCCGGCGCAACGCGGCCCGTCCAGTAGGCGCGGTCGCGGTCGAGGATCGATTTTCGCGCTTGCCGCCAGTCGGTCATGACCTCGGCGAACCACGCGTCGTAAGCGCGGGTCAGCTCCGCGACCAATTCCGGATGCGCGGCGGCGAGATCGCGTTTTTCACCCGGATCGGCGGCCAAATCGAACAGGCGCGGTGCTTTTTCCTCAAAGTCCGGCACCGGGCCGAGTTCGCGGTCCAGCGGCATCTCCCAATGCGGCCGCACAATGCCCCGCCGGTAGGAAGGATTATCGCGCGCGCCGTCTTTGCGCATGGTCTCCGGTGCGCCGGGCCAGACCAGTTTCCACCTGCCGCGGCGAATGGCGGCGTCACTGTGGGCGGCGGGCCGGTAGCGGTTTTTTTGGAACGGCAAAGCGCGGTTTTCGAGCGCCGGCGGAGGTTCGCCGAGCAACGCCGGCAAAATGTCGAGACCGTCGAGCGGCTTGGCGTCTTGCGGCGGCTCCGCGCCGGTCAGGCCGAACAAGGTCGGGAGCCAATCGCAGCCGTGAACGGGCGTGGCGATGACGCGTCCGGCGGAAATTCGCCCCGGCCAGGAAACGATGGCGGGCACGCGGATGCCTTGCTCGCCCACGTCGCCCTTGTTGCCGGAAAATCCGGCGTGGAAGCGCTGGGTCGATTCGCCTTCGGCCATTCCCAGATGCGCGCCGTTGTCACTGGTGAAGACGATGATGGTTTCGTCCTGCACACCGACTTCATCCAGGGCCTGGAACACGCGGGCCAACCCGGCGTCCATGGCCTCGATCATCGCGTAGATTTTGGCGACATTGTCAGGCAAACCGCGGTAATTGGCGACCAATTCGGCTGGCGCCTGGAAGGGGCTGTGCGGCGCATGATGGGCGAGAAAGAGCGCAAACGGCCTCCCATCCGCCACGGCGGCGCGCATGAAGGCAATGGCCTCCTCGTTGAGGGCATCGCTGAGGTAACGCCCATCGTGAGAAACCGGTTCGTCGTTGCGTAGGAGATTCCACTTCCAGTAGTCCTGGCCGCCGTTGGGAAAGCCGAAAAACAGGTCGAAGCCGCGCTGGTGGGGCAGGTAATCGCGGCAATACAGCCCGTTGTGCCACTTGCCAATGAGCGCCGTTTTGTAGCCCGCGTGCCGGAAGTAGTCGCCGAACGTTTTTTCCGAAAGGGCGATCCGGTCGAGGCCGCGATTGCTGGGAACATCGACAGCTCCCGTGCGGTGATTGAAGCGGCCGGTGAGGAATCCGGCCCGAGACGGCGCGCAGAGCGGCGATGGCGCGTAGTGATCGGTCAGGCGCACACCGGAAGCCGCCAACGCGTCGAGCGCCGGCGTTTTCACGTGCGGATTGCCGTAGCAGGCCAAATCGCCGATGCCAAGGTCGTCGGCGAGAATGAAGAGCACGTTGGGCTTCTCCGCCAATGTGGGCAATGCGGGCGAAGCGGCCAGCACGAGCAGCAAAATGGCGGTCGTGCGCGATTTCATGCCAAAAATCACTCTGGTCCCAGACAGAGCACCGAACCGTCCTTCAGCGCCAAAAACAGGCGGCCGTTGGCAGCGGCCATTCCGTCGAAAACCGGCGTCGCGGGTAATTTGAGCTCCGCCAGCTTGGATCCGTCCGCGACGCTGGCAGCGTAAAGCAACCCGCCCTTTTCCCCGCGCCAGGCGGCCAGCGCACTCTCGGCATCCTCAAGCTGCAACGCCGATTCGCCCTCGCCAATGGCGCTGAATTCGTCCGGTGGGCCGGCGGCGAACACCGCGTTTTGCGTTACCGCCAGGGCCGTGGCCAAAATCGGCACGTCCGTGGTCCAGCGGTAGGTCAGCGGCGGCATTTTCACCTCTTTGCGTTTGCGGCCCTTGCGATCGACGGTCTCCACCTCCACCGGCTTCTCGGAACTGCGTTCGTGCGCGAAAAGTTGATACTTCTCGCCGCCGCGCCACTGGCCGGTGTTTCCGCTGGGATATTTGTCGCGCCCGTAGCCGAAAACCCGCTTGGCGTCGTAAGCCAAAATGCGGCCGGAAGGGACCTGGTTGCCCACTTTCCACCAGCCGCTCCAGTGCGAGGTAAACCGGTCGTGCACCACCCAGTAGGCGCGGTGCCACCAGGTGTCGTCCAGCAGTCCCAGGGGAGAAAACAGGTGCACGCCCTTGCCGGCGTCGTCATTTCCGGTGGCGAAATCCAGCTTGGCGTGGCGCATGTAAACATCCGCGCCGTCGGCCACTAACACGTCGCTAAGCACGCCGCGGACGTCCCTGCGATCCTCACCCTGGCCCGGGATGTGCTGCTTGCCGGTCTCGGGATCGGGGCTCCAAACCGTCGATTCCGAGATGAGGTCGCCGGTTTGCGGATTCAGCCGGCAGAGCCGAATGCCGCCGTCCAGGTACGACGAACGCCCCGCTGCGACCAACAGCTCTCCGCCGCGAATCAGCGCAGCGCCGTGCACCGGCCAAGCGGATTCCAGTTGCTGGCGAATCGAAATCAGCCGCTCGGTGGGCGCGGCGCGGAATTTCCAGGCCAAGTCACCGTCTTTTTCGCGCAGCGCGTAAACCCAGCCATCGGCACTGCCAAAGTAGACGCCGCCTTCGTGGATCGTCGGGGGTGAATCGATCCGCCCGCCTGCGGTGAAGCGCCAAACCGGCTCGCCGGTCGCCGAATCGAGCGCGTGAACGGTGTGCTGGTCGATTGCGGCGACGTAAACCCGGCCATGCGCGGAAACCGGGCTGGAAAGCGGCCCGGTGAGCTGCGTTTTCCAGGTTTGGCTTAGGTTGGGCGTCACCTGCGCCTGCAAAATGCCGTTGCGGCCCGGGCTCCCGCGAAACGTCGGCCAGTCCGCGGCTGAAACCTCGGTTTTGGCCGAAAAATCGCCAAAAGCCGGGCCTTGTTCGATTCGTGGCGTTGGCTTAGCCGGTGCGCTAGAGGTGGTCCGCGATGAGGCGAACGCGTAGATGCCGCTCAGCTTCGTTTTCATGTTACACGCGCACGAATCCGGCGGCACGTAGAGCAGGCCGTTGGCTGGCATCACCCCGTACTGACAAGTGCCGCGAATCCAGTCGTTTTCGCGAATATCGCCGGTGCTCATGCTCACCATTTGCACGCCCATCTCGCCGTAGAGCATGTAGTCGCCAACGACCTTGCCGCGATAGCAACGCGGGTGCATGTAGGGCCGGGGCGTTTTGATTTCGCGCCTAACCTCGCCGCTCACCGGATCCAGCGCCACGCGGGCGCCGTTGCCGCGCATCCACAGGTCTTCGCCCACCAGCATCAAGTCCGGCGCGGCGTTGTATTCCTGCTTGCTCTGGCCTTCCCAAACCAGCTCACCGTTGCTCACGTCGTAAGCGTGTACTTTCTGGAAATCCGCCGCCAGAATCACGCGATCGTCAACCACGATGCTGGGCGATTCCCACTGCATCTCGCCTTGGCTCAGTTTTCCCTTCGAAACCGGCAAATGCGCCTTAAAATCCGCGCTCCACGCCTCTTGGCCCGATTCCAGGTTGACCGAAAACACCCGCTTGGTCGTTTGCGCGAACACTTTGCCGTTTTTCACCGCCATGCAGGGAAAAACCAGGTCATCGACCGCCGTTTCCCAAAACGCCTCGCCGGAATCGACGCGCACTTTCAGGATTTTGCAGCGATGCTTGAGAAATTCGCCCCGCCGGCGCGCCGCGTCGATTTCATCGTGCCGATCGACGTCCTCATCGACTAACAGGACCAAAATTCCGTCCTCGTAGAGGATCTGCTTCGTTTTCTCGCTGCCGGGGATGGTGCGAATCGTTTCGCCAGTCTCCGCGTCGAGAATCGACACCGGATCGGTGAACGCCATGGTCACGAACACCTTGCCGTCCGCCGCCACGAGCCGAAACGGCAGGCTGGCCGGACCCGAGCGGAAACGGCGAAATTGATCGACCCAATCGCCCATGCGCCGCCGCCAAAGTTCGATCCCGTTGAAGGCGTCGCGCGCGATAAGCCACCATTCCGCAGGCAGGCGAATATCGACCCGCGGCGCGTCGTCGAGGATGTAGAACATGCGCCCGCCGTTGGAGACCGCCGTGCTGAAACTGGCCTGTTGCTCGTGGGCGCGGGAGAATTTCGGCGTCGCCATCCATTGGATCTGGTCCGGCGGGCCGATCAGCGTGTCGCGGGAAACCGGGTTGTTGTCCGGCGAGCGCAAAAAGTGCGGCCAATCGTCCATTTCGCCAGGACGCGGCTTGACGAGCGTTTCCCAGGCATCGCCGTTGCGGACCAGGGCCTTGCCATCGGGAGCCAAAACGCGCAAAATTTCCTCGCGCGGCGCTAATTCGGCGTTTTCCGCGACCAGCAGGTTCACCAGGTTGTCGCTGTAGGGCAGGGTGTTGCCGCGAAGCTGGCCGATGGCGATTTTTCCGTAAATTCCGGCCTCCAGCAGGTTTTTGCGCGCCGCTGCCACGTTGTCCCCGTCCGGATCCA
Organism: Verrucomicrobiales bacterium; assembly: GCA_965224535.1. GTDB lineage: Bacteria > Verrucomicrobiota > Verrucomicrobiia > Verrucomicrobiales > DEV007 > JBCDHN01. Next base: position 65,088 of record CBDCZR010000031.1, read on the forward strand.
GGCCATGCACGCGAAAGCCGTCGCCCGCGAGGAAAGCCGCGGTCGTCTCGCCATTTCCGCAACCCAGGTGAACGATGAGCCCGCCGGTGGTCTGCGTTTCTTGCAGGGCGGCATTGGGATCGAGCGGCGCGGCGGCGTGGAGGGAAAAAGTGAGAGCGGCGGCGCAGAAAAAGGCGAAAAACAAGGGTTTCATGACGCGAACATCCCGAATCTCGCGCTGAAGGCAACCTCGCAGCTTGCCGGAAAATCCAGCCGGCCGGAAATCGCGGCAACAACGTGACGCAACCCTCGGCGCGATCGAAAATCCGTGCGAATCTGCGTTCCATCCGCAAAAATCTGTGAAAAGCTGGGACCCAAGCAACCCACGATCTTTTTCCATGAAACCCATCGCCACCACCTTCTTCCTCCTCCTCGCCGCGGCCGCCTTTGCGCAGGCAAAACCCAACATCCTCTTCCTCCTGGCCGACGACATGCGGCCCGACGCCATCTCCGCGCTGGGCAACTCGCGGATCGACACGCCTAACCTTGATGCTTTGATCCAGCGCGGCACGACGTTCGCCCGCGCCACCTGCTCTTACCCCATTTGCGTGGTGAGCCGGGCCGAAATGCTGACGGGCATGCACGGCTGGGAAAACGGGGTCGACGGCATGACCAACCAGTTCAACGGCGGCGTCAGTTTTTGGGCCGAAACCCTCAAAAACGCTGGTTACCAAACCTGTTACGTCGGCAAATGGCACACAAACGGCCGCCCGTCCCAACGCGGCTACACCCGGGTCAACGGCCTCTTTTCCGGCGGGGGCGGCAAGTGGTGGAAAGACGGCCAAACCGACTGGAAAGGCTTCCCCATCACCGGCTACCGCGGTTGGGTGTTCCAAAGCGACGACGGCAAGGAAAAGTTCCCCGATCTCGGCGTCGGCCTGACCCCGGACATCGACTCAAAATTCGCCGACGCCGCCATCGAAGTCATTCGCGCCCAATCGGACCAGCCCTGGTTCCTCCACGTCAACTTCACCGCCCCGCACGACCCGCTCTTCATCCCGCCCGGCATGGAAGACAAGTACTTGCCGGCGCAAATGCGGCTCCCGGCCAACTTTCTGCCGCGCCATCCGTTCGATCACGGCAACATCGAAGGCCGCGACGAAAGCTTGCTGGCCTTTCCCCGAACCGAAGCGGCGGTGAAGGACGTTTTGCGCGTCTACTACTCGGTGGTCGACTACCTGGACGCGCAAATCGGCCGAATCCTGGCCGCGTTGGAGGAAACCGGGCAAACGCAGGAAACGATCGTCATTTTTTCCAGCGATCACGGGATGGGCGTCGGCAGTCACGGCCTTCGCGGCAAACAGAGCATGTACGAGCACACCATCAACGTCCCCTTCATCGCTGCCGGCCCGGGAATCGCGGAAAACCGGCGAACGCCTGCCCAAATTTACCTGCGCGAACTCTACCCAACGACCTGTGACCTCGCTGGCGTGCCAGTTCCGGAAGCGGTCACCGCAAAGAGCTTCGCCCCGGTTCTGCGCGGCGAGACCGATCGGCATCAACAGGCGATTTTTGGCTATTTTCGCGATACCCAGCGCATGATTCGCACCGGCAACTGGAAATTCGCCGTTTACCCGCAAGTTGGCGAAAAGCAGCTCTTCAACCTGGAAAGCGACCCGGTGGAAATGGAGAATTTGGCCGGAGCGCCCCAACACGCCGGCATTCAAGCCGACCTGGAAGCCAGGCTCGAAGAATGGCGGCGCAAAACGGGAGATCCGCTGCTGGCGAACTAGCCTGAAAGTTTTGCCGGATCCCCTTTCGCGGAGCAGGATTTGCGCTAAAAGGTTGTCGGACTTAGCCTCGCATGATCGCACTCAAATTTTTCCTTCCAGCCGTTTTTTGTCTCCTCGCGACGACACTCGCTCACGCTCAACGCGGCGACCGCAAGGGCCACGTGATGGAGTCGCCGCCGGATGAATGGAACCTGCCGGCGCCGGTTTTGGAGCCGGAATCGGCGCTGGAGTCGTTTCAATTCGGCGAGCCGGGATTTGAGCTGGAAATCGTCGCTGCCGAGCCGCTCGTGATCAACCCGGTCTGCGTTGCGTTCGATGGAAATGGCCGGCCCTGGGTTTGCGAGATGCGCAGCTACATGCCGGACATCGACGGCAAGGGTGAGGATGGCCGGTTAGGCCGAATTTCGATCCTTGAGGACACCGACGGCGATGGCCGCGCCGATGCGGCGAAGGTGTTCCTGGATGGGCTGCTTTTGCCGCGCGCCATCCAGTTTGCCGACGGTGGAGTGCTGTGGGCCGATCAGCAAAAACTGCATTTTACCAAGCGCGTTGGCGAAAATGGCGACCAAGCCGGCCAAACCCGGACGATCGACGAAAAATGGGCGCCGAGCGGAAATGTGGAGCACAAGGCCAACGGCTTGGTCTACGGGCTGGACAACTGGCTCTACAATGCCAAGAGCGATGCGCGGTATCGCAAAATCGACGGAAAATGGGTCAAGGATAAGGTCGGCTATCGCGGCCAATGGGGCATCGCCCAGGATGATTTCGGCCGTTTGGCGACGAATTCCAACTCCAACCTGCTGACCATGGAGACGATCGCGCCTGGCTACCTGAAAGCGAACCCGAACCACGGGTTTCGCGCGAGAACCGCCACAAAAATCGACAATCGCGTCTGGCCCATCCGCATCACCTGCGGCGTCAACCGCGGCTACATGGGCGGCACCCTGACTGGAGCCGGTTTCCTGGCCAAAGCGACCGGCGCCTGCGGATTGACCATCTACCGCGGCGACAATTTTCCGGCTGAGTATCGTGGGAACGCCTTTATCCCGGAGCCGTGTGGATTGCTGGTGAAACGGGCGATTTTTACCGAAAACGACGGCGTCATTTCCGCAAAACCGGCCTACGAGGGGCGCGAATTTCTCGCCAGCCTGGACGAGCGCAACCGCTTCGTTAACGCCTACACCGCCCCGGACGGCACGCTCTACCTGGTGGACATCTACCACGGCATCATCCAGCACAAGACCTACGTTACCACCTACCTGCGCCAGCAACTGGTCCACCGCGGCCTGGACCGCAACAACAACGACCGGGGCCGAATTTACCGCGTGCGCTGGGGGGAGAAAAACCGCGGTTCGTTGCCGCAAATGCTAAGCCAACCCAGCGCCGACCTCGTCGCGCACCTGGATCATCTCAACGGCTGGTGGCGGGACACGGCTCAGCGGCTCATCGTGCAGCGCGGCGATGTTTCCTGCGTCCCGGCCTTGCGGAAGAACCTCCGATCCGCGGGCACACTTGGCCGAATTCACGCGCTGTGGTCGCTGGAAGGGCTGGGTGAGTTGAGCGTCGCTGATTTGGAAACGGCAGCGGCGAGCCGGGACCCGAAATTGCTCGCCACGGCGGCGCGCGTGGCCCGGGTTTTCGCGGGGACCGATCACGAGGCGGCGGCCGCGCAAAAACTGGCCTCGGTCGCAAACAAAGCGCCCGGTCCCGAAGCCGCGCGTTACCTGGCCGCGACCTTGGCCGCCTTCCGCCAATCCGGCAAAACCGCGGCGCGGGAGACGCTAACCAACCTGCTCGCCCGCGGCGGCGCTGAAGATCCACTCTTTCGCGACATGCTGATGAGCGGCCTGGGTGGAGCGGAACTGGACTTCGCCAAACTGGCTTTGCGCGGCCACCCGGAGTTCGTCCGCGACCTGCTCGTCCCCGCAATCGTCAACGCTGGAAACGTGGGCGAAATCGAGCAACTTTTGGCCGTCGCGAAGGACTTTCCCGACCAGGAGCCGCAAATTCTCCACCACGCCGCAAAAACCGCCACCGCCAAGCGCAACGCCGCCGTCGCCACCGTGCTGCTGGATATCGCGCAAGACGAAACCGTGCGCAAACCCATCCTCGAAGGCATCCTCTCCGGCGGCAAAACCAAGGGGTTCAAAAAAATTCGCCTCAAACGCGTCCCCGCCGTGCTTTCCAGCGCAGAATCCACCAGCGACCAGCGATTGGCCGCCGTCGCCAACCTCTTCGATCTTTCCAGCCACGTGGAAAAGAACCACATCCGCACCGCCGAGGACAAGCGGCAATTCGCGCTCGGTCAGGCGGAGTACGCCAAGCTCTGCATCGCCTGCCACCAGGCCAACGGCCAGGGCCTGAAACCGCTCGCCCCGCCGTTGGTGGACTCCGAGTGGGTGACCGGCCCCGAGCGCCGGCTCATCGCGCTTACCATGGAGGGTATGATGGGCCCCATCACCGTCAACGGCACCCTCTACCAGGCGCCCGACATTCAGCCGGTGATGCCCGGAATTCGCAGCAACCCGGAAATCGACGACGAAAAACTGGCGGCCATCCTGACCTACGTGCGCAATGCCTGGGGCAACCGCGCGCCGCCGGTTTCGGCCAAATCCGTGGCCAAATGGCGCAAAAAACAACCCGCGCGCGCCCCGTTTTCCGAGGCGGAGGCCAGGTCGGTCAAGTAGCACGCGCACAGCATCGTGGTTATGCCGGAGCCCGTTTTTCAGCTCGCACGCGTCAGCCTGAATTTCGGCGCCAAACCGATTTTTCGCAATTTGAGCCTGGAAGTCGCCCCCGGCGAAAAAGTCGTGATTCGCGGAAAATCCGGAACGGGAAAATCCACCGTCTTGCGGCTGCTTCTCGGCTTCGTTCGGCCAAATTCCGGCGAAATTCGCTTCCAAGGGCAACGGCTCACGCCGGAGGTGGCCTGGGCCATGCGGCGGCAGTTGGCCTACGTCAACCAGGGGCCGGATTTTGAGTCCTCCACAGTCGGCGAAGCCCTAACGACCATGTGCCGCCTGCGCGCTTGCGACAAAATCCCCGAACCCGCGGACCTAACCGGCGCGCTAAGCAAATTCGAGCTGGATTCATCCGCATTAGCCCAGAAAACCGGGGATTTGTCCGGCGGCGAACGGCAACGCGTGGCCTTGGCCGCAGCAACGCTCCTCAACCGCGAAATCGTCCTGCTCGACGAACCGACGGCCGCCCTGGACGAGAGTCAAACCCAGCTGGTGGCCGACTTTTTCCTCAAAACCGAGCCCGGCCGGACCGTCGTCGCCGTTTCCCACGATGAGGCCTGGTTTCGCCCTGACAGAGCCACCATCGTCGACCTGACCTCACCGTGATCGGCGCTGCTGACATCCCAATTTCCGCGTTAGCCGCCGCCTTCGCCTTGCTGGCTGTCCCCATCGCTTTTAGCCTGACGCTTAAGCTGGGAATCGCGCGCGAAACCATCATCGCCGCCGTCCGCATGAGCGTGCAACTCTTCCTGGCCGGGCTCTACCTCACCTGGCTCTTTCGCCTCAACAATCCCCTCCTCAATCTCGCCTGGCTCGGGGTGATGATGACCGTCGCCTCCCTAACCACCGTACAAAAAAGCCTGCTTCGCCCGCGTCATCTGCTCGGCCCGGTCTGCGCCGCCACATTTGTCGCCACGCTCGCCATCGTGCTCTATTTCAACGGCCTCATCGTCCGGGTCGACCGCCTGCTGGAGGCGCGTTACCTCGTCGTCATCGGCGGCATGGTTCTCGGCAACTCGCTCAACGGCAACATCGTCAGCCTCACCCACTTTTACAGCACCCTACGCGAGCGTGAAGAGCGCTACCTCCACTACCTGGGCAACGGCGCAAGCCTGCGCGAAGCCACTCGCCCATTTTTCCGCGAAGCCATGATTCGCGCGCTCAAACCCACCCTCGCCAGCATGGCCACCATCGGCATCGTGGCTCTGCCCGGGATGATGACCGGCCAGATGCTGGGCGGCTCCAGTCCGCTCGTCGCCATCAAATACCAGATCGCCATCATGCTAGCCATTTTCGCTACCGTCACCCTCAGCACCGCCCTGGCCATTTTGCTAAGCGCAAGGGCCGCGTTTGACGCCTACGGCGTCTTGCGCCGCGAGATTTTTCGGAAGTGAGTTTGACGGGGCGATTGTTGAGCAAATCCGTCCGTGCCAACAGCATCGTGCAACGCGCGATGTGTAATACGTGGCTGGCCGAGCAGCAAGTGCCATCGATAGAACAACAATGGATCTCCATTCGCTACCCTGATGGACCCAAAAAGCCGCAAGGCAAGGCGGCCGGTAACGTTTGGCGCGCGAATCGAAGTAGATTCCGTTTCGCCCGTCGCCGATCATTTGGTGCGTTTGTCAGGCCCCGTTTTCGCGACGGCGGCCTCAGCAGCCAAAACCTGACGAAATTCGCTCAAGGCGTTGGGGTGTTGGTTGGCTCCATCAAGCTTGGCCAGCTTTTCCAGTGCTTGGTCGGCGAACTCAAGCGCGGCCCGGACGCCATCGCGCTCGCGCAGTGCATACGCAGCGTTGCGATGAGCGCGGGCGTAGTGATCGAGGGCTCGTTCGCGCAGATAGACGCGTCCGCCGGTGGTCGCCAGGTTGAGCTGGAAGGCCCGGTCGATGCTTGGCATCATCCCCAGCGCCTGGTTCCAGTCTTCGCGCAGCAGGGACTCAAATTGCAACCCGGTCCAGGCGCGAACGTTGGCCGGATAGCGCGCGATCGACTCCGCCCAAAGCAGATCCACGTCCTGCCACAAGTTGGAGCGATTTCGCGACAACAGCACGCAACAAACCAGGATGCCTGCGGCGAAAATGGGCCCCAAAATCCGGAATTTGGCCCAAATCCACGCCAACCCGGCTCCGGCGATGAGCGCCATCCAGGGAAGCGCGGGATAGAGGCGATACTCGACCATCAGCTCATGCACCACGTAGCCAAAGCGCGCGAGAAGCGGGGCGATGGCCAAGAGGAGTAAAGCGCCCCAGATTCGCCGCCGTTGTTTCGCGATCGAGAGCCAAAGGCCGGCAGCGACGAGCAGGAACACCCCGGTTAGGCCCGCAATCGCCCCAAAATCGCGGCCGGAAGTGCTCCACGGCGTCCAATGATCGGCCGATTGACCCATGGGCCAGGCGACGCGGGCCAGGTAGCCCCAAAACAACCGCCCTTGGGTGAGTGTGTGAGGAAAAAAGTTGGCTTGCGGCCCGATGTGACGCATCCACCAACCCGCCCACGCCACGGCTAAAGCCGCCAACAAGCCGGTCCAGAGCCAAACTCGCCGATCTTGCCGAAGCGACGTCCAATCCAGGCAAGCCGCCGCGACGATGACAACACCGCACCCGGCGTGGATGAGACCGGGATTTTTCGACGCCGCCGCAAAACCCACGCTGGCCAGCGCCAACAGCGCCCAACGCGTGGAACCTTCGCGGGCAAAACGCAGCGTCCCCCAAGCCGCCAAAACGCCGAACAGGCTGACCAGGCCGATCATGAGGCAGCGCGCGTAGTGAACGGCCTCCGTCCCCAAGGGATGGCAGGCAAAAATCAAGGCGCCGAGCAACGCCGCAAGCCGCCGGCATTCCAGGGTGGCGGGAAACCGGGCTGCCTCCAGAAAATCTCCGCCCACGCGGTAAAGAATGCAGGCTAGCGAGGTGTGGACGGCGAGGTTGAGCGCGTGGAACACCGGCCCGGAAAACCCGGCCGCGGAATGAGCCGCGTGCCAGATGAAGTAAGGCAACCACCGCCAATCCACCGCCCACCACTGCCCGTCGATCGCAGCCGGAGAGGCGAGCAGATGACCGTAGTCGTCCATGAAAAACTCGGCCTGCAAAGCGCCGTGATGGGCCAACCATGCAACCAGGGCGATGAGCGCGTATTTCCAAAATCGCGTCATTCCGCTCCACTTCCCCGCAGAACAACCGGAACCGTCTGCCAGAGGATCCTCAGGTCCATCCAGAGCGACCAGTTGTCGATGTATTTCAAGTCCAACGCCACCCAGTCCTCAAATTCGGTGATTTGGCTGCGGCCGCTGATTTGCCAAAGGCAGGTGAGCCCGGGTTTGACGCTCAAACGGCGCCGTTGGGCGGATTGCTCGATCTTTTCGACCTGGTAAACCGGGAGTGGCCGCGGACCGACCAGGCTCATTTCTCCGCGCAGGACGTTGAGCAGTTGCGGCAACTCATCGATGCTGGTTTTGCGCAAAAACGCGCCAAAACGGAAGACGCGCGGGTCGCGTTGCATCTTGAACGCCGGGCCATCGTGCTCGTTTTCGGCCTCCACCTGGCGGCGCTGCTCCTCGGTGTCGGCATCCGGGCGCATGGTGCGAAATTTGAACATGCGGAAGGGCTTGCCGTAGCGTCCGCCGCGCTCTTGCACGAAAATGACCGCCCCGGGGGAGGAGATTTTGATCCCAATCCAGGCGATGAGCCAAAGCGGGGAGGTCGCAGCCAGCAACGCGGCGGCGAGCAGCCGGTCGAGCACGTTTTTGGCGAGCAGCGCCCAGTAGTCCTCCGGCGTCATGCGAAAAACGAGCATCGGCAGGCCGCCCAACACGTCGAACCGGGGTTTGGCGTGCTCGGTGCGGAGAAATTCGGTGGAAAGCCAAGCCTCGACCCCCTCGGTTTCGCAGGCGCGGACGGCTTCTTCCACCCGGTCGAAGCGCAGGTGCTCGGCGGCGAGAATGACGCGCTCCACGTTGCGTTCGCGAAAGAGTTTGGCCAGTTTTGCGGCGGGTTGATCGCCCAAATCCACCCGGCCCACCACCTCCATCTGGTTTCGGCTGATTTCGGGCAACTGCCGCCAAACAGCATCCACATCGTCCTCACCACCGGCCAAAACCACGCGGATTCGCAAATTTCCGCGCGCGACCTGCCGGCGCATCCACGCCTTGAGCAGAGCTTCCTTTCCCAGCAGCAAAAGAGCCGAATTTCCCGCGAAAAGCAGCAAAACAGCCCGGCTATCGGCCACCAGTTTGAAGAAAATGATGCAACCGCTGACAACCAGCCCGATCCACAACCCGGCCTGGATGAGTTGGCGCAGCGATTGGACCAAGGTTTTTTGCAGCGGGTGGTTGTAAAACCCGTGCATCTCCAGCAAAACCGGCGTGAACGGAACCACGATGGCGATAACCCAGAGAAACTCGTGGAATGGCCGGATGGGCAGCGTAACTTCCAACCAATCCGTGGCGTGCCAGCGCAATGAATGGCTGACCACAAAGGCGACGAACAGAAGCACGCTGTCGATCAGCTGATGCAGTTGAAGGTTGAATTCCTGACGTCGTCCGAGCATGAGAAAACCCGAACTATTTCGGGTTCATGAAATAAACCGTTAATTCTGGAAATTACAATAATTATCATGCCTCTGCGCCTCAATCCCTCCTCTGTCGTAGCCACGGTGACCTCCCTCGCGGATTTGAAGCTGCTCGACGCCGAAATTCCAGATTCCCAGCCCGAAACGCGAAATTCGGCAGCCAAGCTCCACGATTTCATCGATGTTTTTGAGTTTCGGCTCGACAATTTGGCCGCAAATCTGGATTTGGCGGAAACCGTGGCAAAATCGCTCAATCGGCCGGTTTTGATCGCCGCCCGCCATCCAAAAGAGGGCGGGGCCAACGATCTGAACGAGGAAAATCGCCTGGCGTTGCTGCGACGCTTCCTGCCGCTCGCGCAATTGGTGGACGTCGAGGTCCGGACCCTGCGCGAGGGAAAAAACGCCACAAAAATCCTCGCTGAAGCGCAAAACGCCGGTTTGCGGGTGGTAGCGTCGTTTCACGATTTCGAGCGAACGCCCGAAAACTCGGCGCTGCGCGAAAATCTCGACGCCGCGCGGGATTTTGGGGCCGACATCGGAAAAATCGCGGTTTTCGCCGATGAAATGCGCCGGCTATTCGATCTCGCCGAAATCGTCCAAAACGCCCAAATTCCGGTTAGCGCGATGGGAATGGGCCCCCTCGGCAAGCTCTCGCGGCTGGTTTTGGCCCGTGCGGGTTCCGTGCTGAACTACGGCTACCTCCGCGAAGCCAACGCGCCCGGCCAATGGCCCGCCGAAGCGCTGAAACAACTCATCGCCGAGCTATAGCCAGCGTGGAACTCGCAGAGACGACGTTTCGGATTTCGAGTTTCGAGTTTCGAGTTTCGGATTTCGGATTTCCCAACCTCAATCCTTCAATTCCTGCTCCAGACGCTCGCTCAGCCACTGTTTCATCATGCTCTGGTAGTTCAGGTAGCGGGAACGGGCGATGCGCTTGATTCGGGCGAGCATGCGGGGGTCGAACCGCAGGGTAATGGTGGTGGATTCACGGACAGTTTGGCGGTGAACGGCCGAATTCATCAACCGCGTGTCCAAGCTGTGCTTCAGCCAAAACGCGGCTTCGTCGGGTTCCTCGTCAAATTCGGGAATGTCCTCCCAAGTATCCAGAATTTTCATCAGAATCGGATTTTTTCGAGTTTCGGATTTTTTCCCCACGTCACTGCATCTCCGCGTTTTTGCGCTCGTAGAAGTTGAGTTCGGTTTTGGTCATTTCGCGGGCAAAAATCACCCGGTACTGCTTTCCATCGGTCCAGAAGACGCTGAAAATCGGGAGATTGGCCAGGGATTTGCCGAGGCAAAAGTAACGTGCGTCGCGCGCATCGTCGGAGAATTCCGGCAAGAGCCGGATGGAAAACGGGTCTTCGAAGGATTCCTCAATGTCGCGCTCAGTAATGGCGCTGAGGTCGAAGGGAAGGTCTAGCCAGTCAAATTCCATGCCGGGATGTGCGGCGTAAATCGTGCCGCGTCCAGAGACTATCCGGGATATCAACCCCGAAAGCAAGCACTCCTCGCCAAAGGCCAAGGGGCCAAAGGCGCCGAGAGCCGGTTCGCGACAAGATGCCGCGAGAAAATGCGGGATAAAACGGGCTAAAACCAGTTCGTGATCCAGGCGGCTTCGTTCTCCAGGGTGGGATCGTTGCCGAAGCTCCACAAATCGTAGGTGGGATTCTTTGTGCCGCCGCCCCTTGGCACTTTGGGATGTCCTTTGCGGAAATTGATGTAGCCAAGCTGCGTATCCCAGGGATCGACCACAATCAGCCGGCCGTCGGTGCTTTCCAGGACGTAGGTGGTGCCCTTGGGAATGGTGGAAGGGTTGCCGTCGAGAGCTTCCGGCGCAGGTTGAAGCTTGGGAACGAAGGTTTTGACGTCTTTGTCCTTCAAATCAGAGTCCATCCAATCCGGAACACCGGGTTTTCCGCCAAAATCGCCGAAAAGCGTCTTGTAGAGCACATTTCCGCTGTCTTTGAGGTCTTCGCAGATGGGAAAGCTGCCGTAGACGGCCTTGTAGTCCGCTAATCCGGTCTTGAGCATGGATATTTGCGCTTTTGCCCGATAACGGGCCACGGTGGCTTTGACCGGGCCGATGGAGGCTGCGATCATGCCGGCCAGGGCGATCATGATGAGCATGACGAAGAGCAACTCCGTCAGCGTCCAACCGCGCGTTCGGCTGTTTGGGGAGTAATTTTTCATGGGTTTTGGGCTAGGGTTTGGTGGGATTCTTTTTTTGGGGGCGCTCAGGCGGAGTTTTGCAGGTTGGTGATGATGCTGACCAAGGGCAGGAACAGGGCCATGACGATGGTGCCGACGACGAGCGCCAGGATGACGATCATGATCGGTTCCAGCATGGAGGTCAGGCCGGCGACGGCGGTGTCTACCTCGTCATCGTAAACATCGGCGATTTTCATCAACATGTCAGGCAATTGGCCGGTTTCTTCCCCCACTTGGACCATGCTGATGACCATGGGCGGGAAGACGCGGCTGGCTTCAAGGGGATGGACGATGGATTCGCCCTCACGAACGGCTTCGTGCACCTTGTCGATGGCTTCAGCCACCACCGAGTTGCCGGCGGTGTCGCGGGTGATGTTGAGCGCTTGCAAAATGGGCACACCACTGCTGACGAGCGTGCCCAAGGTTCGCGAAAACCGCGCAATGGCCGTTTTTTGCTGAACGGCGCCGAAAACCGGAATTTTCAGCTTAATTTTGTCGATCATGCGCCGGCCGCCTTTGGTCGATTGAACGAGCTTCCACAGCGCGAACATGACGAGAACGCCGCCAATGAGCACGACGAGGTTTTCCTGCACCAAGTCCGAGGCGTTGATGACGAATTGGGTCACCGGTGGCAGTGATTTGCCGCCGAGCATTTCATCGAAAATCTTCTCAAATTTGGGCACGATGAAGGTGAGTAGGAAAATCATGATTCCCACCGCGATGATCATCACGATGACGGGGTAAACCATGGCCGCCACGATCTTGTTTTTCAGCTTTTGGGCCTTTTCCTGATACTCCGCCAACCGGTTGAGGACTACCTCCAAAACACCGCCCAATTCGCCGGCCTTGACCATGTTGACGTAGAGTTTGTTGAAAATTTTGGGGTGTTGACCCAGGCTTTCCGAGAAGGTCGAACCGGTCTGCACGCTGTCGGCCAAGGTGTTGACGGCGCTACGCATTTTTGGGTTTTTTTCCTGATCGCCCAGGACGGTGAGCCCTTTGAGCAGGGGAAGCCCCGCATCCACCAGCGTGGCCAACTGCCGGGTAAAAAGCATGAGCGTTTTTTGCGAAACACTCCCGGTGACCCGTTTTCGGCCGGCGGCGCGCTTCTTTTGGGCCGACTTGGCCTTGCGTTTGGCCTGGGAACCTACGCCGCCCTTGCCTTGCTCCCCAACCTTGGTCGGGTAGAGTCCGTTGCGGCGCAGTTGGGTGTAGGCGTCCGCTTCATTCGCCGCCGAGATCGTGCCGGTGGTTTCCTGACCCTTGGCGTCCAGAGCGATGTATTCAAAGTTGGGCATGGATTCGAAGTGCTGGGGATTGGCAAGATGTGGTTACAATGAAAATACAAAAATTCCGTGGGAAAAGTAAACAACAAATCCTCAACAAAGCGGAAAGGAATTCACCGGGCGCAGGAATTGGCGGATTTCGGGCGTTTTCGGCCGTTTTTGTGGGAGAATCAGGTTTTGGCAGGGTTTACGCCGGTTTTGGCGGATTTTTAGGTGTATTTCAGGACCTCTTCAATGGTGGTGATCCCCTCAAAAATGCATCGCTGGCCGTCTTCGCGCAGGGTGCGCATGCCCATTTCCACGGCTTTTTGCTTTAAAATCAGGGTGCCCACGCGCTGGGTGACCAAATCGCGAAGGGTGTCGTTCATATCGAGCAGCTCAAACAAGCCTTGCCGGCCTTTGTAGCCGGTGTCGTTGCAGGTGGCGCACCCGGCGCCGGTGTAGAACTGGTTGTCGCCGATGTCCTGGTAGGTGAGGTCCATTTTGGCCAGGAGAGCTTCGGTAGGCTGGTAGGGAACCCGGCAATCCGGGCAAATGGTTCGCAGCAGCCGTTGGGCGAGCACGCCCTCCATCGTGGCCGCGACCAGGAAGGGTTCGCAGCCCATATCGACCAGCCGCGTCACCGCGCCCGGGGCATCGTTGGTGTGGAGCGTTGAGAAGACGAGGTGCCCGGTTAGGGAGGCCTGGATCGCGATTTGCGCGGTTTCCAGGTCGCGCATCTCCCCCACCAGAATGCGGTCGGGGTCCTGGCGCAAAAAGGCGCGCAACACGCGGGCAAAAGTCAGGTCGATGCCCTCATTGACCGGAACCTGGATGATGCCGTCGATGTCGTATTCCACCGGGTCCTCCGCGGTGAGGATTTTCGTGTCGACGGTGTTAATTTTGCGCAAACAGGCGTAAAGCGTCGTGGTTTTGCCCGCTCCGGTCGGCCCCGTGCAGATGAAGATGCCGTTGGGCTTGAGAATCGTCTCCTCAATGTAGTTGTAGACGTATTCCGGCAGGTTGAGGTTGTCCAAATCCAGGTTGACCGAACTGCGGTCGAGAACGCGGAGCACGATCGATTCCCCGTACTGGGTCGGCAGCGTGGAGACCCGCAAATCGATGGGTTGGCCAGCGATGGTCTTCATGATCCGGCCGTCTTGGGGAACGCGGCGCTCGGCGATGTTGAGGTTGGCCATCACCTTGATGCGGGAAGAGATGGTGAGTTGGAGGTGCTGTGGCGGCGGGGCCATCTCGTAGAGAGCCCCGTCAACGCGGTAGCGGATCTTGAAATCGTCCTCAAACGGCTCGAAGTGGATGTCGCTGGCGCGCTCGCGAATGGCTTGAAAGAGCACCAGATCCACGTAGCGGATGATGGGCGCGGAATTGGCCTCGGCCTCCAGGTCTTCGTCCTTCAGTTCGAACGATTCGGTGCCCAAATCGGCCAAAACGTCGTTGATGTCTGAGGGACCGGCATCGGCGTAAAACGTGTTGATCAGCTCGCGAATTCGAGCCGGGTTGGCGACCACCACGCGGACCTCCTGGTTGAGCGTAAAGCGCAGATCATCCACCACGTTAGGGTCCAGCGGATTGGCCAGAGCCACGTAGAGGGCCGTTTCGTCAAACTGAACCGGAAACGCCTCGTGCAACCGCGCCGTTCCGGGCTGAATGGTGCCCAAAATCTGCGGACTGGGCTCAAATTCGCTCAAATCAAAGTAAACGCCGCCAATGTCCTCGGCGATCATGTTGTAGAGGGCGTCGGCGTTGAGAATGCCGTAGTCCTCCACGATTTCCACGACGCTCTTCTCCGAATTCAGCGACTGGTTGAGGATGTCTTCGCCCTGCGGGCCGTCGATCAAGTCCCGGCTGACGAGGAGGTCGATGATGGTGGGTGCGTTCATGAAAGAAAGAAAAATTCGTTCGTTGGGCTAGTTGCTGTCGGCCATGGTCACGCGAACGACTTCCGAGGCGGAGGTGATGCCGGCGAGGACTTTGCGAATCCCGTCCTCACGCAGGGTTCGCATGCCTTGTTCCCGGGCCCGTTTTCGCAGTTGCGGCGTGGTTAGGTCGTCGTTGATCATCCGCGCGATGTCGTCGGTTATGTTCAGCACCTCAAAAATGCCCTTGCGGCCGCGGTAACCGGTGTTGCGGCACTCCCGGCAACCGTGGGGAACGCAGACGTCGGCGTGGGCGACCTGTTGGGCGTCCAGGTTGAGCCGCCGCATCTCCGCATCGCTCAATCCACCTGGTTGCTTGCATTCGTCACACAGCAGACGCACCAGGCGCTGGGCCATGATGGAGCGCACGGCCGATGAAATGAGGAAGCGCTTCACCCCGATGTCCTCCAGGCGGGCCACGGCGCTGGGAGCATCGTTGGTGTGCAGGGTGGAGAACACCAAGTGACCGGTTAGGGAGGCGTTGATGGCGATCGTCGCTGTTTCCAGGTCGCGAATCTCCCCGATCATGATGATGTTCGGCGCCTGACGCAAAATGGAGCGCAACGCGGCGTGAAAGGTCATGCCCACCGATTCTTTGACCATCACCTGGTTGATGCCGCTGAGCTGATACTCCACCGGATCCTCCACGGTGATGATTTTGCGGTCCGGCTTGTTAATTTCGTTCAAACAGGCATACAGCGTGGTCGTTTTACCCGATCCGGTCGGCCCGGTGACCAAAATGATGCCGTCCGGCAGCCGAATCAGCCGATCGAAGTTCTCCTGGTCGTCGGTAAAGAAGCCCAACTGCGGCAGACCGAGCAAGAGCGCGTTTTTGTCCAAAATCCGCATCACGATCGACTCTCCCCCGCTCGTAGGAACGGTGCTGACCCGCAAATCCAACTCGTGGTTGCCGACGTTGGCCTGGATGCGGCCGTCCTGCGGGATACGCTTCTCAGCGATCGACATCGATCCGGTCAGAATCTTCACCCGCGCCACGATAGAGGGCAGCAGTTTGAGCGGGTGGCTGGCGATGTGGTGCAACGCGCCGTCAATGCGGTAGCGCATGCGCACCTCCTTCTCCAACGGCTCGATGTGGATGTCGCTGGAGCGGTGTTGGTAGGCATCGGCCAAAAGCTGGCTGACCAGGTGAATGATGGGCGCATCTTCGCCGCTGGCCGACTCAACCCCGATCTCTTCGCTGCCCTTCACCATCACCGTGTTGCCGTCGATTTGCTTGGCCAACTCGCCATCGATTTCCCCGGCAAAAAAGTCGGTGATGCACTTGTTGATTTGCCCGGCCGGCGCGCAAACAAATTCCGGCGGGTAGGGGAGAACGTGTTGCAAGCTGTCCAGCGTCTCCATGTTCAGCGGGTCGGCCAGCGCCACCGCCAAGTTGGTGCCGTCAAAGGAGACGGGCAGCATCTTGTAGCGAATGCATTCCTCCGCGCCAACCAGTTTCACCACGGATTCATCGATGGGATACTGGTTCAAATCGACCGTATCCATGCTGGCGGCCTGGCCTAAGGTCCTGGCGACCACGTCTTCGGTTATTTGGCCGATTCGCAGCAAGGTCTGCACCGGGGTCTCGACATTGCGCCGGTGCTGTTTGGCCAAATCCATCTGATTCTGATCAACGGACCCATTTTCTTGCAACAGGGTCAGGAGGTAATCTTCGTTGGAATACAAGGCTAGGGGGGTAAGTTAGGATTTTACGGTGTTTCGGGCGCGGCGGCAAGCGTTCGCCGGTTTGAGCGGGACCCAAAAGCTAGCTGGCCATTGGTGACTTTGTCAATCATTCCAGGGTAAAATCGCAAGTCGCCCCGTTTTGACTGGCCTCGGGCAGGATTTACTCACCGGGCAGACGCAGTTGGATGCCCTTGAGCCCTTCCCAACTCGTCTGCACGATCGAAAACACGATCGCTCCCCAAAAAAACAGCCAGTAGTCGTTGGGCCGCCACAAGAGCACCGTTTGTTTGCCGTGGGCCAGGAGCGTGGACTCAAAAAACAGCGCGATGCCCCCCAGCGTCATCCACGAGGTGGCCAGGAGGAAGCGGGTGTCCTGCGTTTTCCACCAAAGCCAGAGCGGCCATCCCCAAGCCATGCCCACCATCCCTAACATGAGCACCAAACCGACGATCCCGCCAAAATACAGCGCGGAAACGTAGATGTTGTGGCAACTGCGCGTGGCTTTGGCCAGATGTTCGTCGCCAGGGCCGTAGAGCGACTCCGGCAGCTCGATGTAAAGCTTCTGCTCGCCGGCAAACCCGTGCCCGAAAATCGGCCGGTCGCGCGATTTTGCCAAAAAAGCGCGCCAAGTGACGATGCGCCCGCCTGTCGATCGGCCAAGGATTCCGCCTTCCGTCGCTTCATCGCTCTCGGCGGGTTTTGCCGGTTGGGCCTGGCCGGCGACGACGAGCCAGGGAATCGCCGCCGGTGCGCGAACCGCGCGGGGAGCCGGTTTTTTCCAATTTTTGTCGAAAACGTGGTCCAGCCATCCCGGCGCGTTCCCCACGGTGAACCAGAGGCTAAGCAACAGGCACAATCCGGCAAATCCGCGGACGAACCAGGCATTCCGCGCCAGCGACATCATCGCGCAGGCGCCCAGAGCCCCGAGGATGATCGAGCGGCTCTGCGTCAACAGCAGGAACACGACCATGGGCAAGGCCACGGCTCCGGCCAACCACAAATGCCGGGTGATGGGCCGCCTCCAACTGGTGGACTGGACCAGCAAAATCAACGCCAGCACCAGGCAAGCCGTCCCGCTGATGGGCCGGTAGATTGGCAGGAGAGGCTCAAAATTGGTGATTTGCAGCCGGTTAGAAAACAGGGCGTCCGGCGTGTCGTAGGTTCGGTAGAGGTAGCAACAGGCCACGCCGGCAGCCGCGGCAATCCACGCCCAAAGCACCCATCGGGCCGAAAACGGGAAGCTGCGCGCGAGAATCGCCGCCAAAATCGGCCAAACCGCCAAAGCCCCGACCGCGCCCAACACTTCGCCACGCGCCGGCACCGCTTGGGAGGGAATCCACAGGGCGTGGAGCCCAAAAAACGCCAAAAATCCGGCGAAAACCCGGGCGATCGGATTGCGCGCCAATTCCCGGATCACGTCCCAAGTCAGGCGAGGCCGCAGGACCATCAAAATCAACCCCGGCGCCAGCAACAGCCGAAAAAAGACCCATTCCTCGATTCGCTGCACCGGAAGCACGTACTGCGCCAGCAGCCACAGCACCCACCCTAACGCCAATCCTTGCCAAACGCGCCGCAGGATCGCCGGAAAGAGCCTCAATCCCGCCAGCGCGCAAGTCATCGGGAGCAAGCCGGCCGCCCAGAGCAGCCAGCCGGACTGGTGGAGACGCCCCCACGGCACGGCCAACGTTTTCGGCTTCCAGGTCAGCCGCAACGACGGGTCGTCGGTTGTCGCTGTCAGCCGATAGCCCTGCTTCGTCTCCGTCAGCTCGGCCACGCCCAACCCGGCTTTCAGCTTCAGCGTGTCCGTCGCCTCCAAATCCAACCCAAAGGGGCCATCCAACTGCGGATCTCGCACCTCCATGGCGCCGCCGCCGTTCAGCGGATCCAGCCGCAGACCGGTGATGGTCAACCCTTCTACCTCCGGCAGCGGAAAGAAAAGGTCGTTGGAGCCCTGCCGCACCGGCCGGAGAACCGAGCGTTCCTCGGCCAGCCCGCTGCCGTCGTTGTAAAAAAGCTGCGCGTACCCGTCGCTGGGGACGTTGAGGGTGACTCTGAGCCCCCAATCCGTCCAAACGCGCGGTCCCCACCGTTCCGCCAGCCCCGCCAGCCAAAAACTGCCCAAAACCGCCGCCACGCAAATCGCGGCGCGGTCGATGGTGTCTAACTCGGCCCTGACGCGGCGAAATAGCGGCTGAATGCCGGAAAGATTCATGATTCGATCGACAAAGGAACGCTTCATCGCAGCATCCCAGTCTCGCGGCTAAAGTCGAGCCTAAAATGGCGCTCGAGCAATCCCGGCAAAGCTCCCGGAACGCTCAAAAAATTCTAACCAGTACAGATAGTTCGGGTTCCTTGAGCGAATAGCCAATCCAACAAGCTGCGAATAACCCGAGATCATAACAAACCCACCAAAACCCGTTTGACTTTGTGTCGATTCCCTAACAAAGGCACCTCCCATCGTGATTTCACTCAGAGAACAACTC
This sequence comes from Verrucomicrobiales bacterium, assembly GCA_965224535.1. GTDB lineage: Bacteria > Verrucomicrobiota > Verrucomicrobiia > Verrucomicrobiales > DEV007 > JBCDHN01. The sequence goes on from CBDCZR010000031.1 coordinate 83,749, forward strand.
CCCCTCCTACGCATGGACCGCGGCGAGGTCGTCCACTACGACGAATCGTGGGTCTTCCACCTCATTCGCGAAGCCGCGGAACGCTCCGGCCATGAAGATAGCTGGTTTGCCGATGACATCGCCAAAGGCGTGATTCTTTACCTCAAGGAAAAGTTTCAGCGCACCTCCATCGGGATCGAAGAATTTTTCACCAAAATCGAGCGCACCTTGCATGCCGTGGGATTTCCCGACATTGCCGGGAACCTGGAACAAAGCCCGCCTCCGGCCCAACTGAGCCTCATTCGCCTGGCGGAAGAGGCCGGCCACGGATTTGAGCTGATGTTCTTCCAATTGCTCGGCGAACGCGTCGCCGGCGTCCGCGATTCCGGAGCGCGCCGCCTGCATTGCACGGAATTGCAGCCAGCCGTCCGGCGCATCACCGGCGTGGAGCGCTGGAACGAGGATTGCGACCGCTTGCAGACCGAAATCCTGGATTTTGTGGCCAGCGAGTTGCTGCGCGGGGAGAACCGGCAAGGCGTCTCGCTCATGGTGACGTGAAATTCGCGATCCAGGCGGCATTTCGCGCGATTTCGGCCCGGTTTGGCGAATCGGCGAATCTGTGGGCTTGAAATTGCCTCTAGCGCGGAGTTAGTGCCTCAATCCTGAAGTTTCGACAGGTTTGCGCCGAATTTGGTGCATCTGTCAGGACTTAAAACTTGAAACTTAACCCTTAAAACTCCGGCTTGGCCGGCTTAGGCTCATGCGCCATGACGATTTTTGAGAGAATCATCGCGCGGGAAATTCCGGCGGAAATTCAGCACGAAGACGATCGCTGCATCGCCTTCCACGATGTGAATCCCCAGGCTCCCACCCACATTCTCATCGTGCCCAAGCAGGTCATCCCCCGGGTTGGGGAAGCCAGCGGGAAGGACGCGGCGTTGCTCGGCCATTTGCTGCTGGCCGCGGGTAAAATCGCCACCGATTTGGGCGTCAACTCCACCGAAAAAGGCTTCCGGCTGGTCGTCAACAACGGCAGCGACGGCGGCGAGAGCGTTCCGCACCTCCACGTGCATCTCTTGGCCGGGCGCGCCTTGAATTGGCCGCCGGGTTAAGGCTCGGAACGATCGGGCCCGTCATGAGCGACCGAGCCAGATTCATCGGCCTCACCTTGGGCTTCACGTTGGCGGGATTGATCGCGCTCACCGTGCCGTTTTGGATTTGGCCGGTGGATTTGACCGTGCAGCGGCGGTTTTTCGATTCCGGGCAAGGCGGCTGGTTTCAGGCAAAATCGCCGGTTTGGAGCGCGCTTTACCATTTTGGCGTCTGGCCTGCGATTTTTGGGGTGCTGGCGGCTTTGGCGGTGTTCGCGCTCAGTTTTCGGCTCCCGCGCTTGGCTCCCTGGCGCAAAGTAGCCGCGTATTTCGTGCTCTGCATGCTGGTGGGACCGGGAATCCTCATCAACGCGGGGTTCAAGGATCACTGGGGTCGGCCCAGACCGAGGGATGTGGAGCCATTTGGGGGAAAATTCGCCCACGAGCGGGTTTGGACGTTTGACGGCGCCAGCCCGGGCAAAAGCTTTCCCTGCGGCCATTGTTCCATGGGCTTCTATTTTTTGGCGGCGGCGCTGGTGGTCCGGCGGTGGCGGCGAGCGTTGGCCGTCGCGGGTTTCGCGCTGGTGTTTGGAGCAGCCATCGGGGCGGCGCGAATCGCGCAGGGCGGCCATTTTTTGAGCGACGTGTTGTGGTCCGGCGGTTTTTGCCTTTTGACCAGTTTGGGCCTGTATTTCGCCCTCGGACTGGATCGATCCATCCGGTATCGGCCGAAATCTGCGGAATCGCCGCGTTTGCCGCCCGCAGTCGCCATCGGCGCGGGTTTTGCCGCTTGCGCGGCCGTCATCCTGGTTTTGCTGGCGACTCCCTACCAGCGCAACGACGTCTACGAGGCGCAACTCGACCAAAATCGCAGATTCGAGCTTTCCCTCATCCTGGAGGGCGACGAACACGTCGTGAATCTAGCCGATGGCGACTTCGTCCGCGTTCGCGCCAAGGGCGAGGGGTTCGGTCTTCCCGGCAGCGCGATCAAAATCCAAATTCGCGAGCAAAAATCCGCCGCGGAGCACTTTTTTCAGCTCAAACAACGCCGCAGCGGCTGGTTCACGGAGTTGAGCCACGTGAATCGAATCACCATCCCGGCAAATCGGCCCGGCTACGTGAAAATCGCGGTTAATTCGGGGCGATTGACGCTTAAACCGGAGAATCTCGCCGCGGCGCAGACGTGGCGGATCGAAATCGGCGATCCGGCGGATGTAACGCTCGAAAATCCGCCCGAAAACTTGGATTTTGAGGTCCGCGCAGCGGATTCCGGCCCGTAACCAGGTCGTTTGGGGCCGATCGCGGAAATCCGCGGATTTTCGGGCAAATTTGACGTTTTCTTTGCAACCAGCGAAGAATGAGATCGTTTCGAAAATGGGACGGAGAGCCAATTGGTCGCCAAAAGAGGCAAATATTTCGGCATCCTAAATATTTTGGCATTTTACCTTTGATAATTATGAAAAACACAAGAAACTACCCAAAGGCACTCAAACTTGTCTAAAATCATGCAAAGCAACGCTTCACCAGCACTCAAAAACGACGCTTCTCTATCTCCGTTCGTCCAGTCTCAGGCTGTCGAAGGCGGCGATGCGTCCAAGCCGGAACAGGATGCCAAAGAGCTTCCTGCTAACACCACCAAATCCAAGCAGGAACTGCTTCAAATCGCCAGCAAGCACCTTTACGAGGGGTTGAAAGCTCTGGTTGAAGCGACGGCCATCGATGCCGGCGATTCCGCCCCGGCGCAAGAGCCGGCCACTGCCGAAAAAGCGGCGAAAACGGCCATCGAAGCCAGCTCCCCGGCGGAGGAAAGCAAAAGCGAAGCGCCGGTTGCCGCTGAAGAGAAAAGCGCGCCGGAAGAAGCCGCCCAGCCGCAACAGCCCACCGCCGCTCCCATTCTTCCTTTCGCTCCAGCCGCCCCAGCAGCGCAGACGGCCCAGGCTGCCCCAAAAACCGAGGAATCCAAGCCGGAAGCCAAGCCTCGGCAGGATCAGCCGGAGCAAGTTGCCGCCACGCAGTCGCAATCGCCGTTCACGGCTGGATTTGCCGCTCCCGCGTCTCAAGCCTCCCCAAGATCGGACAAGGCCGTTGTGTCTTCCGAGGCTCTGACCCCGGCCAAGCCGGCACCGGACAAGCCCATGGTGCCCGCGGCATCGCTCACCCCCGCCCAGGCGGAGCAAAAGCCGGCCGAGCAAACCCCCGCTGCCGCACAACCAGCCATGCCCGCCTTCAACATCGCGGCCCCCGCCGAGCAGCAGCAGCAGCAGCAGCAACAGCAGCAGCAGCAGCAGCCCCAAAAATCCGATGCTCCAGCCGCAGCGTCCCCCAGCCCGTTCGCGCCGTTGAAGAAGGCGGATTCACCCCAGCCAGCCGCTGAGGAGAACGCGCCCGCCACCGCGCCTCCCCAATTTCCAGCCTTTGGCAGCCCGGCTCCGCAGACTCAAGGCGCGCAGCCCGCCGCCCCGGCTCAAGGCCAGCAGCAACAGCAACCGAATGCCGCCCCGGGTGCTCCCCAGCTTCCGCCCAGCCCGTTCACCATCAGCAACGGCGGCGCTGCTGCTCCCGCTGACGACGCGCAAAACGACGCCCCGGGACAAAACAACGCCATTTCGCCGTTTGCCTCCCCCGCCGGCGCGCCCGTGGCCTCCCCGTTTGCCCCGCTTGCCGAAAACGCGCAACCGGCGCAGCCAGAGGGTTCCAAAGCCGCAGCCGGCCCGCAATCGCCCTTCACGGCGCCCGCCGCCTCGCCCTTCCAAGCGACATTGCCCGCGGCGGGCGGAGCGGCCTCTTAACGCGGCTGCCGCCCCATCATTCTAAGGTTCCCCCCCAGTGCGGCGAGTCAGGATTCTGGCTCGCCGCTTTGCGTTTGCAGGCGGGCGTGCTCGATCTGGATGAAGCGGTCGGTCATCCCGGAGAGGTAATCGCAAACCACCCGTTCCATCTCGGCTTCGGCATGGCTTTCCAGGTAATCGCCCATGATTTCCGGCTCGGCCAGGCAGGCTTCGAAGAGTTCCTGGAGCAACTCGCAACCGCGCTCGTTCGCCTTGGAAACTGCTTCGTGGTGGTAGACGTTTGCGTAGAGAAATTCCCGCAATTGCGCGTTTGCCTTCGCGATTCCGGCGCTGTAACCGGCTAACGGCTCGGAATGACGCCGGACGTCGTCGGCAGTCTCGATTCCCGCCTTGCTGACGCGTTTCTCCGTCTCCGCAACCACGTCGGCGACCTCAAAATCGATCAAACTGCGGATCACGTAGGTGACGAAGCGTTTTCCCGATAATTTGGGGAACTGTTTGCCGATTCGCTCGGCGCAGATCGCCCAAATCTCCAATTCCTCCAATTGACCGGGCTCGATGAGTTGATAATCCAGCCCGTCGTCCAAATCGTGGCTGTAGTAGGTGATTTCGTCGCTCAAATTGGCGATTTGGGCCTCCAGCGACGGCATGGGAAACGATTCCGCCGACCGGTCGCCAAAAGCCGGGCGATGATAGCCGTTTTCTCGTTTTCGTAGCCCCTCCAGCGCCTCGTAGGACAGGTTGAGCCCGTCAAATTCCGGGTACTTGCGCTCCAGTTTTTCCACGATCCTCAAGCTCTGCACGTTGTGCTCGAACCCGCCAAAATCGGCCATCAACTGGTTGAGCCGGTCCTCGCCACAATGGCCGAACGGCGAGTGCCCCAAATCGTGCGCCAAAGCCACGACCTCCGCCAAATCCTCGTTCAAACCCAAGGCGCAAGCCAACGTCCGCGCGATGGATGCCACCTCGATGGTGTGGGTGAGCCGGGTGCGCAAATGATCGCCCGTGCCGTTGAGAAAAACCTGGGTTTTGTACTCCAACCGGCGAAACGCGCGGGAGTGGATGATGCGCGCGCGGTCGCGCTGATAAACGGTGCGGTAGGGATGTTGCGGCTCGGCGTGAACCCGCCCGGCGGAATTTTCCGCGAGTTGGGCGTAAGAGGCCAGGGAATGGCGCTCTTCGGCTTCCATTTGCTCCCTGGTTTTCAGCATGACGCCAAGGCTGGGGTAAATACGCGGGAAAGTAAAACGGCAAAACGCCCGAAACGGCGAATCATTGCCAGCACGGCGGTTTTCTGCCATCGTTAACCGGCTTTGGCTCGGGTGGCAGAATCCAAATCTTTCGAAGATCAAATTCGCCTGCTCCCTGAACAAGCGCGTCGTCGGTGTCCGCATCGACGACTGCGACGCCTCCGCGCTTTTCCCTGGGCGCGACGTCGTCGATCTCCGGCCCGGTTACCGCAAGCGCCCCAACATCAACACCAAAGGCCTCCCTCCCACTCACGTCCGCAAACTCTACGGCCGCGATGACGAACTGAAGCTGCTGACGCCGAGGGCGAGAAGGCCGACGTCCCCGATGATTCCCGCAAACAGGGCGAAGTGTTGGCCGAACTCAATGGCCGCCGGAAGTGAAGGCGCAGTTGGTGGAGATGATCCGCGATGCGCAAGGTTGAGCCGCCAAGCTCCTTGGACTGTCGGCAGCCCGCTGCCGCTTTCCGCCAGGCAGCCTGCTGCCGAATCGTCAGAAGGCGCGTGCGAATTCCGAGTCGACCCCCCACGCGGCGAATGGGCCAGCGCTCCCCCACCCCCCGCGGCAGGCCGCGGCCACCTCAAGGCGGCAGCAGGCTACCGCACTCCAAGGAGGATACCGCGAGCGAGAAACTTCTCTCTGCCGCCCCAAAAATTCCCCTCGATGGCGCGATTGAAATGATCTCGCGCCCGCGCCCGTGAATTTGCCACAAGCCATGCTCGAAATTCGACCCATCCTCACCCTTTTCGCCCTCGCCGCAGCGCCAATTGCCCACGGCGACGAAGGCGTCCTCTTTTTTGAGTCGAAAATCCGGCCGCTGCTGATCCAGCACTGCTACGATTGCCACAGCGAGGAGGCCGGCAAGCGCAAGGGCGGCCTGTGGCTCGACCGCAAGGCCGGCTGGGAGGTGGGCGGCGATTCCGGGGCCGCAATCGTGCCGGGCGACACCGAAAGCAGCCGCCTGGTCGAGATGATTCGCTACGCCGACCCGGATTTGGCCATGCCGCCGAAAAAGAAGCTGGCCAGCCACGAAATCGCGCTGCTGGAACGCTGGATCGCCATGGGCGCGCCGGATCCACGCACGGAGGGAGGCGTGGTGGCCGAGAGCCAGATCGACATCGAGGCCGGGCGCAAGTTTTGGTCGTTCCAGCCCATCGCCAATCCCGCGCCACCTCAGATTTCCGACAAAAGTTGGCCCCGTGCGGATTTGGACCGTTTCATCCTGGCCAAGTTGGAGGCCGCCAAGCTGCAACCCGCACCCGACGCTTCGCCCGAAACGTTGTACCGCCGTTTGGCCATCGTTTTGACCGGATTGCCGCCGGATGAGGCCAAATCCGCAACCCAAAATCCGATGCTCGAAGAAGAAGTGGTGGACGGGTTGCTCGCCTCGCGCGCGTTTGCGGAGCGTTGGGGACGCCATTGGCTCGATATCGCGCGTTATGCCGACACCAGCGGCGGCGGGCGAGCCATGCCCCTGCCCGAGGCGTGGCGTTTTCGCGACTACGTCATCGACTCCTTTCACCGCGACAAGCCGCTGGATCAACTGATCCGCGAACACATTGCCGGCGACCTTTTGCCGGCGCAAACCCGCGAGCAGCACATCGAGCAAATGACCGCGACCGGCTTTCTGGTCCTGGGCCCGCACAACTACGAAAATCAAGACAAAGCGCTGCTGGATTTGGAAATCGCCGACGAGCAGATCGAAACCGTCGGCCGCGCGTTTCTCGGCATGACCATCGGCTGCGCGCGCTGCCACGACCACAAATTCGATCCCATCCCGACCAACGATTACTACGCCCTGGCCGGCATTTTTCTCAGCAGCAAATCCGTCGTCCACGCCAACGTTTCCAAGTGGAACACCGCCAACCATCCGCCCACCCCGGAGCAAGAGGCGCAACTGGCGGCTTACACGGAAAAGGAAACTGCGCTGAAGGCGAAAATCGACGGCGTGAAACGGCAATTGCGCAAGCTGGGCAAAATGTCGGTCAGCGAGAAGGGAAACTCCGTCCTAACCAGCGAGCTGGGCGGAATCGTCGTCGATGACGCCGAAGCCGAGCTCACCGGCCAGTGGATGAAATCGACCAGCCAGCATCGCTGGGTCAACGACGGTTACGCCCACGATCTCAACGCCGCCAAGGGCGAGAAATCCGCCACGTTTCGGCCAAACGTGGAAAAATCCGGCCGCTACCACGTGCGCGTCTCCTACTCCCAGGGCACCAACCGCGCCAGCAACGTCCCGGTCACGATTCGACACGCCGAGGGCGAGGAAATCCTGACATTGAACCAAAAAACCCGGCCGCCGATCGATAATTTGTTCGCCGAACTCGGCACGTTCCGATTCGAGGCCGGTAACGCGGGATTCGTCCAATTTTCGAACCGGGGAACCGACGGGCACGTCATCATCGACGCCGTTCAACTGCTGCCGGAGGGAAGTCAAAACCCTGCCGGTCGCGACTCTGAGCCGAAAACCCAGGTTGACGCGGAAATGGTCGCAAACCTGGAAAAACGCGAGAAATCGCTCGATTCCGAGCTGAAAACGCTGCAAAAAACCAAGCCCAGCCTACCCAAAGTCATGTGCATGGGCGAAATGCCGGAACCCGCGGACACGCCGGTGCGGATTCGCGGCGTAGCGCGCAATTTTGGCGAACCGGCTCCGCGCGGCTTCCTGCAAGTGGCCATGCGCCCTAACGCCAAACCTGAGATTTCGGGAAGCGGCCGGCTGCAGCTCGCCAACTGGGTCGGCAGCGCGGAAAATCCGCTCACCGCGCGGGTCGCGGCCAACCGGATTTGGCTCAAGTTGTTTGGGCAGGGCATCGTCACCAGCCCGGACAATTTCGGCACCACCGGCGACGCCCCAACGCACCCGGAATTGCTCGATCACCTCGCCACGCGGCTCATCGCGCACAACTGGTCGGCCAAGGCGCTGATTCGCGAAATCGTCCTCAGCCGCACCTGGCAAATGGACTCGGCCACCAGCGATCCTGCCGACCAGGCCGACCCGGAAAACCGGCTCCTGCATCATTTCCCCCTGCGCCGCATCGATGCGGAGACCTTGCGCGATTCCATGCTGGCCATCGCCGGAAACCTGGATCGCAACGGCGGCGGTCCCGCGCTTCCGCCCGGCTTTCGGACGGAATTCGGCTACGAATTCAAGAGCCTGCGCCGCAGCGTCTACATCCCCGCATTTCGCAACCAGCTCAACGAGTTGCTCGGCACCTTCGACTTCGCCAACCCGAATTTCGTGGTCGGCCGTCGCAGCCAAAGCACCATCCCCAGCCAATCGCTCTACCTGGCCAACAACCCCTTCGTCCACGCCCAGGCTAACGCCGCGGCTAAGCGCCTTTTCGCGGACGAACCCCAAGACTCCGCCGCGCGCCTGCGATTGGCCTACCACCGCGTGCTGGGACGCGGCCCTAACGCGCAAGAATCCAACCTCAGCCGCGAATTCCTCGCCGCGGAGGGCGACGGCCCGGAAGCCTGGGCCAGCCTCGTGCGCAACCTCTTCGCCTGCGTGGATTTTCAGTTTGTGCGTTGAGCAGAGTAGGTTCGATTGGCAATCGAAGCCGGAAGGGCCGACACCCCGGAACCCTCCAGCCGGGGGGAAGGCGCCCCTCTCTCTTCGCTTGACTTTTTCACGGAGATTTGCACCTTCTAGGTCCACTGTGGCAGGATAGCTCAGTGGTAGAGCAGAGGACTCATAAGCCTTTGGTCGGCGGTTCGAATCCGCCTCCTGCTACCAACCTAAGTGAACCTAAAGTTTGGGCACGGCGTGCCGGACCCGTGGCGTAGTTTCGCTTTTGGAAGGTGCGCCGAAATCTGGCGGTTTCGCTTTTACCAGCAATTGCGTCCGCGACTGCTGGAATAGCCGCTGCGGTAGAAGCTGGGAGCGTAGTAACCGCTGCGGTAGCTGGATCGGTAGATGCTGGGGCTGTAGTAGCTGCCCCCGTAGTAACGGCGGCCGTAGGAGGAGTAGGAGCTGGGATAGTAGATGCTGCTGCTGCGGTAGGAGCTGGGATATCGATAGCGCACGCCGTAGGAACCGTAGCCGTAGCGGTCCCTGGAATTCCCGATCGCCGTTCCGCCCAGGGCGCCGGCCAGCGCTCCGATGATGGCTCCCTCTCCGGCGTTGCCGCTGGCCGAGCCGATGATGGCTCCGGCGCCGCTGCCGAGCAGGGCTCCGCCCACTGCACCGCGGTGGGCGTGGCTGGAGCTGGGGTAGTAGTAGCAACTGGTTAGGAAAAATCCGCATGCGGCCACCATCAGCAGCCGCCAGGTCGAAGGGCTAGGTTTCATAGGTCAAGGGGTGGTTTTTTTAGAAGTCCAACCTTCACCTTAGGCAGGGAATCGGGGTTGCCCAGCAAAAAGTTTGATGCGGCGGGAAAGGGGACCCAAAGGACGAAAAGGACGAAAAGGACAAAAGGGACCCGTTCCGTTGGATTTTCAAGACTGAGCATTTTGCCATTCTTTCGCCCGTCCGCCTACCAATACGGCGGCGATCGGGCTTCGATTTCCTCGCTGACGTTCGCTCCGGCGAAAAACGAGCCGCCCTTGGGCGTCGTTAGCAGGTAGAGCTTGCGATTGGAGTCGTGTTCGGCGGTGGCGTGGCGCCCGTTTTTTAGGATTGGCGTCAGTTTTAGCCCGCCTTGAAACTTGTTCCACCGGTCCAGCAAATACCACTCGTTTCCCACGCGCAACACCCCGAATTGGTGCTTGATTCGCGGGGGTTTGCCGGGTTGCGCGGATTTGTAGCGGTTTTGGCAGTGCAAAATGTCTTTGCGCGAAAAACCGTAGTGCTTGGCCAGGCAAATGGTGACCATGGACCCCTCTCCGCAGTTGCCGTACTGGTAGTAGCCGTTCATGCTTGGCTCCAGCATGGTGTCCACCAGCACCTTTTGCACGCAGGGGCAGGTTTTGCGGCGAATTTCGCGAAAGCGCCCTTTGCGCCAATCCCAAAACGGGTCGCTCACACCGCGGCGCGCCGTTCGCATGCTGCCGGCCAGGGTGGAGTATTGCTTGATCTGCTCGCCCAGCAGTTTCAGCCTGGTTTCGACGTCTTTGGCGGTGTTTTTGGCCGGCCACACGAAGATTTTCCGGCCTTGGTGGACCCCGGTGTCCGCGTAGCAAACGTCAAGCGTCAAAAAAGCCGCGAAGACGGTGAAAATGAGCGATGCCGGGAAAATTGCGTGCATGGAACCAGCGCCTAGCCTCCTACGAAACCTGGGCCGCGAAATCAAGCCCCCAGTTTTGACGTTTTCGCTGATTTTGCCGCAAAACCCGCAAAAACACCCGTTTCACCGGGCTATGCGCCGAATGACGACCGGTTTGCCGCGATAGGCCGCCAGCTCGAACCCGGCCTCGCGCAGCATCGCTCTCCCGCTCGGCTGGTTTTGGCCGAATTGCTTGCCAAGCACCTCTTGCGACGCCCGATTGAGTGCTGTGGTCAAATTCAGCGGTTCCGCCGTAAACCAGGCGTGGGCGCGATCCAGCGCTTGGCGTCCGGAATTCTCCGCCAGGCCCAGGACGATCCGGTCGCGGGAAAATCGCTTGGCCACTACGTCCGGGACCGGGCGAAACGGCGCGATGAAGGCGCGCAGTTGGGTGGGCACGTCCGTTTTTCCGGCGGCGCGCAATTCCCTCCCGAAAAGCGCGCCCAGGGCGTTGCTGGGCAAGTCATCCGGGGTCGCTGCGGTGGGTTCGGATCGCGTTTTCCCGGCTTCAAAGCGCGGGCCGCCTTCGCTGACCCACTGGCGGTATTGCGCGTCGCCAAAGGCCTCTTTGCCGGAGAAAACAAAGTTGGCCAAGTTGAGGAAATGCACCCAGTCGATGGGGCCGCCGAGGAAGGTGATGGTGTAGCGGTCGGAAACCGGATCCGAGGCGATGGGCTGCGCGTTGGCGGCATTGCGGATCAATTCCAGTTGGCGCACGACGCCGGCGCCGGGCCAATCGGCGTGTTTTTGCGCCGCGGCGATGAGGCGGTCGTGAGGGAAGTTTTCGGCGCTCAGCGCCGCGGTTAGCAAAATCAAGGCGCCGGCGAGCGCTGCGGCGATTTTCCCGGTGCGTTGGGCCGCCAATCTCGCGTTCACTCCAAATCCTCCCGCAAACTGTAGCCGATTCCGCGATGGGTCACGATCGGGTCCGCGTTTTCGTCGATTTCGCGCAATTTAGCTCGCAGCGTCTTGATGTGCGCGTCCACGGTACGATCCAGCGAGGCTTCGGGCTCCTCCCACACGTGATCCATGAGCTGGTCGCGGGTGTAGACGCGGCCGGGATGCGCCGCGAACAGGCGCAGGAGGCCGAATTCGTAGCGCGTCAGGCTCAATGCCCGGTCGCGGTAGCGAATTTGGAGCCGTTTTTCGTCAATCGCGAACGCTTGGGAGGCATCGTCGCCATCGGCCCCGGCGTCTGAGGCGGGAGCGGACTCCGCACGCCGCAAAACCGCGCGAATCCTGGCCACGAGTTCGCGCGGGCTGAAGGGTTTGACCACGTAGTCGTCTGCGCCGAGTTCCAGGCCAACCACGCGGTCGATTTCGCTTTCGCGCGCGGTCAGGAAAATGATGGGCGCTTGCGAGGATTTGCGAATTTCGCGGCAAACATCGAATCCGCTGATGTCCGGCAGGCCGACGTCGAGAACGACGAGCGCGGGTTTTTCCCAGGCAAAGGCTTCCAGCCCATCCTGGCCGGTGGAACAATGAATCGGAGCAAAACCCTCGGTTTGGAGCGAATACTCGATGTTCTCAGCGATCGAGGGCTCGTCTTCGACGATGAGGATGGGCGGCGCGCTCAAGGTTGGCAAGGAGTCTCACCCGAGTCTCACCCGATCGCGCCAAATTTCGTGACCCCGGGCGTCGCCACCGGGCTGGGCTCAAAGGATTGATCCCAGGTCATCGCCGCTTCATCGGCGAAGAGGTCTTCATCCGCGTTGAGGGCTTGTTCCCAGGTCAGTTCCAGTCCGCTTTGCGCCGATTGCCGGCCCATGATCGCCATTTGGGTGGAGTGGATCATGCGGTCGCCGTCGTTGATGAAATTGCCGGTGCGGATGCTCTCGAACAGGTGGTCGTGCTCGATTTGGTACATGTCCACGGCGGGAGCCGTGCGGCGTCGGTCGCGGCCACCTGCATCCGCCGTCCAGATTTTTTCGCCCTTGGTGTTCTCGATGTAGGGGAACTTGCCCACGCCGATGATGAGGGTGCCCTCGGTTCCCCGCACGTAGTCGGCGTTTTCATTGTAGCAGCCGGGAATCTTGCGCGAGGCCAGGTGACACCAGACGTGGTTGGGGTACTCAAAGGCGATGTGGTAGTGGTCGAAAATGTTGCCGCCGGGCTGGGGAACCTGAAGTCCGCCGGTGGCGCGGCAGCGGATGGGAGGGGTGTCGCCCATGACCCAGCCGATTTTATCCACGCTATGCACCGCTTGCTCCACCAGGCCGCCGCCGCCCAGGTAGGTGTAGTTGTACCAGTTGAGAATTTGCCACTCCACGTCGCTCATGCCTGCGGGGCGTTCTTCCTGCTTTTTGTGCGGCTTGGAGTAGGCGGAATAATAGGTGGCGTAAACGCTGGTAATGTCGCCAATCAGCCCATTTTTCATCACCTGCTCATAGGCGGCTACGCGGTGGGGATGATAACGCCAGCAAAACCCGGCCACGATGGAAATTGGCTTGGATTTGGACATTTCCACCGTCTCCATCACGTGGCGGGTGCCGGCGGCGTCCACGGCCATGGGTTTCTCCGCAAAAACGTGCTTGCCGGCCTCAACGGCGGCGCGGAGGTGCAGCGGGCGAAATCCCGGCGTTGTGGTGAGCAAAACCACGTCCACATCGCTCTCCAGCACGCGTTTGTAGCCGTCCAGGCCCACAAATTGGCGCTCGGCGGGCACGCTGATTTTGTCCGTCAGCTTGGGATCTTTTGCCAGCGTAGCCAGGGAAAGGTCGATGCGATCCTGAAACACGTCGGCCATGGCGTGCAGCTCGATGTTGTCATCTGCGTTCAGCGCCTGGCGCGCCGCTCCGGTTCCGCGGCCGCCACAGCCCACAAACCCCACCTTGATCTTGCGGTCCTGCTCGATGCCTGCGCCCTGCACCGTAGGCGCCAGCGCTCCGGCGACGGCGGTCGCGCCAGCGGCGGTTTTCACGAAAGCGCGGCGGGAGGCGTTTTCCGTTGCGTGGTTGTTGTCAGGGCGATCGGTGGATTGGTGCTCGTTCATGGGGACAACAGAGGATTTGTGAGCGCCAGTGTCAAGCGTCAGAACGCACCGGCCTCTCGCGAGCGGAATCGTGGCTCCGCTAGTTGGAAGGGGGGCGATCTTCTCCAAACCGCCCTTGCCAAGCCGCTCCTTTCCGGGACAGTCCGCGGATGCCGACTTGCCAAGCCGCCATTTTCGACCTCGACGGCACGCTTTTGGACACGCTGGAGGATTTGGCCGATTCCGCCAACGCCATGCTCCAAAAACAAGGGTTCCCCACCCATCCGACCGAAAAATACCGCGAATTCGTCGGCGACGGGGTGCGGATTTTGGTCGAGCGCATCCTCCCGGCTCAGGTGATGGATGAAGCGACGATTTCGGCCTGCGTGGACGTCTATCGTGAGGCTTACGCACAGCGCTGGAACGCGAAAACGCGGCCTTACCCGGGAATTCCGGCCCTGCTCGATGCCTTGGCGGAGCGGGGAATCCACCTGGCCGTCCTTTCCAACAAACCGCACGAATTTACCCAGCGCTGCATCGGTCATTTTCTCGGGAATTGGCCCTGGCAGGCCGTGCTGGGCATGCGCGAGGGCGTCCCGAAAAAGCCGCATCCCGCCGGGGCGCGGGAAATCCTGGAAACGTTGAAAATCGCGCCGGAAACCTGCGTTTACCTCGGGGATTCCGACGCGGACATGCAAACGGCGACGGCGGCGGGATTGCACCCCGTGGGCGTTTTGTGGGGTTTTCGCAGCCGGGCGGAATTGGAACGAAACGGCGCGAAAACCCTGCTCCAACGCCCCGCGGAGTTGCTGGATTGGCTGGACTTGCCGGATGGCAGCCGCAAACTTGGCGCGAATTCGTCTTGATTCCGCGCGGCGGCCTTGGTAAGCACTCATTTCGGCGTTCAGCCGCAAACGAAGGGTTACCCGGCAACTGCCGTCCAAACCTTCGCCTCCCCACCCCACCTCAGAACACGAAACACCTCGGCCATGTTTAAATTTATCCTCCGCTTTCCGCTGTTTTTCTTTGTGCTGGTTCTCTACAACATCATCATCTTCGCCAAGCCGGAGTTGTTGTTGGAGCCACAAATCGAGCCGGCGTCAGGACCCGGAGTGGAAGAAGTGGCGCCCGCCGCCGCAGATGCCGAAGCCGAACCGGCGGAAGCACCCAAACGGCCGCAGGCCATCGCCAACATCCCGCTCATTTCCGGCGCCACCTGGCGGCCGCTGCCGGCGGATATTCTGCTGCTGATCGCCGTTTTCGTGCTCTACGTCGAGCTGTTCAAATCAACCCGCACCAGCGTCAGCTCCATCGTCGAGCACGTGCTATCGATGTTCGTGTTCATCGCGTTTTTGGTCGAATTCCTCGTCGTCGAGGCCTGCGGCACCTCCACCTTTCTCATCGTCACGCTGCTCTCCCTCATCGACGTGATCGGCGGATTTACGATCACCATTTCCACCGCGCGGCGCGACTTTGGCGTCGGCGCTCACGCGGGGATGGGAGAGTAACCCCCCGTTTCGGCGAAAATCTCCCGGACTCCGTTATTTTGCGCCGGAATTTCGCAGCATCCCTTCGTAGGCGCCGGGCCAAGAGTTGGGAATGGGGATGGCGCCGAAAATTCGCTGAAAATAGGCCTCCGCCTTGGTGGCGCCGATCACCGCGTAGGCGAATCCTTCCTCCCGCATGGCCTGCAAAGCCTGCAGGGTGAGCGCCTCGCCGATTTTCCCGCCACGTGCCTCTTCCTTGACCCCGATGGGTCCGAAAAAACCCTGAAACGTGGTGTTGAAGCAGGCAAAACCCAGCAAGTCGTCTCCATGGGCCGCAACTAGGCAGCGAATCGGCTGGCTACCGAAGGCGACGGCGACTTCCTGGGCCCAACCGGGCGAAAATCGCGCTTTAACCCAGTTTTTCACGATCCCGCGCTCGGGCGCGAGGGCGCGGCGAACCACGGTGGTTTCAAGCTCCGGCGCGGGGGGCAAATCGTAGAGTTTTACGAGCAAATCGGTCATTTTGGCAGCTTTTTGGCGGGTTTTGCTGGATTCAAATTGCCAGGGAGAATAAACCGAAGAAACTCCTAAGCCAGCCCCCAATTCATGCGTTCCACCTGCAAACACCAACCGATTTCGATGTCGGCGATGAACCTGGCGGTGGAAGATTTTCCTCCAAAAACGGCTGAGGGAGCCTGTTTTCCCTTCAATGCGGCTGAAGATCCGGCGCGCGAGCAAAACGACCTGCTCAACTCGGCGATGGTCGAGTTTGAGCGCCCCCTGCTCGGCTACGCGCACAGCCTGTTGAGCGATTGGGAACTGGCGCGCGACGTGGTGCAGGAAACGTTCGTGAAACTGCATCGCGAGCTGAAATTCAATCGGCCGGAAAACCTGAAAGCCTGGCTTTTCACCGTCTGCCGCAACCGCTCGCTCGATATTCTCCGCAAAAACAAACGCATGACCGTGACCGATACCGAAGTGTTGGAAACCGTGGGTGACGACGCCCAGCCAAACCCGGCAAAATTGGCCGAGCGCCACGATGCGCACGACCGCGCGCTCCAGCTTTTGGATCGCCTTCCGGAAAACCAGCGCGAAGTCATTCGCCTCAAATTTCAGGGTGACCTCAGCTACAAAGAAATCAGCGAGATCACCAGCCTGAGCATCGGCAACGTGGGCTACCTACTCCATCACGGGCTCAAGCGTCTGCGCGAATTGATGACCGAAACCTAGAATTTTGCACCCCAACTTTTTACCGCGATGAACCTTGATTTCAACGACCCCCGCCTCACCGCCTTCGCCCTCCACGAGATGGACGCGGACGAACGCGCGGAGTTTGAGGCCGAACTCGAACAAACCTCCGGCGTGCGCGCGGCCATTGCCGACATTCAGGAGACTGTTGGCTGCCTGCGGGTTGGTTTTGCCGCCGAGGAAGCCGCCATGAGCGGCGTGGTACTCGAATCCAACGTCATTCGGCCCGCGTTTTGGCAACGTAGCGGCGTCCGGGCCCTGTTTGTGGCCGCAGCCGGCGTTGCCGCCTGTTTCGCGCTTACTTTCGTGGCGATTCGCGACGTCCAGGAGAAAAAGGCTCGATTGGCCGAACAGCAGCTGCGTGCCACGGAGTCGGGCGAGGAAGAGATCGGCGAATTCCGCATCACCATCGCCGGCGAGAAAAAACGGGGGCAACGCGCCGCGCCGGAATTGGCCGGCGACGCCGAAAAGACGCCGATTCAGCCGAAAATCCTGCCCGAACGCGAAATTCCCGGTTTGCCCGCGGGATTGCCCGCTCCGCGCGTGCAATTCGCCAGCACCCTGGACCCGCTTCCCGAGCATTTGCGGGAATTGCGCTTCATCGATCCGCTCTACCGAAAGGTCTCCACTTTTCCGTTCGAGGTGGGCAACTCCAGCCTCAGCCTGGTGCGGCACAATGTCGAAAACGGCCAACTTCCCCCCCGCAAAGACGTTCGGGTGGAGGAATTGGTAAACGCCTTCGCCTACGACTACGCCCCGCCAAAATCCGGTTCGGCTCCGTTTCGCGTTCACCTGGAAGTCGCGGAATGTCCCTGGCAACCCGGCAACCGTCTGGTGAAAATCGGCGTTCAATCGCGGTTTTCGCGTCAGGATGGCCCCATCGCGCAAAACCCGGCGATTTTGGTGGATTTTAACCCCCTGCGCGTTTCCGGCTACCGCTTGATCGGGCAAATTGAGCCGATTTCCAGCGATGAAGCGCCCGTTTTCGATCGCCTGGCCCAGCCGGGGCACTCGGTGACCGCTTTCTACGAAATCATTCCGCTGGAAGCGGCAAAAGTGATCAATCCGCGGCCCAAATTGCCGAAAAACTCCGGGAAAATGGCCAGTTTACCACCCGAGCGGCGGTTTGAGATTCACCCGGAACTGCTAACCGTGAAACTAACCTTCCAAGCCGCTAACGGCCTCGAATCCGAGCCGATCGAAGCGAAATTGGTCGATTCCGGCGCAAAAGTCGCCGCAGCCAGCGAAGATTTCCGCTTCGCAGCCGCCGTGGCCGCTTTCGGCGAATGGTTGAGCGCGCCTGACTCCGGCGACTACGGCATCGAGCAAATCGTCGCCCTGGCTGAAAGCGGCGTTGGAGACGACGCCAGCGGTCAACGCAGCGGGTTCGTCAATTTGGTGCGTAAGGCAGGAGATATCTGGTAGGCTGGTTGAGGGAAGGCGAAAATTGCCTCACATTCCCTACCGTGGCCAAAAAGAAGAAATCGCCGAAAACCCCAACATCGCAGGTCGCAGCCGAAAAGACCTGGTGGCACCCGGTTTTCGCCGCCATCACCGCCTGGCTCCTGGAAAAAGTGTGCCGCTGCGAAAAAGAAGTCAGCACCGGCGAGCTACCCAAGAGCATCGACCTCGTAGCCCGTCGAAACCGCCGAAAAATAACCGATTGGGTTCTGCAAGCCGCCCCCAGCGTCTTTTCCCGGCTCAACGACATCACCCTCTTCGAACTCAAAGGCCCTACCGCATCGCTGCGCAACGGCGACCTGGCCCTGATGCTCTCCCGGCTCGGCGCTTGGCACGCCGCCGAGGAAAACAAGCCCTCGCTCTCAAAGGTCAGCATCCTCTTCGTCACGCCGGCGATGACCTCCGGTTTCCAGGACGAACTCAAGCTCTGGGGCATGAAAGCGGTGGAAAACAGCCCGGGGATCCACCGCATCGAAGGCATGCCGGTCGAAACCTGGGTCATCGGCACGATTGAGGGCGAAAAGCGCGGCGAACCGCTCTTGAGCGTGATGAGCCCGCGCTTTGTCGAAAAACGCCGCGCCGTGGTCGACAAAGTGGCGACGCGTGGCTATGGTAACATCCTGACGTTTTTCACCCGAGAGTTGCACCATTTTTCCGAACGCCATCCCAGCCTGCCCATCCCAACCTTTGAAATCGACAACATGGCCAAATTCACCAAAGAAATGGAGAAAGAGATGATCGAGATGTTAGGAGCGGAATGCGTGCTCGAGCATATTTCGATGGAGGATCGGCTGAAAGACGTGCCGGTGGAGGAGCGGCTCAGAGGCTTGTCCGCCATGGACCTCGAACAGATTCGGCAATTGCTCGACGAGCAGGCTGAGGGCAATTCAGGGAAAAACTAACTCGATCGGGTTCTTTCCGCCATTGCCGATTCCCAGGAGCCGCGCTGCGGTTCGCTTTTTGTCCTTCGCGGGATTGAAGGGGAAGCATCTTCGTGGCATGGAAGGGCGTGAATTCCGTTCCTAACACGCCTGTCGAACTCGACGACCTGATTTCCACGCCGGATGAGGCGACCATAGAGACTGTTCGCAAGTCTCCCGGCAAAATCGCCGTCCTGGGCGCGGGTGGGAAAATGGGCTTTCACCTCTGCCTCATGCTGCAACGCGTGTTGGCGGCTTTGGGGCGAAAAAATCGCGTTTGCGCCGTTTCCCGCTTTGGATCGGTCCGGGCGCGCGAGGAATTTGAGGCGATCGGATGCGAGGTGCAGTCCGCGGATCTGAGCCAGCCCGATCAGCTCGAACGATTGCCGGACGCTGCGAGCGTTTTTTTCCTCGCCGGGGTGAAATTCGGCACCGCGCACGATCCCAGCCTCCTCCAGACGATGAACGTGGTAATGCCGCGGCTGGTGGCCAATCGTTTTCGCGATTCGGACATCGTGGCGCTGTCTACCGGCTGCGTTTATTCGTATGTCAGGCCCGAAACCGGCGGCGCAACCGAAGCAGACGAAACCGAGCCGCCCGGCGAATACGCCAACTC
Organism: Verrucomicrobiales bacterium; assembly: GCA_965224535.1. Taxonomy (GTDB): domain Bacteria; phylum Verrucomicrobiota; class Verrucomicrobiia; order Verrucomicrobiales; family DEV007; genus JBCDHN01. Next base: position 102,766 of record CBDCZR010000031.1, read on the forward strand.
CTGCAAGGGCCGCGAAACGGCGTTTTTTGACGCCGCGCGCGATTTTGGAACGCGCTCCACCCTCATCCGGCTGAATTACGCGATCGACCTGCGCTACGGCGTGTTGGTGGATCTAGCCCAAAAAGTGCTGGCCGGCGAGCCCATCGACCTCGGCACTGGCTACGTCAACGTCATTTGGCAAGGGGACGCCCTCCGACACACCGTCCGCAGCCTCGAACTCACCTCCGCGCCGCCCTGCATCCTGAATGTGACCGGCCCTGGCGTGCTGCGTGTGCGCGATTTGGCGCTTGAGATCGCCAAACGCCTCGAACGCGAGGCAATCTTCACCGGCCAAGAAGCGCCAACCGCCTGGCTGAGCAATGCAGGCAAAGCGCATGACTTGTTTGGCGCCCCGGAGGTCAGCATCGGCCAAATGCTGGATTGGGTGGCCGATTGGCTGAAAAACGGCGGTGACGTGCTCGGCAAACCCACGCATTTCGAGACGCGCGACGGCAAGTATTGAACATCATCGCGCTTGGTGCTCGCACGAAGACACGAAGGCACAAAGAATTCAGATTGGCTCAGGCGCGTGGAGAGCTTTCCAGGATCAGCCACCCTTCGTGTCTTTGTGCCTTCGTGCGAGGCCCATCAATCGGTCAAAATCCGCTTCGAACCGGCGGAAACCGGTGACGCACCATCGTCCGAAAAACTTTGGTGCTCGCACGAAGCCACGAAGGCACAAAGAATTCAGATTGGCTCAGGCGCGTGGAGAGCTTTCCAGGATCAGCCACCCTTCGTGTCTTTGTGCCTTCGTGCGAGGCCCATCAATCGGTCAAAATCCGCTTCGAACCGGCGGAAACCGGTGACGCACCATCGTCCGAAAACTTTGGTGCTCGCACGAAGACACGAAGGCACAAAGAATTCAGATTGGCTCAGGCGCGTGGAGAGCTTTCCACGATTAGTTGCCCTTCGTGTCTTTGTGCCTTCGTGCGAGGCCCATCAATCGGTCAAAATCCGCTTCGAACCAGCGGAAACCGGTGGCGCACCATCGTCCGAAAAACTTTGGTGCTCGCACGAAGACACGAAGGCACAAAGAATTCAGATTGGCTCAGGCGCGTGGAGAGCTTTCCACGATTAGTTGCCCTTCGTGTCTTTGTGCCTTCGTGCGAGGCCCATCAATCGGTCAAAATCCGCTTCGAACCGGCGGAAACCGGTGACGCACCATCGTCCGAAAAACTTTGCGCGAAGTAAACCGCGCCGTAGCAACCCGCCACTTCGCCCAACTCCGCCGGCTTGATTTTGACTTGATGCCCGTTAGGCCGCCACTCGATTTTTGCGAGCCCATCCTCCAGCGGGCCAAAAAGCGCGTCGCCGGCCTTGGTGATGCCGCCACCGAGGATGATCACCTCCGGGTCGAGCACGTTGATGAGGCCGGTCAGGCCCGCCGCCAGATTCGTCAGCACGTCGTCCCACCAGCCTTGCGCCTCCGCGTCGCCGTCCTGCATCGCTTCGACCAATTGGCGGGTGGATTCAAACCGGCCGCTGGTCCGCGCTTTCACCGTGCAATCGCCCACCATCACCTCCAACCCGCCCGGCGTGCCGCAAATGGTTGGCTGGCCGTGAGGATCGAGGCTGAGATGACCGAGATGACCCGCGCGGCCGATTTGACCGGTCAGGAGCCGGCCGCCGGAAACAATCGCGCCACCCACGCCCGTTCCCAGCGTTAGCATGAAAACTTCGTCCACACCGCGCGCGGCGCCCTGCCAAATTTCGCCCATCAACGCGGCGTGAGCGTCGTTGAGGACGGCCACCCGCGGTTTTCCAAAAAACCGGGCCCAATCCAGGTTTTCCAGACCTTCGAGCCGATTCGGCAGGAAACGGATGCAAGTGTGCGCTTTGTCTGAAAGCCCCGGGGCGGAAAGGCCGATCGCTTGGGGCGTTTCGCCGGTTTTTGCCTCTAATTCGCCCAAAACCTGGCGCACACCCACGGCAAACGCCGGTTCGCCGCCGATCGTTTCGCCATCGCGCGTCGGGGCCGTGGTCCGGGCCAATTCCGTGCCGAGTTCCAGGTCGAAAGCCATGGCCTTGATGTTGGTGCCGCCGAGGTCGATGCCGATGCCGAGTTTCATGGGAGTTTTCAGTTTTGAGGTTTCTTGGGATTCAAGTTCTAAGCCGCGCCCCCCGATCCTGAAAACTGAAAAGTTGAGAAACGCCACCTCCAAAAATCGCGCCTTGCTCATTGCCAAAACCGCATCGAAAAGTTGGCGTGAGCAAGACCCTGATATTCGACGCCCACCTCGACCTCAGCCTCAACGCGATTGAGTGGAATCGCGACCTGCGCCGGCCTGTTGCCGAAATTCGCGAGGTTGAAGCCGGCATGACCGACCTGAAGGGCCGCGCCGTCGGAACGGTCGCTTTTCCCGATATGCGCGCGGGGGGCATTGGCATCTGCGTAGCCACGCAACTGGCCGGCTGCATGAAGCCCCGAGCCTCGGTCGCCACGTGGGAATCTCCGGAACAAGCCTGGGCAATGACCCAGTGCCAACTGGCCTGGTACCGAGCCATGGAGGAAGACGGCCGCCTGCGCCAAATTCGCAATCGCGAGGCGCTGGACCGCCACCTGGCGGAATGGGCCAAAGATCCTGACGAATGCCCCATCGGCTACATTTTGAGCCTGGAAGGCGCCGACTCCATACGCACCCCCGCGCATTTGGAACGCTCCTGGGACGACGGATTGCGCGCCATGGGTCCGGCGCACTACGGCTCCGGCCGCTACGCCGAGGGCCACGACCGCGACGGACCGCTTTCCGCGCAGGGCAAGGAGTTGCTGGAGGAGATGGACCGGCTGGAGATGATTCTGGACGTCACCCACCTGTGCGACCGCACTTTTTGGGACGCGCTGGAGGCCTTTGGCGGTCCGGTCTGGGCCAGTCACAGCAATTGCCGCGCCCTGGTCGATGATCCGCGCCAATTCAGCGACGAACAGTTGCGCGCCTTGATCGAGCGCGATGCGGTGATCGGAGCTGCCTTCGACGCCTGGATGATCGTGCCCGGCTGGATCAAGCGCGAAACCACGCCCGAAAGCGCCGGCGTTCGCATCGAGCACGTCGCCAACCACATCGATCACATCTGCCAACTGGCCGGCAACGCGCGTCACGTCGGCCTGGGCTCGGATTTGGACGGCGGCTTCGGTCGGGAACAATCGCCGCTCGACCTCGACACCATTCAGGATTTAACGCAAATCGCGCAAATTTTGAAGGATCGCGGTTACGCGGAGGAAGACATCAACGGCGTCATGAGCGACAATTTTTTGCGCTTTTTACACGAAGCGTGGGAGGTGTGAGGCGGAGCGGGCCCAATTGCCGTCAAAACCTGCGCGTAAACCGAATTCCACCGAAGGTTTGATCGAGCGAATCGCGAAAAAACTGGTGCTCGACATCCAAGCTAACCTCCGTCAAATCGCCAAGGCTCAAGATGAGCGCGGCTCCTGCCGACAGGTAGTCGGAGCCCGGCCTTGGCACTGCGGAACTGACCTCAAAATCTCCCACATTAGTGAACCCGCTTCGATCGAAGAGCAGGTAGGGGGATTGCTCCAGTTCCACGCTAACCCGCTCCTCTTCGTTAAAATTCTCTCGCTCCCAAGCCACGTGCCCCTGGAGAATTGCCCGGCCAAACTTGGTTGGCCACTGCACGCTCGCTTGCCAACCCAGTTGGGTCTCCAGCGAATCGAAATTTTGATCGAGGTAGCGCAAATTTGCAGCACCGGCGCCGGATTCAGAAAATGAATCAACCTGACCCGTCACGTACCTGGCAGCCACGATAGGACCGGTTGTCAGTCGCTCGGTGACCTGAAAGTTGAGGCCGGCATTGAGATCGACGCGATGACTCTGGGAGTCCGCGGTTCCCTTGGCTTTTCGAAAGGCGCCCGTGTTGCGGGTCACATCCGTCTCAAATTCGCCGTAGGAGTAGAGAAGATCGGTGTACAGGCGCCCACGGCGAGCGGTCGCGTAAATTGATGCGGCGTGGCCATCGCTGGATAGATCTCCCAGCGGTCCCAAATCGACTTGGTGGTCAAGGTAGCTCCAGGCCAAGCCCATCGCCAAATTGTTCGTAAGTTTGCGTTCCACGCCAATGCTTCCCGCCATCGTCTCGGAATTCGAGCCGGAAGTTAGTTTCCCAAGCGCATCTTGGTCGGCAACGGCGAAATCTCCGCCGGCAAACAAGTTCCACATGCCTGCGCGGGGGTCTTGGATCTCCACGGGGCCTTCCGTCCGGTTGGTTTGGCCCGAAGCATTGCTTTCGACCGATTCTGACGCTTCCAAACCAGCCCGAAGCCGGGACAGGCGATTGTTGAGATTTCTGGTCGCTGCACGCGAAGCCGCTCCGCCCTGTTGATGCAAAGCAATCGCTACCGGAACGCCGGAAAAAGTCGCGGAATCGATGGCCATAAAGTTGGAAACCACCACCGCTTTCGCGTGGGTATGATTGGTAGCGAAGGGAACCGATGCAAACGGCGTTCCCGCCGCGTATAAATCGTTGTTTTCCTGCTGCACATGGGGTGGGGGTGGAACGAAAAACGGGTCGGCACGGGTTCTTACCTTCCAACCGATGTCTTTGAGCGCCGCGACATCCAAATTGGTAAAAGACTCTCGCACACCTCTACGGCTATCATGATCCATCCTGGTTGAGGCCAAGACACCGTAAACAAAAACGGGACTAATCATATTGTGGCCCCAATGGGATTTGTCTCCCAACACACGGGGAGCTACACCATTGTTAGCCGCTTTGGATTTCTTGCCGGTGAAACGGCCTCCTTTGATCTTGTTGTCCCATGAATCGGCTGTGCCAATTCCCAACACGTGTCCCATTTCGTGCAATAACACGGCATAAAAATCGACTTTCCCTTCAGCTGGAGGCGCAAAATGATTGAAATGCCAATACCCACGACCAGCTTGATTCATTGTGATATGCCCACCCCACGGGGTAAAGTCTTTTGCTTTCTTTCCCTCGGTTTCTTTGGAAGATCCGCGCTTTTCCACGCGCTCTTCCCACTTGTCAGATCCAGAGACTCCAGTGACCCAACCCGGTGCTGCTCTGCCCGCAGCATCTGACATCGGCTTGGCGCCCATGAAAATCACAATCGTGTCTTCCGATACCTTCAAATTCCTCACCTTTTTGCTCCCTCCGCCGGAGGGGTTGTGAAACTTCGCAGTCCACTTGTTCTTTTTCTTCGGCTTGATGCTCTTGAGGTCGTCAGTCAGGATGCTCTCGAAAAACTTCGCCGCAGCCTTGGCCGAAGAGCGCGCTTCGGCGCCGGCAGCCGGACCACCGGGGTTTCCGGCCCCATAAAAGTCGGTAAAATCGTAGGTGTAGTCGAGCTTGATTTTGATAGCATACGATGGAGCCGGAAAACCGGCCACCATCAAAATTGCCACCACGTTGAGTACATAAATGCGCGCTAGATTTGTCACTGCCAAGAGGGAATTGTTTGTGTTGCGCCCCATTATTGCGAGTCAACCGGCGTGTGCAACCCAAATCCTCTAACCCGCCCAAAATCGCCGCACATCCATCTCCGCGTCCAATGGTTGGCCGCGTTCCAGGTGATCGAGCAATTGACGCGCGAAAAACGGCGCGAGGAGCACTCCTTTGGCGCCGAGACCGTTGAAAATGGCGTGGTTGGCGGCTTTTGGATGCAAACCGAGAATCACCGCTTCTTTCGGGCCCATGGGGCGAAACGCGGCACGGTGAGCGGTGACCTCGAATGGTGGCAGGAAAGTCGCGGCCAGCGCGGTTTCGATCTCTTCGCGGGCGGATGGGTCCGGATCGCCGTGCGCTGCATCGCGCTCAAAGGTTGCGCCGGCGCGAAAAACGCCGCCGCCTTGGGGAAGGAGCCACTTGCCCCAGTTGACGATGCGCGACTCGTCCAAATTCGGCGCGGTGAGGTCCAAAATCTGGCCTTTCCCGGGACGAATCGGCGCCCAAGTGAAGGGGCCGCTCTCGGTGGCTTGGTAACCCTGACACCACACGATTTTGCGCGCGGAAACGTCGCTGGGAACACCGTCGCCAACGCGAAAACAGCCACGATCCTGAAATTCGCGGCGGGAGGTTTGCAGGAATTTCGCCACGTCCAGCCAACCGCCGGCTTGCGTCTCGAACGCTCCTGGTTGCGGGCGAAAATTCGCCGGATTCACCCGCGTTGGGCCCGATTTCCAGGTTTTGGCGTAGGCGGGATCAGCCATGCGCGATTTCCAGCGCGCAACCTGACCGTCGTCGATGAGCAGTCGCAAAATGCTGCGTTGGTGAAAGGCGCCGGCGGCGTGTTGGCGGTAAAATTCCACTGCCACGGGCCAAAATTCGTCGAAGCGCCAGGTTTTGGCGAGGCGGGGCCCGGTGATGGGGTTGACGATGCCCGCGGCGACTTTTGAGGAGGTAACCGGTTCGTCGCGATCCACGATTCAGGCACGGTTTTTTCGCGCCGCAGCGCCTCAATTGCAAAAACGGTCCCGGCCAGGCCCTGACCGATGACGAGATAGTCCGCGGCGTTCATCGGCCGGGGTAGTTGAAGAGGTCGCTGGCGGCGAATTTTCGTCCTGCTGCGGCGCTGAGCGCGCGGGCGATTTTGCCTTGCAGGTTTGCGGTCAATTTTCGGCCACCGGCACCCCTTGGCGACCATTTTGTGGGTGATCTGCTCGGTTGAGGCCGCCACCAAATCGTGCGCATCCAGGCCCAATTCGTCGAGAATCGCGTCGAGCGGCTGGGTTCCAGCTTCCATGTTCGTTGGCTTGGGCATGGGCGGTTTGAAGGCTGGGTTAGGTTAGGCTAAGCCTCCGTCATCTTGCTCGCCCGCGCTGGCTCCGGTTCCACCGGCCACCAGCGGGATGGATCGGCGCCCAGTTGGGTCAGCGCTTCGCAACCGGGGCAGAAATAGAGGGTCTTGCCGCCTTCCCGCAGCCATGCGTCGCAGCACTCGGAGCATTGCAGCCACTGGCCGTCTTCTTCGGCATCGATGAGGATGCTCGGGATCGGCCTTGGCACGATCTGCGTTTCGACCCATACGCCGTCCTCGCACCGGCAATCACAGCGCTCGATGCGGCTGTCGCGGCCGTGCTCCGGGCATTCGCCGCAGTGAATCGAAAACCAGTCCGGCAGGCAAACGTGCGCCCGGCGCTTGGCCGAAATTCCGCCCGGATAGACGGCGTCTTGCCCGGGGTCGTCCTCGGCCCAATCACCCAGCGGCTCGCGCTGACCTTGCTCCCAGACCGTGAGCGAGGAGCGGGGATGTTTGCCCTGCCAGCCGCGCAACGCCTGGTCGCATCGCGGGCACTCGATGGCTGGTTTTGGCCGAAAAACGTCGAACATTCCCATGCCGCCCAGCTTAGCGCAAATTGGCGGCCAGGACAAACGCGGCCGGGTGGGATCAGCGTTTGCGTTTCGAGGTTTCGGTTTCCCATTTCCAGGCCATATTCCCCGCGCCAAGACCTAACCTTGCTCAAAAAATCCTTCAGCCTCTTCCTCAGCCTGCGTTACTTGCGCCCGAAACGGACGTTTGTTTCGGTCATCACCATCATTTCAGTGGGCGGCGTTGCCCTGGCGGTCTTTGCGCTGACCGTCGTGATCGCGGTGATGACGGGGTTCAACATCCAGATGCGCGAGTCCATCCTGGGCTTCCAGCCTCACGCCATCATCAAGGACGCGAAGGAGGCCACGATTTCCGATTGGCGCGAGATTTCGGACGACGCCGGCGCTCATCCGGAGGTGATCGACGCCGCGCCGTTCAGCTACGGTCAGGGTGTGCTGGATTTCGACAACCGCGTGCTGGTCGTGGAGCTGAAGGGCGTGATTGCGCCGGAGCCTAACGAGGAGGCCAAGCCGATTTGGCGGCAGTACGAGACGCTGGTGGAGCAAGGTGAAGGCCGGTTCGACCTGGAGGGCGAAAACGTGGTGGTGGGCCGCGAATTGGCCAACGGGTTCGGAATCATTCCGGGAGACAAATTGTTGTTCCACAGTTTGGTGAACGGCCGCGAGTTGCTCGATGCGCAGAGCGAAAATCGCGAGCCGCTGCGCGAAAATTTGATCGAACCCGCGGAATTGACGGTGACCGGCGTCTACAGCGCCAATCGCCCGGATTTTGAGAGCAAGGTGCTCTTCGTCCCGTTCGAAATCGGCCAGCGGCTTTACGGTCTGGAGGGCGGCGCATCGGGAATCGCGCTCCAGGTCAACGATCCCCACAAAATCAGGCCGGTGAAGCAAGCCCTGACCCCATCCGTGGCTCCTCTCATCGTGGAAACGTGGATCGACCGCAACAAGGCCATTTTCGATGCCGTGGCTCTGGAACGGATGAACATGTACGTGCTGCTGTTCATGATCATGGTGGTCGCGGGATTTTGCATCATGAACACGATGATCACGGTTACGACGCAAAAACGGGGCGAAATTGGGCTGATGAAGGCGGTTGGCGGCCGGACCAGCCAAGTCGTCGGCCCCTTCCTCTACCAGGGCATCATCGTGGGCCTGGTGGGGACGGCGACCGGCCTGATTGTCGCCTTTTTCTTCCTGCTGCTGCGCAAACACATCGCCGTGCTCGTGGCGAGAATTTCCGGCATCGACCTGTTTTCCTCGCAGGGGATGCGGATGCTCTACGAGCTGCCCGCCCAGGTCACGATCGTCGATGTGGCCGTCATTTCCGGCGGCGCGTTTCTGTGTTGCGCGTTAGCCTCGCTCATGCCCGCCTATTTCGCCGCCCGCCTGGATGCGGCCCAAGCTTTGCGCAATGAAGGATCGACCTGAACCCATTCGCCGATTGCTTACCTCATCGGTTAGCTTTTTCCTCGGTTTGCGCTACCTGCGGCCGAAGCGCAACTTCGTTTCGCTCATCACCGTGGTTTCGATTTTGGGGGTCATGTTAGGCGTGGGGATCCTAACCGCGGTCGTCGCCATCATGACCGGCTACAGCATCAAAATGCGCGAAACCGTGCTTGGTTTTCAGCCCCACCTCGTCGTCAACCACAGCGGCGTGCTCTACGAATGGGGGGAGGTGATGGAGACGGTAAAAAAGCACCCGGAAGTCAACGACGCGCAGCCTTTTTCTCACGGTCAGGTGGCGCTGGATTTTAACCGCAAGCTCTGGGTGGTGAGCGTGCGCGGGTTCAACCAGCCGTGGGACCGCTCCCCGGAAGAGGAAATTCCAGCCATCGAGCAAAAGCTTCAACAACTCGTCACGCAGGGCGAATTCGACCTGACCGACGACTACATCGTCATCGGAAAGGCGCTGGCGGAGAAAATGGGCATCGGCATTGGCGACGTGGTCGACATTCACTCCCTGGCCAACGGCCGGGAGATTTTTAGCGCGCTGAAGAAAGAGGGCGAGCAGGTGGAGATGGACGAATACATCCCGGCGTTCAACCTGCCGGTAACCGGCATTTTCGACTCCGGCCGGCACGATTTTGACAGGGAGTTCGTCTTCATCCCGCTGGAGATCGGCCAAACGCTCTACAACCTCAGGGGCGGCGTTCATGGGTTGATGCTCGACCTTGAGGATCCCTACCGCGCGGAAATCGTGCAGCAGGAATTGCTGGAGGTGGTGGAACCGCCGCTGGCCGTCAGCAGTTGGATCGAGATGAACCAGTCGATCTTCGAGATGGTGGCCATGGAGCGGTTGCTGATGGTGTTGATGCTGTCCATCATCATGGTGGTGGCCGGATTTTGCATCATGAACACGATGATCACGGTGACGACGATGAAACGGCGCGAAATTGGCTTACTGAAAGCGTTAGGCGCCCGGATGGATCAAATTGCCGGCGTTTTCATGGGGCAAGGCTTCGTGGTGGGCATGTTAGGAGCGATTTTGGGCCTCGGCGGTGCTTTTTTCTTCCTCTGTTTCCGGCAAAAATTTATGGGCTGGCTGGGCAAACTATTGAAAATGGAGGTTTTCTCCGAGGAGGTTTACCACTTCTACGAACTACCCGCCAAGCTAACCATGATCGACATCGCCTGCATCGCCGGCGGCGCCTTTTTGGCCTGCGCCGTTGCCGCGCTGTTGCCGGCCTACTTTGCCGCCCGGCTGGATGCTGCCAAAGCGCTGCGCAACGAATCGCGATTTTAACCGAAATGTCCCCGGAAACCCCACCAACATCGTCACCCCCCGCTGATGCGCCGCCGCCGCCCGAAAGCATGGATGCGCTGGCGCAAGCCATTCGCACCGCGGTGGGCGAAGCGCGTTGGGAACCGCTCGCACTCTGGGCGAGCCGGCACCTGGGATCGGCGGAGTTTTGGCTGGACCCGGGGCTGGTGGCCGGCTGCGTTGCTTTCGCGTGGATTCTGACCCTTGCCTTGCGCCGGGCCGAGCGCACCGGAAAACTGCGCTGGCTGCTGCAATTGGAGGACAAAATCACCCCGGACGGCGAATTTCGGCCGTTTCCCTTCCTCTTCATCCCAGCGCTTTGGTTAGCCTTGCTCGTCGCCAACGGTTTGGGCTATTCCGTGCCGCTTTTACGCATCACCGCCCTGGTTTTCACCCTGTTTTTCTGCATCCACCTGCCCTCGCGGCTGGTTACCAAGGGCCGCTTCTGGATTCGCGTGGTCAGCACGCTTATTTTCGCCATTGCCGCGTTGCACATCACCGGCCTTCTGGATGAAACGTCCGCATTTCTGGATGCCGCCGGCGTGAACCTGGGCAGCGTCCGCATCACCCTGCTTTCCGTGGTCAAAGGGCTGCTCACCCTGGTGGTGCTCTTTTGGCTGGCCGGCTTGATTTCTAAAATCGCCCAGCGCCAATACCACGCCGCGGCGGACATCCCGGCAAGCATCCAGGTGCTGCTCAGCAAGGTCACCCGCGTAGGGCTCTTTGCGCTCGCGTTTCTGCTGACCATGGGCGTTATGGGCATCCCCATCACCGCGTTGGCGGTTTTTGGCGGCGCGTTAGGATTGGGGCTGGGATTCGGCCTCCAAAAGGTGGTCTCCAACCTCGTTAGCGGCGTCATCCTGCTGCTGGATAAATCGATCAAACCCGGCGACGTCATCGAAATTGAGGACACCTACGGCTGGATCAACAGCCTCAACATGCGCCACGTTTCCGTCATCACCCGCGACAACAAAGAGCACCTCATCCCCAACGAAGACCTCATCACCAACCGCGTCGTCAACTGGTCCTACAGCTCGGAACTCGTCCGCATTCGCGCGCCCTTCGGCATTTCCTACGACTCCGATGTCCGCACTGCCATGGATTTGGCCCGCGAGGCCGCCAGCCGGATCGAGCGCGTCAAAAGCGACCCCGCGCCCAAGTGTCTGCTGCGCGGATTTGGCGACAATTCCGTGGATTTGGAGCTGCGTTTCTGGATCACCGATCCGTCCAACGGCGTGGGCTCGGTGGCCAGCCAGGTTTTGCTGGAAATCTGGGATTTGTTCCACGAAAACGGCATCGAATTCCCCTTCCCGCAGCGCGATTTGCACCTTAAAACCGGCGGAGAAGCCTTGCGCGAATTGGTGGCGCCTCGGAGGAAAAAATCTGCGCCGGCCAAGAAAACATCCGCCAAAAATCAGGAATAAGCTGAGCTGAATCGGCCATGACGGGGAGGGGCCCTGTCATCCCTTCCAGAGCGCCGATGAGCCTCCTAACCTAACAAAGCCCCGAACAGCAATTCCAGCCGGAAAAAGCGCCGCATCTCACAAAATGCGAAGCGACTTTTCGCAGTGGGGGTGCCAGAAATGAGCATGGGAACTGGGCAGAGAAAGAGCGTTCATGGGGACGCGGCCCTTCGCCGATCCATGGATTGGAAGTAGGAGTTCGCTTCTTCGGGGTACCGAAACATAAGATTGAATGACAAGAGACCGCTTCTGTATCCATCCTCGTAAGCACTTAAAAAGCATTCCGAGCTTGCGCATTTGAGTCAAATGGCGTGTTCTTTGGCAATGGAACGTTCGCAGACTTTGCCGCCTCGATCTCGCGCTCGATTTCTACTATTGAATTATCGGTGCTTGTTTGGCATCCGCTGAGCAGAACGGTGGATGCAATGAGCAAGTGCCACGAAAGTCTTCTCATTTGGCATAACCTCGAAGTGGTGGCACCCGCTACCGGGAGCGCCAGTCCGACTCAGGGTAAAGGGTTCTCATCAGGTTCAATCTCCGACTCACGGCGAGGTAGCGGGTTGCCACCCATGCCTTGTGTGTGCCCAGCATGGGCGTTGTTTTAACGGGGTGCAAGTCCCCTGTGTGAGAATCGATGCTGAAATGATGAAAATCAGAGTACCCAGAAACACTAGCAGAAGCCAACTGCGGCGGGAAACCGGTCGTGGGGAGGAAGGCTCAAACGTCGTCCATTTTTCCGCGAAGCCATGATTCGCGCGCTAACCCGAAGTTAACCCGCCCAATCCGCGACTTCCCATTGACCGTAAGCGAGTTACAGATGATTCATTTTGCACGCTACTGGGCACAATCTGCCCAACCTGCAGCAAACCAGTAAACCCCCTCCCCAACTTCGGCCTAACCCGGCGAGCGCACTCCCAACAGCTCAAAGGCCCGCGCCTGATCGGCCGTGGGCTGAGTGAGCTTCTCAAACGTTGGGGCACCCTCAAGCTTCGGCCGAAATGTCGATGACACGATGCTCGAAAGATTACCCAGCAATGTGCGCAAACTATGCACCGGCCGCCCCTCCTCATCAACCTTGCTCGACACCTTCGAAAGCGTTGTATCGGAACGCTCCGCTGGTGCGACGATGTTCTTGCGCTTGGCCGCGGCCGCCTCGCGATCCTCCTCGGCAAAGAGCATCGGAGCCAAGGCCTCGCGCATATGCCAGTCTACATAATAGCCTAACATGCAGATAAAAATGTGTGCGCGCACCATTTCCTCGTCGTTGTGAAAAATGGGGCGTACCTGCAAATCGACCGTCTTGAGATTGCGAAAAGCTTTTTCCACATTAGCCAGGCTTTTATAACTACGCACCAACCCCTCGCTATCCATCTCCTCGGCGCCAACCCGGCCGGCTCGCACCACGTAGAGCCCGTCGAGGCGCGATTCGCGTTGAATCGAATCCTCCTTGCGCGTCCAATCCAAACTGTCTTCGCCGATGTTCAACTCGAAGTGCTTGAGCATCTTGTATTTGGCGATATCGCGCTCGATGCGGCGCGCGATGCGGTCCTTTCCACGGTAAGGATGTCGCGCCCGGCCCACGGCGGCTTTGACTTTTTGCAGAGCTTGTTCGGTGGCTTCAAGCAGCGCTTCTCGCCTCTCGGTACGCTCTTTGGCCAGGCGCGGATTGCGGCAAACGACGAGGCGCTCGCCGGGATAAAGCTCTTCGCAACTGATCTCGGCCAAGCCGTATTCGTCGAAGAGTTCGGGCTGCAACGCCTGCTTTTTGGCGAGCTTTTGAATCGCGTCATTGCGCAGCGCACTGATCCAGCCCAGGCCCTCTACGCCGCGAAATTCTTCGTCGATACGAGCGCTGGTGATCATGCCGCGGTCACCGACGAGGATGACTTTGCTTAGCCCGAAACGTTCGCGCAGTTTGGTGATCTGGGTGGCGACGGTGTTAGGATCGGCGGTGGAGCCTTTGAAGGCTTCACAGGCAATCGGGCAGCCGCGTTCAAGAGCAGAGCAGGCCGATGTTGATCTGTTTTTTGCCGGCTTTGCCATCACGATTGTAGCCGCGCTCGGCCAGCGGACAGGTCTCGCCTTCATACCAGGTGCTGGTCAGGTCGTAGAGGACGAGCGTGCCATTTTTGAGGTGGGCTTTGGCCAATTTTGTCTCAATGTTAGGCTGTTTTTCGAACAACCAGTGCATGGCTGAATAGATCTCTTTGACGTTGACGGCTGTGTTAGGATCGAGCCCGCAGAGTTCGCCTAGAGTGGAGCTGGCGGTGTCGGGGGAAAGCTCGCGCGCCAAGGCGAGTTTGGAGCCGGGGAAGAGGATGCGTCCGGCGATGGTGGCCAGAACGAGCCGGCGTTGCGGAGAGTCGCTGCGCTCGATAATGGCGGGCAGGCCGAGTTTCTTGATGAGAGCAACCACGGCGTGGGCGTGGCCGTGGGATCGGGATCGCACGACGTCAAAGCTGTCTTGGAGGGAGGTCTCGGTGGCGCGGCCGCCTTTGAGCAGGATGCGGAGGTTTTCGACGACTTCTTTGGGCCAGGAGGTGAGGTTGGCGATGGTGCGCTTGCGGGTCTTTTTGCCTTCGCGGATGGATTCGCGCAGGAGGATGCAGGGTGGGGAGTTGCGGTTGGGAACCGATTCAATATACATGGGTGCGCTATATTGCGCGAATAGTATTAAATATCAACAAAAATTAATACAAAATATCATTTACATGGGCACATATTTTGCCATGAAAATTCATAAGTCGCTTATAATAAGCAAGTTGCCCGGATTATTGCCTCCAACTTCGGGCTAAACCTACCCTCGCCAGCATGGCCACCATCGGTCTCGTGGCTCTGCCCGGGATGATAACCGGCCAGATGCTGGCGGCTCCAGTCCGCTCGTCGCCATCAAGTATGAGATCGCCATCATGCTAGCCGTCTTCGCCACCGTCACCCTGAGCACCGCCCTGGCCATTTCGCTAAGCGCAAGGGCCGCGTTTGACGCCTTGCGCCGCGAGATTTTTCGGAAGTGATCAAATCGGCTTCCTCGACCTCTCTTCGATCAAAAAGACCGAAGCCCCCCTTTTCTTATGATGCCAAGCCATACTCCTGCCCCACCCAGGCCAGCGCATCTTCGCGGGTTTTTAGCTCGCCTTCCAGTTGGCGGGTTTGCACGGCTTCGAGCACTTCGCCGATTTTCGGGCCGGCGGCGAGGCCCATGGCCATGAGGTCGTTGCCGTTGAGCAACACCGGCGGAATGAGCGGCTCGTTGGCGAATTCCTGGCGCTTGGCTTGGACGAAGTCGTAATTTTCCAGGTTGCCGTTGCTTCCCAGACAATCGACGTGATGCAGCTCCAGTTGCTGGTCGAAGGTCGGCGCGGCCATGAAGCGTTTGAGCGTGGCGACGCGCATTTGCTGCACGTCCTTGAACTTCATGTGGTTGGCGACGGCGCTAACGGTGGCCTCAATGATGTCGTTGGAAAATCGGAAGCGTTTGAGGATGCGTTGGGTCATTTCCGCGCCTTTTTCCGCGTGACCGTTGAAGCGGATGCGGCCGGCGGCTTCGTCGAAGCTGTAGGTCGCGGGTTTGGCGATGTCGTGGAAGAGGACGGACAAGACCAGCGAGATTGGCGCGTTGGGTTCCAGCAGCCCGAGCATGAGCCGGGTGTGGACGAAGACGTCGCCTTCCGGGTGAAATTCCGGCGGTTGCTGGCAACCCATGAGGTCGGTGATTTCCGGCAAAATTTCAGACATCAGCCCGGTGCCAACCAGCAGATCGAAGCCGTGGATCCGGTTGGGATGCTCCAAAATTTGCACCAACTCGTCCCGAATCCGCTCGGCGGAGATTTTGCGGATGCTGTGGGCCGCTTTTTTGATCGCGGCCAGCGTTTCCGGCTCAATTTCGAATTCCAGCACCTCCGCGAACCGAACCGCGCGCATGAGCCGCAAATGGTCTTCCATGAACCGGTCGGCGGGATTGCCGATGGCGCGGATGGTGCGTTTTTGCAGGTCTTCGCAGCCGCCCACGTAGTCGATGAGTTCGTTGGTGGCGGGATTGAAAAAGAGCCCGTTGATGGTGAAATCGCGCCGCTGGGAGTCGCCTTCCGCGTCGGAGTAGCGCACGTCTCGGGGGTGGCGTCCGTCGAGGTAGAGGCCATCGGAGCGAAAGGTGGCGATTTCAAAGACGCCCTCCGGTTCCTTGACCAGCACGACGCCAAAATGCGCGCCAACAAAGCCGGCGGAGTGAAAGAGTTGCCGAATTTGGCGCGGGCGCGCGTTGGTGGCGATGTCGTAGTCCTTGGGGACGCGGCGCAGCATTTTATCCCGAACGCAGCCGCCGGCCCAAAAGGCGGTGTAGCCGTGTTCCTGAAGCTTGGCGACGATTCGCCGGGCGGCATCTGCCAGTTGGTCGGGCGTAGCGGCATTGTGGGCTCCCTTCCAGGCGCGTTCGTGCGGTTCGTGCGAGCCGGCGCGCTCGCGCAGCCCCCTGGCTAGCTCGAAGGCCGGGTCATCTGGGAATTTGTATTCGTCGGACATGCTCGGGCAATGTTAACCCTAACTGAGAGGCAAGCACGAGTTTTCCGGCGCCGGTGCTTCGATTCTCAAAATGCCACCATTCGGTGGGAATCGTGCCAAAACCGGCGTTGCGCATGGCCGACTGCAACAGGCGCAGGTTGCGGCGAATTTCCGGGTCGCTGCCGATGTAGCGCGAGCGCGCCGCGGGCGAAAACTCGTCGAAACCGGTCGGCATGCGCATTTCCCGGCCATTGGCATCGACCAGGGTTACGTCCACGGCGAGCCCCTGGGTGTGGTAGGACCAGCGGTTGTGTTTGGGCGGCACGACGTAGGCGCTGTTAGGCGCGGCTTGCCACAGGGCCATGTGCGCCTTTGGCGGGCGATAGGCGTCCCAGACTTTCAAGCCATACCCCTGGCGTTGCAGTTCCCGTTGCGCGCGGGCCAGCCGCCGGGCGGTGTCGGTTTGCAGCAACGGCGGCATGTTTGCGGGATAAATCGCCCGGCCGGTGATGTTGCGGCGCGTGGCGTAGCGAAGTTCCACCCGAATTCCCGGTGCAGCCTGGCGAACGTCGGTCAAACCGTGGGATTTGGCGCGTTTTGAGGTTTTTGCGCCCGTTTTGGCTCCCGGCGCGGAGTTTTTGCCCTGCCAGCCGCATTGGCTGGTGAAAAGCGCGGCCAGGAGCAACAGCGGGATGCCGGCGATGGATTTGGGAGCCGCTCGCATCATCATTCGCCGGCTTTTGGCAACGCTCGCCACTTGATGGAGCGGTAGGCCGCGCTGGTCAGAAACGAGGCCAGGCCCAGGGGCTCGCACAATTCGATGTCGCCGGGCCGCATGCCGATTTCCACGCCCTTGATTTCCACGTCGATGAGGTGGCGCTCGTCGATCCAGCACTGAATGGCCTCAGCCTCGACGCGGACCTTGATTTTGTACCACTTTTTGGGCTCGAAAAATTCGACCGTGGCCGTTTCGTTTTCGGAAGCGTCCAGGCCGTTGAGGCTGGAGATGCCGACCACGCCGCCGCCCCAACCGCCACAAACCAGGGTGCAACTTTTGTCGTTAACCGGCATGGTCAGCGCCAGAAAAAAGTCGTCGCCCTGGATTTTTTGAGCCTCCAGCGCGATTTCGTAGCCAATTTTGCCGGGCAACTCCGCGCCCCACTTCACGCCGGTAATCGGGTCGCCGGCATCCAGGTAAAGCTGCCCGTCTTCCACGGCAACCACGTCGGTGCCGAGCCCAAAATTGATCGGTTTCCAGTTGCCGAGCGTTTTGCCGTCGAAAAGCGAAATCCAGCCCTCTTTGTCGGGTTTGGGAAGGGGAACGGCGGGTTTTTCAGCATCCTGAGCCCCGGCCTGGAAAGCCAGAACCGCAAACGCCGCGGCTGCGAGAATTTGGGTGTTTTTCATGTTGGGAAAGCGATGCATCCAATCGTGCGGGAGGTCAACCCGCGGCTCAAAACCCGATCTTTGCCTGGTGCAGGGTCACGGGAGCGGAAATCAGCTTGGCCTGGTGCAAAACTCCGCTCAAATCGCGGTTGAGAGCGGCGAATTGGGAGGCGAAAAAACGGCGGTTGCCCTCTGGCCCGGGAAACTCGATTTGTCCGGCCCATTCCTGGAATTCCGCGGCCAACGCCTCATCGTTCAGAAAAACGCCGGCCATGGTTCGGGCAATGTTAGGGCCCTTCAGTTGCTTGGCGAAGCGGGTTTGCTCCTCGCTCTGCGCACGCGCGAAACCTTCCACCGTGGCGCGATGTTTCGCCAAAAAATCCGCGCGAACGGCGTAAACGTCCGCCAGCACCCGCGTCGCATCCCGGGTTGAAATCAGCGGCTTCAGGTTGGCCTTGGTAAAGTCGCGTTGCAGGCCCAAAGCCGCGGCCAGCGCCCCATCTTGCCCCAGGGCGTTGGTGGGATCGTGACAGCGCCCGTCCAGCGCCGCTGCGGGATGGTAAGTCGCCTCGCCGACAAAGCGCATTTTCAGCCCGGAAGCGCCAAATTTCGCCCGGCGCAGGATTTCCGGCAACAGATCCAGTTGGCGGCCGTTGGCCTGCAAAACCAGGGATTTGCCCTTCAGCGCGGACGGCGATTTCGCTTCCCTGGCGGCCAACCCATCGGCTCCCGCGGACCAGGAGACGAGCAAAAAGACGACCGGTTCGAAATTTGGCCCAAAGCGCTTCACCGCGTCCGCAGCCACGACAATTTGGCCCAACGAACCGCGCAAAAACGGCGAATGACCCTCCGCGTAATCGACGACTTGCTGATCGAAGTCATCGACCATCTGCAGCTCGACTTCCGCATCCATGGCCTTGCCCAAGGCCGAGCGGCGATTGGCCAATGTGCCATCATGCGCTTGAATCGTCACCGCGTCCGCCGCCCAACCGACCATGGGAATCGGCAGCGGGTTCGACTCGAAATTCACCGGCCCCGGTTTGAGCCGCTTGGGCAGGCTCAATTCCGGCGAAACGTAGGCGACTTCAGCGCTTGAGGGCACAGCGGGCAGGATCGCCAAAAAAACGGGCAAAGCAATGGATCTCATGCACTCCCTTGGACGAAAAAAACGGCGAAAACCGGAAGCGAAATTGGGGTGACGGGCTTCAACCGCGCGGTTGCGCCTCACAACGGCCGTTTGTAGCTCTCTGCGCGATTCGACCAGCCTCGCAGCCACATCGATTCATCCTTGGGCTTGGCGTTTGCCACCCGGCGGGTCAACACGCGCTTGGCCGCGTTGCCGAATTCCACCGCCGCGGCGGCGCCGCTGGGTTCGCCCTGCATGTCCAGCAAAACCTGGGCCAAGCCCCAACCCTGCCCCTTGTAGCGCTCCTCTTTTTTGATGCCCTCACCCTTGAAATTGACGTAGTCGATCAGCGCGTAAACTCCCTGCGGACTCTCGGACACGGCGTAGAAATTTCGCTCCAGGCGGGCGCGTTCGGCCGGCGAAGCGGTCGAGCCGGGCAACGAGGCGCTGTCGGCGCGGATCGGGAGGGTCGGGACGCTGCGGGAGGCGGGCGGGTGCACCGTGCCCAGTCGACTCGAAGAAGAACGCGCCACGAATCCGTTCCTTCGACCGGGAAGCCCGGAAATTCTGGCCTCGCTGGAGGCCGTGGGACGCCCCTTCGACCCCCGAGACCCGGGGACCGTCTTCGCCGCATTGCGCGCGTGGAAGGACACCGGCGCGTATCGGCGATAGACTGGCCACTTGCCGCAGGGTGTACCGGTCCGCCTTGTGTCCCCCACGTCGGAGCGGAGGAGACCATGGCCATTCGGCTCGGTTTTGCACGCGATCCCGACGAGATCGTGCGCGTTCAGCGTGCGCGGTACGAGGTGTACCGAGGAGAGGAAGAGGCCGTCGATCCCCGCGACGACGAGCTGTGGACGGATGCCTGGGACTCGCGGCCACGCACCCACGTGCGCGACATCGTCGCCTACGATGAAGCCGGCCGGATCCTCGGCGGGATCCGCGCGCTCAAGCGGCTGTCGCCCGACGACACCCTCGCGCCAGATCTCCACTTCGACTTCGGGCCGCACTTCCGCAGCGTCCACACCGACAAGGGCGCGGGCACGATGTTCTTCGTGCGCCTCCGCCACCGCAAGAACCGCTGGGTGGCACGCGGCATCATGTCGATGCTCTACGCGTGGTTCGAGCAGGTGGGCATCTTCGAGATCTACGGCGTGATCACGCCCTCGGCCTGGCCCGCGTGCGAGGCGGCGGGGGCCACACGCTGCTCGCCAGAGGTGCTGAGCTACGCGGACGGGCGTCAGGCTGTGCCCTTCCACATCTGGGCGCCCGACCTCGAGGATCGGTGGCTCGACTTCATCCGTCGCCACAAGCTCCGTGGGCTCTTCGCCGACCACGAGCGCCTGTTCGTGCGTGCCGGTGAGGTGGTCGTCGAGGCCGACTCCTTTGCGGACGAGGCCTACCTGGTGGTCGACGGCACCGTGTGCCACCACGACGCCGACACCGGCCGCGAGGTGCGCCTGTCGCGTCCGTGCATGTTCGGCGACCTCGCCATGCTGCGCGGCGAGCGTCACGGGGCGACCGTCGTCGCCGAGACCGACGCCGAGCTGGTGGTGGTCGATCGCGCCACCTACCTCGAGAGCATCGCGCGCGACCCCAGGGCGGCGGTGATGGCCGGGCGCGCCATGCACGAAGCGCTGCTCGCCACGCCCGACGGCGAAGAGGTGCAGGTGCCCGAGCCGCTGCTGCTGCGCTCGGCGCCCGGCCCGATCGCCTTCGATCCGCCGCCACCGGTGGGCTCCAACCGCCCGCCGGAGCCCGAGCGCACCCCGCCCAGCCTCAACCGAGCGCCCGAGGGCACCGAGCCGCCAGAGATCGCGTCGCCCAGCGCGTCGAAGGGGGACGGGGGCTGAGTCCGTCGACTACAGCCCTTGCATGCGCCAGCTGACGGTGGCGACGAGTCCGAGCAGCGTGAACACGCTGGCGCACACGATCACGCCGAAGACCTTCCAGCTGTCGTGCTGAGCCTCGCGCCCTCCGGGGAAGACCAGCAGGTAGACCCCGGCGCCGAGCAGGCCGCTGCTGCCCGCGCTCACGGGCAGCAAGGCGTCTCCGAGCGAGAGGACGAAGGTGCTCGCCAAGGCCAGGAAGCCGGCCAAGGCCAAGCCCACGCCGATGGCGCGCTGGCCCAGGGCGTTGGCGGCGGCATGGAGGCCTGAGGTGTGCGTTGACGGCTCGACACCGGACGGCGTGGGGGGAGACATCCGTCCTCCGAAAGGGGGACATCAGTGTACCGCGGGTGGGGAGGTCTCGCTCGACCGTCCGAGACCCTCAGCGCTGAGGGCGCCGAAGCGGGAGGGGCTCGCCCGCCAGCGCGGCGCCGAACAGCCGGCGAATCTCGTGGTGTCCCCTGGGGTTCGGGTGGATGCAATCCGTGTCGAACCACAGGGTGGGGTCGTCGGCGTCGTGGACCTCGAGCGAGGCGTCCTTGGAGTGGAAGCCGTGGCCGAGGAAGTGCCCGCGCAGATCGAGCACCGCGAAGCCCCGGGTGTCGCCGAGGGCCGCCAGCTCGGTGTTGAGGCGCGCGAAGGCCTCCAGCTTGCTCGTGAAGTCGATGCCGAAGAAGCAGCCCTCGAAGTCGCCGTCCTTGGGCACCTGCCCGACCCCATCGCTGGGCTCGTAGACGTTGGTGAACACGAGCCGCGGCGGCGTCACGAACAGGCTCCCGTCCGTCAGCCGGTCGACGGCGCGCTCGACGTTGAGCAGCGCCTGGTCCACGACCCGCTCCGCGCTGTCTTGGGGGTTGAAGGCGCGGATGACGTCGTTTCCACCGATGGTGATCATCACGACCGTGTCGCCCTCGACCGGGACATCTCCCAGGGTCTCCTCGAGGGAGT
>CBDCZR010000032.1:0-378054 GCA_965224535.1 Verrucomicrobiales bacterium
GTTCCGGTCGCGCCTTGGACTTCCATTGCTTAAGGCAATGTTCGAGGGCGCCGACCCTCCAATCGAGGTGAATCCGACCTACCCGCTGACGATCTACAAGATTGTATACCGGACTGAGGCGCCCGTTGGAAATCGCGTGGTCAAGGCTTCGGGGACGCTTTTTATGCCGGCGGTTCTTGCATTTCCTCCGATTCCCCTCGATGAGCCGATGCCGTGGCCAGCTACCAACACGGCACAATAGTGCGGCGTGACGATGCGCCCTCGCAAAAATTCGAAGCGTTAGGAATCGTAATCGACATCGAAGCCAGCGAAGGAATGATTGGTGTAGCCCTGGCAACGGCGGGCTACCTTACCGTCATTCCCGACTACGTGGGGGTTGGGCGATTCGCTCGGGCTCCATCCCTATGTGCATCGCCGCAGCGAAGGGGACAGCGGTGCGGGATCTGCTTTGGGCCGCAGAGCACTTCGCGCTCGCGGAGGGTGCGAAACTGACCGGTCAGCTCTTCCTCGCCGGGTATTCTCAGGGCGGACATGCGACGCTTGCCGCAGCGGAACTGCTGCAGAATCGCCACGGGCATGAGTTCACCGTGACGGCAATCGCTCCGATGGCGGGACCGTACGATCTATCCGACACGATGCTGCGTCGGATCATGGATGAGGTGAAGCCGGCTTTCAATATGGACCGTTTGGCAATTTGATCAGTGAAAAGGGCGAATTGGCGGAGCAGATTCCGTTTCGGTTCAGCACGAAGTATTTTGATCGTGAAACTGAGTTTGGTTACTACGGCTTCAGGTATTACGCCCCAGAGAGGGGACATTGGGCGTCTCGCGATCCAATTCAAGAAATTGGAGGTATCAATTTGTATTTAAGCTCGGAAAACTACCTGATCGGAAAAATTGATTATCTCGGGCTATCTCCAAAAAGGGTTGTGCTGTATCCTGGACAAGCGGGCAAAGAGGAGGGATGGTCACTTGAAAACAAGCCGCAAAGATTCTCAGCGGAATGGATGTGGCAATCCGAAGAAATGATTCGGAAAAACATGGAGACTATGAAAGAACAGTTGGAAGGAGACGAGAACACCCACATAGTTCCAGTAGATTCGGTTTCGGATGCAAATCTAAAATTAAAGAACATTTCACCCAGCAATATCAAAAAATGCCCTTGTGTTCAGCGCCTAGACATAGAGGGTCACGGTTGGGATCATAGTCAAGTAGTTGGGTCCGTTTTCCAGCAAGACTGGCAAAACAAAGGGCGGTTGGCGATGAGGACCGAAGAAGAGATCGACCAAATGGTGATCAATCCGGAGATTACAGGGACTGATATAAAATATCACGTTGGCTTTGAGTTGTTTGTTGGAGTCGAGTTCTGTAGTAAGTGCTTCATATACTTAAGAGGTTGTTATGTTGGGCGAAACGGTGGATACTTTTTGCAGCATGTCGCAAATGCGACAGGATGTACTGCAGCGGGTTTCGACAATGTATGCAGTTCAGGCGGGGGGCTGGGATACGACACTCTACTCAGCAGGCCAAAAAGAATTGGAAAATTGGTTTCGTTAAAACCGTCTCCAGGCAGCGATCCGCAGGCTTCTCTCAAACTTTACCTAGAAAATTGACAGAGATGAAAATCTACCATTTAGGACTTGCGCTACTAATTCTTATGCCGGTTGGTTGCGCGGACAAAAAAAGTACATGGGTGCCTGGTTGGGTAATGAAATTAGAATTAAGGATGAGTATAGAGTCAGTTCAAACCCTGGCTCCATATGCTATTGATCTTACTCCAACCGGTATTGCCTATCCTTACACTCCACCTAAGGAACGTTTAGAGTCCGACGTTCACTTTGTTGCGGACATGTCGGACATTGATGGCGTAATTCTTGGGTTTAACCAAAGCCAGGAGTTGGTCGATATTACCATAGTTCGAAGGCTTGTTAATTCAAAAGACCTGCAATCTAATCACAATAAGATGTAACTACTCAGGTCCAAAAATTTTGAAGAAGTGCATTAAAAAAGGTTGACTATTGGAAGATGCCGATCTAATCGTCGGCGAAGCCAAAAATTTTCTCATGAACACACGCATCTTGGCTGCCGAGCAGCAAGAATTGGCCTGCTATCACGTCTACTCCAGTATAGCAGGCGGCGGATTTCTCCTACGCGATAAAGAGAAGGAACGTTTTCGCCGGTTGATGGAGCAATTGTTGAGCTTTTGAGTTTTTGGGTTGGTGGCCACGCGCCAAGGAGCGCGGACACTCCTGTCCGCCCCGGAGCCCAAGCGCAACACTCAAGGTTCTGCCAGCGTTGTGCCAAAATCTTGGCGCGTCCAAAGCGGCGCAACTCTTTTCACCTACATCTGACTGAACATGCAAACAGCCGGAAAGTGTCAAGTTTGCAGTTTTAAGCAAAAGAATCACAGGTGACGCTGACGCGGAAATAACTTGGCAGGCGGACTGACGCTCCCCCAACATGGCGGGATGCAGTGCGAGCGGAAACCAAGGCCGTCGTTACTTTGGTGATTACGTACCCGTTTTTAAGCATGGTCCCGACTTTTCGCGGGCTGGTTCCTGGTGAAGCGCAGGGCTTTGCAGCTTTGCGCTATCCCGTTTGGAAGTCTGCTATTTGTTCGAAAAGCCGGTCCGCTCGCACTGCGATTTTCAGTTCAAACGAAATTCAACATGGCCAAGAAATCGCAAAAGAAAAAGACCAAAAAGACCAAAACCCAAAAAACGCTTCTCAACCAAGTGTGCAATCCCGACGCTGCCGGCATCGACGTCGGCGCTGAAGAAATCGTCCTGGCAGTGCCCGCAGATCGCGACCCCGAAGCGGTTCGCACCTTCGGCACCTTCAACGAAGACCTGCGCGAAGCAGTGCAATGGCTCAAGCAATGCTCCATTACCACCGTGGCCATGGAAAGCACGGGCAACTACTGGGTCACCCTCTACCAAGTGCTCGAGGAAAACGGCATCGAATGCTTCGTCGTCAACGCCCGCCACCTCAAATCAGTCCCCGGGCGCAAGAGCGACGTCCAGGACGCGCAATGGATCCAGCGCCTGCATACCGCGGGGTTGCTGCGCAAATCCTTCGTCCCGGACCAAGAAGTGCTCGGCATGCGCTTTTTGCACCGCCAGCGCCAGGAGCTGATTCGCGGCGGATGCCAGGCCATCTTGCACATGCAAAAAGTGTTGACCGAGATGAACGTGCAACTGCACCACGTGATCAGCGACATTGACGGAGTCAGCGGGCGGCGCATCATCGAAGCGATCATCGCCGGCCAGCGCGATCCGGTTTACCTGGAGAGCCTGCGCGACGGACGTTGCAAGACGCCGAAACAAACCGTGATCAAGGCCTTGGACGGCAACTTTCGCCAGGAATACGTTCTATCCCTCCAGCTGGCCTATCAGCGCTGGAAGCAGCTTCACGAGCAAATCGAAGCGATCGAACAGGAGCTCTCCCAATTGATGGCGGCCTACCAAAAGCGCGAAGAACCCAAGCCCGAAGGCCGTTGTTACGCGTTGCAGAACGCAGATTCGGACTCGGCGCCTTCAAGCCCGGCGAGTCTGCCCGTAGCCGGGAGCGTGAGCGCGCGCAAACAAGCCACCAAGCACGAGCCATGCTTCGACATCCGGGGCGAAGCCGCGCGCATTTACGGGACCGACTTGAGCCTCATCCCCGGAGTCTCCAGCGGATTGCTCAGCACGCTGATCTGTGAGATTGGGGGAGGCGATGCGTTTCGGGAGCGCTTCAGCAGTAGCCAGCACTTCACTTCGTGGCTGGGGCTCTGTCCGGACAACCGGATTTCGGGCAGCAAACCGTTAGGCCGGGCCAAAACACGGCGGATCAAGAGCCGCATCTCCGATCAACTTCGGATGTGCGCGATGACGCTGTGGCGCAGCGACAACGCACTGGGCAACTTCTGCCGGCGAATGAAGGCGAAGCTGGGCAAAGCCGAAGGAATCTCGGCAACCGCGCACAAGATGGCCCGAATCATCTATGCGCTGATCACCACCCAACGCAGCTACGAAGAGGAGGTGGTGAGTAAGGTTCCGGAGGCGGTGCTGAAACGCCGAATCAAGAACCTCGAAAAACAGGCCGAAAACCTTGGATATCAACTCGTTGCGGCATAAGCCTTGCCAAGGTTGTTATTTGGAAGTGTTAAGAAGCATCGAACATCAGCCGGGGCCCCGGTTCGAAAACTTCGGTAATGCATGCGACCAAATTGGCGATGTCGCCAACAAAGTGGCTCAAAACTTTTCGCTTGCCAATCCCACGCATCTGCAATGACGCGGTAACGTGACGGCGACCACCAAAGTTGAATTTTCACCCAAAACTGGCAAACACGCTGGTTGTGGCCTTGTTCCTGGGCTTGGCGCCACTCATGGCCGTTGCAGCGGGCCATGCGCGCATCTCAACATCTCAACGATCTTGAGGAAACCATCACCAACCTGCAAAACGGGCACGGTTCGGCCACCTATTCCGGGGCGGATGGCGCTCGCTCTCTGGATCCCATTCAAGAAAACAATGACTATTTTGCCGGCGTGGAGGCCGGCGATTTGATGCCTGATGATTGGGAAACTTTCCACAATGTCAGCGATCCTGCCGGTGATGAAGACGGCGACGGCTTGGCCAACCTGGGCGAATACATCCATTTCACCGATCCGAACGATCCCTATGCGGATGACGACGGCGATGGAATTCCCAATGACGATGAGGAATTCATCTATGGGACCAATCCCCTCCTCGTCGACAGCGATTTTGACGGGCTAAGCGACGCGGAGGAGATTGGCGGCGTTGAGGTTTATCAACATACCGATTGGGTGGATGATGGGTTTGGCAACATCACCGAGGAAACCGTCTACATGTATTGGTCCACCGCAACTTATACCACGACGCTGGACCCGACAAATCCGGACAGCGACGGCGACCAATCCCCGATGGATTCGAGCGCGATTACGGCACAAACCCAGAGGATCCTGCCGATGCCGAATATCCTTCTCCCACCACCGGCCTCAGCTTTCTCTTGGAATATTGGGTCGGTACCGAATATCCGTATGATTCGGACGGCGATGGTCATCTCGATCACAATGAAATTTTTGGTAATTCTAGTGCCCATGATCCGAATGATGAGCCTGCTGACACCGCCGCGGACGATTCCTCAACCACGGATGACGAGGATTCAGCCCCGCAAAATTCTGATGCCGACGAGCTGCCGGACAACGCCACTATAGATTCGGAGCCAAGCCCGATGGACGACAATTTTTCACAAGCAGACGAACCCAACGCAGACGCCACCACCTACGATCCCTCCATGCAAGATCCCGCTCTGGCTGGGGCGGATTACACCCCGCTCTATGATGATTACCAAAGCGACGAAGCCGGTGCGGACCCGACTGATTCCTGGACCAGCGAACCCTATGACACCGCTCCGCCCGGCGATGTGGACACTAGTGGCGATTCGGGCTACGGCGCCTGGGCTGACCCGAATGCCTCCCTGGCGGATTTGAGCCCCGATGACCAGCTTCTTTACATTCAACATAACCACCCTGAGTGGCTGGATCGTCCGCATATTAACTCGCTCTACCTGGACGATCCCGCCCTGCAATTAGGTCCGGACGATGATGGCGATGGTATTCCCAATGAGGTTGAGGTTTTCGGTTATTGGACTACGGTTTTTGTTCAAATCTCACCAGAACTCGGTTATCATCCGTGGATTACAACCCACGAATATCGCGATATGATAGTCTTCTCCGACCCGCAGTTGGCTGACAGTGATGGTGATTTGCTTGGCGATCTGTTGGAAGCAACTGACAACGAATATCATCCCACCGACGATTCCGATGGCAAAAGCGACGATGATGGCGATTTTTTGACGTTGGGCGAGGAAGTAACCCTGTATTTCACCAACGAATTCCGCCCTGATACGGACGGTGATGGTTATTTTGATGGGGAGGAAGTGCTTTGGATGGGGACGAATCCTCGAGATAAGGATGACCCGGAGCCGCAAGGCGACCCAATGCCGGGCAGCGGCGAACAGGGTGGCACTGCATATCCCACCATGCCAGGGCAAGATGACGATAATTACGGAGCGAGTAACCAGGCCAGTTTGGATGTCTATGGACCGGAAGATCTTGGTAGCGAGTCTTCTAATTCTTCAAGTCAAGAATTAGAACCTTACCAACCGCCGGGATCCGATCCTCCCTTCATGCAGGAAGGCAATTGGTGGGTTGAGATGGCCGGTTCATATATCGAGCAGGATCATGAATCACCTCGAAATGAAAGCTGGGGCTGGGAGTTTAGTTTGCCGGTGGGGATGGTGCAAGCATGTGCGGGGGCCGAATACGTCCGCGAGCAGGACGGCAAATGGTACTGGAGGCAAGCGTATCACGAAATGAATCACCAAGTCCGTCTCCGAATTTCTGAGCCGTTGAGTTATGATTTTACCAAACTCTTCGTGGTGAAATTTGTCTCAGATCATGAAGTGGAGGAGGTCCGCATCGAACAGCTTACGGTGAAAGCCGGTGAAGTAGCCTCTGATGCCCTGGTGTTTGCCCCGAAAGCCTTCCGCCAGGGTGGGTGGACGGATGACGACGGTATCTATTTTCATTGCGAGCACTATGAGTGGGAGCATTTGCCTGTGGAATTTAAGCAGCCCATTTTAGGGCCGGATAGATGGACTAAGAGCGGCAACGGGATGGAGGAACCTCATGAAGGATTACGGCTGTGCCGTTGGCGTGATGCATTCAATTTTGAAGATACTGACCTTTGGGACGTTGCGGATTTTTACAAGGACTTCATCAGTAGAGACAGGGATCGTTTAGTAATTGAGATTAAAGGAGAACAAATTGCTAACAAGGATTTTCTCGAAGCAGAAATAGCCACGTTCAAAAATTCCTCAAAAGATTACGAGCCGCTGGACGGTCATACAAAAATAACCCTGAAATGGGAAAACGGAATATACCGGTCAAAACCTATGATCCTTGTTTCTGATGAAACCGATGATCAATTCGACTCTGAACGAAGCGTTTTAGAGCGCAATTATGACTCAACCTACAAAAGGCCGCAACCCGTCGATGACGAGGATAATGATGATACTCATCATGCCGCACTTGATGGGACTATAGAGCTACGATTTCACGAGTGGAATGTGCGAGTGCAAAAAAATATGTTCCGAAGCAAACGAAAGATCAAAGTCGATGCTGCGTCAATCAGGCGGCCATCCGATAACGACTTTGACCTGCGCAAACGGATGATTGGCGACGTGAAATTTCTCAGGAGCGTCTTGGCACCATTTCAAATCAGCGTTGATGCAAAGTTCCACCATTTCGATGCGGATGCCCAGGTTCAGAAATGGTTTGAGGCTCCGGCAAATCGACCAACGGAACCAGATTTCTATATGGCTCATCGCTATACCAATCCCCAATCCATCATTCATTACACGGGTTCGGACGGTATAAGAACCCGATATGGAACCAAGATGCGAAACGACGCGTATCATGTGTTTTACATCAATGTCTTTCTGTACCCAATTGCCGAGCTTCGACAAGATCCCGGTGGTAGCCAATTGAAATCCTCTGTTAAAACTCATGGCGCGACGTTTGCCCATCACCTACCCAATCAGGCGTTTGTTGCCATTGCGAGAACTGGTTCGAAGAAACCGGTCATGGCCCACGAAACACTGCATATGATGGGACGCAGAGGCGGATTGGGAGACGGTGATTCTAGAACCCATCATTTGCGCAATGTGTTTTATCCTCTTCTGATGAAGTCGCCAGGATTGGGATACGACGAAGGTGGTATTAATCCGAAAATTAAATAGCCGACACTTCACGCGGCACAGAATTTTACTTTTGGGCTGTTGAAATACTGGATTACTCTGCTTGGGGATTTCTGAAGCATTCTCAGGAAGCTTATGACATTAGCCTTCAATTCAGCGAGGGTCCTTGGCGCCTTCTTCCCGTGGACGTTCTTCTTGATATCGCGATTCAGATATTCATCTGGATTGAGTTCAGGGGAGTACGCGGGAATGTAGAAGAGCTCTATCTCGGACTCGTTCGCCTTGGCCCACGCTTTGACTTTTTTGCCATGATGCACAGAAAGATTGTCTGCAATAAAGAACACTTTTCGATCGTGGCTCTGAATCAATCTACCCAGAAAGAGGATGTACTTGAGTTGGGTCATTCGAGCTGTGTAGGTCATGAATCGCATTTCTCCCTTGTTGGTGACAGCCGAAATGTGGTTGAGCTTCAGCTTTTTGCCGCTCTCGCGAACTTCGGGAGTCTTGCCCTTCTTCGAATAACTTCGTCCAGCGTGAACTTCGTTAGTGGTTTTGCCTTCATCGCCCCAAAATATGGTTGCGCCCTCTTCCTTGGCTCGCTTTTCAATAGCTGGATACTCCTCCTCACGCCAGCGCCGGACAGACTCGCTATTCTGTTGGTAGGCCTTGCGAATTGGAACTTGAGGAGTCATACCCCAGCGCTTTAAATAGTTTCCCATTGTAATTAGACTCAAGGTGATCCCAAATTTTTCTTCGATCAAATCTCTAACCGCAGCCCTCGTCCAAAGGACAAATGGCAATTTCAATTGATCGGGCATATTATCGGTGATCAGATTAACAATCGTGGCGCACTGCCAAGGCAATAGTAACCGTTTTTCGCCGACCTTACGACCCCGCTTCACTGCTCGAAGTGCGTCCCACCCTCTCTTTTCATACTTACGACACCACCGGTTTACTTCTTGCCGACTTACTCCAAGCGCACGAGCTGTTTCCCGTTGGGTGTAGCCTTCTTCAACAACCATACGCACCGCAGTCATTCGGAGGTGCTCTTGCTGGTCAGGCGAAAGCTTTCTGGCGTCTCTCTTCATCCCTAACAATACCACATCATTAGGTGTCGGCTATTTAATTTTCGGATTAATAATTACGCGAATGATTCCAAGCGATTGATAGAGCAAGACATAAGAATGATCGAAGAAGAATGAAAGCAACGTGGATTCAGATTGTGTTGGTGGCGGCATTAGCTCACTTGTTGACAGGCCACGAGGAAGAAGTTCATTTTAAATGGATTCACCCAAATCCAACCGACATTGAGCTTTTAGCCGCGGAATACGTCAACGCTAGTTACAAATGGGAACAACGCCGCCAGAAGTTTCACTTTTCTCGTTTGGACGAGGATCGGATTGCGGCAGCAGATGCTAAAGCCCAATACAACATTGTCCTAGAAAAAATGAAGAACATCAGTGATGCGGACGCGAAAGAACTTGCTCGGGTGTGGCTCTATACCCGGAGAGATGCTGTTATTAACCAATTGCACCGCTTTTTCCAAGATACTGGCACCAAGAAGGAAGTTGTCCTGGATGAAGTGCGCAAAGCTATCCCCGAGATCGAGAAAGACAAAGACAAGAACGTTCGCATTTACTCCCTCTTAGGCTATTTGCTTCAACACGGCACAGTAGAAGATTACAAAATCATTCTCTACTTTCAAGACGATATTATACCCGGCGTTTCGGGGCATGCCAGACACCTGACGAATAAATATAATTTAGATGGCCGCGATCCCAATCGACCTATTGGTTCGCCTCCATTGCGTGAAGACACCAGAAGTGACATTGGCGAGATTGATAGGCCGGTTGTTGATCCTACTTATATTGAAGATGCGGACGCGAAAATAGATGGACACAGGAATCTCGCCGATCATTCAACCGAGCAAGGAAACGCAACTGCCGATAAGGTCCAGAACGCCCAGAGGACGGCTTCGGCACCAAAATATCGGACGATAACCGTGGTTATAACCATATTTGTTGTGTTCGCTTGGTGGATGATTGCGCGCAGATTTAATATAAAGCACCGGATCAAATGAACCCACATGCAAACAAATTCGGGAATTAACATCATCTTTGTGAAGGACGAATATGGAAGCCATATGCACAATATGGTCAAGTCTTTTGAAGGTAATCTGATCAGCCCCGGTAAACCCATTCCAGTCGGCGCGACTTGCAAAATGCATGCTCGCCTACAAGGATATGCGGGGGGCTCACAATTTCGCCGCGGTGCAGATGATCGTATCGAAAATATTGTTTGGTAACGTCAGCACTCGTCATCCACGTCGTCGTGCCCCTGTGACCTTGCGTCGCGTTTTTGTTCGAGAGGTTGCTGAGAATGGAGAAAATCCTTGCGATGCCGCTCCATGTGTTTGAACGATGCGGGCAACTCGTAGTCCGTCCCGGTGGAGGTGGGAAACTAGTCGTTCTTGGCGACGCCCCAGGCATAACTGAGGAAAATCAGCCGCTTTGACGGCGCCACCGCGACCGCGGCGCGTGCCGGGCTCATGCATTCGAGCGCTGGCAGGCAAATCGTGGCTCCAAGTCCGCGAAGGACGGTGCGGCGGGTGGTGGGATGGGTGTAGATCATGGTGTCGCTTGCTTTGGCTTGATGAGGTAAGTGAGACATTCTCTCTTGGGATCAAAAAGCGGTTCACGCAACCACCGCGGTGGGAAAACCATCAGGTTCGATCTCAACTTTTCGAACCTCCAATCCGCCGCTTTTCACGTCTGCGATAGCAGATGCGATCGCCTCTTCGAGCGATTTTGCGTTGCGGTCGAACCAGATTTCCGCCACGCCGTTGACGATTTCATAGGTTCCATCATTGAAGAGTGAATAGAGTGCGTCGGCCTTTTCTAAGGAGGGAATGGAATTTAAAATTAGCCTGAAATTGTGGGTTTCCATCGTTTTGGAGATTTTGTCAAACTACTACGAATGCGAATTCGTGCAAAAACGGTTCGCGCGTTGCACCGATCGGAAAAGCCATGTTACATCCAACGAATCATGCCGAAATCCAAAAGACCTGAAAAAGATCCCGGGCGCGAAGAGCGAATCGTCATGGAAGCCGTCGTTGATGCTTACGGACCCGAAGAGCAGGCGATGGGTTGGTTCTATCACCTGGAAGGCCGACTGTCCTTCCCATTTACCGCGTCTTGCGATCGCAAACGCTCCATCTCACCGCTCAAGCCGTCAAAGTCACCGGAAGACGAATGCGCAAGGGAAATGTTCGTCAACGTCGAGTTTGGTGAGGATAACGACGAAATGGCAGTGCCGCTGATGCAACTGATGATCCCGCAGCCAAAATCCGTGGACGATGAGGACGAAGACGAGTTTTGCGAGCAAAGCTGGGAAGCGATCGAGGATTGGCGTTATTGGGTGGATCGCGGCTACGAATTCGGGTAGAGCGCCAAAAATTTCCACTGGAACACTACAGCCTCCAGGCTAATTTCCACTTATCCGGGAAAATGGCCAGCGAACCCCACATTTTCATCAGCTACGCGCACGAGGACGAAGCCTTGGCCCGCGACGTCTCATTCCATCTCTACGGATTGAAACGTTACCCCGGCGCTGACACCTGGCGCGATAAAGAAAAGCTCAAAATTGGCAGCATCTGGGATAACGAAATTCAAAACGCGCTCAAACGCGCAGAAGTCGTCGTGTTCCTCACCTCTGCCTACTCCCTCGGCCGCTCCACTTACATTCGCGACGTCGAATGGCCACTGATTGAGACTCACCTTGAGGACGGCAAGCTGTTTTACCCGATTCTTGCCTCCCACGTCGATCTCAGCAATCACCCCCTCGAAGCCATCCAACACCTCCAGGCCGAAGAACACTCCATTGCAGGCTTCAAGGAAAAAGATCCCAATCTCTATTCCGCCAAGCTGGCCGAATTGGCCAAACAAATCAAAACCGACCTCAAAGCGAAACTCGCAGCCGAACGATTTGCCCAAATTGGTGACCAAGAGGAACAATTGCTCGACCAAATTAGCAGTCAACGATTCGAGGAAGGTTGGATGCACCGCATCGTCGAAATCTTCCACGCTAACCACGACGTAGTTCCATCATCCACGCTCGCCGCCGTATGCGCTCACCTTAACGAACCGGCACTAGCGTACCAACTTTTGGCCAATCGCAGTAAAATCCCGCCCTTCGACACCGTTGTTCCCTCACTTATCCAAAGTGGCAAGACCTCCAACTTGCCGATTCTTCGCTTCCTTGGGATCTGCTCGCTTTTGGCCAAGGAGAGCGGGCGACATCGATCTTCCCAACGACCTCCTCCATATTTTCGAAGAAGGCCGTTTCGAGATTCCCGAAATCACCCGCCTACCCTCCATCGACGGTCAAAACGACGACATCCAGGTCTATCCCGACGCCGGTTGGCCTGACAAGTTAGCCGAGGGCAAAGATCGCGTTCCGATGCCACGTTCCGGCCGGGTGCAATGCGACGATTTCCCCATCGTCTTCATGACCAGCAACGCCGAGCGCGAATTTCCCGAAGCCTTCCGGCGACGTTGTTTGGAACTCACCGTCAACCGGCCCGCGGACCAGGCTTGCAGAAAATCGTCAAATCCCGCCTCGATCCTGATGGCGAAACGGACAGCGCGTACGACGACAAAGGCTGGATCGAGCAATTCGAGGGCGAAATCCGCGATGGCAAACAACTCGCCGTCGATCAACTCCTCAACGCGGTATTTCTCGCCACCTCCAACGAGTCGTTGATGGGTGACGAAGAAGTCAAGCAAGCCATTTTCAAATCCCTGGCTGAGGGAACGTTCACCGAGCCGCCAAAATCATGAGTCGAAGACCTTGGACTGCGCGCAGCCCGCTGCCGCTTTTTTGGAGACAGCCTGCTGTCGGCCCATTACCAACGCCCGGTCAACTACCCTGGCGCGTCAACTACTCAAGACGCCTCGCAGCAGGCTGCATCGGCCAAAGCGGCAGCAGGCTGCAGCAGTCCAAATGACCGCCAAAACCCCATTTGCCCCTCGACGCCCTCCTCACCGCGCTCGACCAACACGGCGTCGTCCTCGACGAACGCCAACTCACCGACGCCATCTGGCTCCACACCCACGCCCAATTCCTCAAACCCGCCACGGTAGAAACCTCTCCACCCGACTCCCAAACCCAAAACCCCGCTCCGGATCCCCAAAACGCCCCCCAAGATCCCGATCACCCGCTTCCCGACCAATCCAATCCACCCGAAACCGAAGCCTCACTCCAAAACCTCCCCGGCGGCTCCGGCCCCAACCGCATCACCGGCACCGGCATCCGCACCCCACTCCCACCCGCGCTGCCTAACCGGCTCGCGATGCAACGCGCCCTCCGTCCCCTGCAACGCCGCGCCCCCTCACCCTCGCGACGCGAAATCGATATCCACGCCACCGTCGATCGCGTCGCCCAAACCAAAGTCTGGCAAATCGTCGAACGCCCCGCGCGCGAACGCGCCCTCGAAGTCGCCCTCGTCGTCGAGCGCAGCCCCACGATGCGTTTCTGGCATACCGTGGCGCACGAGTTCGAGCGCATCCTCGTCTCCACCTCCGCCTTTCGCCACGTCCAGGTCTATCAGCTCGACGCCTTCGAACGCGACGTCCACCTCCTCCGCGCCAACCAAAAATCGGGCGCCAACTCCGCTGCCGAGCTGCCCCGCATGGGCGTCTGCACCAGTGGCGCAGGAGATCGCCGCCTCATCCTCTACCTGACCGATTGCATGAGCCGCGGCTGGCTCGGCGCCGAGGTTCCCAAACTCCTCGCCGATTGGCAAACCCGCCATCCCGCCTTCGTCATCCAAGTCTTGGCCCAATACATGTGGCCCCGCTCCTCCCTGCGCAACGCCTGGAACTCTCTCACCCGCATCCAATCCGTCCGCAACCGCAGCCTGCGAAAGCCACGTATCGCGGGCCTCCCGGTCCGCGCAACCGATGCAGGGGATCACGATGAAGATAAAGATTACGAGAAAGAACAGAGGAAATTCCTCCTCCCTCTCATCGAACTCCACGAAGACGCCCTCGCCAATTTCGCCAACTACCTCATCGCCAAGCCCAATAACGCGGTAACCGCCAGCCACACCTGGTCCAATGCCTTCGACGAACTCTCCCAGTTCGACCAACCCGGCGTCGAACTTCCACCTCCACGCCCGGTGGAAGAGCGTTTCGAGCGCTTTTGGCGCTTGGCTTCTTGGGAAACGCGGGAGTTGGCTTTGTACCTCGCCAATGCACCGTTGTTTTTACCGGTGATGCGGTTGATTCAGGCGAATTTAGTGCCGGGGGCGAGGCCGTGGCATTTGGCGGAGTTGTTTCATAGTGGGTTGTTGGAAACAGTAGATGATGGACTAGATAGTGACGAAGTTGAATATCGTTTCAACGAACAAGCTAGAAATCACCTAATCGATGAGGGAAGCGCAGCTCGCCGCCGGTGGTGAAGAGGAGGTCGTTGGTTTCTTCGAAGCGGCGGACGGCGTCTGCGATGCGGAAGCTGGGGGGGAAGCTGTAGTCTACGATGATGGCGCCGGAGTTTAGCTTGCCGACGTCGAGGATTCCCGGGATGCTGGTGGTGCCGATGACGAAGGTGGCG
The DNA here is from genome assembly GCA_965224535.1 of Verrucomicrobiales bacterium. GTDB lineage: Bacteria > Verrucomicrobiota > Verrucomicrobiia > Verrucomicrobiales > DEV007 > JBCDHN01. Next base: position 14,377 of record CBDCZR010000032.1, read on the forward strand.
GCGTAGACGCTCGCCGGTAGGCCGCCCCCGTTGGGGTGGACGGTGATTTGGCCTTTGTAGCCGCTTTCCTTCACTTCGCGGCGGATCATGTCGAGCTGCTCGGCGGACATGTAGGGGTCGCAGAGGAGAATCTCTTTCGGATGCGGCAAGACTTCCAGCGCGAGTTTTACCGTGCCCATACCGATACTGCGCAAGCCGACGAAGGCGACGCGTTCTTGGGCGAATTTTCTCTTGGTTTTCTCAAGGACGCCTTCGACGGTTTTGATGATGGTGGCCGTTCTGGTGGCGTCGCCGGTGGTGATTTTGGGCAGGTCTTTGCGGTCTTCGAACCAGGTTTGGATCTCGCGGCCGTAGTCGGTGGCGCTGGGGAGCATTCCCGTCAACGACACGGTTTTTGCGCCCATTTTGGCGGCCATTTCGACGCCGTGGGTGATCGATTTCCGCAGGCGGGCTTCGTCCTTGAAAATGTCGAGTTCGAAGGTGGGGAGGACGATGAGGCCGATTTTGCCCACTGCCGCTCCATCGGCGCTCATGCCCGGGAGTTCGTAGCCGTCGAACCGGTTTAACTGGGGTTACTGTCCTGCCGGATTCCCGGAACCATCAACGTTTCCTCCATACTTGTCCCACTGTTCTTCGTAGTACTCGCGGGTTCCTGGACCCTTGTATTCCGATTCAGAATGAGCAGATTCTTGCGGCCACGTGTAGGTCGCGGTTACGTTGGGTCGACTTCGGATCGATCTGCGAGATCGGACGAGGCTTGAGACGACGCCCACCAAGATCAAGACAAAAAAAATGCCGCCGAGCCACCACCAACCTTTGCGTCTGGAAGCTGCGGCTCGCGCCTCGGTCTGTTCAGCTTGCGCTTTGGCGGGATTAAACGATTCACTATGAAAGCGAATCGATCGGACACTCGAAATTGGAACAATAAAATCGAGGTGCTCTGATCTGCCGGTTAGTGCACGTTGAGCAACCGCTCCCAATTCCAATTCCGTTATTTGTTCTTCTTGACCCGTTAATTGCAGCTTGGCCAATCCCTTCTCAGGATAAAATCCGATCTCCTTGATCGTTCGGAAAGGAACCGTGTAAGAGATTGGGCTTTTTCTCAAGCCGAAGGCTAGATTTCCATCGTAACTGTATCCACGAGATAACAGAGGTCGGCTCGGAGACCCCCATGAGAGATGCGAAACGTCTAATTTTTTCCCGTCACGGAGTTCGAGGGTTGCATCAAATCCTGCGCATCGGTCAGCCCGAAAAATAAAGAAAGTCGGAGCCCTTCCATCCCCGGGTTCGAGAAAACGAAGGGAGGACACTTGGTGGAATTCGATTGTCGCCATTCCAATGTCTGATTCCCCCCTGATTCTATCTATGTCAGCGAGTTCTCCCAACCTGGCAACAACACGATTGGGTCGCTCCACAGCGACCTCAAATTGATCGCCATCAAGCCTGGAAACAGAGTTGACCGAAGCCAGGGGGATAAACCAGCGAATGCCTGAAGATTCTCGAAGGCTAAACCCACCCGATGCGTAGTCAGTAGAGCAAAATATGGAAATGATGGCCGAATGTCCGTTGGCGTGCGTCACCTCCACGTCGCGCGCATCGCCCATCGCGCACACGGTACCAGCCAACAACGCGACAACGATTCTCATTGATTGATAGGAAATTGCATTCACCCACCTGAGCGAGTCAAGAGTGGGGAGGAAGGGGAGTTTCCTCCTTCACCCATGTACCTTGGCAGATTCAGAACGCTCGTTCAAGGATTTTCGCGCCTTCCGGTTGGATTTGAGGCCAAATCCGGAGGTTTCGCGTGGTCTCGGGGCACAATGAGTCGGACCGACAAGCCTCCTGTTGTCCTGTTGTCCCGGATCGTCGTCGAGAACCAAGATGCGATCTTCGTTGCGTTGCAGTTCCGGATGCGGTAACGCGGGAATCGCTCCGGCCGGGGGCGTCACAGGCAGGCGAGCATTGAGCAGTTTCATGGCTTCAAGGTCGCAGGTGGCGGCAGCGCATCAGCGCGATCGAATGCAACTTAGGCCCTTCTTCGACCAGTACCGAGGTCCGGTGGCCATGGTGCCGTCAGCAGATTCTTTATGCCGACGGAACTCTGGATTGAATTCAAGGACGATTTGGCGCAAGCAGACGCTTGCACCACTTTCTCACGCACCCACGGTCTTCACCTTCACCTTCCCAAATTTCGAAATCCGCTTGGGATCCAAAAAGTAGCGGTGCATCTGCAATCTGGCGGGTTTGAAGCCTCGTTTGGCCAGGAATTGGTAGTGGGCCAGGACGTCTTCGGGGGAGACGGGGCCTAGCGTGGGTTTTACGTCTTTTTGGAGGTTGGTTAGGAGGCTTACGACGATGCAGCCGGTGATTTCTTTGGGGTCGCGGCCGGCCAGCAGGGTTATGTGGCGGTTGTCGATGAGGCTGGATAGGGCTTGGGCTTGCTGGGGGAGGTAGATGGTTTCTTTGATGGTCTCGTCGAGATGTAGCTCGCCGCCGGTGGTGAAGAGGAGGTCGTTGGTTTCTTCAAAGCGGCGGACGGCGTCTGCTATGCGGAAGCTGGGGGGGAAGCTGTAGTCGACGATGATGGCGCCGGAGTTCAGCTTGCCGACGTCGAGGATGCCCGGGATGCTGGTGGTGCCGATGACGAAGGTGGCGGCGTAGACTGACGCGGGGAGGCCGCCCCCGTTTGGGTGGACGGTGATTTGGCCTTTGTAGCCGCTTTCCTTCACTTCGCGGCGGATCATGTCGAGCTGCTCGGCGGACATGTAGGGGTCGCAGAGGAGGATCTCTTTCGGATGCGGCAAGACTTCCAGCGCGAGTTTCACGGTGCCCATGCCGATGCTGCGCAGACCGACGAAGGCGACGCGTTCTTGGGCGAATTTTCTCTTGGTTTTCTCGAGGACGCCTTCGACGGTTTTGATGATGGTGGCCGTTCTGGTGGCGTCGCCGGTGGTGATTTTGGGTAGGTCTTTGCGGTCTTCGAACCAGGTTTGGATCTCGCGGCCGTAGTCGGTGGCGCTGGGGAGCATTCCGGTTAGGGAGACGGTTTTTGCGCCCATTTTGGCGGCCATTTCGACGCCGTGGGTGATCGATTTCCGCAGGCGGGCTTCGTCCTTGAAAATGTCGAGTTCGAAGGTGGGGAGGACGATGAGGCCGATTTTGCCGACGGCCGCTCCATCGGCGCTCATGCCCGGGAGTTCGTAGACGTTGCCGAGCCTCGGTTCGTGCTCGAACCATTGCGCGACGAGGTCCTCGCGGCTCATGCCGGTTAGGCCGGCGAAGGCGTCGGGAATGCAGGCCAGGGCAACGGCGTCGACTTTGGGCAAATCGGCGGTTTCGTCGACGAATTCGACGCTGAGGTGGTCGGAATTCGCGAGTTTTTCCAGGTGGCTGAGGTCGAATTCGGTCTCTTCCTCGGCTTCGCCGGAATGCAGGTAATTTGCGAGTTGCTCGATGGTCGGGTAGCGCAAAAACGCCTCGACCGGGATGTTGCGATTGAAGGCCTCGGACGCTTGCGCCAAAACGCGGACGGCGAGGAGCGAATCGCCGCCCATTTCGAAGAAATTGTCGCGAATCCCGAATTTCTCGGTCTGGAAGGCCTCGGTAAAAATGTCGGCCAAGAGCTGCTCGCTTTCGGTTTGCGGGGCGACGTACTCGGTTTCGAGCCCGGAACGGTCGATTTGCGGCGCGGGGAGGCGTTTGCGGTCGACTTTTTTGTTCGGCGTGAGCGGAAATTCGGCAACGACGCTGTAAAACGCCGGGCGCATGCCTTCGGGCAGCCGATCGGCGAGATGCGCGCGTAATTCCGCCACCAACCCATCATCCGCGCCGTCGGGAATGACGTAGCCGACCAAATTTGGTCCGCCGGGCAAATCCTCGCGTTTCACGACGACGGCCTGCTTGACGCGCCGGTGCTCGGCGAGGTGCGCCTCGATGTCGTCCAGTTCCATGCGCACGCCGCGCAGCTTGATCTGAAAATCGGACCGTCCCAGGCACTCCAGCTTGCCTTCCTGCGTCCAACGCGCCAGGTCGCCAGTGTCGTAGACACGCTCGCTTTGGCCGTTGGGCAGGTCGAGCGTCGAAAATCGCTCCATGGTCAAATCCGGCTTTTCGTGGTAACCGCGGGCCAAGCCGTCGCCGCCGATGAAGAGCCGCCCGACGAATCCGGCGGGAACGGGGCGCAAATTGTCGTCGAGCACGTAAATCGTGGTGTTCGCGATTGGCCGGCCCACGGAAATGGTCTCGTCGCCTTCCTCGACGCGTTCCACCGTGGACCAAACGGTCGTCTCCGTGGGTCCGTAGAGGTTCCAAACCTCGCCGGCGCGTTCGAGCAATTGCGTGGCCAAGCCCCGGGAGAGCGGTTCGCCGCCGGAAAAGACGCGCAGATCGGCCTTTCCGTTCCAGCCGCCGTCGATGAGCATCTGCCAGGTCGCGGGCGTGGCCTGCATGACGGTGATGTCGAATTCCTCGAGCATGTGGCCGAGGTGACGCCCGTCCTTGACCTCGTCGCGGCTGGCGATGACCACTTCCGACCCGGCGAGCAGCGGCAAATACAGCTCCAGCAGCGAAATATCGAAGCTGAGCGTGGTTACGGCCAAAAGCCGGTCGGCGGGGTCCATGCCGGGCGTGATTTGCATGGACGTCAGGAAATTAACGGCGGCGCGGTGCGAAATTTCGACCCCCTTCGGCGTTCCCGTCGAGCCGGAGGTGTAGATGATGTAGGCCAGCGAATCCGGCGTCAAATCGCGCACCGGCGGAGCTTCGTCGGTGGGGATGACGTCCTCCAGGCAGACGATCATCCAGTCGCCCTTGGGCAAGCTCGACTTCAGCGCGCGCTGGGTCACGACCACGTCCGGCTTGGCATCGGCGAGCATCTGCTCCAGCCGGTAAGCGGGGAATTCCGGGTCCATCGGCACGTAGCAAGCGCCGGATTTCAGGATGCCCAGCGTGCCGGCGACCATGTCGCAACTGCGCTCGGCCAGCAGCGCCACGGGCTGATCCGGGCCAACCCCGGCGTCGGCCAGCATTTGGGCCAAACCGTCGGCTTTGCGGTCCAGTTGGTTGAAGGTGAGGGTGTCGCCGCCGCAGCGCAGGGCGATTTTGTCCGGACTTTGCGAAACGGCGTCGGTGACCAACTCGTGGAGCAAGGCATCGCTCGGGTAGGGCGAAGCGGTGTCGTTCCAGGCCTCGAGAATCTTGGTTTCCTCCTCTTCGGGCAGCAAATTCACCTCGCTGACGCGCAATTCCGGGTTTTCGGCCACTTGAGCCAAGACCTGGGCGTAGAGCGTGTTGAGATAGGCGATGGTTTCTTCGTCAAAGAGGTCCGCGTTGTATTGCCAGCACCCGTAGAGCACGCCGTCGGCTTCCTCAACCACAAGCGTGATCTCGAATTGCGCCTGGCGCAGGGTCAGATCGACCGTCTCGACGGTGATGTCGCCGACGTGGATCTTGTGACCGCCCTGACCGATCATGAAAACGGCCGCGTCGCCGCCATCGAGCCCCGGAATTTTCTCCATGCTGAAGCTGACCTGGAAAACCGGCGAGCGGCTGGGATCGCGCGGCGCTTTGAGCGTGTCAACCAGCTTGGCGAGCGGGAAATGCTGGTTTTCCAGCGCGCCGACGGTGGATTGACTGTTGCGGGCGAGATACTCGCGGAACGTCGGGTCATCCTCGACCTGGCTGCGGACGGCCACGGGGTTGATGAAGTAGCCGATCAGCTCCTGAAGCTCGGGTTGATTGCGCCCGGCCAGCGGCACGCCGACCACCAGATCGTCCTGGTTGCAGTAGCGGTGGAGCAGCAGCTCGAACCCGCTGAGCAGCGTGGTGAACAACGTCGCGTTTTCGGTTTGGGACAGCTCCAGGACCTGTTTGGTGAGCCCTTCGTCCAGCTTGAAGCCGTAGGCTGCGCCGTTGAAGGTTTGCACCGGCGGACGAGGCCGGTCGGTCGGCAAATCGAGCAGCATCGGCGCGCCGTCGAGGTGTTCGCGCCAGTATTCCAGCATGCGCTCGCCGCTTTCGCCTTCCAGGTGCGCTTTTTCCCAGCGGACGAAATCGTGGTAGCGGGCGGGCAACTCGTCCCAGTCCGGCGCTTTGCCGAGTTTGCGGCTGAAGTAGCTCTCGATCAGATCGTTCATGAACAGCGTCACGCTCCAGGCGTCGCTGACGATGTGGTGCATGCAGAGCAAGGTGATGTGGGCGTCATCCTTGGTGCGGAACATGTCCAGGCGCATCACCGGGCCGCGTTCCAGGTCGAAGGGCTTGTTGGCGTGCTCGACGAGGAGCGCCTTGATCTCGGTGTCGCTGAGTTTGGTGGCGTCGTGCTCGCGGAAATCGATGGTCCGGCCCTTGTGGATGCGCTGGACCGGCTCGCCGTCGATCGTGTGGAAGGTGACGTCGAGCATGGGGTGGCGCGAATAGAGTCCGGCGAAGGCTTCCTTCATCACCTCGATGTCGACCAGGGGCGAAATTTTGCCGCTGTAGACCAGGTTGTAGGCGGGGCTGTTCGGCGCGAGTTGGTGGAGGAACCAGAGCGCTTTCTGGCCTTCGGTGAGCGGGAATTCCAGCACCTCTTCGCCGGAAATTTCGAGCGGCGGCAACGATCCCGCACCGGCGGTGACTCCGCCTGCTTCGCCAATTTCGTCGCCAGCGCTTTCTAGCAGCGTTTCCAGCACGGGGACGGCCAATTCCTTGATGTTCGGGCCGTTGAGCACGCTGCCCATGGGCACGCTGATGCCGAGCTGCGATTCCACGCGGTTCATCAGCTCGATGGCCATGAGCGAGTCGAGCCCGATTTGGTTCAGCGGCTGATCCTTGGCGATTTTGCTCACGTCGGTGCCGAAGACGCCGGCCACTTGCTCGGCCAAAAAGTCGACCATCAGCCCGTGACGCGCGTCGGCTGCGGCTTGGAGGATTTGGCTGCGGATCGCGCCTCCCTCGCCTTCGTCTCCCGCGCCGACCAACGCGCCGTAAACCGGGGAATTGGCGATGAGCGAGGAGAATCGCGCCAGGCTGTTCCAGTCGATCCGGCTCGCGGCCAGGTTCGTGGCGGCGCGCGGGAGGAAACGGGCGAACACGCTGAGGGTCTCCGGCATGTCGTAGGCCTTCATCCCGAGCATGTCGAGGTATTGCAGCGTCTTCTCGTTGCGCTCGACGAAGCCCGCGCCGGTCAGCGCGCCCCAGTTGAAGGTGATTCCGTCGCCGAGGCCGGTGGAATTGCGATGCTGGGCGATGGCGTCGAGGAAGGCGTTGCCCGCGTTGTAGTTGGATTGGCGGACGGCGCCGATGACGGTCGAAAAGCTCGAAAACGAGGTAAAAAATTCCAGCGGGATGTCGCGGGTCAGCTCGTGCAGAATCCATGCGCCAAGCATTTTCGGGTGAACCACGCGATCGAAGCCTTCTTCGTCCAAATCGATGATGTCCAGGTCGTTGATGACCATGGCGCCGTGGACGACGCCACCCAGCGGAGCGCCGGATTTCTGGATTTGGGCCACGATTTCGCCCATGCGCTTGGCGTCGGTCGCGTCCGCGCGCAAATCGAGCACCTGGACGCCGTTCCCGATCAAATCCGCGATTTCCGCGGCCGCTTCTTCCTTCGGACCACTCCGCGAGACGAGGCCGAGGTAACGCGCACCGTTCTTCGCCATCCACTTGGCCAGCTCGAACCCGAATCCGCCAGCGCCGCCGGTGATGAGGTAGGTGCGGTCTTCGCGGAAAAGGTGGCCCTCCTGCGTGCAAGGGCCGACGGGGATCGACGGCACGTCAAAATTGAGCACGTTTTTGCCGATGTGCTTGCCCTGAGCCATGTAGCGGAAGGCCTCGACCACGTCGGTGATGGGGAACGCCTTGAAGGGCAGCGCTTCGTAGGTTTGGGCGTAAAATTCGTCCTCCAGCTCCTTCAGCATCGACGCGACGTATTCCGGCTTGCTCTCCAGGTGCTGGGCAAGGTCGACGACGTGGTAGCTGATGTTGTTTTTCAGCATTTCCATGCCGAATTTCGTGTTGCCGTAGACGTCGATCTTGCCGATTTCGACAAACCGGCCGAAGCGGCGCAGGCACTGGAAGCTTTTCGGGATAAAATCGCCGGCCAGGCTGTTGAGAACGCAGTCAATCCCCTCACCGTTGGTGATTTCCAGGATTTCGTCGGCAAAATCCAGCGTCCGCGAGTTCATCACGTGGTCGACGCCCTGATCGCGCAAAAGCTGGCGTTTTTCGTCCGTGCCCGCGGTGGCGAAAACCTCCAAACCCAGGTTTTTGGCGATTTGGATCGCGGCCTGGCCGACACCGCCGGTTCCCGCGTGGATGAGGACGCGCTCGCCCTTTTGCATGTGGGCCAGGTGCACCAGCGCGTAGTGGCTGGTCAGGAAAACGGTGGGCAACGTCGCCGCGCCTTCGAAATCCAGGTGATCCGGCTTTTTGAAGACCAGCGCACGATTCACGGTGACGTAGCTGCGGAAGGCGTACGGCGCCATGCCGACCACGTTGTCGCCGGGGCGCAAATCTTTGACGCCCTTGCCGACTTTCACCACGGTTCCCGCGATGTCGTCGCCGAACCACTTGATGTCGATGGGGTTGCCGGGATACATCCCCAGCGCCTTCATCACGTCGCGGAAATTGATCCCGCCCGCTTTGACCTGAATCTCGATCTCGCCGGGGCCGGGATCGCGGCGCGGCGTCTCGTTGAGGCTGAGATTTTGCAACACGCCGGGTTTGTCGATTTCCAGGCGGTAACTGACGACCGAACCGTCTTCGCGAACGGCCTCGCGCGTCTTCATCGCCACGTCCTCGCTCTTGACGCGTTGCAGGCGATTGACGTGGCGGATGTCGTCGCGGTAGGCGATTTCCAGCTCGCGGCCGGGTTTGGTCGCCTCCCAGAAAACGTCCTCAATTTCGTGCTTCGAACCGGCTGCGTCCAGGTCGAGCAACGTCATCGGCCAGTCCGGATGCTCGTTGTTGGCCACGCGGACGAAACCTGTCATCGGCGAGGCGGAAATCGCGCCCAATTTTTCGCCGGCGATCGAAACGCGGCCGCGGGTGACGACGAGGACGCGCGGAGCCGGTTCCGGTTTTTTGGCGACGAGCCCGTGGATGAGCGTGCGCAAGCTGTGGGCGCCGGTTTTTTGCGTGGAAGCGAGTTGGTCGAGCGAAATTTCGTCCGCCGCGGGGTCGTCGAGCGTCCAGGTGTGGACGATGGTCGTGGCGCGGTGGCCGCCGGCGCTGAGTTGGTCGAACAGCGGCTCCCAGCCGGAAAAATCGTCCGCGTTGACGGTGACGGTGCGAATTTCGGCTTCACCCAGCTTTTTGGCGAGTTTTTCGGCAAAACCGCCCTCATCCGCGAGCAAAACGTAGGTTTCCCGGGCCGGTTCGTCGTCTTCAACCTCGATCTCGCTCTCAACCTCGGCGATTTCCGGCGCGCGGGCCAAAAACACCGCTTGCTGGCACTCCTCCGGCTTCTCGGAGCTGACGAACGAGCCGACGTCGCGGAAATCCAGCTCCGCGAGCAATTTCTCCCAAGTTTTCCGGCTCATCAGCGCGGAATCCGGCCGCAAATCGGTGTCCTCGTAGTACCACCAACCGCGCAGCAGCCCAAACAGGTTGTTCAGCGCGGCGCGAGGCTTGGTCACCTCCAAAAACATGAGCGCGCCGTCTTCGGCCAGGCATCGCCTCAGGTTGCCGAGCGTGTTTTTCAGGTCGCTCGTCGCGTGAACCACGTTGGTGCCCAAAATCAGGTCGTAACCGCCGACGTCGATCCCCTGACCTTCAGGATCTTTCTCGATGTCGAAGGTGGTGTACTCAACGAAATTGTAGTCGGCGAACTGCTTCTTGGCGTCGCTCAAAAACGCCGGGCTGGTGTCCGTGAACGTGAATTCGCTGCGATGCGGCGGCAATTTCGGCAACACCGCCCGCGTCAGCGATCCCGTGCCCGCGCCGACCTCCAAAACGCGAATCGCCCGCCGTTCCGGCATCGACGCGACCAGTTTTTCCACCGCCTGGCCGACCATCTCGTTGTTCGCCGGAAAATCCGCGCCCTCGCGGTAAAAACGCGTCAGCGCATCGACGGCTTGCCCGCCGGGGAAGAGCAGTTCCACGGGATCGACCTCGCCGCTGAGCACGCCGGCCAGTTTCGTGCCGGTCAGCTTCTGCAACTCGGCTTCCGAGGCGTTGTTGGGGAACTTTTCGAACAGCTCGTCGAGCGTTTCGACGACCGGCGCGGGTTTCGGCGCCTTGACGATTTCCCACGTTTCACTGCCGTTTTTTTTGAGCCAACCGGCCGCCGTCATCGTGTCCAGATGCGCGCGCAACAGCCGGGTGTGAACCTCCAAAATGCCGAGTTTTTCGCGAAACGCGTCGAATTCCAGCTTGTCGCCGATTTTCGGCTTCCAACCCAGCTCGTGGAAGGCGTTGATGACGCATTGCTCGGCGGCTTGCTCCAATTTTCGCGAGAATTCCTGGTAATACGCCGACAGCTCGAATTTCTCGTAGATTGCCGGCATCGCCTCGGCCACATCGGCCAAAACTTCGGGAATTTTCGCCAATCCCGGCGCGCCTTCGGCATGGCTGCCTTTGAGCCGGCGCGGCTCCCACTGGAACTGGTAAAAACTGTTGTCCACCTCTTCCTCGGCCTCGTCTTTTTGGTGCGCGCGATCGACGCGGAAGCCGTTGATCTCCGCCAGCGGCTCGCCGGCCTCGTCGTAGACGTAAATCGTCGAAATCAGCGTCTCGCGGTCGTCGAAGAAGATTTTCGAGTGAATCCAGAGCTTCGCCGGCAACGGCTCGTTGGCGAAAATCCGGATCCGGTTGATCGCCGCCGGCAGGTAGAAGTAATCGCTCCCTTTTGCGCCGTCCGGGATGACTTGCGCGCCTTTCACCCCGTGGAAACAGGCGTCCAAAACCGCGGGATGGAAGCGGTAACCTTCCAGCGTGTCGGCCACGCCCTCAGGCACCTCGATCTCGGCCACGGACTCGTGCGGTTTGCGCCAAACATTGATCAAATGGCGGAAATTCGGGCCAAACTGGTAGCCGGCGTCCAGGTAATCCTGGTAGTAGGCCTCGTGATCGTAATGACGCTCCATTTTGGCCTTCAGCGCCTCCAAATCGGCCTTCGGAACCGCGGGAACGCCGAGTTTTCTCAGCTTGCCGATCGCGTTGAGGTCCCACTCCTTGAGCGCGTTGCCGGTGGCGTTGCTGAAGACTTGGAACGACTTGTCAGTATCGTCGAAAACGACGCGGATCGTGGGAATTTTCGATTCGCTGACGAAGAGCGCCTTTTTCGCCTCCAGCTCCTCCACGCAGTAGTCCTCACCGGGAAAAAGCTCCTCACACAGCGCCAAACCGATCTCACCGTAGCCGGCCGCCGGGAAAATGATCGAATCCCAAAAGCGGTGATCGTCGAGATACGGGAAAAGCCGCGGATCCAGGTAAAATTCGAAAGTCGGCTTCACGCCGTTGACGCGGATTCCCAGCAGCGGGTGGACGGTCGGCGAACAGCGCAAATGCGTGCCCTCCTCGCTCTCCAGCCAGAATTTTTCGCGATTCCACGGGTAACTCGGCTGCGGCACGAACCTTCCCGCGGCCTGGTTCACCGCTTTCCAGTCGATGCTGAGCCCGTGGCAGTGCAAACCGGCCAAATTCGTCAGCATTTCGCGCGTTTCGGGCGATTTGCGCTTCAGCGAGCCGAAAATCGCGCCCTTGCGTTTCTGCTCGGCCAGGCAATCGCCGATCGGCCCCGCCAACGCCGGGTGCGGCCCGAGTTCGACGAACAGCCGCTCGCCGCCGCGGATGAGATTCGTCATCGCCGGGGCAAAAAGCACGGCTTCGCGGACATTTCGCCACCAATACGCGCCGTCCAGCTCTTCCCCGCGCAAAACGCCGCCGGTGACCGTGGAAATGTAGGGAATGCGCGTTTCGCGCGGCTTCACGTCCTTCAGCGCGGCGAGCAAATCATCCTTGATCGGCTCCATCTGGTGGGTGTGGAAGGCGTAGTGGATGCGGAGCTGGCGCACGAACTTGCCCTCGGCTTCCAGTTTTTCGGCCAACGTCTCCAGCGGCTCTTTGTCGCCCGCCAGGGTGATCATGGTGGGGCTGTTGACCACGGCGACCTGGATTTGGTCCTCCAGGCCTTCGATCACCGCCTTGCCTTCCGCCTCGGAAAGGCCAACCGCGTACATCCGGCCCTTTTCGCCGTCTCCGCCGGTTTTTTCCTGAAGCCGCGACCGGTGGAAAATGACCTTCACCGCGTCTTCCAGCGTGTAGGCGCCCGCCACGTAAGCCGCCGCCACTTCGCCGACGCTGTGTCCCACGACCTTGGCCGGCTCCACGCCCCAACTCTTCCACAATTCCGCCAGCGCGACCTGCAACGCGAAAATCGCCGGTTGCGCGATGTAGGTGCGGTTGATGTTGGAATCCTCCTCGCCGCGCGTCATTTCCTCCAGCAGCGACCAATCGCCGAGTTTTCGCACGATTTTGTCGATTTTCTCGATGGTTTTGCGGAAAACGGGCTCCGTTTCGAGCAATTCCTGACCCATGGCCCACCATTGCGCGCCTTGACCGGTGAACACGAAAACCGGCTCGCCGGGTTCCTCCGCGCGAGCGCCTTCCACGACGGAGTCCAAATCCGCGCCGGAGTTGTTTTTGGCGAACAAACGCAGGTTTTCGCGCAATTCCCGCGCGTCTGCGCCAATGACCGCGGCGCGTTGGTCGTGATGCTCCTTGCGCGCCCCGGCCGTAAACGTCACCTCCGCCAAATCCAGCGAATCATCCTCCAACCAGCGCCGGTATCTGTCCGCGTAAGCCTTGATGGTCGTGTCGTCCTTGCCGGAAACGGGCAAAACGAACGGCCGATCCGCTTTTTCGCGCGGTTTTCGCGGTTGAGCCTGCTCCGGCGCGGCTTCCAGGACGATGTGCGCGTTGGTCCCGCCGAAACCGAACGAATTGACGCTGGCCACTGGCAAATCGCCGTTTTGCGGCTGCAACGGGGTCAACTCGGTGACGACCTGGAGCTTCAGCCCCTCGAAATCGATGTTCGGGTTCGGCTTCTCGAAATTCAGGTTCGGCGGAACTTTGCCCTTGTTCAGCACCAGCGCCGCTTTGACCATCCCCGCCGCCCCTGAACCGCTCTCCAGGTGGCCGACATTCGTCTTCACGCTGCCGATCAAGCACGTGTCATCGTCATCGCGCCCCTGGCAGAGAATATTCCCCAGCGCGTTGGTCTCGATGGGGTCACCAACCGGCGTTCCCGTCCCGTGCGCCTCCATGTAAGTCACCCGGCTAGGCGGCATCCCGGCTTCATCGTAAGCCTGCACCAGCATGACCTCCTGGCTGTCCTGACCCGGCACCGTCATGCTGGAAGTGTTGCCGTCCTGATTGATCACCGCCGCCCTGACGGTGGCATAAATCCGGTCCCCGTTTGCAATCGCCTTGCTAAGCGGCAAAACCATCATCATCCCGGCTCCTTCGCCGCGCACGTAGCCATTCGCCCGGTCGTCGAACGCAAAACACTTCCCGCTGGGCGAAAGCATCGTCGCTTTGGAGAAGCCGATCGACGTATCCGGCGTCAAAAGCGCATTGACCCCGCCCACCAACGCGAAATCGACCGTCCCCGCCCACATATCGCGGCACCCGATGTTGATGGCCACCAGCGCCGATGAGCAAGCCGTATCCACCGAAATCGCCGGTCCCTTCAGATCCATGAGATAGGCGATCCGGTTGCTCGCGATCGACAACGTCGACCCCGAATTTGTGTGCACATCGGTATCCTCCGGCGAAGTCGACTGCACCTGCGCGTAATCGTTCGAGGCAATGCCGACGTAAACGCCGGTGCGCGTATCTTTGAGCGAACTTGGCGCATACCCCGCATCCTCGATCGACTCCCAAGCGCACTCCAGCAACCAGCGTTGCTGCGGATCCATCCGAAGCGCCTCCCGCGGCGAAATTCCCCAAAACTGGGCGTCAAAGTGGTCCAAATTTTCCACAAACCCGCCCCATTTCGTATGCATCTTGCGGGGGATCGACGTATCCGGGTGATAGTACCGCTCCCGATTCCACCGATTCTCCGGCACCTCGATAATTCCGCTGCGCCCCTCGGCCAGCATGTTCCAAAACGACTCCGCGTCGTCCACGCCTCCGGGGAAGCGGCATCCAATGCCAACGATAGCGAGAGGCTCCCGGTTGGTTTGCCCAGTCGGTTTTGTGTCCATGCGCGAGGCTGTTTAGTTCTTCAGTTTGTGGGGTAAGGACGCGTTGTCCTCACGGGGTTGAATCGTTGCGTGTGTGAGCAGAGTGGATGACCGGAAGCCAAGAATGAGGCAAAAGCTGGGCGGATTTCAACGCATTGATGAAAAATCGTTGCAATCATCGGTTAATGGTTCGCAGGATTTAAAAACAAACGCGCCTTAATTACCAAGCGCATCGCTTGTTCGCTGGCGCCCGGAGTATGGAGGGGAATGGCCCCGCGTCAAGCCGGGCCGGTTGATCGGAATTTGATCACTCCGACGGCCAACCGTCGAAGGTGGTGGCGAGTTCGATGATGTTAGCGACGTTAGCCTCCCCTACCCGAATACCCGCCTCAAAAACCGCCCCGTCACGCTTTTCTCGCACTTCGCGATCACCTCCGGCGGACCTTCGGCGACGATTTTCCCGCCGTGCTCGCCGCCGCCGGGTCCCAGGTCGATGACCCAGTCCGCGCACTTGATGACGTCCAGGTTGTGCTCGATGACGATGAGCGTGTTGCCCGAATTCCTCAACCGCAGGAAAACTTCCAGCAAGGTGGCGATGTCGGCGAAATGCAGGCCGGTCGTCGGTTCGTCAAAGATGTAGGCGGTGCGGCCGGTGGCTTTTTTGGCTAACTCAGCAGCTAACTTCACGCGCTGGGCCTCACCGCCGGAAAGCGTGGTGGCGCTTTGGCCGAGGCGCAGGTAACCCAGGCCGACGTCGCAGAGAGCCCGCAGTTTGCTGTGAATTTGCGGGATTTTTTGGAAGAATTTGCGCGCGTCCTCGATGCTCATTTCCAGCACGTCGGCGATGCTTTGGCCGCGGTAGGTGACTTGCAGCGTTTCGTCGTTGTAGCGCCGGCCGTTGCAGGTTTCGCAGGTTACGTAGACGTCGCTGAGAAAGTGCATGTCGATCTTGATTGAGCCATCGCCCTGGCAGGTTTCGCACCGCCCGCCGGCCACGTTGAAGCTGAAACGCCCGGGTTCGTAGCCCCGCTGGCGGCTGAGCGGAATTTCCGCGAAAAGGTCGCGGATGGGGCCGAAAACGCCGGCGTAGGTGGCCGGATTCGAGCGCGGACTGCGGCCGATTGGGGTTTGATCGACGACGATGGCTTTATCCAGTTGAGCCAAGCCGTGAATTTCGCGGTGAGCGCCGGGAGCGTCCTTGCTGCGGAAAAATTCGCGAAAAAGCGCCCGCCGCAGGATGTCATCGACCAGGGTGGATTTTCCGCTGCCGCTGGGGCCGGTAACGCACGTCAGGCAGCCGAGCGGGAAGGCGGCGTCGACAGTTTGCAGGTTGTGTTCGCTTGCGCCGAGGACCGTGAGCCAGCCGTCGTCGAGTGGCTGGGTTTTTCCGGCTTTTCCGCGCTTCGGCGGCTTAACACGCTGGGCAGGAACATCGATTTTCCGTTCGCCGCACAAAAACTGGCCCGTCACCGATTTTGGCGCGTTTTCGACTTCCGCAGGCGTTCCCTGCGCCAAAATTTCGCCGCCCAGTTCGCCCGCTCCCGGTCCCATGTCGATGACGTGATCGGCCACGCGAATGGTGTCCTCATCATGCTCGACGACGACGATGGAGTTACCCAAATCCCGTAAGCGCTGCAGCGTGGCGATGAGCTTCTCGTTGTCCGCCTGGTGCAGCCCGATGCTGGGCTCATCCAGCACGTAGAGCACGCCGGCCAGCCCCGCGCCGAGTTGCGTGGCTAACCGAATGCGCTGAGCCTCGCCGCCGCTAAGCGTCCCGCTTTCGCGATCGAGCGTGAGGTAGCCGAGGCCGACTTCGCCGAGAAATTCGAGCCGTTTGCGAATTTCGCCAATCACCTCGGTGGCGAACACGGCTTGGGCGTCGGTCAACTCGATGCCGTCCAACCACTCCAGCGCCCGCTCGATGGATAGCGCGCAAAAATCGTGGATCGAGCGCGATTTCTCGCCGTGCGGAAGCGTGACGGCCAAAATCTCCGGCTTGAACCGTTTTCCCTCGCAGGCGGTGCACGATTTGCTCGACATGAACCGGCGCACATTGCGCTTGGTAATCTCGCTGTCGCTGGTTTCGTGCAGGCGGCGGGCTTGATGCGAGAGGCCCTCGAAGGGTTTGCCGTTGCCGCCGAATTCCGCCGAAATTTTGTCTTTGGTCCCGAAAAACAGCGCGCGCTTGAATTCCTTGGTCAGGCTGCGGACGGGCGAATCCGCGTCTTGGCCGAAAAATCGCGCTAAACCCAGAATTTGACGCTGATGCATGCCCTTGCGCTTTTTTGAGCCGCTCCACCAGGTCTTAACCGCGCCGTCGTTGAGGGTTTTGTCAGGATCGGGCACCATCAACTCGGGATCTGGCACTAACTCGCTCCCCAAGCCGTGACACTTGGCGCAGGCGCCGAGATGGCTGTTGAAGCTGAAGTGCTTAGGAGTCAGGTTGGCCAGCGTAAAGCCGGTTTCCGGGTTGGTGTAGGTGGTGAGGTAGGTTTTCGGCGTAAAGTCGCCATCGGCCGGGGTTTGCACCATCGCCACCACGCAATCGCCGGAAACCCGTAGCGCCGCCTCCACGGCCTCAGCCACGCGGCTGCGAATGTCCTCACGAATCACCAACCGGTCCAAAACCAGCTCGATCGCCTCCGCCGCATCCGGAATTTCGCCGCCGTCCAGGTCCACAATCTGCCCATCAAACCTAAGCCGCACAAAACCCTGTTTTTTGTACCGGTCGGCCATTTCCGCCAAACTCTCGCCCTCCCCTGCATCGACCGGTGCAAGCACGATGAGGCGCGTTTTTTCCGGAAACGCGGCCAGCTCGTTGATGATCTCCGCCGGCGTGGTTCGCGCCAACGGCTCCCCGGTTTGCGGATCGTGCGGCACACCCATGGCGGCGAACAAAATGCGCAGGTAATCGTGAATCTCCGTGGTCGTGGCGATTGTCGAACGCGGATTGCTCCCAGCGCCACGTTGCTCGATGGCGATGGCCGGCGAGAGGCCCTCGATGAAGTCGACATCCGGCTTTTCGAGCTGATCCAGGAATTGCCGCGCATAGGCCGAAAGCGACTCCACGTAACGGCGCTGGCCCTCGGCATACAGCGTGTTGAAGGCCAGCGACGACTTGCCGCTCCCGCTAACGCCAGTGATAACCACCAACCGTTCGCGCGGGATCTCCACGTCGATGTTTTTCAGGTTGTGCTGCCGCGCGCCGCGGATTTGGATGGTGCCGGACATGAGTGCGTCAGGAGCGTAGCTCAGGGGCTGATCGCGAAATTCGCGAGGATTCTTTTAATTTCAAGGCGCTCTGGAGGGAACTGAGCGGGCTCAGCGACCGATCGAGCAACGCCGAAATTGAAAAAGAACACCGCGATCCTAAAATTTCGAGCGACAGCGAGCACTTTTTCGCAGGATTCCAAAATTTCATTCCGCGTAGCGACGAGGCGACTTGCAGTCGCAGATTGAATGAATGATAAATCAACAGATTTAGATGATCCGGTTGTTTCCCCAACCGTTCCTCGGGAAGCAACTGCCGATGCGTGCATTGCATCAGCGGTTGAAGCCTTCCGACAATGCCAACGAAGCCTCCGAGCCTTTGGAAAGCTTGCGCCGTTAGTTTGGAAACTTACTTGTCCGGTGCTGAGGGAGCAATGACCTACCCGATAGAAATAAGGGAAAGAATTGATGACGCCCAGAAATAATAGTCGCGCCCGGTTCCACGAGTTCTAATTTCCTCCCATTCAACCCAAGCACAACAGCTAGCAACGCTGCGGCGCCCAACTCATTCCGCTCCGTAGTTGACTTCCTAGGGTGATCCGATAATTCATGCAGTGCACATTGCTCAGCGTTATTCGGTGACTTCGACGTTCATCAATTTCAGCATCGCTCTGGCCATGTCGCGGCCGAGCTTGACGATGCCGGCGGTGTCAAAATGAATCTTATCGGGGCAGCGACTGATCTCACTGCAATCAACGTAGGCGTAGTGATCGCGCTCTTGCATTTGAGCCTCGCGGACGATACCGGCAGCGGGGTAGCGCGGGTGAGGCGTGGCGGTCGCGGAACTGGTCAGGCCGGCGACGAAGGGGAGGCCGGGTGTCTCGAAGTCCTCACGCATCGCCGCGATAAGCGCGTCAAGATTGGTAGCGTATTGATTGGCCATTTGTTCCGATCTGGCGTCGGCGCCTCCCTGCATCCAGAAAACGCCTTTGAAAACCAGATCGTAACCGCCCTCCCCTGCCGCGGCTGCCTTGGTTTTTAGGGCGGTGTAGAGATTGTTGTCGACTGCCGGGTTCCACTTCTGCGCGAGGTTCGTGCCGCCGACCGAATGTTTGACGATGCCAACGGGTTTGCCGGTGGCTTTTGCGAGTTCGAGGGCTGCTGAGACTTCGGGGCCGAAACCGGCGGGTTGGCCAAGGCCAGCGCGGTAGGGTTCCCACTTTGTGCCGGTGAAGATCAGGACGTTTTCCTGGACACCTTGGCAATCTGCCGGAAGGTCAGCAGCCTTAGATCGCTTGCCGACCATGTTCGATTGACCGGCGAAAAGGTAGACGTCGAGAGAATCGCCGGCGCAAAGAGACGACGAGAAAACAATGAGGCTCGCGAGCAAAGGGATGAGATTTTTCACGACGAGAGCATAATGCGGATTGCTTGCCGGTCTCCACATTTTTGTGCATCTCACCAATCGAACGCTCAGCGTGCATCCGGGGTATTTGGCCGTTATCGGGTTGAGACCGGGCGTTGCGTTGGGGCCGCATCCCTGAATGTCTCGTTTCCCCATATTTTGACTCGCGTTGGCATCGATTCCAACCTTGGTTGGGACGAATTGAACAGGTCCACACCAATGTTTCTCAACAATTCATGCTTTTTTCTCCGGCTCAGAAATCCGATGCGTTTTCTTCTCCCTACTTTTCTTCTTGGCGGCTCCATGGCCGAGTTAACCGGACAGGAAGTCCTCACTGCGGCGGGCAAACCAACCGAAGGAGAGCTGAAGCCCTTTCTGGGCGAGCCTGTTTTCGATCGTCAGGTCATTTTTGGCGAGGACGGGAGCAGATGACGGTCTGGGCCAGTTTCGACGGCGGCCAGACCTGGCCCGTGAAGCGCCTCGTCCACGAACCGCCCAGCGCCTATTCCTCCCTCGTCGCAGGGCGTCCCGGCACGCCGACGGAAGGACAGATTTTCCTCCTCTTCGAAGGCGGCCCGAAAGGCCGGTATTCCGCCATGCAAGTGGCGCGCTTCAATCTATCTTGGATCCTTAAGGGCGAAAAAACGGGTGACGGTGAGGTTCCTCAATGGGTCCAACCCTAACCGAACCGAGTAACCTTCTCAAACCGCCAAATCGCGATGAGCCGGCTGTTAGGGTAGCTCCGGCCATCCCGACTATTCTCGCCAGATTTCCACACCACACAGAACCGGCAGCTCCTCCGGCGCGGCGTCCTTGTTTTGGGCGAATTGCTCGATTTTCAGCACGTCCGTCACCTGAATGCCGGAAAACTCGAAGACCTGCGGCGTGGGATCGCCGGATTTGACGCGCACTTCGCCGATGACCTCGCGACCTTGCAAACGAACGTTAAAAACGCGCTCGCTTGGCGCTTTGGGATCCATGTCAGGGGCGGCGAGATGGAGGCGGACGCGGTAGTTGGCGGGCGGATCGTCTTTGCCGAGAAGCGTGATCCGCGTCATCAGCAATCCGTTGGCGCGGGAGCTGTAAACCCAGCTCGGCGCGGCGTTTTCGGCGTTAGCATCGATCTGAACGCTTTCCGGATTCAGGCTGACCCAACCGCCGCCGGTGGCAAAGGCGGGCTTAACGTCGTAGAGCAGGTCCAGGCTGGTCTCCCGCTCTGGCCGGGGACGTGGTATGCCTAACCAAACCGTGCCGTTTTCATCGCGTCGATCGCCCGGCGCGCCGAAATTGAGCGCAACCTGTTTCACCGGTGTTTTTGCGCCGGTGGAGCTGAAAATCGCCCAGTCCTGGCGCTCCTCGCGCGGCTCCATCACGATGGTGGAGGCGATGGAGAAGAGGCAGACGCAGCCGGCGCTTGATTCCGGAATGCTGATGAGCCCGTTGGCGGGAATCGCGTTGATCCAGCAGCCGGTTCGATGGCCAGCGAAGTGCTTCGTCCCGGCGTCTTGCTCCAAATCATAGAAACCGGTGAAGCCGGAGCGAAAGGTGAGCATGTTAGGGCTGGCGGCGAGCATCCCGCAATGGTGGCCGGACCTAACCAGCGACCAGGGCTCCTCCTCGCCCGTTAGCGGGTTTTGCCGCGTTTTCTGCGTTCCGGTGTAGAGGTCGAACGACCAGGGTTCGGCGATAATTTCGTCATCCACGATGATGGGCCGATGCCGGTAGTTGGCGTCCTTGGCCCAGAGCTTCTCGCCGCTGGTCCCTGACAAAGCCACCAAACGCCGTTTTGCAAATTCGCCGGCCATGAATTGCTTCCAGTAGTGCCCGTTGGCGTTGGCGCCACAGATTACGAGGACGTTGTTGCGCACCAGGAGCGTTAGTTTGCCGCCGCCGATTCCGATGTCGCTGCAATCGGTCACGTCGACCGGTTTTTCCCACAGTTTCTCGCCCGATCGGCTGTCGATGGCGACGGCGAGGCGCAAATCCTGCTTTTTCAGCTCAGCCTCGGCGGCGGCTCGCTGCTCGGGCGTCAGGTTCGCGAATTTGGTCTTGTCCTGGCGCAAAATCGCCTGCCGTTGCTCGGCGGTGACGGAGCTGTCGATGAAGTAAACCGTCTCCGAGCCGATCGCGATGGTGCGGTGCTCGATGGTCTGACCTTGGTAGTGCCAGAGGTGCTTGCCGGTGGCGACGTCGATCGCGAAAATGCCATCGGTCAGGTCCTCGGTCTTGCGGCCCCGGCGTTTCAAGCGGTCTTCGAGTTCCTTACGAACCGAAGACGTGCCGTAGAGGATCCCATCTTGGTAGGCCACGTAGCCCCACCGCCGCACGCCGTCGCGCGCATCCGCCGGAAGAAGGTGAGCCGCAATTTCCTTGCCGGTGGCGGCGTCAAGCTGCACGCACTTTTCGGCCTCCATGAAAAACAGGCTGTCGTCGCTGGCCACCAGGTTCCCGGGATTTTGGTTCTGAAACACGCCGGTGCGGATCGAATCCGGATTCTCACGTTCCCACAAAAACCGGCCGTTGTAGGCGTCGTAAGCCATGATTCGCGTCTCGCCCTGCGCGAAAAGCCGGCCGTTGATCGCCAGCGGACCGACGGCGCCTTCGTGCCGGTTGACCATCTTGCCTTCACCTGGATCGCCGAACCAAAGCACGCCCAAACCACCCTTCACGCGGTAATCGTCGCTGCACGCGGTGTTGCCCGGATCACCATATTGGTGCGACCAACTGCCTGCGCCGGGGAGTTTACCGCGTTCGAGGATCGCGAGGCCGTTTTGCTCGGTCACGGTCGCTTCTTCGAGGCCGGTTCCGGCCAGCCAATCGCGAAATTCGGCGCCGAGCGCGATCTTTCCGCCGACCGGTTTCACGTGGCGGGCGAGGAGCTTGGGGTTAAGGCCCTCGGGGAGCTTGCCGGTCTTTACCGCGGTGTCGGAGACGATCAAATCCGCAAAATAGTTGGCGAAGGGAATTTGGTCGAGCTGACCGTGGTGAATCGAAATCCGCGAACCGTAAAATCCGGCTTTGGCGAGGCGAATTCGCGCGATCGCAACTTTTTCGGCGTCAGGCTCGACGCAGTAGATTTCCAGCTTGCTGCGTTTTGCCAATTCGTAGGCCAACCGGCCTTCCTCAGCCCCGGCAACGAGGCAGAAGCCCTCTTTCGCTCCGGTTTCCTGCAAAATCGACTCGGCAGCCGCCGCATACCGCGTCGTCAGTTCATCATCCAGTTCAACGAGCTTCGTTTCGGGTTTCGAATTTCGGATTTCGGATTTTCCCGGCGTGAAACAGACGATGTCGCCCTTGGTCGTGCTGACGAACAGTTTCCCAGCTGCGATGGCCAACCCGCGAGCCTCGCCATCGACCTCAGCCGTCCATTTTTGCTCACCGGTCGCTGCGTCGAAGATCGCCACTTCGTCCTTCCCGCCGGCGATGAGGAGATTGCCGGCTACAGCGAGGCGGGACTCGTGCGGCGACGCCGTTTTCCAGACAAAACCGACGTCAGCCAGCGAATCGTGCTTCGCCTGCTTGGCCTTCACCTGCGCCCGCACCTTTTCAGCTTGCTCCGCGGGGATACCACGAAGCGAACGATTGAGCGAGTAGATGTCCATGCCTAGCTTGTGCCGAACGCCGCTGTTTTTCGCATACACCGCCCGATCCAGCCGCGCGATTTCCTTGCCGTTAGCGACGTAAGCCGCAATGCCGGCAATCGTCATCTGATGCCCCGCAAACCAGCCAAAACCAACATTGCCCGTCTTCTGATTCATCGCTAAAATGTGATGCGCACCCCAGGCGTAAATTTGCCCGTCGGCCAGCAGCGCTTGCGTTCCACCAATCACGCCGCCCGCGGTGGAACGCCACGAAGGACGGTCTTTGTGGAGCAGCTTGCCGGTTTTGCGGTCGAACACGCCGGGCATGCTGCGCCCTGACGGAACCACCAAATATTCGTCGTTGGTTAGGAGGTAACCCTGCGGCGACAGATCGTTCCGGCCGGCGCTGGTTTGGCTAATGTTGTCGATCTTCCAAATCACCTCGCCGGTCTCGGCACTAACCGCGTAGAGATAGACGTTCTCATGCGGAAAAATCCCCGCGCCAAAGTAGGCGACCGCTCCATGCTCGGCGTCCTCCTGAATCGCCACGCCCGTGCGCACCGGCCAGCGCGAAATCATCTGCTGACGGCCAAGAATGCGTTCCTCGGTCGGTCCGGGGCGCATTTTCCAGTGCAGCGAGCCGGTTTCGGCGCTGAGGCAATAAAGGTAGCCGTCGTCCGAGCCGACGTAGACCTTGCCGCGGTAAATCGTGGGCGCGAGCCGAACCGGGCCCTCGGTAAAAAACGTCCAAACCTCCGCGCCGGTGGCGATTTCAACGCAGCGCACCTGGTGATCGACCGAGGAGCCGTAAAACACGCGGTCGCCAACCACGACGACATGAAACGCGTCGTCGAAGGTCATGCGGGAGCGCAGATGCTTGCGCTCGATCTCGCGTCCCTCCGGCCCGGGCCAAGCTTTTTCGGGCGCCTCGACCGGCTCGATGGTCCATTGGCGCGAAAGCGGAAGGGCTAACGACTCATCTGTTGCGCCGATGCGTGAATTATCGCGAAGGTAGGTCGGCCAGTCGGCGGCTCCTGCCAGATTGATGGTGAGCAAGCAGGTGAAAGTGGCGAAGCGCGCCAAGGTGATCGGATTCATGCTGACGATGGTTGGCTTCTTCAATACACCTGGGTGTGGCTCGAATCTGTCAGCGAACCGGAATGGCCGAAACGCTAACAGCCGGCTACTCGATTTCCTCGATCGCAATCGCCGAGACAATCGGCTCTCCCTTCCGCGGCGCGAACTCGAGCCGAAGGGAATCGTTCGCCTCAACCGGCTCGAAATGCCGGACCACCGCGATGCGCCTTCCGCCAGCAACCGCCGCGATGTCGAAGCTTTCAAGAACTGGCTTACCTTGGATTGCCACATCGAAAACGCGCTCCCCGGCAGTTAGTTCCGGCTCTGAAAAGTGGAGATTTACGCGAAAGCGGCGTGGCGCGATTTCCGGGAGTTTGCCGATGCCCAGCGGAACGAAATTCGAGCACGCGTCCCTGCCGTCAGCTCCGAGGAAACACAGCGCCTCGCCGGTTTTCGCGTCTCGATTGACGAGAATGTTCAGCTGAAGGTCAGAGCGATCGAGTCCGGCGGATTCGAGGTCCGTCCATGGAATCGCGAACTCCAGATCCATCCCGGATGCTTCGGCTTTGGCGGCGTGACGCCAGTTTCCGGACCAATCAATGTCCTCGTCATTGGCGTCGAATCGCGCGCCGCTGAGCGATGCGCCGAGATGAAGCACGCGGCCGGATTTGGCGTCGGTCAGGAAAATTTCGCACCCGTCGTCGTTCCAGATTTCCGCGTCTTCGCCCTCGGTTTCGGCTTTCCAAACTACCTCGCCGCGGCGGAGCGATTTTCCTTCCAGTTCTGGCGTCGGATGGCGGGCGGCGATGAAGAGATGCGTCTCATCGTTCGCGAGAAATAGCTGCGATTTTGTTTCTGTCAGGATGCGCGCCGGTTGCTCGGGCCATTCGTTCGGGGCAAGCTTTCCGTCGATCGCCGGAGCCGCGTTCAAGCGCTGGGTCGCGAGCGGTTTGAGGAAATTCAGCTGAAGAGTCGCCTTTCGAAGACCGCGATATCCGGAGGCGTAAAGCCACGGCAACTGCTGGGTATCGGCGGCAAACGCGGTGCGGTCTCCGTTGATGCGATAGGGCTCGCCACCTTCGATTTCGAGCGGAACGTGGAGGCTAGCCTGACGCGCGATCGGCCAGACGCCCGGAAGGTAGGCCTCGGTTTTCGTGCCCGGCAGCTTCGGGTAACCTAACGCATCGGACTGCGTCGCCGGACGCGGGAATCCGAGCCAGAGGTTGCCTTCGCCGTCGCGCCGATCGCCGGGCGCGCCAAGGTTGAGCATCGCGTGACGCACTCGCGTATCGACGTCGCGATCGAAGAAAATCGCCCAGTCCTCGTTCAAACGCCGTTGCCCCGGCGCCATTGCCATCGAGGTGCGAAACGGATAGGTGCAGACGCAGCGCGCCTTCGCCTCAGAGACGATGACGAGCCCTTGGGACGTGAGCGTCGTCGGTCCGCAGCCTGCGGAAACGCCGACGAATGTGTGCAATCCGCTGTCCTCGGCGAAGTCGTAAATTCCTAGCACTTTGGCCGCGCCGCTGCGTTTGATGACACTGGTCGCGGAGAAATCGAACCCGCCGCAGGTTCCGGTTCCGCTGCGGAAAATGCGAGGTCCGAGTTCGCCCGTTAGGGGATGAACGCGCGGTTCATTTGCAACCGCGGAGTCGATGGCTTTGGGAAATCCGGCGATGAGTTTCTGACGGGGGAAGTCAGCCGCTGCGCCGCGGATGATCGCGGGTTTTGACGGTGATGAAGTCGAGCCGTCGAACCGGAAATTCGGCCAACCCGCGTTGAGTCCGTCCGCGCCCAGACTGCCGAAAACGTAGGTGCGCTGAACGCGTTCGTCCGCGCCGCCGTCGTGGGAATTGAGAATCGCGGCGAGGCCGAAGCTGCGGGTGCGCAACGGAATTTCGACCGTGGCGTTCAGCTTGGCGCGAATCCGGGCGACATCGTCGTCAAACAACCCGAAGCGGCGTTCCGGCGCGCGGAAATCGAAGATCAAGTCCCACTCGTCCAGCTCGGTCGGAGTTTCGTCATCGACCTCTGATTTGAAGATCAGATTCGAGCCGCGAACTGCCAAGGTTAGCGTCCCAGCATCCTCGCCAACCTCGAACGTTTTCGCCGAATCCAGCACCGTTTCGGGCGGCGTTTCGTAGGGCGCGTAGGCGTGGTCTTGCGCTCCGTTTCGCGCGTCGATCGCGAAAATCCCAGCGCCCGCACCGTCAAAATGTCCCTCCTGCAGATGCAGGAAAACGAAGTCGCCATTCGCTCGCAAACTGCGGCGATGAGCATCCCGCAATTCGCGGCTCCAAACGTGAGAAGTGGGATGCAGGACGCCACCGGCCTCGCGCAAATCCGGCGAACGTTTCGGAATCGGGCGCGTCCACAGAATCGAGCCGTTGTAGGCGTCGACCGCGGTCAGCGTGTCCTCACCGAGCACGAAATAGCGGCCATTCGCCGCCAACGCGCGCTGGTTTTCGTTCTTATGATTGGTGACTTGGGCGGAGGATGGACCGCCAAACCAAAGCGGGCGCAGCGGCCATTTTGCGCGGCGGTCGAGCAAGTCATCCGAGTCCCAATCGTGCGCTCCCGGCAATCGTCCCCGGACCGTTTCAACGTCGCCGTTGGAAATGATCACGCCGCCACAAGGACGAAGGACTCGAATCAGTTCTTCGGAACTCGGCGCCTCCGCTTCGGTGATGAAGATCGCGTTCGCGAAATAATCGGCGAGCGGCAAGCCCGATGCGGCGTTGGGCGCGTGGAGCCTGCTTCCCAAAAACTGGGGTAGGCGCTCGCGGAAATCCGTGCGCAGTTGCTGGACCTCCGCCGGATCGTCCGATGCGATCACGAACCGCAAATCGGTCTCGCCGAGGAGGGTTTCCGCCAGCCTAGCTCCTGAGGCGCCGAAAACGAGCGCGTAGCCCCGGTCCATGCCGGATTCGCGAAGTTTGGCAAGCATGTCAGGCTCCGCGGGCGGCAGCTCAGCCGGTTTAGTGGGCGTGTCAGGGGCTTTCGCCGAAACGCCGCCGAAACAGATCACCTCGCCGCCGCCGGTCGTCGCGATCAGTCTTCCGCCGGCGATGGCAAGGCCGTAGACTTTGCCTTTGACCACAGTTTTCCAGATTTCGTCGTCGGTCTCGGGATCGACCGCGGAAACGAAGCCGTCGCCACCCAGAATCAAGGTTTCTCCCGCCATCGCCAGCGCGAAGGCATTTCGCGAAAGATGCTTGCCGTCCTCCCGAACCACAATGCTCGTCTGACCGGGTTCGTGTGAAATCCACTTCGCCTGTGCCTCGCTCGGCCGCAACTGCGAGGCGTTGAAAATGTGATGCTGTTGAAGGCTGATGCGTTCGCCGGTTCGCGCATCGCATTTTTTGAGCAAGACCCGCATGTTGCGATGGCGATACATCGTGTAAAACGCGTCGCTCCCGGCGCGGACCCAGCTTCCGCCCGAACCGGCGCTCGGCTCGGCAAACAGCAGTTGCCCGGTTTTGCGGTTGAGACCGGCCGTCGTGTTGTAACCATTCGGAATCAGCAGAGTTTCGTCCGTCACCGCCAGCGCGCCCTGCGGCGTGAGGCCGTAAAACCCGAAATCTCCGTCGTGAACGCCGTGACGCATCGCGGCGCGATTTTCCGTGGTCAGCAGCGTGTTGAAATCCAACCCAGCATAGTCAGCCGTGTCATTGCACCAGATTTCGGCGCCTGAATCCGCGTCTACCGCGTAAACGAAGACGCCCTCCGTCGCCCAGATCCCCGCGGCGAAATAGGCGACGCCGTCTTCGACGAGGACGCCGGTTCGAACCGGCCATCGTGAGATCATCCGGCGATTTCCGATGCACATCTCAGCATGCGGCGCGCCGTTGAATTCCCAAATCAGCTCGCCGGACTCCGCGTCCACGCAGTAGGCGTGGCCATCGTCCGAGCCGAAGTAGACCCGGCCGCCTGCGGCCTGCGGCGGAATCCTGACAGGCCCACCAACCGTAATTTCCCACCGCGTTTTCCCGGTCGCCAGATCCAGCGCCCGCACCGTGTCGTCGCTCGTCGATCCAAAGTAAACCACGCCGTTCGCGATCACCGGTTGCGGCGCGTAGTCGAAGTCCAAGCGGTTGAGGATGATGAAATGCGGTGGCGGCCAAGCAGGATCCGGCTTTTGGCGGCTTTGGTAGGACCACGCGCGTTGCAACGGAAATTCGAGCGCCTCCGCCGTGGTCGCCGAGCGCCTAACATCATGCCGAAACGCAGGCCAATCGTCCGCCGCCACGGTGAGAGTGAGCAGGATCGACAAAGTGCTCGCGAGCCGGAAATTCATGCCTGCAACACGATGGGGCAAAGTCGGCTCTTTCCAGCGAAAATTGAGCGATGGAATCGGATTGTTTGGGACGTGCCCAAACTGTAAATTTTCGGAAACGCGCCGTTGCGTGCAACAGGTGCTCCATCCACGATCGCCGCCATGATCGAACACACCGTCACCTTCAGCCTGAAACACCCGCCGGATTCGAACGAGGAACGCGCGTTCCTGGCGGCGGCAGGCGAACTCGCTGCGATTCCCGGCGTGGGCGATTTCGCGATTCGCCGGCAGATCAGCCCGAAACATCCGCATGCCTTTGGAATCACGATGCACTTCGCCACCCGGGCGGACTACGATTCCTACAATGCTCACCCGCTGCATTCTGCTTTCGTCAACGAGCGCTGGTTGAAGGAAGTGGAGGCGTTTCAGGAAGCGGATTTCACGCCACTCGAACCCATCACAACATGAAAACCGCCAGATTTTGCCGCTTTTGGATGCGATTCCTGCTTTCTGCGCTGCTACTTCTCGCTGGGAACCCAAGTTCCTCAGCCGCGGATCCGGCCCGGCCAAACATCATCGTCGTCATGGCCGATGACATGGGCTATTCCGATCTCGGCTGCTACGGCGGCGAAATCAGGACGCCCACGATCGACCGCTTGGCCGAGGACGGCGTGCGATTTTCGCAATTCTACAACTGCGCCGTCTGCGATCCGAGCCGGGCCTCGCTGATGACCGGTTGTTATCCCTGGAAGGTCGGTCAGGCGCCCGGGCAGAGCATTTTCAGGAATCTCAAACGAAACTGCGTCACCGTCATGCAACTGCTCAAGACTAACGGATACACCACCTGCGCCGTGGGGCGGCTGGACATGGTGACGGCGGATAATTGGCACGATCCGGCCCAAGTGGCGGGAGCGGCGGACCGATTCCTCGGCTCCGCCAGCAACAGCCCGGGAAATTATTACCGGGAGGTCACGGGCGCGGATTTTTCGCGGTATCCCAAAGGCACGCCCTGGTTCAAGGACGGAAAACGCTGGGACCGGCCGGAGGGCACATACTCCACGGATCTGATTTCGGACTTCGTGGCGGAGTTTATCGAAGGGACGGCAGGGAGCGGAAAGCCGTTCTTCATCTACGTCTCGCACTACGCGCCGCATTGGCCGCTTCAAGCCGAGGAAGAGGACATTGCGCCGTACCGGGAATTGTATCAAGGTCAGGATCGCAAAACGCTGATGGAGGCGCGATTGCAGCGCCAGATCGCAGCGGGTTTGATGCCGGAAGGAACGGCGCTTCACAGCTCAATGGTGAACGCGAAGCCAGTTGTAGATTCGATTGGCAATCGAATTTCAGCGTGACGGAATTCGATTGCCAATCGAATCTACCGCATGAAATCCATTCATTTCGCCTACGTTCTAGCGTTCTTCACCATCGCCCAGTTGCATGGCGAGGAAACGGTCGCGATTCCCCCTCACACGTTCACCATTCCCGATGGCTATGAGTTGAGACAAGTGGCCGCTCCGCCGCTGGTACAGCGGCCAATCCACATGGGTTTCGATAACGGTGGCGTGCTCTACGTGACCGACAGTTCCGGGAACACCGACAAGGCGCCAGTTCAGCTCAAAAATCCGAAACACCGCGTTCTGCGATTGGTCGACCGCGACGGTGATGGGGTTTTTGATGAATCGACGGTCTTCGCCGAGGAATTGCCGTTTCCGGAAGGCATTCTCGTCCATGACGGGGCGATCTACGTGGGCGCTCCGCCGCACATTTGGAAGCTCCGGGATACCGATGGCGACCACGTGGCCGATGAACGGACGGTGTGGTTTGACGGCGGGTCGATCGGCGGATGCGGCAACGACATGCACGGCCCTTATCTCGGCCCGGACGGATTTTTTTATTGGTGTAAGGGCGCGTTTCAACCGCAAACTCACCAGCTAAGCAGCGGGAAAACGCTGAAATCGAGCGCCGCGCACATTTACCGCGCCAGACCGGATGGCAGCCAGTTGGAAGTGGTCATTACCGGCGGGATGAACAATCCGGTCGGCCTAACATTCAGCGAAACGGGCGAGCGTTTTCTCAGCGGCACGTTTTTCGATCTTTCCAAGCCGGGAAGACGTGACGGCGTTCTGCATGCGGTCTACGGCGGGGTTTACGGCAAGAAACACGACCGGGTTCTGGCGCCGCATCCGCGAACGGGCGGACTGCTGCCGATCATGACCCAGATGGGACCTGCGGCGCCGTCGGGAATCGTGATGCCTCGGAGTGATGCGCTTGGATTGAAGGGCGACCTGTTCTGCGCGGACTTCAATCTGCGCCGGATTTCGCGCCACCGGCTAACTCGCGACGGATCGAGCTACACGGCGGAGACGACTTCGTTTCTGGAGAGCGATCAGAGCGATTTTCATCCAACCGACGTGATCGAGGACGCGGACGGCAGTTTGCTGGTGGCGGATACGGGCAGCTGGTACATGATTTGTTGTCCAACTTCAAAAGTAGCGAAGCCGCATATTCTGGGCGCGATTTATCGCCTTGAGAGAGCGGATTCGCCCGAAATCGAAGACCCGCGTGGTCTTGAGCTTGATTGGAAAAATCCTGAAGTCAGCTGGCTGGCGGACGAACGCCCCGCCGTCGTCAAACGCGCGATCGACGCCCTGGCGAACGAGAGCCGCATCGACGAGTTGCGTTCAGCAGCGGCCAGCGTCCCCGCCGTCTGGGCGCTCCATCGCATCGCGGGTGAGGATGCGCGTCAGGCAGTGCGAGATTTTCTGCGCGGCGAGAATCACGAAACCCGCGTGGCGGCGATCCACAGTGCCGGGCTCTGGCGCGATGCGGCGGCAGTGGAGCCATTGATTGAGTTGCTCGCTGCCGAAGATCCTCAGCAGCGCCGGTTGGCGGCGATGGCGTTGGGCAGAATCGGCGACAACCGAGCTGTGCAACCGCTGTTGAGCGCTGGCGCGGCGGACGCCGATCCGTTTCTGAGGCACGCCGTCATCTACGCGCTCTACGAAATCGGCGACACGGAGAACCTCCCGGCGAACGGCCCGATTGGTGATCAGGTTAGGCTCATGCACGAGGTCGATCGGGGCGGCGCGGCGCCTCACGCAATGCCGGAAATCCAGTTGGCGGCAGTTGAAGAAGCCGATCCGGGCAAACTGGCTCAGCAGCAGGCGCGCCTCAAGGAGCTAACCGCCTTACTGCCCAATGGAAACGCGGAGCGCGGCGAGAAAATCTTCCACAACGCCGCCAAATCGCTCTGCGTCACCTGCCACGTCATGGGCGACAAAGGCGTGAAGTTCGGCCCGGACCTGACCGGGATCGGTTCCATCCGCACGGAGCAGGATTTGCTGGAGGCTATCGTCTACCCCAGTTCCTCGATCGCCCGCTACTACGAGATGGTCAACGTGCTGCGGAAAAAGGAAGGTCTAACGGCCGGGCTGATTCTCAAAGAAACCACTGACAAGATCGTCCTCGCCGCCGCGCCGGGGGCGGAGGTGCGGGTGCCGATTCAGGAAATCAAATCAGCGCAGTATTCGAACATTTCCCTCATGCCGCAGCTCTTCGACGGTCTCTTGAAGCCGGAAGAAATCGCCGACGTCGTGGCTTATTTGAAATCGGCAAAAATCGCGGCATCGCCGGGATCGGCGCCAGCAACCACCGGGCGGCCGAAAACCCCCGCGCATCGTCCGATCGACATGCCGGGCCTGCATGCCTACGCGCAAAAGAGCATCGCCGCTGGCGAGGAAATCGAGTTTCGCGTCAGCAGCGACGTGGCGTATGACTTGTCAGTGGTGCAACTCGGGCCCGATCCCGAAAGCCGCGAGGAAGACCCGGTGCTGGAGACTTTCCGCGCCGACAAACCGAAAACTCAGCCGATCCACCCGGGGTCTTACGTCCATGTTGAGAACGGCCTCCCCAGCGAGCGACGGTTGACGCAACTGACGTTGGAAGGCTGGATTCGTCCCTTCGCTTTGAACGGCTGGCAAGGCTTGATCACGCAGCATGACTACCCGGAGCGTTGCGGGATTGGCTTGTTTCTGAGCGACGACCGGATCGCTTTCATCACCGGAGATGGCGGCGCTCACAATCCGGCTTCGCTCCACGAAACGAGGCCGGGCTTGATCGAGACCCAGCGTTGGCATCACGTCGCAGCCAGTTGGGACGGGAAAGTGAAGCGCGTTTACGTCGATGGTAAGCTTGTTGGCGAGTTTCCCTTCACAAGCATGGTGCGGCCGGGAAAAACGGCGCTTCGGCTCGGCGCTTATGGCATCAAGGGTGTAGCCGGGAGCTTCTATAACGGCGATCTCGCGATGTGCGCGGTGCATGATCGGGCGCTCAGCGAGGAGCAGATCCAGAAGCGCGTCGCCGACCGCGGACTGACGATTCCGAAAGGCGACAGCGTGCTGGCCTGCTGGCCATTTGCCGAGGAACGCGGCACGCAGATCGCCGATGCGGGCGTCGACGGGCGACACGGCCGGATCATCAATCGCGGAACGTGGATGATCGGCGGCCCGAGCTTCGACGCCTCCGCGATCGGCCGGCACGACACCGATTACGACCCTAACAAAGACCCCAATCGCGGCCACGGACTGCGATTAGCCTCGGACGAACTCTACAACGCGCGCTGGGACGTCAGCCACCGGTTCCGCATCCCCGCCGGCGCCAAATCCAGAGTCTACGCGGGCCGCTTCGACTTTGAGGTCGATGGCAAGCCGATGCGTTACTTCACCACCTTCATCGTCCGTCGTCCCGAATCCCGGCCCCAGGGGCAGTTGCTGGTGCTGGTTTCGTCAAACACCTGGCTCGCCTACAACTCGGCGCCGTTTCCGGTCAACCACGGTCCGGAACTGACCAAAATGGGCACCGGCGGCCTCGCCACCACGCACCCTGACGCTGCCACCTACAGCGGTTACCGCGATCATCGCCACGGTCAGCCGACTTACAAAATCGGCCTGCAACTGCCGTGGCCGGCGGCCGATCCTAACAAAACCTACATCAATCAGGCCTACAGCCATCTTCTGCGCGGCGAGCGTTTTCTACATCTCTGGTTAGACCAACACGGCTACGATTACGACGTCATCACCGACCACGATCTGGATCGCAACCCGGACGCGCTCAATGGCTACGAGGCGGTCTGCATCAACGGCCACAGCGAGTACTGGTCGGCCCGCGCCTACAACGGTCTCGACAACTACCTCAAAGCCGGCGGCGCCGCGGTGGTTTTGTCAGGCAACACCATGTTCTGGCGGGTTAGCTTCGACGAAACCGGCGAAGTGATGGAGTGCCGAAAGTTCGGCAAAGGAATCGGCGGACGCCGCCTCGCGCAAGTGGGCGAACTCTATCACAGCCACGACTTCCAGCGCGGTAGCCTGATGCGCTTCTGTGGTTACCCGGCGTGGAAAGTCGTGGGCTTGACCTGCATCGGCTGGGGCGGCGCATTCAAGCCCTATCGCGTCGATCAACCGGACCATTTTTTGTTTAACCAGCCTCACCAGCTTGGACTAAAGAAGGGAGACGCATTCGGCTTTATCAGCGAGGGCGTCGGAGCCGTCGGTCACGAATTCGACGTGCGGCTCTCAACTCTGCAGCGGGCGACGCCCGATCCGGCCGTCAAGGGGCTGGTCGAACCGGACGGCATCGTCACCGTCGCCAGCAGCCACGACGAGCGCCGGGTCATTGACTACAATGCCGAGGGCCACAAGCCGCGGATCGGCAACGACACGACCATCGCCGAGATCATCTACTGGGAACGCCCCCAAGGCGGCCGCGTTTTTCACACCGGCTCGATCGCGACGGCGTGGGGCGCCTATCACGATGAAACACTGAGCAAGCTGCTCATGAACGTGCTGCATCACTTTGAGGTGAAACCGAAGGAGGAGGAGTGAGGCGCCGAGGTTGGAAACTCAGGCATTGAACGACCTTGAATTCCAGCGTTGGAGCCCGAGGTATACCGATGAACCTGCTTGCCGCTCTGCTCTGGATTTCCGCGCTCGACTCCGATGTGGTTCAAACGCATGGCGAATGGAGCGAGAGCCGGTTTCGCTACGCCGAGGCAGCTGCTGCCGCGACGAAAGTAAACGGCGCGGCGCTGGAGCTGAGCTTTGAGGGCACCGGAATCGCGATCCGGCTCGGCGGGCACAATGTTCCGGCCTACAGCGGGCCAAACCGGGGTATTCTGATCGCGACGGTCGATGATGGCGAGCCCATCCGGATTCATCCGCGCTCCACTCCGCGCGAGTTGGTTCTGGCAGAAGGCTTGAGCCCGGGCCAGCATCGCGTTCGGCTCGAACACCGGGTCGAAGAGGGTGGTTTGTCAGGATGCCGCGTTGAGGGCTTCCGAACGTGGAACGAGCCACGTGGCGGGTTGGAATTTCACCTCAGCGGCGCGGCGAACGCGTTTTTCGTCGATGCGCGCGCAATTCTTAGCCGGGAGGGCGAGGTTATGCGCAATTCGCTGGTTAGGAACTGGCTCACCGGGCAATGCTCGATGACCGGGCTTGAGCCGGGGAGCTACGATCTGGAAATTCGCGCCTCCGGCTGGGAAACGGCGATGCGCAAAGACGTCGCAATCGCGGGCGGCAAATTGACGAGTTTGGACCCGATTTTCCTGCAGCGCGATCCGGCAACGGTCATCTCCGGCTTCCGCTTCCCGGCGCTGAATCGCCAGGCGATTCGCAAACCCGGCGAATCGCTCCGCGCCCGGTTTGTGGCCTACAAAGCGACGGTCGACGAAGTAAAGCTGACCCGGCGTGTGGGCCCGGCGGAGATTTCGCGCGTGCTCGAGTTCGAAGAAGACGCAGCGGCTGCCCACTACTACGACCGCGAGGTGATCGCGAAGCTGCCGGCGGACCTTCCGCCCGGGCTTTATGATTTGAGCGTGGCCGTCAACAATGGACGCGGCCTCTGCCGGTCGCCGCGGAGCGTGCATGTCGTCCGCGACTGGCCGGAGGACCCGGTGCTGGTCACCTTTGGCCATCTCGACACCTCCGCGCAGTACCAAGCCGAGTACCTGGAACGTATCGCCGGGATGGCGAATCTGTTAGGCGCTGACTTCGTGATGCAGAGCACATCGGTTAACCCGGCTTACATCTCCGGGGCGTTGTCGAGGCTCGAAATGCCGTACGTCACGAATTTCGGCAATCACCAATTCTACGGCCACGAACAATGGTACGGCGATCCGGTCGAACGCGTCGATTTCGGCCCAAACATCGCGTTTCTGAACTTCGGTCACCTGTGGTTCGACGCGGATTCGATCGCCAAGGCCCAGCATCTGCTAGCGGCGCGGGCGGAAGCGAAAATCAAGGTCATCAACGCGTTCGAGGCCAACGCGCCGGTCAAATTCCTCGACGAACACTCCGTGCGCCTGATCCACGACGCTCACGGCTTAGGTGAAAAGGTGCGCGAAATCGGCGCGACTCCGACGTTTCGCGTCGGCAAGGTCAACGCGGTCAGTTTTCGCGTGGTGCGCTTCAACAATGGCCGCGTGGTGTCCGCGACCTACAACGGCCACGCGACGCAACCGATTCCGTTCGAGCGCGACGCCGAGCCGCCGCTGCAAGCCTCTCACTCCGCGCCAAACGACGGCACAAGCGATGCGATCACGACGACGGTCAGCAACGCGCTGCTAGATGCATATCCAAACGGCCGCGTAACCTGGATTCTCAGCCGCGGCGACTACGCTGTCGAGGGCGGCCGGCCGGAATCGAACATCACAAGCGACGATGGACGGTTTTCGGTGGTCACGGCTCGTGTCGACATCCCGGCGGAGGGAAACGCGGAGATTTCCGTCCGGGCGAGGTAAATTTTCTTCCTAACAAACGACCGTGAAACGAAGTCACTCCCGTTGTGCGCCCCAAATTTCGGTCGCGGTCTCTTGCGCTCTCATTGCATGGATTTCCTCGGCAGACGTTCAAGCCGAAGGCGGCCTGACATTCGAAGAGGCAGAAGGAACAGGCCTGCCCGAAATCCTAACCGAACGCCGAATCAAGCTTGAGGAACGCGCGGGCGGCGAAAAGCTGAAGAGTCACGCTTGGTGGCTCTGGGGGCTGGCGCCGATCGACTTCGATCGCGATGAAGACCTCGATCTGGTGATCGCGATTCACGGTGGAACGGGCGGATTGATCGTTAGGAATCTGTTGCGCGAAACCGGCGAGTTGAAGTTTGAAAACGCCTCGGTCGAACTTGGCGTGGACGGCCTCGTTCCACCCACGGACAACTACCCACTCATCTGGGACATTGATGAAGACGGCTTCGAGGAGATCGTCGGGTTGTTCGACGATCGCCCGGCGCCGGTGCTTTGGAATCGCGGTGGAAAGAAGTTCGAAAAGGCCAATTTCACGCTGCATCCCATCAACTATCCGGCGGAGATTCGCGATTTGAACGGCGACGGAACGCGGGACATCTCGCAAGTGCGCCGCGGGCAGTTGCTGGAGTTTTTCTACAACGCGGAGACCCGTGCATTCGTGAAAAAAGAGTCGCCGTGGAAATTGCCGGACTCGCTTCCGGCCAGCACGCGGGCGGAGATCGCAGCGCTCGAGGCAGAGAAGCACAACCGGTTCCTGAAGCTGCATTTCATGCCGAATCACGACCTCAACGGCGACGGCCGACCGGACATGATCGTGCGTGGATTCGGCTCCTACTCAGGCGATCGGGTAGGCTGGATATTGATTGCGAACGACGCCGGCAAGCTCGAAGACCGGACCGAATCGGCCGGCTTGACCCGCGAAGGCGCGCCCGTGCTGGCATCGGACCTCGATGACGACGGAGATCTCGATCTCTTGACCGCGTCCGGCGAGCAAGCGGGCCAGTTTCTCAACAATGGCGACGGCAAATTCACGCTCAGACCCGGGCCGCTGACGGATTTCCTCAAACGCCGGGCTCCGTATCTCCACGTTGTGTTTCAGGAAGATCTCGACAAAGACGGTGACGTCGATCTTGCCGTGTCGAATCGCCGGCTCGGCCAACAGCGCGTGTTTGAGAACCTCGGCGCCGGCGAATTTGAGATTGCGCTCGAATCGCGCGGCTGGGACGCCGATCCGCTGGTTTTGTGCGACATCAACAACGATGGCCTAACCGATGTGGTCATCGGCGGCGCCGGAGAGAAAGAGAATATCGGGATTTTTCTCAATCGCCCTGCACCCGCACGCAACTGATTTGGAGGTGATGTTTTCGTTCGATATTTGGTGAGCAGTGCCGGCGCTCAATGGCAAATCCGAAACGCCCCCAGATGATGCTCGCGCAAAAACGCGATCACTTGTTCGGTTGCATCAACAATCGCGTCGTGCAGCGGGCACAGTTTGCCGGTCTCGCACCAATCCGGGCCGAAGGGACACATCAGGCGCTCGTCCATGCGCTCGAAAACCGCCACGATGTCGTAGAGCGAGATGTCCTCCGGCGCCCGGGCCAGCGAATAGCCGCCGGTCGGGCCGGGCGATGCGTTGGTTAGGCCGGCTTGGGAGAGCTTGGCGAGCACCTTGGCCACCACGGGACGGGGAAGCTCGCGGACATCGGCGATTTCTGAGGCGCTGACGCGAACCGGCACATCGTCGTGGTGGCGTTCGGCGAGAACGGTCGCGGCGGCGATGGCTTGTTGGCTGAGTTTGCCGATTCTGAGCATCAGTTTGGCGGGTTGGAGCCATCATCGCTTGGTTTTGCGACAAAGGAAAGCTTGGAGCGAATTTTGGCGGATTTTTTGGGTTGACGCCTAACAAAGCCAGGGTTAAACGCAGAATCACGGAGCCCTGTTTCCGCAATTCAACCTTTCACCCAACTTTCCGTGCTC
Source organism: Verrucomicrobiales bacterium (assembly GCA_965224535.1). Classification (GTDB taxonomy): domain Bacteria; phylum Verrucomicrobiota; class Verrucomicrobiia; order Verrucomicrobiales; family DEV007; genus JBCDHN01. The sequence continues at coordinate 51,872 of CBDCZR010000032.1, forward strand.
AGCAAATCCCAAGCTCGCGCCTTTTTCCTTGGCGGCACCGGCCTGTTTTCGGCGGCGTTTCTGGCCCTGACCGTCGATACCCACAAACGCGTCCCGGACCAGACGAACGCCAACCAAATCACCCCCGCTGTGGAGCGCGGCAAGCGGATTTGGGAGAACAACAATTGCATGGGCTGTCATACGTTATTTGGCGAGGGCGCCTATTATGCTCCGGAGCTGACGAAGACGGTTGAAACCCGAGGGAAGGATTTTTTGCGCATCTTTTTGAAGAACCCGGAAGCGATGTATCCCGGCCAGCGAAAGATGGTTAACTATCACTTCACCGATGAGGAGATCGAGGACGTCATCGCGTTTCTGGATTGGTGTGGCAAGGTGGATTTGAACGGGTTTCCGGCCGACCCGCCGTTGCGGGAATTGGCCAACACCGCGGCTGTGCCTCAACCGGCCACAGCGTCCGCCGGCAAGGAAGTTCCGGAGATATTTACGACGAAAACCTGCTTGGCGTGTCATTCGCTGCTCGGCAAGGGCGTGGCGGGTCTAATGATGCCCAACATGAAGGGCGAAATCATCCCCGCACCAGCGTTGGACGATGTCTATCAACGTAAAACGCGCGAGGAGTTGGTCGATTGGATCTCCGATCCGCAAAAAATCAAGCCAGGCACGCCCATGCCGACTTTGGTGCCCACATTCGTCAGTTCGGAGGAGGTGGAGCAGATGGTCGAATTCCTTTTGAGCCTCAACCCGGCGAATTCTTCCAATTAACCCGGCTTTTTCCCGCTATGAAGTTTAAAACGCAAAAAATCGCCTACTGGTTCTTCGCCGCATCCATGCTGTTGCTGGTGTTGCAAATCGTCTACGGATTCATCATGGGCTTCGCGCGAATTGGCATGGATGGTTTGCACGAGTGGATCCCGTTCAACGTCGCTCGCGCCACGCATACCAATTTGCTCGTCGTTTGGCTGCTAACCGGGTTTATGGGCGCCGCGCACTATATAATCCCGGAAGAGGCCAACCGGGAGTTGGAATGGCCGCGGTTGGCGATTTTCCAGCTCATATCCTTGCTAGTCGTCGGCGTTGCCGCCATTATCTGCTATCACCTCAATATCTGGGAAGGCCGCAAATTTCTGGAAATCCCGCGCCCGCTCGACTATTTGGTCGTTGTTAACGTGTTGACTTTTTTGGCGAACATCGGCGTCACCGTCTGGAAGGGCAAACAATATACCACCACGGCGCTGGTGCTCTACATGGGCCTGCTTTTCGCCGCGTTGTTATATTTGCCGGGCATGATTCAGTTCAACAACCAAACGCTCGATTCGTTTTATCGCTGGTGGGTCGTTCACCTGTGGGTGGAGGGCGTTTGGGAGCTAATCATGGGCGGAATTCTCTGCTTTTTGCTCATCAAACTCACCGGCGTCGATCGCGAGGTGGTGGAAAAGTGGCTCTACATCATCGTAGGCCTAACATTCCTCTCCGGAATCCTCGGAACGGGCCACCACTACTACTATATCGGCACGCCGAAATATTGGCTGATTGTTGGCGGAATTTTCTCCGCGCTGGAGCCATTAGCGTTCCTCGGTATGGCCATTTACGCGATGGCCATGGCGCGCAAAGGCGGGCGCAAGCATCCGAACAAAATCGCCCTAACCTGGTCGCTGGGTTGCGCCGTCATGTCCTTCGTCGGCGCCGGATTTTTAGGCATCGCGCACACCCTGCCGCAGGTCAATCTCTACACCCACGGCACGCTGGTCACGGCCATGCACGGCCACCTGGCGTTTTGGGGCGCTTATGCGATGATCGTGCTCGCCATGATCGCCTACGCCTTACCGCAACTGACCGGGCGCAAGCTTTGGGACTCGCCAGCCACCAGTTGGGCGTTTTGGACCAGCAACATCGGCATGGTCGGAATGACGGGCGCCCTTGCCGTGGCCGGAATCACCCAGGTTGCACTGGAGCGGCGGCTGGGGCTCGACTTCCTGGCCGTGCAAAAAGAGATCGAGGTGCACTTCATCGGCATGCTGCTGGCGGCTTGTTTGTTTACCCTAGGCATCAGCCTGTTTATCTGGATTTTTATGCGTCACGGCCTGCCGAAAGATGAAGCCCTCGGCGCTGACGTGGCCGGCGATGAAGCGTGGGCCGCGAACAAGGCTAACGCCAGCGCCTAGCGCCGAACCCGGGTTATGGCCGTTTTTTACTTGCCCCAGGGAAAGGAGACCGAAATCTTTCGCCACGCACTCGATTCGCGCCTCCCGTTGATGGTCAAGGGCCCGACCGGTTGCGGAAAAACGCGTTTCATCCAGCACATGGCGGAAACGCTCGACCAAGCGCTCGTCACCGTTTCGTGTAACGAAGACACCTCGGCCACCGATCTGCTCGGCCGCCACCTTTTGATCGACGGCGACACCCGCTGGGTGGATGGCCCGGTCACGCGCGCGGTTCGCAATGGCTCCATCCTCTACCTGGACGAGATCGCCGAAGCCCGCGCCGACGCCCTGGTCGTCATCCATTCCCTAACCGATCACCGGCGCGAACTGTTCCTCGACCGCACTGGCGAGACGCTCCACGCGCCAGCCGATTTCATGCTCGTGGTCAGCTACAATCCCGGCTACCAGCGTTCCATGCGCGAGATGAAACCCAGCACGCGGCAACGCTTCATCGCGCTGAGCTTCGATTACCCCGCGCCGGATCAGGAAGCGCAAATCGTCGCGCAAGAAACCGGTATCGACGAAAAAACCGCCAACCGGCTGGTGCAAATCGCGCGCAAAATCCGCACGCTGCACGAACTCTCGCTGCTCGAATCCGCCTCCACGCGCCTACTCGTCGCCGCCGGCCAACTCATCGCCGCTGGTGTGCCACCCCGCCTCGCCTGCATCACCGCGATCGCCGAGCCCTTGACCGACGAGCCAGATGCGTTAGCCGCGATTCGACAGGTGATCGAGCTTTCGATTTGACGCTCGCAAATGTCGTCGTTGGCCTTGACTCTTCGCACGGCACACTCTCCACTGCGGCATGTTCCAATGGCACCCTACCTACCTGGGAATCGTCCTGGAGGACTTCTACTCCGGCAGCGCAGTTGAGGTTGTTGGCTCCTGTTCTCCGGCGATCCCGAAAATGTAGCCTTCGGGATGCGTCATTTCGGTTTGAAGCAGTCTGACCTGAGCACTATACTCACACCGTGGAAGACTACAAAAAGGAAGCTTACGAGCGACAATTGGAGCAAATACCACGATACAGCCCGCCAATCGAGCAAATCAAGGAGGAGTACTCCCGCATGATCAGCCGCAAAGTCATGGCCAAGCGCCGTCCTCCCAAGCCGAAACCGGCGGTCCCAATCACCGACAACAGCACACCGTGGGTAGAGAATCCGCGGACGATCGAGGATTTGCTCTTCATTGCGCGTTCCACGCAGGAATTGGTCGAAAAATGGGGACCCAAATCCCAGTAGCGCGGTTCATCCGGTCGCTGGCCGCGGAAAACCGGGTGCTCGTCATCGGCGGTCTCGCGGTCATCGCCCACGGCATGAGCCGTGCCACCAAGGACGCTGACATTTGGCTCGATCCCGCGGATTCTCCCGAAAACTGGGCGGAAAATCTGTTGGCCGTGACGGTTCGGTTCCGTGGCATTGAGATTTCTACCTTACCAGGATGGTGGGACGTTTCTCACGGCCAACTGCCGGGAGCGGTTGATGACGTGGGAATGGTTCGCCTCAGCGGGTTTGAGTGCCCGTTGGGCATTTTTCGGCGTCCGAATCAATTCGGCGAGCAATTCGCCACCGCCGCTCCGCAGGAAGCTGAAGCGTTGTTTGCTCGTTATGCCGACTACGCGGTCTGCGAAAAAGCCCTGGGCAATCCGCATCCGAAGGTTCGCGAAATGGCGGTGGAATTGTTGCGCGAATTTGCGGCTAACGACGATCCTTTCGCGCGGGACATCCTTCAAGCAACACGGCCAGGAGTAAATCGCCCCCATGCGATGGCACGACTGGGGAGAAAACGAAGGGAATTTTGGGCCGAATCCTCGATTTTCGACTAACACTAACTCGATTGAACCAGTTCCAGCCCCGCCATCGTTCCGGTGGCCGTTGAGAACGAATCCGTCTCGATCCCCAACCGATGCAACATCGAGAGGTAGAGGTTGCTCAGCGGATAGTTGTCGTCCTTGCTGAAGGCGAGGTGTTGGCCGTGCTTAAACCCGCCTCCAGCCAGAATCACGGGCAAGTTTTTGTTCGTGTGAGAGTTGGCGCTGCCCATGCAAGTCCCGTAGAGAACCATGGCGCGATCCAGCAACCGCAGGCCGTCTTCGTCAACCTTCGCGATCCCGTGGAGCAGGTGGTTGAAGGCGTCCATTTGGCTTAGCTCGTGATTTTTTTAGCTCCGCGATCGTGTCCTCGCGAAAACCGTGGTGCGTCAGGTTGTGAATCACGGTCGTGTCGATAAACAGCGAAACCACGCGGGTCGAATCCGTCCGGAAAGCTAGCGCGACCAAGTCGAACAAGGTCTTGGAACGCGCCGCGAACGCCATTTGATCGGTGTTGTCGGTTGGTTCTTGCGCCTCGACTTCTGGCTTTGGTTTGTACTGCCAATCCTCGGCAACATGCATTCGGCGTTCCAGCTCGCGCACGCTGGTGAGGTATTGATCGAGCCGGGCGCGATCTCCGGCGTTGAGCTTGTTTCCAAGCCGTTTTGCCTGCCGATCGACAAAATCCAGCATACTACGGCCTTGCTGCAGCGACTCGACCCGGGCCTCAATTTCTTCGGGTTTGCCTTGCAGGAACAATTTCGCGAACAGCTTGCTCGGGCTCTTCTCCGCGGGGATTGGCGCGCCGCTACGGGTGAAACTCAAGGTCGGGTTTGCGTTGCTCATCGCCAGCGTGAGCGAGGGATAGCGCGTCTCGTTGCCGATGTGCTCGGCGGCGAATTGATCGAGCGAAATTCCGTTTTTTTGAACCCGCCGCGCGCCGGATGTGGTGTGCCTGTTAGGAAACACTTTTCAGCCGCGTGCGCGCCACCGACCCCCGGCAGGCTCACACCGGAGAAAACGGTCATGTCCGCGCGGTGATCGGCGATGCGTGCGAGATAATCGGTCGCCTCGTAGTCCTTGCCCGCCGTTTATCATGAGGATTTCCGTCTCCGTTCGTCTTCCGATGGCCGATTCCGCGTCAATCGCGCGCTTGAAACGCTTGAAAAATCCATCCAATAAATTGGCGTGTATCATGATACAATACACACACCGATGACCTTTCCAAAACCCCTGACAATTGCTTTTCCCCTCCTCGCCGCCATTTCAGCTTTCAGCCAGGAAGCGCCAAAGGACGCCGAACTCACCGAGGCGACTTACGAAATCTGGCGCGACCACGTGCTTCCCCGCGGTTGGGAACTGAACTATCAGAAGATCGGCTGGCGCACGAGTTTCTGGGAGGCGGTCGTCGAAGCGAACGGGAAGGACAAGCCCATCCTCATGTGGGCGATGAACGGGCACCCGCTCTGCAACGTCTGAGGCAACGGCGTCAAGGACAGGCAGTCTGTCTGGTCCAACAAAAAGGTGCGGGAACTGTCGAAGCACTTCGTCCCGGTCGCCGATGCGATCGACTCGATGCAGAAAGAGGCCCGAACAGATCCGGAAGCGGTCATTTTCCAGCGATTCTCCCGGCAGCGGACCTACAAGAAAGGAAATCGCGGCGGCGCGCAGGGTCACTACATGGTCACGCCCAGCGGCGAGTTGCTGGCCTCGGCTTCGATGGGCAACGGCGACGTTTTCGCCGGCTTGATGGAGGAGGCACTTCAGAAGTGGAAGGCGATGCCGCGTGAGAAACGGCTTTTGCCCGAAACGCCGGATCCCAAGGCGTCTGAGGCCTGGAAGAAGATCGACAGTCTGTATCCGGAAGACGGCCTGGTCCTGCGTCACATCAGCCGCGATTTGAAACGCGCGCGCTGGCCGGATTGGAACCTGGACTACGCTTGGTTTCGCAAAAAAGAAGCCCGCTCCTTCCTTCCCGCCGAGATCAAAAAGGGGGCCAAGCATGACGTCCCCGCTCATCTGATGGATCGCCTCGCCCGCTTCCATCTCATCGACAACGTTTACGGGCTGAACTACACCTTCTTCCCAAAAGGTTCCGTCCAGAAAGCTCGCCTGACGGTCACCGTGACGGAAATCCAAGATTCCCAGGTGACGCTACGTCTGGAGGGTGAATCCCGGACTGACACCGAGGTTCCGGAGAAAATCGGCTTTGCGCCGAAACTCATGGGCAAAGCAACCTGGGACACTGACAAAGAGGCCTTCGTCGAATTTGAGATGGTGGCGGTCGGCCTTCGGCACGGATTGGGAAATTGCAATCTGCGCCGCGACCCGGCGCCCGCGCCCATGGGCATCGTTTTCACCCTGGCCGGCGACACCCCCGCCGAGCGCCTGCCGCCTGCGTTTGTTTCACGGTATGAATGGTGAGGCTATTCCTCTCGGCGCTACAACCTGAGATCGTAGGTCCGGGCAATATACTTCCGAACCTGATCCTTCTCCTCCGCCATCAATTCGTCCCGATAAACGACAAACGCCGCGATGTCGCCGGCAAACGGATCCTGTCCGGCGAATCCCTGGCCTTTGTTTTGGTTGAACAGAAACATGAAGACGAAAGGCAACTCGTCCCTGGGATTCCCAGGCGTTACATCCTGACCGGAGATCACGCATTGCAGATCGTGGTTCGCGTTCCGATGCAACTCGACCAAATGCCAGGATCCCGGCGTTAGCGTGTCCGGGCCGGAAATCGGGACTGGCCGGCCCAGGTTTTTCCATTCCAGGCAATTCTTCGTGACATTTTGAATGAGCACGGACCGGTGAAACTGCCCCAAAATCGCGGCGTTGTTTTCCTGGGCGATGGGACGAGCCAAAAGGAACAGGCTGAACGCTCCGTCAATCTGGAAATCGCGGCTTTCCAACTGCAATTCAAAGTAACAGGGCTGTTTGTTGTGCTTTTCACCCTCCGGCGCGCCAATCAGGCCGCCCCGCACGCAAGGCTTTCGATTGCACCCATCGGGAATATAACCAGGCCGGTCGTGGTCGTCCTGGCCAATGTCCCGGCCTGTCGTGAATACGCGGTTTGGCCGGATTCGCTTGTCGTTCTGGTAGGGAGACTGGTCCTGCCACCATCGTACCGTCCCATGCGGAAATCGGTCCACGTCGGACCATAAGTTTTCCAAGGGCGTGTTTTCGCCAGTCAACTCGTAGGCTTCTCGTGTGTGGTTGGTCGCGAGCGCCAGGCCGGTTACCGATTCCAGGAACATTTCCAGGTTGTCCAGGTCCTTCGGATTGAATTCTTCCGGATCGCCGGATTTTTTCTGGGCCAGGATCGTAGTTTGAAACGCCACCAACAGGACTACCTGGACGATGATTTTGAAATAGGGCGATTTCATGATTTCCATCGGTAGGTCTGCAAACCTCCAAAAGAAAGGAGAGGTTGCCGGCCGATTCAAAGCGAAAAACGGGTGGAAGCACTGAGCTGCGTTCGCCCTTTGCATGAAACGGATTCCTGCTACGTTTTCGACCATGAAATTGCTCTGCACCACCTTGGCTGCCGCGGTCGGCTCGATTCTGATCTGCAATCAGGCTCACGCCCAACTGGAGCATGCCGAATTCGAAACGCTCCTCGCCCAACTCCAGCCTGACGATTCGGAACCCTGGCGCCAAATCCCGTGGAACATCTCCGTGCTTGAGGGACAACGAGTCGCCGCCGCTGAGGGCAAGCCAGAAGAGATCCGATCCATCGACTTGCGGCTGGAAAACGGAAAACTGACCGGTTCGGTGAAGCTGGAAACCGCGGACGGACGGCGCGGATTTGATGCGGAACTCTACGGTGTCATCGAAACGAAAGCCGGCAAGGTGAGCCGATTCGATGTCGTTGCCAGTGGGCAATTTCACGGCCACGGCCGCTACACCCGCAACCCGCCTCCCGGAAGGTTTCCGCTCGGCATTGCATTCAGTCTCGCGGATGGCAGCGATGTTGCCGATGCCATCCCGCCGCAAGGTTCCCGGGGCTGGGTGCGGGGCTACATTCGTTGATTTTCGGGCTCTACTGGGATGGCAGCTTGTTGAGGCGATCGTAGTGGGCATAGTTCCAAAACCATGAAAAACCGACTCGGAAACTCGCTGAATGCCTTGGTGGCGCTGAATTTGCTCGCGATTTTGGCGCCGTCCGGCAAGTTGCAAGCTCAATCGCTCCTGGACGCGATTCGCAACCTGGAATTCCCTCCCGAGCCAGAGAATTTCGACAAAGGCTGGCAGGATCGCGTCGCCCTGGAGTTTGAAATCATCAATTCCGCTGGCTTGGATTCGCTCCGAGCCGGTCTGAAGGACGGGGACAAGTTTGTGCGCTCGATGGCGGCTCGCGCGCTGGGAATTCGCGGTGACAAAGCCTCCGCAGACGCCCTGGCGGAACTGGCCCGAAACGATCCGGAGTTTCTAGTCCGCGTTCGAGCTGTTGAATCCCTCGGGTTGCTGAAAATGAAGCTCCAAGTCATCGAAGCCGCGAAAAAGGACAAGCATGCCGGGGTCAGTTGGGCAGCCGATCTCGCCGCCGACCAGTTTAAGAGCGATCTGGACCTCGCCGCGCAAACCCGGCGTTCCTTCGCCCAGGGGATCGAGCGCGAGGAAATGGGAAAAGCGAAGGTCGGGCAACCGGCGCCGGATTTCACGGCCCAAACGCTGGAAGGCAAGCCATTCAAGCTATCCAGCGTCCTGGGCAAAGCGCCGATCGCGATTTACTTCGCGGCCTTCGACCAATGAGGCGGTTGCATGCACGAGCAGGCGCAGTTGCGTCTCAAAAAACAGGAAGCCATCAACCTGGGCGCCGCCGTCTTTCTCGTCCAATCGCACGATTTGGTTCGCACCCGCGTCTTCAAGGAGGAGAACCGATTGCTCTCTCGTGGTGACGGTCCGTTTTCCAAGGAAAAGAGCCTCGTCTTCAGCACCGCGCTATCGGACCCCTCGGGACGCGCGGCTGCCGTTTACGGAGTGGCCCGGAAATGCGAGCAATGGGGCGGTTGGGTGGAAAATCATCCCTGCTGGTTCGTGATTGACCGCAAAGGAATCCTCACCTACGCCGCTCACCCCACCTTTTCCTCCCCAACGTCCTACATCCAGGAAGTAGACGATATGCTGGAGGCGCTGAAGGAGGCGGCGCGTTAGGAACGGCGGCAGTTCACGGCATCGCCTTGGGTTACGTGGCGGCGGACATGTCGAAGCGCGGGACGGAGGTGGAGATTGTGGAAGCGATCGTGAAGAAGCCGTTGGTTTGATTCACGGAGCCACGAATGCCTCCTCCACAGGCCGGTAGTTTACGATCAAATCCTTCAGGTAAATCTCCTGCCGCGCTACCGGCTTAAAATCTGCAAATCGCAGCACCTTGCGCGGCGTTTCCACGATGAGGCGGGTGAACTTGAGCGGGTAGTGCACGATGCCATCCCCGTCGTAGCGCCATTGGCTGGAATACGGCCAGTGATAGCCTTCGCCGGGATAGTTGCCGGGCATTGGGAACATCACGAATCGCCAGCCTTCGAAGTTGATCCGGCTGCGTTGCCAGGGGTCGTTGGTGTTCCAGTCGCCGATCTGGAGGTTGCCCATGCGTTCCACGTCTTCCTTGCTCATCCAGTCGTGCATCCAGTGCGGCGGGTCGCCGGCCTGGGCTGCGCCGATGGAGGTCCAGGTTTGGCCCTGGGCGTCCACGAATTCGAAGATGATCCGGCCCCAACCTCCGTTGCCGTTCACGAGAATGCCGATTTCGGTGGGTTTTTGATCTTCGGATGGGATCTCGATTCCGCTGGCATGGCGCAGCGCGGTGTAAACCGGGAGAAACTCGGACGAATCCTCCGTTTCCGGGGCAAACGTGGGTTTCACCTGCAAAACCCGGGTTTGGCCCTCAAACTCGCCAACGGCGCGGATTTCAAACTCCCCCCGAAGCCGCGGGTTTTCGAAATTGTAGTTTTCCAGGACGGGATCGGTTTTCTGCTCCACCGTCCAGTCCTCCAACTTGTCGAGCTTCGAGAGCACCTTCGCTCCTTCCGGACGTGCATCGTGCCGAACCGGGCCCAGACCGATTTCCTTCATCGCTTTCGGGGTCGAAACGAAAATCGGTTCCGGCGAGATCACCGGTTCGCCAGGATTGCCCATCATGTCCAGGATTTCCGCGTCGTCCGGAACGCTCACCTCGCGCGTCCCGCGAATCGTCCACATCACCGTCGCAAACCCGCCCGGCTTCGGCTTTTTGAACTCGACCGCGTGGACCGTCGGCGATTCGGTCTCGACGACCCGCGTGAACGTGGCTCCGTCCAGTTGCTGGGTCAGGTTCGCGATCGCAACGTAGGCCGGCTTGGGATTCAGCTCGGGAATCGCGTGGCAAAATCCGGACGAGCCCCAGTTGCTGAAGTAGTAGGAATTGCCCACGTCGCTGATGATCCCCTGGCGGATGACGGGCACCTTCCAGGCCAGCGAATGCATGGCATGACGCACGAAGTAAGCCGCCTGGGTTCGTTGCGAAAGGTTGCCCGGATTGCTGCCCGGGTAGGTGATCTCGTAGCACTGCCAGATCGGTTTGTCCTCATACCCGTAGGCGTCCAGGATTTGGCGGTCCATCCACAAGCCCGCGTTGTTGGCGACGAAATCGAACGGCTGGGTCTCCGGCATCCGCATGAAAACGCCGGCCTCGTTTCCGCGGGCGTCGAACAACTCCTTGGCGAACCCGCGCTGCAGGAACGTTTCCATGAGGTGAGGGTTGCCGTTACCGAACATCAGTTTGGCCTCCGGAAACTGCTCGCGGGCGTCCTTGGCGGTCGTGTGCGCCAGGTCCCAGAGCTTGTCGAAATTCGCCTGCTCTTTCTCATCAAATTGGTAAGGCCCACGCCCGGTGAAGACGTCCGGCGTGCGCATGATGTGAGGGCCGGAGATGGCGTTTTCGTGGAAAATGAGGATGCGTTTCGGGAAAAGCGGGTCGTCCGCTAGCTTTTTGGCCAGAATCTCGGCTGAGCGTGGTTCGTTACCCGCGAGCACGCCGTATTTCCGCTTCGCCTCCGCCGGAAAGCTGAACATGCCGTAGCGCAGCCCGGCCTTCACGTAGAGCGGCCCGACCGCGTCCGGATCGGGCGAAGTGAAGTGCCCGCCGCAGAAATCCCAAGTGCCGAACGGCGATTTGTCCCGGAATCGCCGGGTGTTCTCCGGCAGCAGCGCGAAGCTGGTTTCGCGGCGCAAAAATTCGACCCGCTCGCCCTTCTTCACCCTGACCACCAGCTTGTGCCAGCCGCGTTTCGTCCCCGGAATCCGCAGGGTGCGCGTCACTGGTTTGCGGTATTCCAGCGGGAACTCCGGCAGGGTGACGGTGAGCGTTTCGCCGTAGTAATTCGTCGCTTCGGCTACGATCGTAACCGGCGTGGTGCGGCGATCGGCGTTGGTTAGCTTGACGTGAAAGGTGGGCGTCTGCGGTTCGTTGAAGACGTGGCCTGATTCGCCGCTCGTCACCTCCATCTGGACCGGCGAGCGCATGAACGTCATTCCGAAGATGTGGACCCCGCTCGGCAAACCCAGGGGCCGGATTTGGTATCGGTTAGGGTCGGGACGGCGCAGTTGGAGTCGTAGCTTCTTGGTTACCTCCACGTCCAGCGCCCACTGATCCTGGAAATCCTGGGCGATCGCCTTGCCCAGCGGGATGCGGACGAAGAACAGCTTGCGGCCGTCCGAAACGGGGACCTCCGCCAGGGTGATCGCGCTGCGTTTTTCGCTGAAACGCGGGATTTCCGCCTCGAAATCGTGGATTGTGGTCCGCTTTGGGCCGTCGAACGCGCCGATGCGGAAACTGATGGCTCGCGAGAAGGCTTCGTCGTCCTCGGCGGCGGCGAGGAGGTAGACATACTGGTAATCGGCGACCGGAATCTTGAAAAGCGGCCGGCGCGGATCGCCCGGCGTTTCGGGACCGGAGTCGTAGTCGGCGTAGTAGCGGCTGGGATCGTCTTGCCACTTGGGCCACTCGGCGGATTTGAGGAAAAAGTTGTCCGCGCCATCGCCGGCGGGCAGGTCGAAGGGCACGTTGCTGATGTGGATGTGGCGCCCGGGGAACTCGACGTTTTGCGAATCGGCGGCGTAGGTGTCGATCGGCACGGGGACCCAGAGGCCGGAGGAGGAGACGGGTTTGGTGCGCGGCTGGATAGGGTCCTTTTTCTGGGCGAACGCGGGGATTGCGAGGGCGAGGAGGAAGGTGGCGACAATGTGGTGAAATCCAGGGTTCATGGGCTTGGGGAAAAAAATTGGCTACACCTACCAACACGTGGCAATTCCTCCAAGAAAATCGCTCCGATTTCACGGTTCACGAAAAGCGCACCGCGACACGCTTCTCCGCTGAGGCTAACGCGCGAGGTAATCCTCACCGTTCAAGCTACGGGTCACGCTGCCAAGCCAACTCTCCAATTTCTCGCGATACGGACGCATGCGCGCGGATTCGGTGGCCGAAACGTCGCGCGTCTCCGCCGGATCGATGGTCAGATTGTAGAATTCCCATCGCACGGCGTCGTTTTTGCCCTGAATCCTGTGCAACTTCCAGTCGCCCTGAATCCACGCCGCGTGACCGGGAAAACTGTCCGTCGGGTGAGGGGGATCGGGCAGTTTTGCGGCGTAGAGGCTGGATTCGTGAGGCGGCAGGTCTCCCCCGGCTTTTTGGGCCTCTAACAGTTGCTGCATCCACTGTGCCGCAGGCGTGCCAATGCCGCGCGTTGGGTGTTCCCAAAACCCCATCCCGCTCTTGCGCTCGCCGCCGGCCTTATCCTCGATCAGCGGCAAGAGGCTGATGCCGTCGAGCGGCGGGTGAGCGGGGATTTCGTTTCCCACGATGCTGAGAATCGTCGGAAAAATGTCGCAAGTATTGGCGCGAAAGCTCGTGGAGCGCGGTTGGCGAATTTTCGTCGGCCACAACAAAATTGAAGGCACCAGCAAGCCGCCTTCGTAGATGTCGCCCTTCTTCCCACGATGCTCGCCGGCGCTGCCCACATCTTTCAGCGCGCCGTTGTCGCTGCAGTACCAGAGGACCGTGTCTTCGCGCATGCCCAGATCGTCCAACGCCCCGCGCAGCTTGCCAAAAGCGCGATCCATGCCCGTGATTTCTCCCAGAAAGTGGCGCATTTTTTCCGGCTCATCCGCGTAGTGGGCGAGGTCTTGCTCGACGGCGCGATGCGGGCTGTGGGGCGAGCCGAACCAGACCACCGCAAAGATCGGCGCCGGCTCGCGAACCGCCTCGCTCATCCACGCGATGGCGTCATCCACGGCGATGAACGAGCTTTCGCCCTTGCGCGGCACGGCCTTGCCCCGATCGGACATCACCGCGTCGTTGTCGTAAAAATTCGGCGCGCTGACCCAGCGGTCGAAACCGTTCGCGCCAGGATGAGCCGGGCTGGCGCTTCGAACCGAGCCTAGATGCCATTTGCCGAAATGTCCCGTGGTGTAGCCGGCCTTTTTCAGCGCCTCGGCCAGGGTCGTCTCCTGCGGACGCATGGGGTGGCCCCAACTGAATACGCCCATGCGGTTGGGATGACGCCCGGTCATGACGCTGGCTCGCGTGGGCGAACAAACCGGCGCCGCGGCGTAAAAGCGGTCGAAACGCAGACCTTCGGCAGCCGCGGCATCGAAATTCGGGGTTTTCAGCGTCGGGTGCCCGTTGTAAGCCATGTCGCCCCAACCTTGATCGTCGGCCATAACCAGGATGATGTGCGGCGGCTTGGCAACTGCCCCAGCGGCAGCCAGCAACCAGGCGCCGGCCAGAAAAAAGCGGAAAAATCGACGAATGCTCATGAATCACCTTGGACAGCATTCCGGCCCGTTTTTCAAGTCCTTGCCTGCGGCGATACCTCGCTCGAGCGTTTGCCCGTTTGCCTTGCAGGGCTTGCCAAAAACCGCGCCGTCGCGTAGTTAGTGGGATGAAAACGACCCGACTTTTGGCGTTGGCGCTGGTGATTGCCGCGTTTCCGGCTTTTGCTGATGAAAAGAGCGAAAAGGGGCCCAAGCGCCAGCAATTCACGATGTTCGGGTTCAAAATTGAGGCCGACAAGATCGATCTGAACCTGGGCGAGGCGAAGGGAAACGTGGTCGTGACCGGGGAGGTGATGGATGCTCCCATCAGAATCGAGGCCGGCGCGTTGAAGGTAAATTTGGCCGAGCAGAGCGTGGCGATTTCCGGTTGGCCCAAGGTTTTCACGCAGGGCGCCGGGATGAAGGCCACCAGCGAGAAAACCAAGGTGAAGCTAACCAAACAAACCTACACCGTGGAGGGGCCGGCGACGTTTACCGTGGATTTAAAGGGCCTGAAGCAAAAAACGCGAAAATCGTCGCCATGACGCTGGACTTTCCGGTTCGTTTGACGCATCGCCATCCGGAAGAGCCCGCAGGCCTGACAAAAGCGTGGCTGCTGCCGGGCGGCAACCCGCAAACCTGGCTGCGGACGCTTTGCGCGGCGAATTTCGGTAATTTGGAGGAGCTAGCGCTCTTTGCGACGCCGTTGCGCCGCGATTCGCGGGAACCGGGAGGACTTTTCGTGCCGACACCCGTGCGCCTGCCCAGCCTGCCCGTTGACCTAAGCCCAAAGCCGCTGCCGTTCACCCTAACCGGCAACCGGCTCTTCATCCCGGCCGACGCGCGGTTGCGCTACCCGCTGACCGAAGCCGAGTTTTCCGCGCTGTTCCTGCACGACGTCACCGTCTACCTGCCGGCAACCGGCTTGGTGGGATTTGACGCTGGGGACGCCATCCGCTTGGCCGATCTCATCGCGTTACCCGAGCAGCGGGGCCAACTGTGGAACCTGGCGCATCCCGGCTTGCTACCGCTTCCTGACAAGCTCACCATCATCGCCGCGCAGCCGCCGCCGGACATCGCCCAACTGATGGAGCAATCGCGCAGCGACATTGGCCGCCAGAGCGTGGAGGAGCTTCCCGGTTTCCCCGGCGAACCAAAGGAAAGCGGCGCAACCGGCCCGCGGGAGGCGTTTTACAAGGCGGTGCGCAAGTTTACGCAAAAAATCCCGGATTCCAGCAAGGTTAAGGAGCCCACCTGGGCCAACAAGCTGGAGGACTGGGCCAACCGCAAGTTGGCTGACCTTCAAGCGAAGCAAAACCGGGAAATCGACCGCCTGCTGCATTGGCTGCAAAACGATCCGGACAAGGGCCTGCGTCACGCCTTGCCGATCGGCGGCGATGGGATGCGCGGGGTCGCTCCGCCGGATGCGAATCTCGGGACGCGCGACGTTGATTTTGACCTCAACAAGCTGGGCGGCGGCGAAATCGCGTCGCCCTGGGCCCTGGACTGGCCGCAAACCCAGCGGCTCATCGAGGGCTATCGCCAAGCCGCGAATCGCGAGCTAAATCTCGGCCGGCATCGGCGCGCGGCCTACATTTTTGCGCGTTTGTTAGGCGATCACGCCGCCGCGGCCAATGCGCTGAAAAGCGGCGGATTTTATCGCGAAGCCGCCCAACTCTACGCGAAATTTCTCCACGACGAGCCTGAAGCGGCTCTTTGCCTGAGGCAGGGCGGGCTGTTTGAGGAAGCCCTTCAGCTCTACGAGCGGCTGCGCGAATTTGAGACCATGGGCGACCTCTACCGCGAGCTTAACCGGGAACCGGAAGCGGAGCGGGCCTACGAACGCGCCGTGGCTGAGCTAACCACCAAAGATGAGCCGATTTACGCCGCCAGCCTGCTCGCCCAAAAGCTGGATCAACGCCACCGCGCCTTCGATCTGTTGCTCGGCGCCTGGCCCTCCAGCCGGCAAGCCAGCGAAGCTCTGGTCGAATTTTTCGCGCTGTGCAAGGAGGCCGACGATGCCGAGCGCGCCCAAACCTCGCTGGAGGCTTTGCGCGATGCGCCGCAAGCTCCGGGCGACGCGCAACGGCTGGCCCAGGTCTTTGCCACGGTCTCGCGGCAAACTTGGGCTGCGGATTTTCGGGAAATGAGCCGCGATGCGGTTCGCGTCGTCGCCGGGCGTCATCTGAGCCGGCATCCCGCGGAAAACGCCCGGCCGCTCACCAAAATTGTCGCCAGCTTGGACGAAGACGACCGATTGCTGAAGCGCGACGCCCGCCGGTTTCGGAGCAGCAACCGGAAACCCAGCGTCGTCGCGCCGCCGGTAACGGGGCCGAAAGGAGTCCAACTGACCGTGAAATCGCGCCGCCGCTTCATGCCTGGATTCATCTGCCGGGAGGCGGCGGCTCTCCGCGACGGTTTCATCGCCCTGGGCCAATGGGGGGGCGAAGGCGGCAAAATTCACGCCGTGCGCCACTCTGACAACGGTGCGGAATCCTACGTCGCAACCGGACTTGCCGGCCAGTGGCGTCAGGCGCTTCTGGCGCCGGATCCTGCGCCGCTCGAATCCCAGCCGGCCGTTCACCTGGTGAGCCACCGGCCGTTCCCGGGCATCAAGCTGGAGCCTGACAATTCCGGCAAACTCCTCCTGGTCAAGCCCGCCAAACCGGGCACGCTGGGGTTGGCCGTGGATGGGCTCGGCGGACGCTGGGAGTTGCGCCTCTCGGACGCTGAGTTAGTGCTCCAACGCTGCACTCACGCTGACAAGCTGACCGCTACCCACCACATCGCCCAGCTACCCAGTGGGCTAACCCCGGAGGCCATCACGCAATCCGGCTTCATCGTCCCCATGGCCGTTTCCGATAAGTGCGTGCGCTTTGCGCTGGGCAACCAACTCGGCCGCTTCGACGGTTCGCAAACCACGTGGACCCCCGTGCCGGGCATGATCCGCCAGCTCACCGCGACCCAGCTTTTTACCCGTCCCCGGCTCGCCATCGCCATGGACGACTGCGCCGGCATGATTTGGGAAGAAAGCGCCTGGCAGAACGTCCACGTTTTCGCGGAAAACACGTCTCAGCCGCGCGTCGCCTTCACTCGCTCCGGTTACGTGGCGGCGGTTGATGAGGAACGGCTGCGCGTTTTCGCGATCGGCCTCAATCGGGTCGAATTCGCCGCCAGCGCGCCCAATGAAATCGGACCACCCGTTGCAGTGTTGCACGGGAGCGTCGTCGGCCAATTCCGGCTCATCACGGAAAGCGAAATCGTAACCTACGAGCTAAGCTGAAAACCCCGCACTCAAGCCAGCAAGTCCCGCAAAACGTGGCCGTGTACGTCGGTTAGGCGGTAATCCCGGCCCTGGAAGCGAAACGTCAATTTTTCGTGATCCATCCCTAACAGGTGCATAATCGTCGCCTGCAAATCGTGGATGTGAACGCCGTTTTCGGCCACTTGAAAGCCCAATTCGTCGCTCGCGCCGTAGTCGAATCCGCCTTTCACGCCGCCTCCGGCCATCCACATGGTGAACACGTCCGGGTAGTGATCGCGGCCCAGGACTTTGCTCTTCGAGGTGCGTCCCTCGCGAAACGGCGTGCGCCCAAATTCGCCGCCCCAAACCAGGAGCGTCTCCTCCAAGAGCCCGCGTTCGCGCAAATCGTCGATCAGCGCGGCAATGGGCTTGTCCATGGTGGCGCACTTGTTGGTTAGGCCGCTTTCGATGCCGGTAGCCTCGCCCGTACCGTGGTAATCCCAGCCCCAGTCGAAAAGCTGGACGAAACGCACGCCGCTTTCCACCAAACGCCGCGCCAGCAGGCAATTGTTCGCCAGGCTCGACTCCCCGGGCTTCGCGCCGTAAGCATCGAGCGTCTTGGGCGCTTCCTTGGAGATGTCCATCACCTCCGGCACGCTGGTTTGCATGCGAAAAGCCAGCTCGTACTGCGAAATGCGCGTCAGCGTCTCCGGGTGCCCCATCTCCTTGGCCTGGAGCTGGTTCAGGTCCGCCAGCGCGTCCAAACTCAGCCGCCGCATGTCGCGATTCATCCCCGCGGGGTCGCTGGAATAGAGCACGGGATCGCCTTTTGAGCGGCATTGCACGCCCTGGTAGACGCTGGGCAAAAAACCGGCACCGAACGAGTTTTTGCCTCCGTTAGGCTGCACGCCGCTGGAAATCAGCACGACGAAGCCGGGCAAGTTTTCGTTCTCGCTTCCCAGCCCGTAAGTTACCCACGAACCCATGCTAGGCCGGCCAGATCGCGGCGAACCGGTGTAAATCAGCAGCTCCGCCGGCGCGTGATTGAACTGATCGGTGAACATGCTGTGCACCACGCACATGTCGTCGGCCACGCGGTGAAAATTCGGGATCGCGTCGCTCATCCACATGCCGTTTTTGCCGACTTGCGACCATTTACGCGGCGAGCCCATCAGCTTCGGCACGCCGGTGGTGAAGGCAAACTCCTTGCCAGCGATGAAGGCGTCTGGGCAATCCTGATCGCTGCGTTTCACCAACTCCGGCTTGTAGTCGAACATGTCCAGGTTCGGCGGCGAACCGGTCATGTGCAGGTAGATGACGCGCTTTGCTTTGGCGCTAAACTGCGGCCGTTTTGGCGCGAGCGGATTCGTCACCGCGGCAGGTGCGTCGTCGGCCAACAGGCTGCTCAGCGCGATGCCTCCCAGGCCGGCGGCGGATTGCCGGAAAAAGTGGCGGCGGGTTTGGAGTTGGATCTTTTCGAGGCGCGGGTCCATGGCGAACAGAAAAATGGCGTCAAGAATTCACACGTCGTGCGAACCCCGTACTTTGCAGCAGAAACCCTCCCCCGTCACCCGTCCAAACTCCACCCGTCGCGATACTCCCGGCCCAAAAACCGGTCCGCATCCGGCGCGTTGCGGAATTTGAGCCCCTTGGTGTCCCACTCCAGCTTTTTGCCGGCGCGATAAGCCACGTTGCCAAGGTGATTGGCCTCCGTGAGCGGCCCGGAGTAGCTGAAATCGCACAATCCCGTGGCGCCGGACTTGGCGGCAGCGATCCACTCTTTTTGCTGGCCCGGTGAAGGCGGAATCGTCTCCGGCGGGCGGACGTAGCTCTTGAATTTGTCCTCCGGCAGCAGCGCGAACTTGGAGTAATCGCTCAGCAGCATGCGGCCGTCTTCGCCGATGAAGAGGCAGCCGTTGCTCCACTGCGGGATGCCGCCTTTTTTCCAGATTTCCGGCTTTTCGGTGCCCTGATACCAGGTGAGCGACAAACTGGGCCGATCGCCGCGCGGGCCGTAGGTGTAGCGCGCCCACATC
Source organism: Verrucomicrobiales bacterium (assembly GCA_965224535.1). Taxonomy (GTDB): domain Bacteria; phylum Verrucomicrobiota; class Verrucomicrobiia; order Verrucomicrobiales; family DEV007; genus JBCDHN01. The sequence goes on from CBDCZR010000032.1 coordinate 70,955, forward strand.
GAGGCGGGAGCGATTTCGTCGTGCGCGGGCGGGCCGCCGGCTTCGATGGTGAGCGGCGCATCCAGATTCATCGCCCAAAACGGCAAATCGACTCGGTGGCTGCCCAAATCCGACATGGTGCCGTTGCCGAAATCCCACCACCGGTACCAACGCGGTCCGGGGAAATAGTCGGTGTGAAACGGCCGGAACGGCGCGGGGCCGATCCAGCGATCCCAATCCAGCCCTTCCGGCACCGGCATTTTCTCCGTGGGCCGTTCCTGGGTGGAGATGATGTCCTTGTTCTTGGCCGCGTCTTCCGGCGATTGCCAACCCCAGGCTCGCGACACCCAAACATGCACCGCGCTGACCTTGCCGATGGCGCCGGCCTGGATCAACTCCACCGTGCGGCGGTAATTCGAGCCGGCGTGAATCTGCGTGCCCATTTGCGTGGCGACTCCGGCGTCACGCGCGACCTCGATGACCTTGCGGCACTCGACGACGTCGCGGGTGAGCGGTTTTTCGCAGTAAACGTGCTTTTTCGCCCGCAACGCCGGGAGCGTGGCGAAGGCGTGGGTGTGCTCGGTAGTGCTGACGACGGCGGCGTCGATTTTGTCAGTCTCAGCGGCGTAAAGTTCGCGAAAATCGACGTATTTCCGAGCATTTGGAGCCTGGGTGGCGGCTTTTTCCAGGTTTTTCGCGTTTACGTCGCAAAGGGCCACGATGTCTTCGCCGAGGCATTCTCTCAAGTTCCGCCCCCCGCGGCCTCCGGCGCCGATGATGGCGATTTGGAGCTTGGAATTCGGCGATTGGCTGGAGACGATGGCCGGGAAACCCAGCGTGGTGGCGCCTGCGGCGGCGCCTGCGGCGGCGGTTTTGAGGAAGGTGCGGCGTTTGGAGGTCATCTTGATAGGCTAGAGAGCCGCGGCGCGCTGGCAAGGCATTTTCCGCCAGGCGCGCGGCGCTACCCCGCCAACTGCTTCACCACCTTGCCGTGGACGTCGGTGAGGCGAAAATCGCGGCCTTGAAAGCGGTAGCTCAGCTCTTCGTGATCGAAGCCGAAGAGGTGCAAAATCGTGGCGTGCAGGTCGTGAACGTGAACGGGGTCCTCCGCCACGCCCCAGCCGATTTCGTCGGTCTTGCCAATGACCTGTCCGCCCCTAACACCACCACCAGCCAGCCACATGCTGAAGGAATACGGGTGGTGATCGCGGCCCGTTACTTTCGCGAAGCCCTTGCGATTTTCGCCCAGCGGCGTGCGGCCGAATTCGCCGCCCCACACCACCAGCGTTTCGTCCAAAAGCCCGCGATCCTTCAGATCCTGGAGCAATGCGGCCACCGGCTGATCGGAAATTTGCGTGTTCGTGGCCAACGCGGAATCCAGGCTGCTGTGCTGATCCCAGGTGGAAAGAAACAGCGTCACAAACCGGGTGCCGCGCTCGATCAAACGCCGCGCCAGCAGGCAATTTCGCGCGTAAGAGGCCTGAAATCCGGTCTTGTCCTGCCGGTTCAGCCCGTAGGCTTCCTTCAGCGACTCCGGCTCGTCGGAAAGGTCGATCAACTCCGGCGCGGCGGTTTGCATGCGGAAGGCGAGTTCGTAATTTTTGATGCGGCTGGCGATCTCCGGGTGCCGAACCGAGCCAAGCCGTTGCCGGTTCAGTTCGTTGACGGTTTGCAGGGTGCGTTGCTGCATTTGCGCGGTAATTCCCGGCGGATTGGCCAAATTCAGCACCGGGCTGCCCTGATTTCGGAACAACGCGCCGGAGTAGTTTGAGGGCAAAAATCCGCTGGACCAACTGGCCGCTCCGCCCGGCAAACCGCGCCCTAACGTAGTCATCACGACGTAGCCGGGAAGATCGGCCGACTCGCTGCCGAGGCCGTAATTCAGCCAGGAACCCAGGGTCGGCCAGCCACGAAGCGGAGAACCGGTCAGCATCAAAAGCTGGCCCGGCAGGTGGTTGAACTGATCGCCGTGCATGGAGCGAATCAGCGCGATGTCGTCGGCGTGGCGGCTTAGATTTGGCAGCAGGTCAGACATGTCCATGCCGCAGCCGCCAAACTTCCGGAACGTCCGCGGGCTGCCCATGAGCCGGGCGCTCTCTTTTTGGGTGAAACTGAAGCGCACGCCTTCCAGCAGGGATTCCGGCATCGGTGCGCCGTCCAATTCGTTGAGCTTCGGCTTGGGGTCGAGCAGGTCCATCTGGCTGGGCCCGCCTTCCATGAACAGGTAGATGCAACGCTTGGCTTTGGGCGCGAAATGCGGGCCCGCGAGCAGGCCGTCGTTTCTTAGCATCGACGCCAGGGCCACGGTTCCCAGCCCGCTGCCGAGAAAACGGCGGCGGCTGGCAAATTGGTGGGTTTGTGTGGGGTCAATCACGAGTCACGAATTCGTCCAGGTTCATGACGATGCGCGCGGTTGCGATGGCTGCCAGCGTTTTGTCCGTTTCACGCCGAAAATCGCGGTAAGCCGCCAACAGCGCCGCCAATTCCTCCGGGGACGGCTCCCGCGCCAGGCAGCACCGCCAGAGATCGCGAATCCCGGCCCTAACATCATCACCATGTGCGTCCAGGATCTCCCGGGCCAATGCTTCGGCGCACTCGTAGAACACGGGATCGTTCAGCAGCGTCAGCGCCTGCATGGGGGTGTTGGTGCGCTCCCGCCGGCTGCAGGCAACCGTGGTGTCCGGCGCGTCAAATGCGGTCAGCATGGGGTAAAGCACGGTGCGTTTGAGGAAAATGTAGAGCCCGCGCCGGTAGCGCTCGCGGCCCTGGCTAACGGGCCATTTCACGCTGCGGCCCACCTCGGTCACAAACTCGGGCAGAGGCGGCCGAATGCCCGGACCGCCGATTTTTCGCTCCAAAAGCCCGCTGGCGGTCAGGTGGACGTCGCGCACGGTTTCCGCGCTAACGCGGAAGCTGTTCTGCCGCCAAAGCAGCGCGTTGGAGCGCTCCGGACGGGTGTTGGCTGAGCTTTGGCGGTAGGCGGATGAGAGGACGATGGTGCGGATGAGCGCCTTGCGGCTCCAGCCCGTGCGGCGAAATTCGGTGGCCAGCCAGTCGAGCAGGCGCGGATGCGTTGGCATCGCGCCGTGGGTCCCAAAATCGTCCGGCGTCCTAACAATGCCCTCACCAAAGAGCGGCTGCCAAATTTGGTTTGCGGCGACGCGCGCGGTGAGCGGATTTTTCGGGTCGAACAGCCAGTTGGCGAGGTCCAGCCGCGTTTGGCCGCGCGAGGGGTGCAAAATGGCCGGCGTGCCAGGCGAAACCGCCTCGCCTTCGCGTTCGTAGTCGCCGCGAACGTGGACGAACGAGCGGCGCCGATCGGATTTTTCGCGTTCGGTCAGGGTTTGCGCCTTCGTGCTCGGCTTAGCAGGTTGGTTGGCCAAATGTTCCTCAACCGGCTGCCGCAACTTGGCGAAATTCGCGCTGGATGCCGGCGCGGCCCGCACTTCGAACGGTCCCGCTTCGCTCGTCGCCGAAAGCCGGAAATGGCGCATGGAATTTCGGCTCCCGTGCTTCTGGCCGATCGAAAATTTGACGCGGCTTCCGGCAGGCAGCCGTTCCGGCTTGGCAAGCTGGAAAACGGCGACGTGCGGTTCAAACGTTCGCGTCGCGACCCGCCAACCTTCGGTGTTGGCGTAGTCCAGCGCCTTCTCAACGCCTAACGCATCGTGGTGATCTGCGTTTGCGGCTAAAAGTGGCAAACGGCGCGGTTTTTGCCCTTTCTCCAGCAGATCCGCGATGAAAATCGAGACGACGAATTCACCGTTCTCGCCACGGCCGTTGGTTTTTCCGCGTTCCCGTCCGATTCCGAATTCACCGAACACTTCCAGCCGAAATCCGGTGACGGTTCGCGCCTCGGCAACGGGCGTTTCGACGAAGTAGGAGACGGTCGCCGGCGTTTTTTTGCTTGAGGCAAGGACGGAGCCATCGTCCTGGATGGCGAGATCCGTGCTTGCGGCTGTGGTTTTGTCAGGGTGGAGGACGCTCCAGCTAACGTTGGTGCTCGGCAACGGCCGCGGATTCGGCTTCAAACCCTGCAACGGCCCTAACAAAGTGCCCAATTTCGCCTCCCACGCGTGTTTTTTCGCCTCGTAAGCCGCCCACTCCGCCGGCAGACGCACGCTGATGTCGGCGTCGTTGGTGTTGTTGAAGAACGCGTAGAGCCGGTAAAATTCGCGCTGAGAAATGGGGTCGTGCTTGTGGTCGTGACACTCCGCGCAGGCGACCGTCAGCCCCAGCCAAGCCGTGCCCGTCGTTGCCACGCGATCCACGATTTGCTTGGTCCGATTCAGCTCCGCATCGGAGCCGGCCTCCGTGTTTTTGAGGTTGTTGCGGTGGAAACCGGTGGCGATTTTTTGGTTTTGTGAGGATTCCGGCAGTAAGTCGCCGGCGAGCTGATCGATGGAAAATTGGTCGAACGGCTGGTCGCGGTGGATCGCGTCGATGACCCAATCGCGGTAAACCCAGGCCCAAGGACGGAGGTTGTCGCCCAAGTAGCCGTCGCTGTCGCCATAACGTGCTAAATCCAGCCAATGCCGGGCCCAGCGCTCGGCAAAATGCGGCGAAGCGAGCAATTCGTCTAACTTCGCCGCATAAGCCGCGTCGGCGTCGCTGCGCCAATCGGCCAGGAAGGCGTCCAGCTCCGCGGTTGAGGGGAGCAAGCCGGTTAGGTCCAGGTGCAGGCGGCGCAGCAGCGTCTCCGGCTGGGCCTGCGGAGACGGCTCCAGGCCCGCAGCCTCCAATCGCGCCAAAATGAAGGCGTCGATGGAATTCGCGACCCAAGCCGAATTTCGCACCGGCGGCGGATTGGGCGCTGCGATGGGTTGGAACGCCCAATGCGCCTGCACCTGCTCTTTTTGCGCGAAGGCGTGGAGTTGGATGAAAATCGCCGAGGCGAGGAGGGCTGGGAAATTCAGGCGCACGGTCGTCATTTCTCACGTCGCACGAACCGGGCTTCTCTCACGGGACGGAGCCGGGAGCCGGACGAATTTTTGGCCGCGAATTCAACTCGCCGCTTTGGGCTCGCTTGACATTTGAGGCTGTTCGGCTACGAACACCCCCTACCCCAGCCTGCCATGGGAATTTACGATCGAGACTACATGCGCGAAGATCCGGAAGAACGGAGGCGGCGCAAACGCCAAGCTTCATCCGGGGGCGGCGAGGCCACACCCAAGCAGTTGCTGGTGGCGGTGGGGCAAATGATGGTCATTTTCGTCGTGCTGCTGCTGTGCTTTCGCTTCCCCATCGTGGGATTGCTGCGAGTAACGCTGGCGGTGCTGGCGCTGATTCTTGGAGTGCGATGGATCGTAAAAACCTACCAAAAAAGCTAAGCCATGCCTGATACGTTCGAAATCCGCACGATGACCGAGGCCGATTGGAGCGAGGTTGGCGAGTTAATTTGCCTTTCCACCAATTACTGGTACCAGGCATCCGGCAGGCCGCGCATTTTTGACTGCGATCCCGCTGAAGTGCAGCTTTTTTGCCAGGTTTACGAAGATTTGGACCCCGGTTGTTGCCTGCTGGCGGCTCATCGCGAATCGGGCCGCATCATCGGCTCGTGCTTCTATCATCCGCGGGAATCGCACGTCTCGCTCGGCATCATGAACGTGCATCCCAACCACTTCAGCGCCGGTGTGGCGCGCGCCTTGCTCGCGGAAATCATCAACCTCGCGGAATCGCGAAATTTGCCGGTTCGCCTGGTTTCCAGCGCCATGAACCTGGATTCGTTCTCGCTCTACACCCGGCAGGGTTTCCGCACCATTCGCTCGTTTCAGGACATGTTTGTGCCCGTGCCGGAAAACGGGCTCGAAACCGCAATTTCCACGGAAAACGTCCGTCCGGCGACGTTGGACGACGTTTCCGCGATGGCTGGGCTGGAAGCTGAACTGGCCGGGATTCGCCGGGAGCAGGATTACCGCTATTTCATCGAAAACCGGCGCAAAATCTGGCACACGTCCGTTTCGCTGGATGCTTCCGGCACCATCAACGGCTTCCTCAATTCCGTCTACCACCCGGCCAGCAACATGCTCGGACCCGGCGTGGCCAAAAGCGCGAAAGTCGCCGCCAGCCTCATCGTGGCCGAGCTAAACCACCACCGCGGCCGCACGCCGGTTTTTCTGGTTCCGACCGACGATTCTCAGCTTGTGAGCGCGATATACGGCTTGGGCGCCCGGAATTGCGAACTGCACTTCGCCCAGGTTCGCGGGGAAACTCAGCCAATGAGCGGGGTGGTCATGCCGACGTTCATGCCGGAAACCGGGTGACGATGAAAATTCGAATCAAACCGCGAACTGCCCTTGATCTTGGCGATGGGTCTGTGCTACCTGAACAAGCCCCCGACTCAACACCCACGCAACCGAACCCACACCCATCGTGACTCAACAACCCACCATCGACACCGCAGCCACCGCCAAAGCGCAGGATCAGCTCAACGAACACCTGCGCGAGATCATCGGCTGGCACTTTTCCGAGGAAACCGGCTGCCCGTTTTGGCTGGAATGGAAGGAAAAAGCCGGTTGGGACCCGCGCAAGGAGATCCAGACCTACGAAGACATCGTCAAGTTCGACCACTTTGAGGATGAATGGCTGCGCGACGAAAAAAACGAGCGATTCGTGCCCAAAGGCATGGGCGGGCCGGCCGTTCAACGTGTTCGAAACCGGCGGCACGACCGGCCTGCCCAAGCAACGCGTCGGTTGGGACGACTACAAGCACGATTACGAGCAGTTTGGCGACAACTTGAGCGACGAGTTTTTCCCGAAAGGCGGCAACTGGATCATGGTAGGGCCGACGGGGCCGCGGCGTTTGCGCCTGGCCGTGGAGCACCTGGCGAATTATCGCGGCGGAAGCTGTTACCACGTGGATTTGGACCCGCGCTGGGTCAAACGGCTCATCGGCCGCAAGCAAATGGACGAGGTGGAGCGTTACCAGGCGCATGTCATGAGCCAGGCGGTGGAAATCATCAAGCACCGCGATATTTCGTGCATTTTCACCACGCCCAAGCTGCTGGCGTCCATCGGCGAGCGGATTTCGATTCCCGCCCACGGCATCAAGGGCTGCTTTTGCGGCGGAACCTCGATGACGCCGGAATACGTGCGATTTTTGCAGGAAGAGGTGCTGGAAAACAAGGCGCTCTTCGTCCCCACCTACGGCAACACGCTTATGGGGCTGGCGATGAGCGTGCCGGAGGAATTGCCGCAAAACGACTACTCCGTCACCTACTGGGCGCCCCAACCGCGGGCGATTTTGCGCATCGTCGATCCTGACGACACCGCCAAAACCAAGGATTACGGCGAATACGGCCGGGTAGAGTTGACCACGCTGAGCAAGGAATTCTTCATGCCGCGATTTTTGGAGCGCGACGAGGCCATTCGGCGTTATCCGCACCCAAAATTCGCTTGGGACGGCGTTGGCGACGTGCGGCCCTTCGGCTTCCTCGAGAAGAAGATCATCGAGGGGGTGTATTGACCTTCAACTTCAGGACGGAGGATCAACCTGGCGTTGGCTCATTGAGCGGCGTTAGCGGGCGCTCGCCCAAAATGACGCGGCGCACGTTTTCCGCGGCGGTGAGCCTGGCGGCTTTGCGAGCTTCGCGAGTTGCGCCGCCCAGGTGGGGTGTCAGGGCCACGTTGTCCATCGCGCACAGGGCGGCCGGGACATCGGGCTCGTTTTCGTAGACGTCAAGCCCGGCGCCGGCCAGTTTTCCGCTTTGTAGCGCGGCCAACAGCGCCGCTTCATCCACCACCGGACCACGGGCCAGATTCAGCAACACCGCCCCCGGTTTCATGGCGGCAAACGCGGCGGCATCGATCATGTGGCGCGTTTGCTCGCTCAGCGGGGTGTGGAGGCTGATGACGTCAGCTTCGGCCAAAAGCGCCTCAAACGTGCGAAATTCCGCCGATTCATCCGGATTGCGCCGCGTGTGGATGACGCGCATCCCAAACGCCTCGGCACGCTTGGCCACGGCCTGGCCGATTTTCCCAAATCCGACGATTCCCAGCGTTTTGCCGCGCAATTCCATCCCTTCCCAGTTTTCGGTGCAAATTCCGCTGCGCGCCCACTCGCCGGAGCGGACGTAGCGGTCGCCAAGAACGGTTTTTCGGGCCACAGCCAGGAGCAAGCCAAATGTGGCGTCAGCCGTCGCGTCGACGAACGCATCCGGCGTGTTCGTGGCCCAAACACCGCATTTGGCCATCGCCTCAACCGCCAAATTGTTGAACCCGGCGGCGACATTCGCGACGATTTTCAGGCTGGGCGCGGAATCGAGGAACGCGGCGTCGATTTGGGTTTCTCCGGCGATCAGGATTCCCATCGCCTGGTGTTCCCGAGTCGTAGCGAGCAACTCATCGCGTTTCATCACCGCGTCGTGATCGGGTAGGACCACGTGAGCGACGCCGTGAAGCGGGCTGAGGTAATCGTCGGGGACTCGAACGGCGTTGATTGCGATTGGCAGGCTCATTTTGGAAGGTATTCGGTCGGGTCTTCGATCCCGGCAAGCGCAAAAGCCTCGATCCGTTCCACGCACGTGCCGCAGGCGCCGCAATGAACCTCGCCGCCCTTGTAGCACGACCAGGTTTGCGCGAAATCCACCTCCAATTCCGCCCCGCGCACGGCAATCCCGGCCTTGTCCATGGCGATGAACGGGCGCAGGAGCGCGATTTTCGCGTAAGTGCCGGTCCGCATCGCATCCGCCATCGCCTGCATGAACGGTTCGCGGCAATCCGGATAAATCGCGTGATCGCCGGAATGCGCCGCGATGACGAGGCCTTCTGCCCCGCGGCTCTCCGCCAGCCCACAGGCAATCGCGAGCATGATGCCGTTGCGGAACGGGACGACGGTGCGTTTCATGCTCTGTTCCGCGTAGTGACCGTCGGGAATCTCGCCGCCGGATTGGAGCAAATCAGAGGCGAAGAGCCGGTTCACGAAATCCAGCTCGATCGTCTCATGCCGCAGGCCAAGCTTGGCCGCGTGATGTTTGGCGCACGAAATCTCGCGGTTGTTATGCTTGGAGCCGTAATCGAAGCTTAGCGCCGTGGTTATGTCATGATCCTCCGCAGCGTGATGCAACGCGGTGACGGAATCCATCCCCCCGCTTAGTAGTACAACCACCTTCATCAGCCGGGATCCGGATAGCTCACCTCCACCGTCAGCCCAATGCCGCCCCGCGGCGAAAATTTGCCGTGAATCAGCATTTTTCGCGGTTCGCAGACGCTAGCAAGGTCATCGGCGATGCGATTGATGATTTCTTCATTAAATGCCGGCGTATTGCGATAAGCGGCCAGGTAAAACTTCAGCGACTTGGTTTCCACGCAGCGTTCGCCGGGAATATATTCGATGCGCAGTTGCGCGTAGTCCGGCTGGCCGGTAACGGGACAAAGCGAGCTAAATTCGGCGCAATCCAGCTTAATCCAGTAGTTGCGCGCCGTGTTGTGATTCGGGAACGTTTCCAGGATGGACGCGCTGGGCGATTTCGGCAGGTTTTCGCTCTGACCGAGCAGTTTCAGGGCTGGCGTCTTGGATTTTGGCATCGTCAGGCCACAATCTCGTGGATGACCTCCCCACCAAACTGGGAAAGCTGCTTGAAACGCCCGCCGTGAAAAAAGGTGAGCTTGGTATCCTGCAATCCTAGCAAATGCAGAAGCGTCACGTGTAAATCGCGGATGGGATGCACGCACTCGACCGCTTCGGCGCCGATTTCGTCCGTGGCGCCGACAATTCCCGGTTTTACCCCGCCACCGGCCAAAAGCATGGTCATGGCATCCACGTTGTGTCCGCGGCCTAACGAGTAAACTCCGCCGCGGCGGTTGTTGTCCGGCGTGCGGCCGAATTCGCCGGTCCAAACCACGAGCGTCTCCTCAAGCATTCCCCGCCGTTTTAGGTCCTTGATCAACGCCGCCATGGGTTTGTCCACGCTGCGAATGCGCGAGGAATGACCGCGCTCCAGGTAATCGTGGCTATCCCAGCCCCCGGAGAAAATCTGCACGAAACGCACGCCTTTTTCGATCAATCGCCGGGCCATGAGACATTGCCGGCCAAATTTCTCCGTTTCCGGCTGGTCCAGGCCGTACATCTCCTTGGTCGCTTGAGATTCGCGCGCCAGATCCATCACTTCCGGCACCTCCATTTGCATGCGGTAAGCCAGCTCGTAATTTTCCATGCGGGCGGCCAAATCAGCGTGCTGCGGGTTGGCCTCAGCGTGTTTGCGGTTGAGGAACGCCAGCTCATCCAGCGCCCTCCGCTGGTGTTCGCGCGTTTTGAACGGCTGGGAGTTCAGGTCGAGAATCGGCGAGCCTTCCGGTCGCAGCCGCGTTCCCTGAAAATGGGCGGGAAGAAAGCCGTTGCTCCAATTTCGCGCCCCGCCCTGCGGCATCGCCAACTCGGTCATGACCACGTAGCCGGGCAGGTTCTGGTTCACCGAGCCCAGGCCGTAAGTCGCCCACGATCCAACCGCGGGATCGCCCCCAAGCCGGCTACCGGTGTTCATGTGAAAAAGCGCCTCGGGGTGATTGAGCGATTCCGCCTGGCAGCCGCGAAAGTTGCACAACTCATCCGCCACCTCCGGATCGGCCAGATACCGCCACTGGTCGCTCATGTCCAAACCGTTGGCGCCGATTTTGCGCGATTGAAACGGGCTGCCGACGTAAAAGCGGAAACCGCTGGCCAAACCGGCGGTGCGCTTGGATTCCTTTTTGTGCAAAGCGTTCAGCTTCGGTTTGGGATCAAAGGTGTCCACCTGGCTCGGCCCGCCCTCCATGAAGAGCATGATGCACGCCTTGGCTTTGGCCGGATGCATCGGCTTTTTGACCGCGAGCGGACCGGCGGACTCCGTTGCGAGCAGGTCGCTCAACGCAACGCCGCCTAACGACGCGCCAAGGCCGTAAAGAAACTGCCGGCGCGAGTTTGGGGTAGAAATTGGGCGAGAACAAAGCGGGCTTTTCATGGGGCGGTGGATTGGTGGCCTTGAAGCCTCAGTCATCCCACAAACCGGCGAAAATCTCAAGTTTTACCTTCTTCGGGGGCCTTGTAAATCTCGCACGAAGACACCAAGGCACGAAGAGACTTGAAGCGCGGCCAGGGCTTCGAGCCGGTATCGTTTCCAAAAACGCCTTTGTGTCCTCGTGCCTTCGTGCGAGCCCTTTTTTTGCGCACACACCCAAAATTCACCTCGGGGACCTCGCAAATCTCGCACGAAGGCACGAAGGCACGAAGAGTTGGAGCGTTGGAAACGAAACCAACTCAAAGCCCTTGTTCAAACGCCTTCGTGTCTTTGTGCCTTCGTGCGAGCCCCCCCTTCCAGCGGATTTTTGTTGACCGGTTAGAATCCCGCGCCGATTTAACGGCCCTTTTGCGCACACACCCAAAATTCACCTCGGGATGAGAATTTTTTCCTGCCTACTCTGCTTGCTCTGCCTTGGCGCCGCGTTGATCGCCGGTTGCGAGACGCAACCTACCAAACCACCCCCGGCGAAACCGGTGCCCTCCCCTACACCTACACCTACTCCGACGCCCACACCCACGCCCTCCCCTACCCCGTCACCCACTCCTACGCCGGAACCACCGCCGCCACCCACGATTGCGGCCACCGTGGTGATCGATCCCGGTCACGGCGGCTCCTCCACCGTGGGCGGCTCTTCGCCAAACAACGCCACCAGCTTTTCCGGCGTGCTGGAGAAGACCATGTGCCTGGAAATGGGTCGGCTGGTTCGCGATGCGCTTACCGCGCTAGCGCCTGAGGAAGGCGTGGACCTGGAGCTGCACTTGACGCGCACCGGCGACTACAACCTGGGCCTGTCCAGCCGCGCGAACAAGGCTCGCAACGAGCGCGCGGACGTTTTTGCCAGCATCCATTTCAACGCGTTCAACGCCACGGCGCGCGGAGTCGAAACGCACGTCCGGCCCAGCGGCAGTGGCGGAAACGTGAATTTGAGCGCCGACCGCGGCCTAGCCAAGCGCATCAACGACGGAATTTACGGCGCCTTGCGCAAACACGACTCCGCAGCGGTGAATCGCGGCCTGAAGGAGACCCGGCTGGGAGTTTTGAACGACTCCTACCTGGGCAACACCTCCGGCAACGCCAAAACGCGCGCCTGCCTCATCGAAATCGAGTTCATCGACGTGCGCCTGGTCGATCGCCTGCTGAATATCGCCCCTAACCCCAACCTTGTGAAACGTGACATCGCTAACGCCATCGCCCGTGCCATCCTTGCCGACATCAAAGCCCATTCCTGAGCCCCAACGCGAATGTGGCCGATTTTCGCCGGTTCGCTTGCTATGCGCGCTGGGTGCTGCCGCGCTGGCGGGATTTGGAGCGAGCGGTTGCGCCAACCTGCCTGCCACCACGGAGGCGTTGGCGGATGCGATCGGCGAAGCCAGCAACGGCGGAGGCTATCGGTCCGTGTGGGCTGCGATTTACCCGGAAACACTGCCGCAGGAGAGCGCCTCAATCTCCCGGTTGACGGGAACCCAGCGCCAAAGCCAGATTTTGCGCGATTTTTACGCCGCGGCCGGCGCTACCGATCTTTCTATCGCAGAACGGCGCTGGACCAATTTTCACCGGCGCTACATTTTGCCCGGCGGCGAGTTTGAGGACGGCACGGCGGCCAATTTGTGGAAATGGAGCGAGCAAGAGCTGCAACGCTGTCAGGCGCTGAAGGGAGGGAATGCTTCGCAGGCAACCCGGGCGGAGCGCGCCTTGCGAACGCTGTCCCGGCAGATTCGCCGCTGAGCGCTTTTTTCACCCCGGCAAATTTGGCGGGCGGGCAGAAATGTCCATCCTTCGGGCGGCAATGTCTTGCCCTCGGAAACGGAACGCGTTATGAATCCAACCGGTCCGTGCCCGTCCAATTTTTCTGCCCCTCGACGCCCCGATGATTGAAGTTCAGGAACTCACCAAGGTCTACAACGGCAAGAAAGCCGTCGACGCCATCTCGTTTGAGGTCGGCAAGGGCGAAATTGTGGGTTTTTTGGGTCCGAACGGCGCGGGAAAGTCGACCACAATGCGCATCCTGACCGGCTACATTTCGGCGACCGGCGGAAGGGCCTCCGTGGCGGGCTGCGACGTTTTTCACGAGTCGTTGGAATCGCGCAAGCACATCGGCTACATGCCGGAATCCGTCCCCCTCTACGCGGACATGCGGGTGAAGGAGTACCTCCACTTTCGCGCCAGTTTGAAGGGGCTGCGCGGCCATGCCATGCGCCGGCGCGTGGGTGAAGTGATGGACGTGTGCGGCTTGACCGACGTCCGCCGCAAAATGATCGCAACCTTGTCCAAAGGCTACCGCCAGCGCGTTGGACTGGCTGATGCGCTGGCCAACAAGCCGGATTTGCTGATTTTGGACGAGCCGACCAACGGGCTGGATCCGAACCAGATTCGCCAGGTGCGCGAGTTGATCAAGGAATTGGGCCAGGAGCATACCATCCTGCTTTCCACCCACATTTTGCCGGAGGTGGAGATGACCTGCGGGCGGGTCATCATCATCGACGAAGGCAAGATCAAGGCCTCTGACACGCCGGAAAACCTGGTGCACCGCGTCAAATCCTCCGGCACGCTCACCGTGGAGATGAAGGGACCGCATAATCTGCTGCAAAAGCGGCTGCGCGGCCTGGACGGCATCAAAAACGTCGCCATCACCGCCAAAGACGCCGACTGGACGACCTACGAATTGAGGCTCAATGGGCGCAACGACGTGCGCGACCAGATTTATGAAATCTCCGTTTCTGAAAAGTGGCCCTTGCGCCAATTGAGCAAACGCTCGGCGAGTCTGGAAGACGTCTTCGTCGATTTGACCTCCCACCCCTCCAAAAGCTGAGCCGTTTACCGCGCATGCGCAATTTTCGGATTTTACTCTTCAAAGAACTGCGAAGCTTTTTCATCTCTCCGCTGGCCTACATTGTGTTGGCGCTGGTAATGGTGTTAAACGGCGTGTCCTTCCTCTTTAGCGTGGAAAGAATGGTGGGCAAAGTCAGCCAACTTAGCTTGCTGCACCTCACGTTTGATTCCCCCTGGTTCTGGTTGGTCTACGTGGTGTTGTTCCCGCTCATCACGATGCGTCTTTTTGCTGAAGAGAGGAAGTTGGGCACGCTGGAAACGTTGCTGACGGCGCCAGTCGACTCCTGGACGGTTATTTTGGCCAAATACTGTGCTACGCTGATTTTTTACGTGATTTTGTGGTTGCCTAGCGCGCTTAATTTTCTGGTGTTCGAGTCCATTACCGGCTCGGCGGCGGCGTTTACCGCAGGCTCGTTTTGGGGGACGTATCTCATCCTTTTTCTCATCGGCGCTTTTCATATATCGCTGGGCGTTTTTGCCTCATCGCTAACCAACAACCTCCTCATCGCCGGAGTGCTGGCTTTTTCCCTGGTGACGCTTCATTTTTTCGTAGGTTTCATCCAGGGTTTTGCGGCTAATATGCCTGCGGAGGTCATCGACCGGGTCAGCTATTTTTCAACCGTCCAGCATTTGCGCTATTTCTCCAACGGCTTGATCGATACGCGGCCGCTGATCTATTATGTTACCGGTTCCGCGCTTTTTATCGCCTTCACCTACTACGTCCTGGAATTTCGCCGCTGGCGCCCCTGAATTATGAGCGAAGATGAAGCACAACAAGCGGAAACCCAACCCGCGGACGGCCACCGCCGCTTTCGCCTGCACGTTGGGCTGCAATTGCTGGCGCTCCTCGCAATTTTCTTTCTGGTCAACTACATGAGCTGCCGCCACTACGCGCGCTGGGATTTAACGCAAAACGACCGTTTTACGCTTTCGCCAACGACGTTAAAATTTCTCGATAGCCTAGCCGCGGATACCGACTTGACGGTGGTCTTCATGCAAGGCTCGCCAATTTATCACGATATCAGGACGCTGGCTGATGAGTACAAGCGCAACAGCAACAAACGGATCGACGTGGAAACGATCGATCCGGTGCGAAACCGCAACCGTGCGGCCGAAATTCAGGCCGACTACGGGCTGAGCCTGAAGCGCAACGCCGTAATCGTCGCGCAAAACGACCGTGTCAGGATCATTCCGGAATCGAGCATGGTTGTGAAGGATCAGGGCGGCTTGATCGACAAATTTGCCGGAGAATTCGCGATTACCGCGGCGCTGGTTGAGGTGGTTGAGGGCAAGCGCCGCCAACTTTACGTCCCCACCGGCTACCAAAAGGCCGAACACCTGCAAGACGTGGTGGATGAGCTGAAAACCCTGGCCGCGCGGCAAAATGCGCAGGTCAACTACCTGGAGCTGAGCGGCGGGGCAAAAGTGCCGGATGACGCCGATGCCTTGATCCTGGCCGCGCCTCAATTCGACCCGCCGGAGCAGGAATTGAAGGCGATTCTGGACTACTGGGAGCGTGGGCGTGGGGCCATCTTCGTGTCCCTGGATCCGGATGCGGATACGCCGCGGCTCTCGACGTTGTTGCGGCGTCACGGCGTTGTTCCGCGGGACGACCGGCTCATCTACGCAACCCAGGTTCCCGGCCAGGCGCTTCAAAAAAACTACGCCGCGCCGGTGACCCTGATCGCCGGTTCACCAATCGCTGCCGAACGTGAGTTGGGGGGCATGACGATGACCTTGGAAGGACGCAGCCAGTCGCTGGAACTCCACAAGGACGCCGATTTCGTGCGCGAAGAGAACATCCACCTGACGCCGCTCCTCGTCGCCGACCCGCGTTTTTGGGGCGAAACCGACTACGAGGCGGAAGACGTGAAACGCGACCGCAACAACGATCACCACGCCCCGCTTTACCTGGGGGCATCGGTCGAGCGCGGCGCCGTGGACGACCCTAACCTGCGTGTTGAGACGCAACGCTTGGTCGTGGTGAGCAATCCCAGCGTGCTTTCCGGCGGTTTCCTGCGCCAAAAGGTGCAGACGGACTTTGTCATGGCCAGCCTGAACTGGCTGCTGGACCGCACGGAGTTGATCGGCGTAAGCGCCAAAGAACCGACGCGTTACGCGGTGCAACTCAGCCGCCCGCAGGCCGCTTGGCTCCAACGGCTGGTCATCTGGGTTTTTCCGGGCTTGGTGGGTGTGTTAGGAGCCATGGTCTGGATGCAACGCCGCTCGTAGCCGCATGAAACCTCACGTCACCGTCATTTTGCTCACCATCGCCGCCGTGCTAACGGTGTTCGTGGTCGGCTTTGAGCGGCACCTGGACTCTTCGCGGGAAGTGGAGGCTTCCTCCCGGCTGTTGATCCCCTTGGAGGTGGACGCCTTGAAACGCATCCGAATCCGCAACGCCGTGGGTGAAGTGTCCATCGACCGCAAAGACTACGGCTGGAAACTGATGAGCCCGGTCGACGATCACGCCGATCCTGAATCGATCGCCAAATTGGCCGATCGTTTGGCCCACCTGGCCATCCGCGAGACCATTCGGCGCGAAGAACTCGGCGCAGACGGCATCCGGTTGAGCCAGTTGGGTTTGTCCGAATCGCAGGCGATCGAGGTGAAGCTGGAATTTGATGACGGCAGGGAATCGGTGACCTTTCACTTTGGCGCGGCCGCCGCCCTCCAAGGCACGCTTTACGCGCGAATGCCGCGTTCGGCCGCGCGGCAAGACGTCTACGTCGTGGACGGCGATTTTCGCGACTGGATCGCCGATCCGGGGGCCACCCTGCGCGACCGGCGGCTTTTTCGGCTTCATCCCGGCGAAATCCAGTCTTACCGCATCACCACGGAAAACGGCGTCATTGAGCTGGAACGCGAGCCGGACGCCCCGCGCTGGTTCGTCCAGCAACCGCTCAAAGCCCGGGCAAATGACGACATCGCCTACTCGATCCTGGACGACCTCTCCAAGCTGAAAATCATCGAGTTTCTCGATCCCCGAGCCGCGGCGACCACCGGGCTTAGCGGAGGAATTGGCCCAAATTCGGCCGTTTTTGCGCTTCAGCCGCAGGGGGGCAAACCCTTCACCGTCAAGCTGCGGGAGGAATCCGCGCAAAAGGGAACTCTGCTGGCGACAATTTCCGGCCGTGACGCGATTTTTCGAATCAAGAACGACCTGGTTTCGCGCCTGCCGAAAACCATCAACCAGGTGCGCTATCCCTACCTGGCTGACGTCAATTCCCCAGCCGTGGCGAGGATTGAAATCGAGAGCCCGCTGGATACGGTGGATTTGCGGCGATTGCCGGAAAATCCCCAAGAATGGCGCCTAATCCGGGGCAGCCAGAACTTCCGCGCCAACAAGGACAAAATCGACCGGTTGCTGGGAGCGCTAAACAGCGAAAACATCGTCGATTACCGCTCTGACTCCGCCTCGCAGCTTGAGGAATTCGGCCTTCATCGGCCGTTGGCGAGCATTTCCGTCACCACCTCAAGCGTGGACGCGGCGGCACTGGAGGGTTACCGCGCCAAAGTCGCCGAGGCCCAACAAGCGGGGAAAGATCCAGACAAGGTCCCAAAACCCAAGATTGAGGTGACGAGGCGCACGCTGCGATTTGGCCGCAACGACGACCTGTTTTTGAACGCGAAATTCGATGACGAACCCTTCGTTTACGCGATCGACCCGGCGTTTCTCTCGATCAACGTCCCAACTCACCCGTTAGACTGGAGAGGTCTCGACCTCATCGGTTTCGACCTCTATTCGGTGCGGGAAATCGCAATCGCTGAGGTTGCGGCTCCGCCGTTGCGGCTGTTCTACGACTATCTGCACGGAAAGTGGACCGGCATTCTGGGCGAGCACCGCATCGACGACGCCATTGAGAGCCGGATGGCCGAGAGATTGGCCGCTCATCTCGGCAGTTTGCGCGCGCGGCAGTGGCTCACCCAAAGCCGGCACGAAGCCTATCGCGCGTTGAGCAGTCCTTCGTTGCAAGTGCGGATCAAGTTGCAAAAACCCAGCGTCGGGAACGCCGAGCCCAATCCCGTGGGCTTCGCGGCGTTCAAACTGGCGCCCGCCACCATTTCCGGCACCCGAGTCGTCAACTACTTTGGCCAGTTTGAGGGGCATCCGGACGTGTTTTTGCTCGATGCCGTCAACTACGACCGCATCGTGGCTCCAGTCTGGCGCCAAAAAGCGAGCGACAAAGAATAACCGCGTCCTTCAGGCCAAATGGGCCAAAATCAGGCCAAAAGCATCGGCGTCAGCCCAAAAACCTTGCGCGCATCGCTCACTGCGCCGGTAACGGCGGCCGCCGCGACCATCACCGGGCTCATGAGGATCGTCCGACCGGTGGGAGAGCCCTGGCGCCCCTTGAAATTGCGGTTGCTGGAGCTAGCGCACAGTTGATCGCCGATGAGCTGGTCCGGATTCATCGCCAGGCACATGGAACAGCCGGCCTCGCGCCATTCCCAGCCGGCTTCTGCAAAAATCCGGTCGATTCCCTCTTCCCGGCAGAGTTTATCGACAATTTGCGAGCCCGGCACGGCCAACGCTTTCACGCCATCGGCCACCTTGGTGCCCTTGATGTGCCCGGCCACCTCGCGAAAATCCGAAAGCCGCCCGTTGGTGCAACTGCCGATGAAACAGACATCGACGGGAATCCCGGCAATCGGCGTTCCCGGATTGAGTTGCATGTAATCCAGCGCCTCCCGCAAAGACGTGCGCCCCGCATCATCCAAACCGTCGAAATCCGGGATCAAATCATCGACAAACGCGCCCTGATCCGGGCTGATGCCCCAGGTGACGCTGGGTGCGATCTCCGCGGCGTCGATTTCCACCACATCGTCGTAGCTGCACCCGGAATCGCTGGCCATGGCCTTCCAACGCTCTACCGCGGCCTGCCAATCCCCGCCTATTGGGGCGTAGGGACGGCCCTCCAGGTAGGCAAACGTCTTTTCGTCCGGATTCACGTAGCCGCAACGCGCGCCGCCTTCGATCGACATGTTGCAAACCGTCATCCGCTCCTCCATCGACATGTTGTCAAACACCTCGCCGCCGTATTCGTAGGCAAAGCCCTTGCCGCCGCCCGCGCCGAGCAGCTTGATGATGTGCAAAATCACATCCTTGGCGTAAACGCCGGGCGCCAGTTTGCCGTTTACGTTGATGCGGCGCACTTTCATCTTGCTCAGCGCCATGGTTTGGGTGGCTAAAACGTCCCGAACCTGCGTGGTGCCGATCCCGAAGGCGATCGCGCCGAACGCGCCGTGGGTTGCGGTGTGGGAATCGCCGCACGCGATCGTCATTCCGGGCTGGGTGATGCCCTCTTCCGGTCCCACCACGTGGACGATGCCCTGTTTGCCGCTTTCCAGGTCAAAGTAGGTGATCCCGAATTCTTCGGTGTTTTTGCGCAATTCCTTGATCATGGCGTCAGCCAGGGGATCGGAAAACGGCTCTTCGCGCTGATCGGTCGGGACGATGTGATCGACAGTGGCGAAGGTTCGCTCCGGATACGGAACCTTCAGGCCGAGATCGCGCAGCATCCCAAAAGCCTGCGGGCTGGTGACTTCATGGATGAGATGGGCGCCGATGAAGAGCTGAGTTTGGCCGTTTGAGAGCGTGCGAACCGCGTGGGCGTCCCAGACTTTTTCGAAGAGATTTTGAGCCATTTTGAGTCAGTAATTCCGGGCGCGCAGCGTAGCACAGATTAATCCGGCTGCCCCGATTTTTCTCATCAAGGCTTGCAACTCGGCAGAAGCGGCTATGTTTGCGCCCTTCAACCCTAACGCAAATGAAACTAAAATATTATCATTATCTATCGGTTCTTGCCATTGCACTGGGCCTTAGCTTGGCTGCCTGCAACGACGAACCGGGAGAGGAAGCAACGGACGGCGGCGATAGCGCCGCGGCCGCGAAAGACGCTGTTCAAGACGCCGGAGAAGCAATCAAGGAGACCGCCTCTGACATCGCTGCTGGCGCTGAAAACGTGGCCGACAAGGTAAAAGACTCCGTTATTGCCGGTGGCGATGCTGCCGCTGCAGCAGCCAAAGAAACGCTGCAAGATGGCGCTGCTGCCGCTAAAGATGCCGCTGCCGCAACCGCAGACGGCGCTGCCGCGGCTGCGGAAAACACCGCTGACGCCTTGGGCGATGCCGCCGCCGCTACCAAAGACGCCGTGGGTGACGCCGCCGCTGCTACCACTGACGCAGTGGGCGATGCTGCTGCCGCAGCCAAAGACGCCGTTACACCTCCCGCCGATCCTGCTCCGGCGCCGGCTCCCACCGACCCAAACTAAACCACTGACCCAAAGGTTAGAAAATCACCTTCGGGATCTGCGCGCTTGTCGCAAATGCCCGGACATGCAGCCGCCACCGGTCGTCAATGGGCCGGTGGCGGCTTGCGTTTTCATCGTAGGCCAGGCGCCCGGCGTTAAGGAGCCGGAATTGCAGCGTCCCTTTGCCTGGACCGCCGGAAGACGCTGTTCAAGTGGTTTGAGGCCGCTGCCGGGGTGGATGAGGCGCGAATTCGCGAGCGGGTCTATTTTGCCGCCGTTTGCCGCTGTTTTCCCGGTAAAAGCGCCAAGGGCAGCGGCGATCGGGTGCCAAATTCCGCGGAAATGGCCAACTGCGAGCCCTGGATGGAGGCGGAATTTCGCCTTTTGCGCCCAAAATTGGTCCTTCCGGTTGGAAAACTCGCCATTTCGCGGTTTTTGGCGTTTCACAAGCTAACCGAGGTGATTGGCCTCTCGCACCGGGTCGAACGATTCGGCCACGAATTCGACGCGATTCCCCTCCCGCATCCATCGGGCGTCTCCACCTGGCACAACATGGAGCCGGGCAAAACGATGACACAGAAGGCCTTGGGACTCATCGCGGCCCATCCGGTGTTTGAGAGCGAGATTTTGGCGGGCTAATCTCACCGAGCGTTGACGGTCCGATTTTGACGGGGCGAGGAAGGCTCGGATCGACTCAAATCCGGTCGAATTGCATAGAAAATTTACAAAAAGTAATTTTCACGATTGAAATTATTATCAGTTTGGATATAATTTCCACAATTCACAGGCTCACAGCAATTCGGGCCGCATTTGAAGCTAAAAACACATCCTATCCAACTTATGAAACTCCTAGCACCTGACTTTGCTCTCACCTTGTCGGACGATGCGGTTCACGTCTTGACCCGCGACGAACGAGCGCCGGAAGTCTATCCCGCCTACCTCACCCTGGCCAAACAGGACCGCAAAATCCTCGCCTGGGGCGAAGAAGCCCGCGACATGTGGGGCCGCGTGCCCAACAACATCGAGGTCGTTCGCCTAATCGACGAAGGATTTCCCGTCGATGCCGACTTGTTCACCGAATTTCTGAGCCTGGTGGCCAAAGATCACACCGAGAGCGTCAAATTGATGCGTCCGCGGGCGTCCTTTGCCCTGCGCAATCAAGCCGCCGGCCGCGCCTACATCCGCGATTGCGCCCTGCACAGCATGCGCGACGTCGTTTTCATGGATCACGCCATGGCCTGTGCCATCGGCATGGGTTGGGAAGTCGAACGCCCCGAAATTCGCGCCGTTTTGGCCTTGGACCGCGATTGGTTCGAATTTGAGGTCATCGTCCTGGGCGGCGTGCTGGCCGGCACCACCCAACCGCTTGGCCTGGAAGACATGGCCATGGATCTGCGCGCCCGCCGCCTGGCCGAGGACAAATCCGCCCCTCGCCCGTCCTACAACGTGGTCGAGCCCGTGCAATTGAACCTCAACGCCGAAGAGCCGCCCAGCTCACTGCTTCGCCTCTCCCAACACATTTGGGACACCATGGACAAGCTGAGCCGCGACCAGCAAAAGGCGCTGACGGAGAACCCAATCGCGATTTGCGGCCCCGGCGCCGACATTCCCGGCCTGGCGGACATCATGAGCCGCTACCTGGGCCTGAATTTCGTCGCGCACCCCTCGGTGAACGGTCACCCAGCCGTTCTCGGAGCGTTGAAGCTGAAAAAGCGCCAGGATCCCGAAATCTTGCTCCAAGCTTCCCGCAAAGGGCGCAACGGCATCAAGGTCGAAGGCACCCACCACGGCAGCAACAACGGACGCCCGGTCGCGATGCTCGACAGCATTCGCAGCGTGATCGAAAGCAAGAGCAGCAACAACACCCCCAAAGATGTCCCCGCAGCGTCCAAAAACCCAGCTCCGGCCCCGGCTCCGGAGAAGAAGCAAAATTCCAAGAAGCCCCAACTTGCGGAGGCGCAGAGCGGTTCCTGACGGCCGATGAGCACCCCCTAACTTGCCCCCCACCCCACCCCAATCCACCGCATCGGCGCGACCCTGGCGCCATGCGGTGGATTTATTTTTGATTCGCGCGGTTTCACCGGCCCTGCAAAAACGCCAGCAGGTCCGCCATCGCTTGTTTGTCGAGCGCGCTTTCGAATCCCACTGGCATGAGCGATTGGCCCATTTCCTTGAGTTCGCGAATTTGGTTGCGCGCCACGGTTTCGTTGACGCCCAGGCCTTTGATGGTTAGCGATTCGGCGGATTCGGAGGTGATGAGGCCGAGCAGCGTGCGCCCGTCTTTCAGCGCCACGGAATAGGCCGTCCAGCGGGCTTCGACTGCGCGATTTGGGTCCAAAACGTCGGAAAGCAGCGCTTGCCAGGGCTTGTTGCGCACGTCGGTGATGTCCGGGCCGATTTCAGCGCCTTCGCCGTGAAATTTGTGGCAGGTGGCGCAGTTTGTCGTGAAATGCGCTTTGCCGCGGCTGGGGTCTCCTGGCAAACCTTCGGCTTTCAGGTAGCTGGTTAGGACGGCGGCGCGATCTTCGCTCGGGCGGGCGAAAAGTTCGTCGGCCAGGGCCTTGATTTCGGCGTTTTTCGAGCGCAAAACCACCCAGCGGCTCATTTGATCGAGAAACGCGGGGTTGATCTCGCCGGCTTTCATTTTTTTCAGGAGCGGCAGCGGCGACCTCGCCAAAATGGCCATGGCGCTGGATTTCGACTTCGCGTCCAGCTTCGGCCAGAGCGCGAAAAGCGTCTCGTTGACCTTCGCGCGATTGAGCCGGAGCGCGATGTCGAACGCGGCTTGGCGGATGGGCCGCGGTTGGCCGGAATCGAGCAATTTTGCCCAAATTTCGATCGCTTGGTCGACGGGAAGCAGTCGCAGCAGCGGAATCGCGGCCAATCGGTCGGTCATCCGTGTTTTGGGATCGAGCGCGAGGTTGGCGTTGGCGGCGAGTTCGGCGGCGCTGAGCTTTGCGGCGCGTCCCAGGCCCTCGTAGGCGGCGAGGCGAAGCCAAACCGCGCCATCGGAGATTTCGCGGACCGTTTGGGCAACGCGCTGGGTTTCGCCGGGATGGGCGCGGCGACCGATTGCGGCCGAGAATTCGCGAACGAAGGCTAACTTGTCGTCCGAGGCAAATTCGACGAATCCCGGTGCGGTCACGACTGCCTCAAAAATCTCCCCCGAGCGTGTTTCGGCGCCGCTCAAGACGGCCTTGCGGATGAGCGGATCGAAAAAATCGCGCCGCGCGACAGTTTTCAAGGCCGAGGTCACCGCGGGCTCGTCCGAGCCACCAACGGCGATGAGCGCGGAGAATCGCACCCGCGCGTTTTCGTGTCGTGTTAGGGCGATCAACTCCGGAAGCAACTCCGGTTGCTCCGGCAGCAGGGTTTCGGCCAGTTGGATCGCGTTTTCCAGGTTTCCGGGCTGCTCCTCGAACTTCAGCGACGTCATCGCCGCCTCAGGACGCGCCCAAATGGCTTTCACCTGATCTTGCGGCGGTAGCGTGGAATCGCGCCGATCCATGGGCGGCACGAAATTTTTCGGCAAGAGTCGCCAAATCCGCCCCTGATCGAACCCGGCCCGCATATAGTGCGCCTGCTGGAACTCGTCCGGAAAAAACCGCGCGTGATCGATGAAACGCCGGTACATGTCGCAGACGTAGAGGGCGTCATCCGGCCCCACGCGCATGTTGACCGGGCGAAACCAGACGTCCCGGCTGCGCAAGAATTCCGCCTGCGGCTTGGTGCGAACTCGCGTGGCCTTGAGGCTTGCTCCGTCGGGCTCGATGCGGTTGCGGGTGACGAGCTGTGCGGTTGGCTCGCACACGAAAATGTCGCCTCCGTACCAACAAAGCCCGCAAGCGGCGGTGTGGGTGCCCAGGTGCGCCGCCGCGGTGGTGTGGCTGACGTTGAATGGGTAGACCAGCGAGTCCCCGCCGCTGGGCGCGATGTCAAAATGTCCCACGGTCAGGCCCGCGTGCGGATTGCGCTCC
The DNA here is from genome assembly GCA_965224535.1 of Verrucomicrobiales bacterium. GTDB lineage: Bacteria > Verrucomicrobiota > Verrucomicrobiia > Verrucomicrobiales > DEV007 > JBCDHN01. The sequence continues at coordinate 94,991 of CBDCZR010000032.1, forward strand.
ACAGCGTGCAAAGGCATAGCCGCGAACATGACCGGATTGCGGTTGCTGCACGAAAATCGGCGTCCCCAGGGGTCGATGGTCGCTCCAAACTGGCCGTAGCCGCTCACGGTCTCGATCTTGCGGGTTTTCGGGTGGATGCGGATGTTGCGGCGCGCGATATTCGTCTCCGGTTTCTCGGAATCGCCGGGGTAGATCTCCTTGCCGTCCAGGCCGTTGTTCAGGTAAATCCAGCCGTCGGGGCCAAAGCGCGGGCTGGAGATTTGGAGCTGATTGTGGCGCGGATCGTTGCTTTCGAACCAGATTTCGCGCTCGTCGGCCACGTTGTCGCCGTCGGTGTCACGCAGGAGGAGGATTTGGCGGCGCGTTGTTGCCAACATGCCGCCATTGACCGGCAACAGGCCTTGCACGTGGTCCATTTCGTCCGCCCAGACCTTGGCTTCGTCCGGAATTCCGTCGTTGTCGGTGTCGAGCAGGATTTTGATGCGCGAAAGCAGCCCGAATTCGGTCGGCAACGGGTAATCGCGCATTTCCGCCACGTACAACCGGCCTTGTGCGTCCCAGGCCACGTCCACGGGATCGCAAACCAGTGGCTCGGCGGCGACGAGTTGGACGTCCCACTCGCCATCCACTTCCAGCGCGGCTTTGGATCGTTCCGGCGTCCAGGGGTGTTCGCGCGCGACCAAATCCGCGCCGCTGCCGGTGTTGGTGGAGAGCGCCGCGGGCTTCCAGGGCTCGTCGAACCTGCCGAGCGGCCAAATTTCCCAACGCCGCACGAACCATTCGGCTTCCTCGCTTTGCAACGCGATTCCGCCTTCCGCGGTTGGCAGTTTTTCAAAGCGGTTGACGACTTTTCCGTTCAAGCGCACCTCCAGCGCGGCGTCGCGGCAAATGACTTCCAGCCGGTTCCAATGGCCGAAGAGCGACTCCACGTCCCACTCGCCGCGGAAGCCTTTCAGATCCGTCCAGGCCGGCGACCGGTATTTCGCCAGCCGCTTGCTTACGCCGTCCTCCAGCACGTTGAGATTTCCGCTGCCGCCTTCGATGAGTTGCGCCTCCACGCCTTTTGGCCACGTGCCGAACCGGTCGTGACAGTGCACGAAAACGCCGGCATCGCGAGCACGGTCGGCACGGCGCCCCCAAGTGCGCTCGCCCCACTTGTATTCCAGCACCAGGTGAAAATCGCGGTAGTTGCCGGGCGTTTGCAGGTAGCCCCAGCCTTTGCCGGAAATGCGCAACTCGCCGGAATCCAGCCGTTGGAACACGTCATCCGCCTTGGTGCTGACCGATCGCTTGGAATCGAGCTGAGCCCTGAGCTTGGAAAAATTCGCCGGCTTGAGAAAATCGACGGTTTGCTTCGGAACTTCGGCCCCGACGGCCGCGCTCGCCAACAACGCACAAAAAACGAGGGATTTCATGCCGGCAAGCTAACGAGGCGCGGGGACAAGTCCAGCTTGCTTAACGCCATGAAGTCCGCCAGGCTTCGAGCGCCGTGATTTTCCGCGTCGCAGCCATCGTTTTGGCGTCGTGCGCCCTAACCGGGGCCGAGCCGGAACGCGATCCGCTGGATCATCCCAACATCGTCGTTATCCTGGCGGACGATTTGGGCTGGGGCGACCTCTCGCTCCACGGCAACCCGGATGTGGCGACGCCGAATTTAGATGGTCTGGCCAAGGCCGGATCGCGTTTGGAGAGGTTCTACGTTAGCCCGGCTTCCGCTCCATCGCGCGCGACGATTTTGACCGGCCGGCAGTGCCTCATCACCGGCGTTACGGCTGATGCGTGGGGAGCGAACGTGCTCCACGAGAACGAGCTGACTTTTGCCGAGGTGTTGCGCGATTTTGGCTACCAAACCGGCTATTTTGGTTCCTGGCAAAACGGCGCAAACCCGCCGCACGATCCCGTGAGCCAGGGTTTCCAGGTTTTCGGCGAAATTTCGGCGTACCCGGGTTTTGTCGAAAAAGTGGCGAACAGCGCGTTTTGCGCCTTCGTCTCCGGCCCGTCTCTTGCCGGTGCGACGCTGGCTAACGTGCATGCTCAGATCCAAGAACTCGACGGCTTGGCGGGAACGATCCTCGCTCAGTTGGACGCGTTAGGCTTGGCGCGGCACACCATCGTGGTTTTTCTCTCCGATTGCGGCCCGGTGGCGATCGAGGGCCGTTTTGACGCCGGTTTGTTCGGCACGAAGGGCAGCCTGCACGAAGGCGGATTGCGCGTGCCGAGTTTTTGGCGCTGGACCGGCGTGATTCCTCCCGGTCAGATGGTCAACCGGATTTGCGGTCACGCCGACGTGTTCCCGACGTTGCTGGAACTGGCCGGAGCGCCGCTTCCCGCGGATCGGCCGATTCACGGAATGAACCTCGCGCCGCTGCTGATTTTTGGCGATGACGCGCGCTGGCCGAATCGCAACGTCGGCAGCGTGTGGGTTCCCGGGCGCGACATGAAGCAGGCTCGCAAATCCTACCGGACGCGGCGCTGGGCGGCGATCGATGATCCCGCGTGGCGCAGGCAAGCGGCCGCGCCTGGCGGCGAGCGTTGGGAACTCTACGATTTGCTGGCGGATCCGCGGCAGCATTACGACGTGGCGGAAAATTACACGTTCGTGCTGGCGGGGCTGAAGAGCGACATCATGCACTGGTTCCACAAATCCCAGGTTTTTGGTTACCCGGTCATTCCAACGCGAGTTGAAGGCGCGCCGGTGCGGTTGACGGCGGAAGCGGCGCTGTTTCCGGAGGGTTGGGCGTATCCGGGGGAGATTTCGGCGCTGGATTTGTGGGGCGAGCCGGATTTCGAGGCGCATTGGCCGTTGGAAGTGGCGGAGGCGGGATCGGTGGAGGTGGCTGTCGAATATCGGTTGGATGGTGGCGAAGTTCGGGTGCGATTTTGGCAGGATGGCGGCGGAGAGGCGGAATTGACCTTGGGCGAGGCGGTTGACTGGACGTGGGTCGCGGCTGGCGATGTGCGGTTGAACGCGGGCGAGGGCGAATTGCGGCTGCGGGCCGGCGGCGGCGTTGGGCTGGAAATTCGCGAGGTGCGACTAACGCCGCGGGAATAGTGTTAGGGTGTGACCGAAGCTGAACGTCGCGTAGCGACAAAATATGTTAGCCGTGGGTTTCAACCCACGGAACGGCGGGACTGATGATGCGTCGCGTAGCGACCGCTTAAGTAACCGGTCGCTACGCGACGGATAAGAACTGGTAACGTGGCATCCGTGGGTTAAAACCCACGGCTAACATATTTTGTCGCTACGCGACATTGAGCTTCGGGCGCACCCGCGTTAGGGCGCGTTAGGACGCCAAAAACGCGGCGATTTCGTCGGCGACCATCATTCCCTCCAGCGTCAGCCAAATTTGTCCTCCGCCGGTTTTGGCCAAACCTTCGGAGACGAGGCCGTCGACCGACTCCGGCTCGAAATTCGCCGCCGGCAGTCCCTCGCGCGTCCGCAGGCCCAGGGCGAGCCGTTCCAGGGCCAGATCGGCGTCGGTTAACGTTTCCACCTCACCGCACGCTCGTCCGGTTTCTTCGATCGCGCGGACGTAGGCGGCGGTGTCGGCCACGTTTTTCCAGCGCTTGCCATCGACGGTGGAAACCGCGCTGGGGCCGATTCCCAGGTAGTCTGCGCCCGCCCAGTAGGCCTGGTTGTGCAGGCTGCGATTTCCCGGCTTAGCATAGTTGGACACCTCGTAGTGCTCGAATCCCGCGGTTTCGAGCAGGTCGTGCGCCAGGGCGAAAAATTCGGCGTCGCGGTCCGGATTTTGGCTCCACTCGCCGGATTCAAACCGGCTGAGGAATGCGGTATCCTCCTCGTAGGTCAGGTTGTAGGTGGATACGTGGCCGGGATCCAAATCGATGGCGCGTTGCAGGGTCTCGCGCCAGGATTCCAGGGTTTGCCCGGGAACGGCGAACATGAAGTCCAGGCTCACCACCGGAAATTTTGCGCGTGTCAGGATTTTTGCCGCTTCCTCGGCGTCATCGGCGGAATGGTCGCGGCCCAGCGTGTCCAAAACGCGCGGATCGAAGCTCTGCACCCCCAGGCTGACGCGGGTCACTCCGCTTTCGCGCCACGCCTGAGCTTTTTCGGCGAAAAACGTGCGCGGATTCGCCTCCAGCGTCCATTCCTCCACGTTTTGGCCGCAAAGCGACCGGATTTCGTCCGCAAGTTGCCGCCAAACGCCGGTGGGTAGCAACGAAGGCGTGCCGCCGCCAAAATAGAGCGTCCTAACATCCAGGTTATGCCGGGCGGCAACCGCCTCCAACTCGGCCGCCAGCGCATCCGCGAATCGCTCCATCGGCATGGAGCCGGGCTGGTGCTTGTAAAAGCCGCAGTACGGGCAGATGCGGTGGCAGAAGGGAACGTGAAAATAGACTTGTCGCGGCAGGAGTTTTAAGTGTTCAGTGTCGAGTTTTAAGTTGCCAACGTCGCTTCAAGCTGGCCTTCAAACCGAACACTTAAAACCGAAAATTTCACGCTGAAAACCATCGTCATCGTCGGTGCGGGACCCGGGGGTCTATCCGCAGCCATGCTCCTAGCCTCGCGCGGACTGAAGGTTCGGGTGATCGAGCGACAAGATTTCGTGGGCGGGCGCACCTCAACGTTTTGCGGAAACGGCTACACCTTCGATTTGGGGCCGACCTTCTTCCTTTACCCGCAAATTTTGGAGGAAATCTTCGCCGAAGTGGGGCACAACTTGCGCGCGGAGGTGGAAATGCGCCGTTTGGACCCGCAGTACCGCATCCTGTTCGGCCAGGGCGGACACATCGACGCCACGCCGGAAATTTCGGAAATGGAGCGGCAAATTTCGCGAATTTGTCCCGATGACGCTGGCGGATTTGCGCGATTTTTGGAGGAAAATCGCGAAAAGCTCAAACGCTTCACCCCCGCGCTGCAATCGCCGTTTCAAGGCTGGAGCGATCTCTTGCAACCCGACCTCATCAGCGTCCTGCCGATGCTTCGCCCGCACCAATCGGTCGATGGCTACTTGCGCAAATTTTTCAGCGATCCGCGCGTTCGGCTGGCGTTTTGTTTTCAGTCGAAATACCTGGGCATGTCGCCATTTCGCTGCCCCAGCCTGTTTTCCATCCTCTCCTTCCTGGAATACGAGCACGGCGTTTACCACCCCATCGGCGGCTGCGGAGCCATCACCGAGGCCATGGCCCGAATCGCGCGAAAACTCGGGGTCGAGATCCACCTGGGCGAGCCGGTCGAAGGATTGCAATTCGACGGCAAGCGCGTCACCTCCGTGAAAACGCGCAAGGCGACCTACGCCTGCGACGCATTCGTGGTGAACGCCGATTTTGCCCGCGCCATGACCAGCCTGGTGCCGGACAGCCTGCGCCGGCGCTGGACGGACCGCAAGATCGAGCGCAAGCAGTTCAGTTGCTCCACGTTCATGCTCTACCTGGGCGTGGAGGGACAATTCGACCTGCCGCATCACAACATTTACATCTCCCGCGACTACGAGGGCAATCTGGCGGACATCGAGCAGCGCCACGTTTTGAGCGAAGATCCCAGCTTTTACGTGCAAAACGCCTCGGTGACGGATCCCACGCTCGCGCCGGACGGCCATTCCGCCATCTACGTGCTTGCGCCGGTGACCCACCAAACTGCGGGCGTCGATTGGAAGCGGGAAACCGGCCCCTACCGCGAGCGAATTCTCCGCCAAATCCGCGCCGCCGGTTTTGAGATTCCGCCGGAGAAAATTCGCTATGAGCGCGTCGTCACCCCGGACGATTGGGACCGGCGCTACAACATCCACCTGGGCGCGACGTTTAACCTGGCTCACAGCCTAACGCAGATGCTGCACTTTCGCCCCCGAAACCGGTTCGAGGATCTGGACGGCGTCTACCTGGTGGGCGGCGGCACCCATCCCGGTAGCGGATTACCGGTCATTTTCGAAAGCGCGCGCATTTCCGCCGGGCTGATTTGCCAGGATCTCGGCGTGCCGAATGCTGCCTCCCCCTTGCGCGACGCCAACGTTGCCGCAGCCTAACATCATGACCAACGCCGCCCCAGCCGCGCGCCTCGTCCAAAGCGTCTGGTCGCGGGAACCGGTTCGCGAGCGCCTCCGGTTGCTGCGAATCGCCCGCCTGAGTTTGGCTGATGAGGCGGAGGAACTGGCCGAATCCGTCGCGAAAATTCGCGGCGTTTCGCTGGCTGAGGTCCTCGCGTCGGAAATTCTCCCGTTTCTGGCGGCCTGCCGCTTTCTCGAACGGCGCGCCGTGAAAATTCTGCGGCCGCAGCGGTTTGGCAGCCGCGGTCGGCCGAAATTTCTGGGACCCGCACGCTCGATCGTCGAACGCCAACCCCGGGGCACGGTGCTCATCCTGGCTCCGTCCAACTACCCGCTGTTCCTCGCCGGCGTCCAAGCGATTCAGGCGCTCATCGCGGGAAACGCCGTCCTCTTCAAACCCGCCCCCGGATGCTCCGAACCGGCTCAAAAACTCGCCAACCACCTGGAAGCAGCCGGATTTCCCCGGCATTTGTTCGGCCTTTTGCCGGAAGAGCCCTCCCACGGCATCGCCGCGCTGGAGAGCGGGGAAATCGACAAGGTCGTCCTCACCGGCGGCGTCGAAACCGGGCGCAAGATCCTGGAATCCTGCGCCAGCCGCCTCATTCCCGCCACCATGGAGCTTTCCGGACTGGACGCGATGCTCGTGCGCGAGGACGCCGACCCCGAGCGAGTCGCCAACGCGCTTCGATTCGGCTTGGGGGCAAACGGTGGACGCACCTGCATCGCTCCCCGGCGCATTTTCCTTCACGAGGGGGCCTACCACGCTGTTCGCGACTTTTGCCGAAAAACCTGGATTGACCGGGATTTGCCCGGAAATTCGCCTGCGGCGTCGCTGGTTCGCTCCGCCATCGAAGCGGGCGCAGAGCCCTTTGCCGGTGAAACTGACGCTGACGACCTAACGTCTCCCCTAATCCTGGAAAACGTCCCGCCCGACTCGCCGCTTTGGAGCGAGGACCACTTTTCGCCCGTCGCGGCCCTAACAACCGTCAAATCGGATGAAGAGGCGCTCGATCGCATCGCAGAATGCGGCTTCGCCTTGGCTGCATCCATCTTCACCGCGGATTTGGACGCCGCGATGCGCCTGCAACGGCAAATTCCCGCTGGCGTCGTCACCATCAACGACCTCATCGCCCCCACCGCGGATCCGCGGCTGCCCTTCGGCGGGCGCCAACTGAGCGGATTCGGCGTCACCCGCGGAATCGACGGCCTGCTGGAAATGACCACCCCGCGCGTGGTCATCCGCCGCGGCCAAAAATCCTGGGCGCCGCATTTTGAGCCGGAACACCCGGACGACAGCCGACTCTTTCTCAGCTTCATCCGCATTTCCCACAGCCGCGGCATCAACGCCCGGCTACGCGCGATGCGTGACGCGGTTCAACTCCTCGCGCGGCGAAACTAACCACAAAACTCAGCAAACCATGCACCCACAAAAAACAGCCATCGTCGGCGGCGGCCTCGGAGGCCTCGCCGCTGCTTGCACCCTCGCCGCCCGCGGCCATCGGGTGACCCTTTTCGAGAGCAACGCCCGGGTTGGCGGAAAGGCGGCCGTCTTGGAACAGGACGGCTACCGCTTCGACATGGGGCCGACCATCCTGACCGTTCCCAGCGTCCTGCACCGCATCTTCGGCGAGGCCGGCAAACGCCTGGAAGACTACCTCACCCTCATCGAGCTGGACCCGCAATGGCGTTGCTTTTTCGAGGACGGCTCGCAATTGGACCTGCATCGCGACGTCGCCGAAATGAGCGGGAAAATCGCCGAATTTTCGGACAAAACCGGCGATCGCAGCGGTTATGAATCGTTCATCGGCTGGAGCGACGACCTTCACCGCATTTCCGAAAACTTTTTCTTCTGGAAACCCGTCGGCGGGCTCAAAGACGTCTTCAACGCCGCCGGCTTGGTCGATCCCAAGCTACTCAAGGACGTGCTCAAAATGAAAATGGGCACCTCCGTCGCCACCGCCATCCGCTCCCACATCAAGGACGAACGCGCGGCGCAAATGATCGACCATTTCACCCAGTACGTCGGCAGTTCGCCGGACGCCTCGCCCGCCATTCTTTGCGCCATCGCCCACATGCAGACCAGCGAAGGCGTGTGGTATCCGCAAGGCGGCACTCGCGCCGTTCCGCAAGCCCTGGAGAAGCTGGCGACCGAACTCGGGGTCGAAATCTGCACCAACGCCAAGGTGGAGGCCATCGTGCACGATCACACGCGCGTCCAAGGCGTGAAGATCGCCGGCGGCGATGGCGAGCGTGAATTCGACGCCGTGGTGTCCAACTGCGACAGCGTGCGGACGTTCCGCGAACTCATCGGCAGCGCGCCCAACAACATTTTCGCCGGTCAACGCGCTTACGAGCCTGCGTGCTCCGGCGTGGTGCTCTACCTGGGGCTCAAAGAGCGCTACGACCAGTTGCTGCACCACAATTTCGTCTTTTCCCGCGATCCTCACGAAGAATTCCACGCCATCTACGACCAGGGCATCCCTGCGCCCGATCCAACCTGCTACGTCTGCGCGCCATCCCCAACCGATCCGGGCGTGGCTCCCAAAGGCGGCGAGGCGCTCTACGTCCTGGTGCACACCCCTTACCTGCGCGAAGGCCAGGATTGGCGCGAAATGCTTCCCGGCTACCGGCAGATCATCCTCGACAAGCTGAAAACCTGCGCCGGGCTGACCGACATCGAGGAGCGCATCGCCACCGAGTCCGCGCTCACGCCGCAGGACATCAACGACCGCTACCACGTGCTGAACGGCGCGATTTACGGCCTGGCGAGCCACGGTAAATTCAACGGTGCATTCAAGCCGAGCAACCGGCGGCCGGAATTGGACGGTCTCTACCTCTGCGGCGGCGCTGCGCACCCCGGCCCTGGCATGCCCATGGTGCTCATGTCAGGGTGGATCGCGGCTGATGCGCTCGACGCCGACCGCTCGCCGCTGGTGGCCTGAAGCAATCCAGATGCCCGCAAAAAAGCAGCCCAAAACCAAGAAATCCGCCGACGCGCCGCAACGGACCTGGTGGCACCCGGTCATCGCCAAATTGTTCGCCTGGCTGCTGCGCCACGGCTACCGCAGCGAGGAAGAAGTCACCACCGGCAGCCTGCCCAAGAGCATCGACCTGCTCACCCGGCGTCAGGCATCCGGCAAGCTTTCCGATTGGGTGCAAAAAGCGGCTCCAAGCGTGTTTTCGCGGCTCAACGTCTACACCCTGTTCGAGCTGAAGGGCCCAACCTCCGCCCTGCGCAAAGGAGACATGGCCCTGATGCTGGAACGCGCGTTTGGCTGGCACGCACGGCAAAAGCGCAAACCCGGCCACAAGGAGGTGACGCTGATTTTCGTGGCTCCCCGGCTAACCAAAGGCTTCGAGAGCGAGCTTAGCTTGCTGGGAATGCGTGCCGTGGAGAAGCAGGCCGGCGTCCATTGGATTGAAGGCGTCCCGTTCGAAATTTGGGTCATTTCGACCATCGAAGGCGCAAAACGCAGCGAACCGCTGCTCAGCGTGATGAGTCCTCAGTTTCTGAAAAAGCCTCACACCATCATCGACAATTTGGCGGGCAGCGGCTACGTTGAATTGTTGTCCTTCGTAATCCGTCAGGTCCGCCAATTTCGCGCAGCCAACCCCAAATTACCCATCCCGAAAATTGAGATCAGCGACATGAACCAGTTCACCCAAGACATGGAACGGCGCATCATCGAAATGCTCGGCCCCGAGCACGTCGCCTCTCTGCTGTCCGTTGAGGACCGAATGAAGGGCGTGCCCGTGGAGGAGCGCATAAAGGGCGTGCCGATTGAAGACCTCGAACGTCTGGTGGCGCAAGCCAAAGCTTCGAAATCGAGCCAAAACTAAGTTCAACGACATGAGCCAGTTCACCGAAGACATGGAACGGCGCATCATCGAAATGCTCGGTCCCGAGCACGTCGCCTCCCTGCTGCCCATCGACGTTCGGCTGAAGGGTGTGCCCATTGAGGAGCTCGTGAAGAGCGTGTCCATCGAAGACCGTGTGAATAGCGTGACCTTGGAAGAGCGTGCGAAGGGCCTGTCGGTGGAAGAACTCGAACGCGTGCTGGAACGGGCTAGGGCCGCGAAATCGCGCCAAGATTGACGGCGGTTTCAGTGCCTAGCCAACCCAAAATCCGCGAAATGCTGCCGCGCGATCTGGATTTCGCCGATCGCGTCCGCGAGATTGCCGGTTGGAACCAAACGCTCGCGGACTGGCGGCGTTTGGTCGAATTTGAGCCGAACGGCTGCTTCGTGGCGGAGGTTGGCGGGGAACTGGCCGGGACGGTGACGACGACGACTTTCGGCGCGGATTTGGGATGGATCGGGATGATGCTGGTGCATCCGGATTTTCGCCGAAAAGGCGTGGCGACGGCGCTGATGGAGCGGGCGATGGGCTATTTGTCAGGGCGGGTGCGCTGCATCAAGCTGGATGCGACGCCGGAGGGGCAACCGGTTTACGAAAAGCTGGGTTTTCGCGCGGAATTCGGCCTGGGGCGTTGGAAACGATCCGGATCGGCGCCGGCGAAATCCGAAAATCCCGGCCGTTTGGCGCCGATGCCGTTCGACCGGCCTGCATTTGGCGCGGATCGGCGGATTTGGCTCGAAAACCTGGGTTTGGACGCGAAAATCGTCCGGGTTTTGCGCGATGGGCAGGCTGAACCCAAGGCGTTTGGGATCATTCGCGAAGGCATCCGAGCAGACTATCTGGGGCCCGTCGTGGGCCGGGATTCAGCCTCAGGCGAAGCGTTGACCGCGAAGTTGTTGCCGCTGCTGACGGGCGAGGCGTTCTGGGACATCCTGGAGCCTAACAAAGTCGCAACCGCCCTCGCTGAAGAATCCGGCTTTGTCCAAATTCGCCCGCTTTTGCGCATGTGGGCGGGAAGGGAACTGGTGGCCGGCAATCCGGAGCTGCAATTCGCCATCGGCGATCCGGGCACGGGCTAGGCAACGGCACAGGAATCGTTGCGCGGGCTCCGGATACGCCGTAAAGACCTGCGAGCTATGATCCGACTCGCCTGCGCCCTTCTGCCCCTCGCCCTGGCCACCGCCACCGCCGAGAAACCAACGTCGTCGTCATCCTAACCGACGACCAAGGATGGGGCGATCTTAGCATCCAGGGCAACCAAAACCTGGCCACGCCCCACATCGATTCCCTGGCTCGCGATGGCGCCAGGTTCGACAATTTTTACGTTTGTCAGGTTTGCGCGCCGACCCGCGCGGAGTTCCTCACCGGACGCTATCACCCTCGCACCGGCGTGAGCGGCGTCAGTCGCGGCGAGGAGCGGCTCAATCCTGACGAAACCACCATCGCGGACATTTTTCGGGCCAACGGCTATGCTACCGGCGCGTTCGGCAAGTGGCACAACGGAACGCAGTCGCCCTATCATCCCAACGACCGCGGGTTCGGCGAATTTTACGGGTTCACCTCCGGCCACTGGGGCCACTACTTCAGCCCGCCGCTGGATCGCAACGGCCAGACGGTTCGCGGCGAGGGCTACGTGGTCGATGATTTCACCAACCACGCGCTGCAGTTCATCCGCGAAAATCGCGGCCGGCCGTTTTTCTGCTACGTGCCGTTCAACACGCCGCATTCACCGATGATGATCGACGACCGATTTTACGCGAAATTCGACGGGATGGAGCCGGCGATGCGGCATCGCGATCCCAAACGCGAGGATTTGGCCATGACCCGGGCCGCTTTGGCGATGTGCGAGAACATCGACTGGAACGTGGGGCGCATTTTGGGGCTACTCGATGAGCTAAGCCTGCGGGAGCGAACCATCGTCCTGTTTTTCTCCGACAACGGGCCGAATTCGTATCGCTGGAACGGCGGGATGAAGGGCCGCAAAGGCTCGCTGGACGAAGGCGGGTTGCGCTCACCGCTCTTCGCGCGCTGGCCGGGGAAAATCGCTCCGGGCACGCGCGTCAGCCAGGTTTCGGGCGCCATTGATCTGCTGCCAACGTTGACGGAATTGGCCGGTTTGGAGCCGAAAACAGCTAAGCCGCTGGATGGGCGCAGTTTTCGGGAATGGTTGTTCGGTCAGGGCAAAACGTGGGAGCAGCGGCTGCTTTTCAGCGTGAAGAGCAAGCAAGTTAGCGTGCGTTCGGAACGCTTTCGACTCGATGCCGCCGGACGACTCTTCGACATGGCGGCCGACCGCGGACAACAGCGAGATGTTTCCGCCGAGCACCCGGAAATCGCGGCGAAAATGCAAGCCGCGGCAGCCATGCACGGCGCGGAAATGCGCGCCCACTTCGCGGCGAACGCGGATCGCCCCTTCACCGTCGGCTACGCGAAATCGACGACCCTGCCGGCCCGCGACGGCATCCCGCACGGCACGATTCGCCGAAGCTCCAAGGCGCCGAACAACTCGTTTTTCACCCACTGGACGCACGAGGACGACGCCATAACCTGGGACATCGAAACCAACGAGGGCGGCGAATTTTCGGCGATCGTCCACTACACCTGCGCGGAGGCGAACATCGGCGTGAAAATCCGGCTTGGTGCCAATGGCGCGGATTCATTCGCGGAAACGCAGGTTGTCGAAGCCTTCGATCCGCCGCTTTACGACAAATCCAAGGAGCGCGTCGCCGAATCGCACTATTTCGTGAAGGATTTCAAGCCTTTGGAGTTGGGAACGCTGCGTTTGGGCAAAGGGCGCGCGTTGTTGCGGCTGAGTGCATCGGAAATCGTCGGCGACGCCGCGATTGACGTGCATTCGGTGAAACTGCGCCGGATGCCAAGTGAGCGCCGCTAGCCCTAACTTTCCGACTCGTCGTAGTCCCCCAGCTCCCGAATCCAGATGTTGCGGAAGCGCATGGGGTTGCCGTGATCTTGCAGGACGATCGGCCCTTTGGGCGGATGCGGGGCGTATTTGCCCACCCGGCGGTGGGAGACCGCGCCGATGAATTCTTTGCGGTGATGCAAGACGACGCCGTTGTGAATCACGGTGACGGCGCCTTTTTTCACCAGCTTTTCGCCCTCCCAGCGCGGCGTTTCAAAAATGATGTCGTAGGTCTGCCACTTTCCCGGTTTTTTCGAGGCATTGGCCAGGGGCGGGAATTGGCCGTACATCGCGCCGGCTTGGCCGTCGGCGTAGGTTTTGTTGTTGTAGCTGTCCAGCACCTGAATTTCGTATTTTCCGTAGATGATGACGCCGCTGTTGCCGCGTCCCTGACTGGCGCTGGAGACCTCCGCGGGGGTGGCGAATTCCAGGTGAAGCTGAAAATCGCCGAATTCGTCCTTGGTCATGATGGTGCCGGTTTTGGGAGCCACCTCCATGTAGCCCAGTTCCACCTTCCACTTGGCCTCGCCGCCTTTTTGGCTCTTCCACTTGGAGAGATCCGTGCCGTTGAAGAGGACGGTGGCGTCGCTCGGCGCGGCGGCGTAGTGGCTGAAGGTATCCGCCGGGGTGACGATTTCCGGCCGGGGCCGAGTGTCGTCGTGAACGCGCCAAACCTGGCCGGGAAGCACGGGTGTGTCCGTGTAGCCGGTGGGCGGCGCGGGTTTGGCCTTGGGCGGAGGCGATTTTTTCGGCTTTTGGGCGTCTTGGGCCGAGATGGTGGTGATTCCGGCAACCGCGAGGGCGACCGCCAGCCAGCAGTGAGGTGATTTCCAGGTCATGACGGGACTTTTTCAACGCCAAGCGCCTCGCGCAAGTTGATGCCGCGAAAAACTCCTTGCCGAATTTCACCAACGTTGAGAGATTGGCGGCTTTCCCATTTTGCCAACGCGCCAGGATGATGGAGACCACGATCAAGCCGTTCGAGACGCAAATTCGCAAAGCCGGTGTCCTAACCGAGGCGTTGCCCTATTTGCAGCGTTTTCGCGGCCACACCTTCGTGATCAAGGTCGGCGGCAGCGCGATGGAAAACGAGGATCTGGTCGGCAAGGTGATGCGCGACGTGGTGTTGATGGAGGCGATCGGCGTCAATCCCATCGTCGTGCACGGCGGCGGCAAATTCATCAGCCGGGCGATGAACGATGCGGGCCTTGAGCCGAAATTCGTTGGCGGATTGCGTATGACCGACGAAGAATCCATCGCGATCGTGGACCAAACGCTCAACGGCGAGATTAATCCGCTGCTGGCCGGAAAAGTTCGCGAATTTGGCGGGCATCCGGTGGGAATGCGCGGTCAGGATGTGTTCGTGGCCGAAAAATCGGCCGATCTCGGCTTCGTCGGCATGGTTTCGGACTGCCGGTGCGATCCCATTCACGACGCCATCGCCAACGAACAAACGCCGGTGCTCTCTCCCCTTGGCCGCGAACCAAGCCGGGGGCGATTTTGCGCTGAACGTGAACGCGGACCTGGCCGCCAGCGCCCTGGCCAAACACCTGCAAGCCACCAAGCTGGTCTACCTGAGCGATGTGTTAGGGGTGATGCGCGACCGCAACGATCCGGCCACGCTGATCAGCTCCATCGACCGGCGCGCCGCGGAGTCGCTGATTGCCGAGGGGGTCATTGAGGGCGGGATGATTCCGAAGATTCGTTCGTCGCTGGAGGCGCTCCACGCCGGCGTGGGAAAGGTCCACCTGATCGATGGCCGAATCCCGCACTCGCTGCTGCTGGAGGTCTTCACCGACGTGGGAATCGGCACGGAAATCGTGCGGGAGGCTCAAACCGGAATCCTGAAACCTGGCGACGCAGATGGCGACTACAGACCAACCTCAGCCTGATTTTGAGCCCTCAACCCGCCAGTTGCTGGACGACTACGTCACCCCGAACTACGGCTCGGTTTCCCATCGCGTTCAGCCGCGGGGCAGGGCGCGGTTTTGTGGGATGAAGAAGGCCGCCGCTACCTGGATTTTGGCACGGGAATCGCCGTTTGCTCGCTCGGGACACTGCCACCCGGCCGTCGCGAATGCGGTGCGCGAACAAGCGGGCCAGTTGATCCACACCTCCAACCTCTACCTCCAGCGCGAGCAAGCGCTTCTCGCCCGCCGCATCTCGTGGAAAACGTGGCCGGGGAGCCGGGAAAAGTGTTTTTCTGCAACAGCGGCGCCGAGGCCAACGAGACGCTGATCAAGCTGGCGCGAAAATTCGGCCAAGCCGCGCCCGGGCCGTCCGGAGCCGCCCGTTACGAGGTCATCACCTTCGATGGCTCGTTTCACGGCCGGACGATGGCCGGCATTTCCGCCACGGCGCAGCCCAAGGCCAAGGAAGGGTTCGCGCCGTTGCTCGAAGGCTTCCGTCATTTGCCGTTTAACGACGCCAAGGCCCTGGAAATGGCGATCGGCCCTAACACAGCCGCCATTTTGCTCGAGCCCGTTCAAGGCGAGGGCGGAATCCTCCCCGCAACGCCGGATTTCCTTCGTGCCGTGGCGAAAATTTGCCGCGAACGCGAAATTTTGCTCCTTTTGGACGAGGTTCAGTGCGGTTTGGGCCGTTTGGGCCACGTTTGCGGCTGGAAGGCGATTTTGGACAGCCCGGACTTCATCCCCGACGCCGTTGCTTGGGCCAAAGGTTTGGGCGGCGGAGTCCCGATCGGCGCGGCCTGGATTCGCCGCCGCCCGGTTGCCGGTGGCGCGCCCGACGTGGATCTTTGCGACTTGTTAGGCCCGGGAACGCACGGATCCACCTTTGGCGGCGGGCCGCTGGTTTCCGCGGCCAGCCTGGCCGTGCTCGAAGAAATCGAAAACAGCCGGCTTTGGCGAAACGCGGCAGAAATGGGCCGTTTTGTGAGCGAATCCATCGCCGGCTGGAAGCTGCCGCTGGTCGAAAACATTCGCGGCATGGGGCTCATGTTAGGGATCGTGCTCGACCAGGCAAGGCTGACGGCCGAACCGTCGCCAGCCGGCTACGCCGTCTCCAAATTGATGGAAAGCGGCCTGCTGACCGTCCCCGCCGGCGCTGGCGTCGTGCGCTTGTTGCCGCCGCTCAACCTCACCCGCGATGAAGCCGCCGAAGCGCTGGAAATCCTGAAATCAACCCTCACACGACTCGAAACATGAACCACTTCCTCAACATCGAATCCCTCACCGGGCCCGAATTGGAGGCGCTGGTCGATCGCGCGGCCAAATTGAAGGCCCAACGCGCCGATCGCGATTTTCAGCCCCTGGCCGGCCAAGTTTGGGCCCTGATTTTCACCAAATCCTCCACCCGCACCCGGGTCAGCTTTGAGGTGGGGATTCACGAGTTGGGCGGCCGCGCCATGTTCTTCAGCGGCCGCGATTTGCACCTGGGCCGGGGCGAGCCGATCAAAGACACCGCCCGCGTTTTGGGCCGCATGGTGGACGGCGCGATCATCCGCACCTTCGATCAATCCGACGTCGAGCAATTTGCCAAGTTTAGCGGCATCCCCACCATCAACGCCCTGACCGACGACGAGCATCCCTGCCAAATTATCGCCGATTTGCTCACCCTGGCCGAACGGCGCCCAAATTGGCGCGATTCGCGGATTTGTTTCCTGGGCGACGGCGCCTGCAACATGGCCGTGAGCTGGCTGTGGGCCGCCAAACACCTGGATTTGGAGCTGGTGATTGCCGCGCCGCCAAAATTCCAACCGCCGGCCCAACTGATGGCTGCGTTAGGCGGGAAAAACCTACGCGTTGAGGCCGATCCGCTCAAAGCCGCGGAAGGCTGCGACGTGCTCTACACCGACGTGTGGGTGAGCATGGGCAAGGAGGAGGAATCCGCCGGCCGGCTGGAGGTGCTGGAGCCCTTTCAGTTGAACGATCGGATGATTGACGCCACCGGCAAGGAGCCGCTGGTGATGCACTGTCTGCCGGCTTACCGCGACGTGGAAATTTCCGAAAACGTGCTCGAGGCCAACGCCGAGGTCATCTTCGATCAAGCCGAAAACCGCCTCCACGCGCAGAAGGCGATTTTAGCGCGGGCGGTGGAAGATTGAGCGCGGCGAACACCAGCCGGCGCCCCTAACCAAACCAAAAAATGAGCCCTCCCACCCTAACACGCCTTGCAGCGCTCTGCCTGCTGGCTCTCGCCGGGTTTTCCGGAACCGCCGACGCCAAAAAGCCGAACATCCTCTTCATCGGCGTGGACGATCTGCGCCCGGAGCTGAACTGCTACGGCGCGACGCACATCCACAGCCCCAACATCGACCGCCTGGCCCGCGAAGGCGTTTTGTTCGAGCGCGCCTACTGCCAGTGGGCGGTGTGCATGCCTTCGCGCGCCAGCATGCTCAGCGGCTTGCGGCCAGACACGTTTCGCGGAAAAGCCAACGCGTTTCGCACAATCGTGCCTAACGTGGTTACTCTGCCGCAGCACTTCAAAAATCACGGCTATTTCACCCAATCGATCGGCAAAATCTACCACGGCTCGTGGAAACACACCTACGTCCGCGATTCGTTCCAGGATCCGCCTTCGTGGTCGGTCGAACGCTGGGCTTCCGGCTCGCAGTACTACTTTTCGCCCGAGGGCATGAAAATCGCGCGGGAGTTTTTTCTCACCGCAAATCCGAAATCGGTGTTTCTCGGGGACGCCGTTCGCGATCCCAACGATCCCGACCAATGGAAGCATTTTTTCGTCCGCGGACCGGTCACCGAGGCGCCTGATGTGCCGGATGACCTACCTGCCGACGGCGCAACCGCGAATGCCGCGCTCGAGCGTCTGCGCAAGCTGCATGCCGACGGCGATGACGCGCCGTTTTTCCTCGCGGTCGGCTTCCACAAGCCGCACCTTCCGTTCGTCGCGCCGAAAAAGTACTGGGACCTCTACGATCCGGAAAAACTCCCGCCCGTCGCGGTTTCCGAGCCTCCCGAAGGCGCGCCGGACTTTGCCATGAGACGCGGGCCGGCGGAGTTGAACCAGTATCTCGACAAATATCCCGGCGGCGTGGTTTCACCGCAAAAAACCCGCCACCTGCGCCACGGTTACGCCGCTTGCGTCAGCTATGTGGACGCACAAATCGGCCGGTTGCTCGATGAATTGGACGCGCAGGGCATTCGCGAGCAAACCATCGTGATTTTGTGGAGCGATCACGGCTATAAATTGGGCGACCTGGGTTCGTGGGCCAAGCACACTAACTTCGAACTCGACACCCGCGTGCCGCTCATCGTCAGCGCGCCGGGTCTGCCGAAAAACCAGCGCAGCCAGGCCGTGGTGGAGCTGGTCGACCTGCATCCGACCTTGAGCGAGTTGGCCGGTCTGCCCGTTCATCCCGGCGCCGAGGGCGAGAGTTTTGCGAAGAATGTCAGGGAACCCGCCGCGCCCGGCCAGGACGCCGCATTCAGCCAATTTCCCAAGGGCAGGTTCATGGGTTACACCGTGCGTACGGCGACCCATCGCTACACCGAGTGGCGCGACCCGAAGAACAAAAAACGGGTCTCATTTCGTGAGTTATACCAATACGGCGAGGACGGCGTCGAGCGGGTGAATTTGGCCGGAAAAGCAGAACACGCCGAGGTGGAGCAATCGCTACAGGCGCGCCTCGCCGCGCAAATCGGCCAAACCGCGGATCCGCCGGTCTCAGCGATCCAGGAGCGCCCCGCCAGCGTCGGTTCGGGCGAAAACGGGCTCCAGGCCGGCGCCGCCGCGGTCAACATCGATCCGCCCAAGACGCCGGTGATCCGCAACGGCGGTTTTCGGCCGCGATTCGCCAGCAAAGTGGCCCAATCGCTGCACGCGCGCAGCCTCGTGCTGGAGAACGGCGGCGAGCGCGTCGCCATCTGCGTGGTGGACTCCTGCGTCATGGATCGCGAGCTGTGCGATCTGGCCAAATCCATCGCCTCGGAGCAGACCGGCATCCCCGCGGATCGCATCCTGGTCAGCGCCACGCACACCCACAGCGCGCCGTCGGTGATGCGTTCGTTAGGGTGTCCGGCGGACCCGAATTACACGCAGTTTCTCCCGCCGAAAATCGCCGAAAGCATCGCCAAAGCCAATGCCGCACTGCGTCCGGCCGAGGCGGGCTGGACCGTGGCCGACGCCAGCCGATTCACCTTCAACCGGCGCTGGATCTATCTGCCGCACAAGATGCGCAGCGATCCTTTTGGCGGTGTTAGTGTGCGCGCCCACATGCATCCGGGCCATCAAAATCCGGACACCGCGGGGCCTTCCGGACCGGTCGATCCCGGCCTGACGCTGCTCTCCATCCGCGAGCGCGGCGGCGGCAAACCGCTGGCCGTTCTTGGCAATCTCTCGCAGCATTATTTCGCCAAGGGCGAGCTTTCTTCGGGCTACACGGGGCGGTTTTGCGAGCAGCTGGAGGAAGCCTTCGGCGCGCCGTTTGTTGGTATCATGTCGCAGGGAACCAGCGGCGATTTGCAGCACCGGGATTATTCGAGCCGCGCAAGCGAACAACCGTTTGCCGGTGAGGAAGATCGTTATGCCGCCTACTGCCGCGCGCTGGCCGATTTGGCGCTCTCCGCGTTGGAAACCATCGACCACCGCGCCGATTGCGAACTGGCCATGGCCGAAGCGAAGCTGACCGTGGGCCGCCGGCTTCCGGACCGAAAGCGGATCGCTTGGGCGCGGGAAATCCTGGACGCGATGGGCGAACGCGAACAACCGACAAGCTCGCAGGAAATCTACGCCAAAGAGGTCGAGTTTATCCGCGAAAATCCTAGCGAACAACTCAAGCTGCAAGCCATCCGCGTCGGCGATTTCGGCATCGCCACCTTGCCGAACGAAGTCTACGCCATCACCGGGTTGAAACTGAAATTGCAGAGCCCGCTGCCGGTTTTGATGAACGTTTCCCAAGCCAACGGGGGCGCTGGATACATCCCGCCTCCCGAGCAGCATCAGCTTGGCGGTTACACCACGTGGCCGGCGCGGACGGCGGGGCTGGAAACGCAGGCCGAGCCGCAAATTGTGGAGGTTTTGTTAGGGTTGCTGGAGGGGGTTTCCGGAAAAAAACGCCGCGCTCACGTGGAAAAAACCGGCGCGGCGGGCGAGCGCATTTTGGCCCAAAATCCCGCCGCCTGGTGGAAAATGGGCGCCCACAGCGGCAACGTCATTCCGGACGCCAGCGGCAACGAGTCCAACGCGACCCTGGAGCCCGGCTACGCGCTCTTTCTGCCGGGGCCATCCGGGCCGGACAACCGCGCGGTGCACTTTGCCGGCGGCAGGATGACGGCCAGCGTCCCCGGGACGAACCAGGGCCAGGATTACAGCGTGAGCCTGTGGTTTTGGAACGCCATGCCGCGCGAAATTCGCCCAGTGACCGGTTACCTGTTTGCGTTAGGCCGGGACAAGGACAAAAGCAGCGGCGATCAACTCGGCATCACCGGAAAAGCCCTCGGCCCCGGCGGACGGCTGCTGGTTTACAACGGCAACGGCCAAAAAACCACCGCCGTCGGCAAAACCGAGCTGAAACGCCACCACTGGCATCACGTTTGGCTGGTGCGTCAGGGTGAAAACGTGCGCGTTTACCTCGATGGCGCCGCCGAACCGGAAATCGACGCCCAAATTCCCGACACGCGCCCTGACAAAGCCACCCAAGTCTTCGTCGGCGGCCGCGGCGACGGGATGTTCGACTTTGAAGGAAAAATCGACGAAGTGGCGGTTTTTCGCTCCCCACCTCACCATCTTCCCAATCCTGGATTTCCATGAAAAGCCTCGGATTTCTCCTCCTGGCGCAAGTTTTCGCGCTTTTTTCCGCCCTGGCGCAAGACCGGCCCAACGTGCTGCTGATCACCGCGGACGACCTGGGATTGCAACTCTCCTGCTACGGCGATCCCATCGCGAAAACGCCAAATTTGGATCGGCTGGCGGCCCGCTCGGTTCGTTTCCGCACTGCCTACGTAAGCCAGGCATCGTGCAGCCCCTCGCGCTCCACCATGTTCACCGGGCTTTATCCCCACGGCAACGGGCACTACGGATTGGCCAACGCAAACGTGGGTTTTCGCGTGCACGAGCACCTGATCGGCCGGCTCCTGCCCAACGTGCTCAAGCAAGCCGGCTACCGCACGGGAATCATCGGCAAACTGCACGTGACCCCGGAGAAACGCTTCGCGTTCGACATGCGCTCCGGCGACGGGTTCGGCACACGCGACGTTCGGCAGCAGGTGAAAACCGCGCGTGAATTCATCGGCTCGGAAGACGGCGCGCCGTGGTTTTTGATGTTCAACCTCTTCGATCCGCACGTTGCCCGCAAGCGACTCAAAGACGGCAGCAGAGGCCCGCAGTTTTTCCCGAACCAGGTCAAAGGGCTGCCGGAAAACGTCATCAGCGCGGACGACGTTTCGCCCTGGCCGTGGCAAGGCATCGACGCCCCGGAACAGCGCCAAAAGATCGCTGGCTACTACAATTGCGTGCATCGCATCGACGCGGCCATCGGCATGCTGATGGAGGCGCTGGAAGAAACGCAGCACGGCAGCGACACCGTGATTTTGTTTCTCGGCGATCACGGTCCACCCTTCACCCGCGGCAAAACCTCGTGCTACGAAGCGGGGCTGCGCGTGCCGTTTTTGGCGCATTGGCCGGGCGTCTCCGAGCCCCACGTCTCCGAGCGGCTGGTGGGAAGCGTGGATATTTACCCCACCATCCTCGACGCCGCGGAAATCGAGCCTGCCGCCGGGCTTCACGGCCGTTCCCTGCGTCCGGTGCTGAAGCCTGACAAAGCCACCAACTGGCGCGACACGCTGGTCGCGGAATTTCACTTTCACGGCGCCAATCCCTTTTTCCCGCGCCGCGCCATCACCGACGGCCGCTACAAGTTGATCCACAATCTCCTCGCCGGCGAAGCCAAACCCAGCAACAGCGTCGATGGCGACAGCGCCTGGGACCTCGCGCAAGCGCTGCCCGAAGCTCATCCCGCCCGGCGAGCCATGAACCGGCTCGCCGACCCGCCGGAGTGGGAATTCTACGATTTGCAGGCCGATCCGGTCGAATTCCACAACCGCGCCGGCGACGAAACTCTGGGCGAGGCGGAAACCCGGCTGCGGTCGAAATTGGCGGCGTGGCAGGAAAAAACCGGCGACCGGTTTGGCGATCCTGCGTTTCGCGACGAGGTGCAGAAACGGCACCGGTTGGCGAAATAGAAGGCGGCGCGATTCCCAGAAACCTAAGCCGGATCGCCTTCCACCCCCGCTTTTTCCATCGCGATTTCCTTGAGCCCGGTTTGGATGAAACCGAGCACGATGATCCAGGCGATCAGCCCGATTCCAACGAATTTCAAAATCGCGGGCCAGGGCGAGTTCCAGGCCATGTGCAGCAGCACTGCGATGACGAAAACGCGCAAAAAATTGGGGTGAAGCAGGTAACCGAGCCGAAATCGCCGCCCGCGCTTCACGCGCCACAGCGCCGCGCCGCACATGGCCGTCCAAACGATGTGCGCCAGGGGCGAAAGCACGCCTCGCGCGAAGATGACGTCGTAGACCTGCTGTTGGTTGGGCAGGGCCTGCATCGCGTAACCCGCGGTTTCAAACGAAGCGAACCCCGTGCCCACCGCCGCGCCAAAAAGCAGCCCGTTGTGCGTGTAATCGAACCGCCGCTGCCCCACGACGAGCAGCAGCGCCAGCACCTTGCCGGTTTCCTCCACCAAACCGACGACCGACGCCCCCAACCAATCGTCCGCCGCGGTTCGCTGGGAAACGGAAAACAGGAAAAGCGAGGCCAGGATCGAAAGCACACCGCCCGCGAGCATGAGGCGCAAGACCTGGTAAACGGACACGTTTCGGCGCACGTTGACCTCAAAAAACAGGATCAGCATGGCCATGGGCACGGCAAACGAGCCCACAATGATCAGCCCCGGAATGAGGTTGGGATTTCCGTTGCTGCGTTCGTAACCCTGCGTGAAGAGGAGGTAGAGCACTAACGCACCCATAAAAACGCGGAAAAACACCCACGGCCGCGGCCAACTGGTCTCGATTTCGTGCAACGGCGGCGTGGTGGCCGGGCTGCCCAGCGTGAAGTGGTCGTCGATCGCCTCCTGCGGGTGTTTGCGGAACACTTCGGAGAAAAACGCCCCCACGTTGAATCCGCGGATTTGCTCGACGCCGGCTGCTTCGGTGATTTTGCGAACCACGCTCTGGCTTAGCCCCAATTTTTCCTTCTCACCCGGCGGCGGAGGCGTGTGAGGCACGCGCGTGACTTCGCTGCAGTGCGGACACTTCACCGGCGCGCCGCGCAAGTTCCCCGGGGCTTGCAACTGGCCCTGACAATGATTGCAGGAGAAGAGGATGGACACGGGAGAGGGTAGCTTGAAACTCGAAATTCGAAACTTGAAACTCGAAATTCGAAACTCGAAATTCGAAATTCGAATCTCGATTTCCGGGTTCGAGCCGTAAAGCGGGAAACAGGCTCATTCCCGCGGACGACGTATTCTCGATCAATCGGATTCGCGGGAACGCCCGAAAATTGGAACGCCAACCGCCCATCCACCCCGAATTCCAGTTTCGAAGTTCGGGTTTCGAATTTCGGATTTCCAACCCTTATCCCAACCCAAAAACCCGATCCATGTTGGCAGAAATCTCCTTGAGCCGCGCCAAATCTCCACCACCAACCTCCGCGGCGCACCAGCCGTAAAAATTGATCTCTGTCAAGGCCTGGCGCACGTCGGCCCAATCCAGGTCGCCTTCGCCGATCTTCGTAAACTTGTCGGCTTTGCGGGAGAAGCCCTTGACGTCCAGCTTGATGATGCGCTTGCCCAGCGTGCGAATCCAATCCCCGGTGTTTCCGTATTTCCAGTGGTTGCCGATGTCGAACTGCATCCCGACGAACGGCGAATTGAAGTCGTCGATGTAGCGCGCGAGCTTTTCCGCGTTTTGATCGGCCCCGCCGCCGTGATCGTAGTGAAAGTGGTTCCAAACGTTCTCCACGGCAATGGAAACGCCCAGTTCGGCCGCCAACGGCACCGCTTTGGAAATGTTTTCAATCGAGCGGGACCAGATTTCTTCCTCCGGGCCGTCTTTTCCGTGGCCGACGACGAGAAGCACCGTCGAACCGCCGACCGCCTTGGTTTCGCGCAACGCGCCGAGCAGGGTTTCCAGCGCCTTGGCGCGAACGGCGGCATCGGGATCGGTGTGGCGAACCTGCCAATGCGCGGCGCAAACCGAGCCATCGACGGGCAGGCCGGATTCATCAATCGCGCGGCGCACTTCGTCCACGTTGATACCGGGGCAGCCAAGTTCGATCGCGCCAAATCCGGCTTCCTTCGCAGCTTTGAAGCGCTCGGTCATCGTGTTGCCGGCTTTGGAGGCCATCCCAATTTTGAGCGTCTTGAAAAGTCGGCCCGCGAGCGGGTAACTTCCCACGGTTTCTTGGGCGAAGGCGGGAGCCGCCAAGACGGCAGGAACGGTTTGCAGGAGACGGCGGCGAGAGATTGTGGAGGTGGCTGGCGGTTTCATGAGATTTGCCGCTTAGCCTGAGACCGCCTGCGCTGCGAATCAACGATTTTTGAGGCGAAAACTAAGCAAGGCAGCCGGAGACCTTGCCGAATCGGCGCCCCTACCTCTGCTGGCATTGACCTTCCGCCCTGAGAGCGTAGGCTGCTCCCGTCCAGCCGTAGCGATTTTTCAAATGAAAGCCACAATCAGCCTCGGTCTCTTCCTCACACTCTCGATGCTGGCGGTTGGGATTTCCTGGTCCCGATGGGACGGCTCGAGCGAGGAACGCACGAACCTGTTGTCGGAAATCGCGAAACTGCAATTGGAAGCCGCCAAATTGGACCTCGAATCTGCGGCGATCGAACAGGCCGCAGGATTGCTGAACTGGGAATTGCGTCAACTGAAGAAGCGCCTCGGCAAAACTCCCCAGGTTGTTGAGTGGGATCCACAGACAACCAAAGAGTTGAGGAAGTGGAATGAGCAAATGCGCCAACTCGCCGATAGCCTGGAACGCGAAGGAAAATGGCGGAGGCGGAGCAAACTCGTGCTGAAATCGAAAGATTCGTTTTCGTGATCAACGAAGCGGACATCAGCCACGATATTGCGATTCTGCAGTCCAAAACATCCGAGCAGGAATCAGATTTGGTGGACTTGAAAAACCAACTGGCGATCCTTGAGGCCAAAAAGAAAGCCGTCCGGCAGGAATCGGCAAAAATCCAAGCTCAGGTGGATGCATTGCCGAAGCGCCCTTGGTGAAGTCGGTTCGCTTGATTCCCGCCACGAGCGCCCTATCTTCGAGCCCTCACCACCATGCACTCCTTTCACTACCGCGACGGCCATTTGCACGCTGAAAACGTGGATCTCCAGCAACTGGCCGGCGAACACGGCACCCCCCTCTACGTCTACAGCGCCGGGACCATCCGCGATCACTATCAGCGGCTGGATTCGGCCCTCGGCGAGCTGGATCACCTCATTTGTTATGCCACCAAGGCCAATTCCAACCTGGCGGTGCTCGGTTTGCTGGCCAAACTCGGCTCCGGCTTCGACATCGTCTCCGGCGGCGAGCTGTTTCGCGTGAAAAAGGCGGGCGGCGACCCCGGAAAGTGCACGTTCGCGGGCGTCGGCAAAACGCGGGCGGAAATCGAGTTCGCGCTCGACGAGGGCATCTACTGCTTCAACGCCGAATCCGAGGCAGAGGTGCGCTACATCAGCGACGTAGCCGGCGAACTTGGAAAAACCGCGCCCGTGGCCCTGCGCGTCAATCCTAACGTTGATGCCAAGACGCACAAATACATCTCCACCGGCAAAAGCGAGGATAAATTCGGCATCGACTTCGACGTCATCGCTGCCGCCTACCAACGCACCCAAAACCTGCCGAACGTCCGGATTCGCGGCTTGCAGATGCACATCGGCTCCCAGCTCACCAGCATCGATCCCTTCATCGAGGCGGTCGAAAAAGTTGCGCCTTTGGCCGCCGAATTGAAGGAGAGCCACGGGATCGAATTTTGGAGCATCGGCGGCGGAATTGGCATCATCTACCAGAATTCCCTGGCCAGCGGAGATCTGGCCTGGTGGAACGGGCAGGAAGGCGAAACCAAGCCGCTGACAATCGAAAGATACGCGGAGAGCCTGGTGCCGAAAATTCGCGATTTGGGGCTAAAAATCGTCGTCGAACCCGGCCGCTACGTGGTTGGCAACGCCGGGGTCATGATTTCCCGGGTCATTTTCGAAAAACGCGGCTCTGCCAAGGTCTTCCAAATCGTCGATGCCGGCATGAACGACTTGATTCGGCCCGCGCTCTACCAGGGCCATCACGACATCGTGCCGCTGATCGAGCCGAAAAACGGCGAAACGGAAAAAATCGACGTGGTGGGTCCCGTTTGCGAAAGTGGCGATTTTTTCGCGCAGGATCGCGAGTTGCCCAAACTCAGCCAGGGCGACTACATCGCGCTGATGAGCAGCGGCGCCTATGGATTCGTCATGGCCTCCAACTACAACTCGCGTCCGTTTCCCCCGGAGATTTTGGTCGATGGCGATGAGGCGCGCGTGATTCGCAAGCGGCAAACGTTCGAGGATTTGATCGCAGGTGAGGTGGCTCCGTAGAATTGGCCTGCTGGAGCTGTAGAGCGACCGGCGATCTGGAGAAGCTACGCAAAACGCGCTGGAAAATTATTCCCGCGCCGTTCCCTACTCCCCACCGCCATCCAGCTTCTGCAGCGCCACGTCAACATCGCTGGTGTCAATAATCTGACCGAAAACGTCGTCGAAATTCACGTTATCGGTCAACCCATCGGCGATCACGCTGCCGTTGAAGAAACCCACCGCCGCCGGCGGCAACACCGCTCCCTCAAACTGATGCGTCACCGGGTATTCCTGGATCGTCACCGTGTAACTGCGGTTGCTTTCCAACTCCGCGCCGGCAAACGCCGCGGTCCAGTGCCCGGAGCCATCCACCATCACCGTCTCCGTGCGCGTGAATCCGCTGATCTCGTCGTGCAGGGTCACCACGATCGTCGAATACGCGTCCGCGGTGCCGGCAAAAAACGGGGTCAATGTGCTGTTGAGCGGCAGGCCGCCAATATCATAGCGATCGAAGTCGTCGAAGCCCAAACCAGGCTCGCCCAACCCTAACCGGTCAACTCGGAAGCCGCCGAAGAATTGCGAGCCGCCGCCAAAGGGGCTGTAGGCGCCCAGGTGGCGGAAGGCATTGAAGATGCCGGCCAGGCGCGGGGAGTCGATGCCCAGCACGCCGTCACCTTCGCCTTCAGTTCCGCCGCCGTTTTCGGAGCCGTCCGAGCCAAATCCGTCGCCTAACACGCCATCCTCGCCAAATCGGCTGGGCGGCGCTTCGCCGGGATCGAGATCGCGCTGTTGCTCGATGGTGCTGAAGATGAAGTTGCTGCGGATGGTGCCGTCGAACACAACGACGAAGAACGAGCGCGGGCCCGCCGTGGGGTCGACCCGGCGGATGTTGTCGTAAACCACGCTGCGCAGCGCTTCTTGCATGGCCGCGGCGGTCACCCCGCCATCGGTGGTGGTGAAGATGAGCGAGCCGGTGGTCGGGTCCCATTCCACGCTGATGCCTTGGGGCAACACGGTGGCGTAGATGAGGTCTTCGCTCGGCACGTAGCCGCCGGTGAAGCGGATGATGGCACCGGTGATGAGGTTGGCTTGCTCGATGACGAGGTTCGGGAAAATCGCGATCGGGCCCGCTCCTTCCGGATGCACGGTGCTGACGCCGCCGGTCAGAACCGGCTGCACGTTGTCGCCCTCGATGCTGCTGAAGGCCACGCCTTGCAGCCCGGAAAAGGCGTTGAATTCCCACACGCCGCTGCCCGGGACGCCGGCCGGGTTCAGGTTCCCGTTTGCACCCACGATGTTGAGCACGTCACCCGGCAGCGTGGTCGGCGCCGCGCCGGCGATCATGAACGAGGTGGTTCTGCTAGGGGTGATGTTGAAGGTGTCGGCCTCCGCGCCGCCGGTGATGCGCGTGCCGGCCTGGCCCAACGGAGCGGTGGCCGCAAACGGCGTGGTGCTGGTGGAAATGGACCCTAACACATTCGCCGTTCCGCCGGTTCCGGGCGCTTCACCCACATCGCCGGCATCGATGCGCACATCGACCGAGGCGGCGGTGATGCTGCCGCCGGCGGCCAGGGTAAAGTCGTCCTCCGCGGTGAGGCTGACGGCGCCGCCAGCGTCGATGTCCGTGCCCGGGCCGATGACGATGTCGCCGGTCGTCGCGATCACGTTGAGGTTGCCGCCGGTGGTCGTGTCCTTGAATCGAACCGTGCCGGTGTTGACGGCGGTGGCGTTGCCGCCCGCGGTCAGGCCGATGAATCCGGCCACGTCCAGTTGATCCAGCACAATGTTGGTGGTGGTTTCAACGCAGGCGTTGCCGCCCACGCTGATGGTTCCGCTGTCGGTCACGTTGCCGCCGGCGAGCACGTCCAGGTTTCCGGCGATGTTGGAGGCGCCCAAATTCAGCGCGTTTTGGTCGACCAAATTCACGTTGCCGGCGCTGACGATGGAGACCGGGCCGGTGAAATCGTTGGTGGGCGTGTCCAGGGTGATGTTGCCACCATTTGCGTCCAGCGTCGTGGAGCCGTTCACGTCCACCGTTCCGCTGTCGGTGATTTGGGTGGCGTCGACATTGAGATTGCCGTTGACGTTGGAATCGCCCAAATCGATCGCGTTTTGGTCCACCAAGGTGACGTTGCCGCCGCTGACGATGGAAACCGGGCCGGTGAAGTCATTGGTGGCGGTGTCCAGGGTGATGGGGTTGCCGTTGGCGTCGAGCGTGGTGGAGCCATTCACATCTAGCGTGCCGGAATCCGTGATCGCTCCGCCGGCATCGACGTTCAGGTTGCCGCTGACGTTAGAATTACCCAAATCGATCGCGTTTTGGTCCACCAACGTCACGTCGCCGCCGCTCACGATCGAAACCGCGCCGGTGAAGTCGTTACCCGCATTGTCCAGCGCGATATCATTGCCATTGGCGTCCAACGTGGTCGAACCTTCCACGTCCACTCGACCAGCGCCCGTGTCGGAAATGGTTCCACCAGGACCGCCGTTGGCGTTGGTATCGATGTTCGCATCGCCACCAACCGCAACCGTGCCGGTTACCTCCACACTGCCCGCGGTATCGACATCCAGATTCCCCGCGGTGTTGACGTTGCCCAAGATAAGTTCGTTCTGATCGTCTAGCGCTACGTTCGCCGCGTTGGTAACATTTACCACCCCGGTAAAATCGTTGTTCGCGTTGTCCAGAGCTACGTTTTGATCTCCAGCATCCAGCGTGGTGGCGCCTTCTATGTCCAGAACGCCCGCGCCAGTGTCGGCAATCGTTCCGCCGGTGCTGCCACCGTTGGCGTTGGCATCGATATTCGCGCTTCCGTCAACGTTCACCGTTCCCGTAACGGTCACATTACCGCCGGAATCGACATCCAAATTGCCGGTTGCGGCGATATTACCAAGGTTGATCGCGTTTTTGTCATCCAACGTCACGTTGGTGGCATTGGTGACGTTGACCGGACCCGTGAAGTCGTTGGCCGTGGTGTCCAGGATGACGTCGTTGCCGTTGGCATCCAGGTCAGTCGTGCCGCCCACCTCAACCGTGCCGGTATCAGTGATGTCTCCACCCGCGGTCACGTCCAGGTTTCCGGCCACGGCGGTATCTTTCAACATCACCGGGCCTACGTTGACGATGGTGGCGTCGCTACCGGCACCAGCGGTGTTCAGGCCGATTTGACCGGTCACATCCAACTGATCCAGGGTGATGTCGGCATTGGCTCCGGTAGTTTCAAAACAGGCGTCGCCTTCCACGTCCAAAACTCCGCTGTCGGTGATCGCACCACCGGCCAACACATCGAGGTTACCTTGGATGGTCGACGCGCCCAGGTCGATGGCGTTTCGATCGACTAATTCCACGTTGTTGGCGGTGTTGACCGAAACCGCGCCGGTGAAGTCGTTGTTCGCGCTGTCGAGCACGATGTCATTGGCCGCGCCGGCGTCCAGGTCACTGGTTCCTTCGACATCGAGCGATCCGGTTGTATCCGTGATGGTTCCGCCGGCTGCGTTGTTGGCATCGGTTTCAATGTCCAGATTCCCGTCCACGTTGACCGTGCCGGATACGACCACATCGCCACCGGCATCGACGTTCAGATCGTTGGCGGTGTTGATATTCCCCAAATTGATGCCGTTGGCGTCGTCCAAACTCGCATTGTTGGCATTGGTGATATTCACCGGGCCGCTGAAGTCGTTCGCCGCGTTGTCCAGCGTGATGTCCTGATCGCCGGCGTCCAGCGTCGTCGTTCCGTCTATGGTGACCACGCCTGCGCCGGAATCGGTAATCGTTCCGCCCGTGCTGCCACTGTTAGCAATGGTGTCGATATCCGCGTTGCCGTTGACGTCCACCGTGCCGGTAATGTCCACGTTGCCGCCGGTATCCACGTCCAAGTTGCCTGCGGCGTTCACATTGTCTAGCGTCAGCGAATTCGTGTCGTCCAAGGCAACGTTGGTGGCCGCGGTGACAGTTACGGCGCCAACGAAATCGTTACCCGTGTTGTTGAGCGCGATGTTGGACGTTCCCGCGTTCAAGGTCGTTGTGCCAGTGATGTTTACCACGCCAGCGCCGGAAATGTCTCCGGGGCCGCCATTGGCTGTGGAGTCAATATCCGCTGTTCCCGTCACCGTGACCGGTCCGGACACGTTTACCGCACCCCCGGTATCGACGTTCAGGAATCCACCCGCCGTAACGTTGCCCAGGTTGATGTCATCGACGTCATCCAAGCTCACATCGTTGGCCGTGACGTTGACGGCGCCGCCAAAGTCATTGGTCGCATTATCCAGCGTCACATTGTTGGTTCCTGCGGCGATGGTCGTGGTTCCGTCCACGGTCACAGCCTCGCTATCTGTGATTGCGTCGTTATTGGTGATACTCAGGTTGCCATCGACATCCAATCCACTCGCGCCTGCGTTAGCGCCGCCGATGTTCAGCGCCCCCATGTTGTCGATGGCGAAATCAGTCCCGGAACTGCCTTCCAGGTTGGAAATCTGGGTTTCCAGCGCGTTCCCGGGTCCAACGCTACCAATACTGCCATTGGGCGCATTCAAAACGGCGTTTGCCGCCACCACTTCTTTGTGCGCGTCGCCACCGTCGATGATATTTCCATTGGCCGTGTCCACGGAAACCGAACTCGTGGTTTGCAGGCCGCCAAGAGTCACGTCGCCGCCGGCGTCCACATCAATGGTCCCGCTGCCCGCGTCGATCAGCGCGCCATCCGCCATGGTGACCGTTCCACCAGTCGCCGCGCTCGCGTTCAGCACCACGGTGCCACCGGTGAGCGTGGCATCGCCATTCACAATGATGTCGTCGGAAATGACGTTCAAGCCCGCGCTCAAGACCATCGGCGCACTAGTGGTGTCAATTGTCACAGAGTCTCCATCTTCAACGCCAGGGGCTGGCCCGGTGGTATCCGCGGTTAGTCCCGTGACTCCGCCAACGATCTGATCCACCCTGACCACCACCGTTTGGGCATTGGGCCGCGAAACCTGGGCCGAAGTCAGGCCCAACGTGCTGATTACCAACGCGCCGTTGGTTTCCACAATCGTGTAGGTTTGCGCCACGTTGTCGAAAGTCACCGTGAGCGTGTCGGTGGAATCATTGGTGATGTCCGTGATTTCCAAGGCATTGCCGACGAGTTCCACCTGGGTTTCCGCCGTTCCCGCGAACAACACCACGTCGTTGCCGTCGTTGCCCGCGTAGCTGATGATGTATTCGTCGCCTTCGTCGTCAGTCACCGTCGCACCCTCCACCAAGGTCGTCCCGGTGCGTGTGTCGGTATCGAACCGGCCGATCACCGCATCCGTGCCCGCGTTGTCGATCAGCACGATCGTGGAACCCACCGCAGCAGCGGTCGAATCCGTCACCGTTAGGGTGGAAGCCGCGTCTAACGTGACCGTATCGGCGCCTCCCACCGCCAACGTATCCGATGCCGTGCCATTGATATCGACGTCGAAATTCGCGTTCACGTTGGTGTTCGGGCTAACCACGTTGATGGCCTCGACGACGCCGTCGTTTCCGGTCAAATTGCCGTTGAAGGTCACTTCGCCCGCCGCGCCGGTGGTCAACGTCACCGCCGCTTGGGAAGTCGTCACCTCAGCGTTGTAGGTTTGGTTGCCGCCGGTGGTGAGATTGGCCTCAATCGCAGCTCTTTCCGCGGTCACCGTCAATTCGCCTTGAATCGTGGAGGCTGCGGTGAAGTTGACCAGGTCCGTGCCGCCAGCGGTGTCGATGAAGACGTCGTCGAACAAATTGTTGCCGAGCGAACCGACGTTGAGCGTCTCCGCATCGCCGGAACCGTCGAACAAAATGTCGTGCTTGCCGTTGGCGTTGGCGGGCGCGCCGCTGTTATCGACCCCCGTGCCGCTGCCGATCGCAGAACCGGGAATGCTGCGCAGCAGGACGCCGTTAACCACGATGTCCAGATTTGCCCCGTTCATCGCAACATTCACTGTGTCCGCCACGGTGTCGTCACCCGGATTGGCCGGGAACGAGGCGGGTGGGAAGTCGTTGGTCATTCCGATCTCGATCGCGCCCCTGCCAGTCACTTCAATCGTTACCGTGGCGGAATCGGTCGCGTCACCATCGGAAATCGTGTAGGTGAAGGTGTCCTGCACGACCTCACCTTCGACGAGCGTTTGCAGGTAGGCCGATTTCGTCGGGTCGTAGCGGAAACTGCCGTCCGCGGCCATCGTCACCGTCGCGCCAAGGTCGCTCAGCCCGCTCAAACTCGCTGTGCTCTGAATGCCGGTAACCGCGATCGCTTCGCCATCGACGTCGATGTCGTTGGTCAGCACGCCTTTAGCAGTTGCGTGGCTTAGCAGATCCGCTTGGGTCAAAGCGGTCCCGTAAAGGGCGAAATCCGCCAAGTCGCCGATGAACTTTTGGCTGTCGGCAAAGCCGCCGCCCACCGAATCCTGCTCTTGGCCCAAAATCAGGGTCCCGGAGGCGGAAATCGCGCCGCCGTTGTGGGTGGTGCGCTGTTTTTCCTCGCCATCGACGAAAACCGCCACTTCGTTGGCGACGTCATCGTAGGTGACCGCCAGGTGATGCCATTCGCCGTCAATGAAGTCTGCCGTGGATACGCCCGTATTCACCTCCGATTGGTTCATCCAGGTGCGCAAGGTGCTGCCGGCGGTAAAAACGAGGACCTCGTTGTTGTGCGAGGAACTTTGCGCATAGGAAACGATCGCCATCTGCTTGCCGGCGTTAGTCGCGTCACTGCGCACCCAAACTTCGGTGGTCACAGTGCCGGTGGGGAATCCGGAGGCGAAATCCACCCGCACGCCGTCGCCATTCGTCCCTCCGGCAGCGGTCGATCCCATGTTGATCGCCGCGCCGTCGTCCACCGGACCATCGCTCAGCGCATCGACCGCGCCGATCAGGGTCCCGTCCGCCGCCGCACCCAGACTTCCCAGGTTGGTGGTGAAATCCTCGCCGAAAGGCAGGTAAACCAGCGCGCCATCGGCTAGCACCGCCGCGGAGTAGTCTTGGCTGGCGCCGGCCGGGACGTCCAAGATGGTATCCTCGTCGGTTGGGTAGGTCGCGGTGTAATCGTCGTCAACTGCGATGGGATCGTCGTTGGTTCCGTTCACCGTGATGGTTAGCGTCGCCGTGCCCGTCCCGCCTTGCGGATCGGTGATGGTGTAGGTGAAGGTCTCAGTCGGAGATTCGCCGTCATCCAGCGTGTCCACCGCGGTATCGTTCAGCGCGTAGCTGTAGGTGCCGTCCGCCTTGATGTTCAGCGTGCCGTAGGCTCCGTCGATGTCCGTTCCGCCCACGGTCACCGCGCCACCGGCGTTGCGCGCGCCGAGGAACTGGGTGCCGGAAAAGGCGATGTTCGTCACCGGCACGTTCGCCCCCGCGCCCACCACGATGTCCTCGTCATCGTTGTCGAAATCAGCCGTGCCGTCGCTGAGAACGTTGCCGCCGGTGGTGGCGGCTTCACCGGTGTTCGATCCACCGGTTTCGGTGATGGTGTTGGTGTCAGGATTGGCCACCGGAGCGTCGTTTGCACCCTCTAACGCGACGGACAACGTGGCGAAGGAGGCAAAATCCGCGCCGTTTGCCAGTTTCCCGATTTCAGTGGCGTCCAAGGCCCGGGTCACGACCGAAAGATCGTCCAGGCTGCCGTTGAACCAGCGCCGGGGTTGGAAGCTGCCGTTGTCGTGGCCGCCGAAATTCAGCGAGTTGTTCAGATTTAACCCGGAGAGAGTGGCGCTGCCCGCCGCGGCTCCATCGACGTAAATCGAGAGCGCGCTGGTGGCGTCATCGTGAACCAGGCTGAAGTGATGCCAGGTCCCGGCGGCCGCGGCGCCGGCTACGGTGATGCTGGCATCCAGCGGGTTGTTGAAGTAGCTGCTCACGGTCAGGTCGTCGCTGCCTTGCACGCCGCTGACGTAAAGTTCGTTGCCATTGCCAAAACCGTCGCCACTGCCCATGTGCAGGATGAAGTCATGGTTGTCCGTTTCCGCGCGATTATACCAGCCGGAAACGGTCCAACTGTTGTTGTTGAAGTCAAATCCGTCCGTGTCCGCCAGCACCCGCGCCGCTTTGGTCGCTTCTACGGTGGCGGTTCCGTTTTCGTTCAAGGCGAGGGACTGCCCGCCCACCGCGTTGGCCGCTACGTCGGGTTCGTAGGTAAAATTGGTCCCGGAGCCGATTTGGCTCAGCGTACCGTTGTTGCCATTGCCGGAAACGTCGGTGACCAGGCCATCGGCGGTGGAATCCGGGCCTTCAAAGGTGTAACGCAGCAGCAAATCGCCGGTATTGGCAACTGAGTTCGCCGGGTTGTCGCTGATGTCGTAGGTGAACACCTCAGTCACCGTGTCGCCGGAATCGAGGACATCTGACGCGCCCGGGTTGACCGCGTAGCTGTAGGCGCCGTTAGGATTGATGGTTAGCGTGCCGAACTCACCGTCAACCGTGGTCGCGCCAGCCACCGCGCCGCCGGCGTTGGCTCCAACGGGCGTGCCCGTGCCGGAATAGACGATGTTCGTCACCGCCACGCTGCCGTCATACGGATTGGAATCCGGGATGTCGTTGGAATCTATGTCGGTGTCGGCCACGTCGGTTCCCGCAGCGCCCGGTCCGCCCAAAACGTTGCCCGTGGGATTGACTCCAGGGGTTCCGTTGAGCGTCCCGCCGGGTTCAGTCGCCGTGTTCGCGTCGTTATTGGCCACCGGCAGATCGTTTTCGCCTTCAATCGTCACCGTCACGGTCGCGGTGGAGGAGCCGCCTGCCCCATCGTGGATGGTGTAGGTGAACGTGTCCGTGGTGGTTTCCCCGGCGGCGAGCGTATCATAAAGGCCGGCGGTAGGCGTGTAGGTGACGGATTCATCCGCATTGAGGGTCACCGTTGCGCCGTTGGCGGATGGGCCAACCGCGATGATTTTCTGCGGTTGCGCCATGGTTAACGCGGTGTAAGCGGCATTCACCGCCGCAGCGTCAAACGCGCTCCCGTGCACCGCCAGCTTCGCCATTTGGCCCTTGAATGGAATCGGCGTTTCGTTCAAGGCGGCGACAAAATTGAGGATGCCGATGCCGATCCCATCCGTGCCGGACCAATCATCGGCGTTACCGCCGTTATTGGCGATGCCGGTGCCGTCCGTGTTGCTGGTGAAGGTGTCCGTGCCAGTTGCCGGGACCAGGGTGTTGTTAATGTAAAGCTCCAAGGTGTCGCCGCCGGCTCCGTCCCGCGTGTAAACCGCCACCACGTGGCTGAAATCCGCCGTGCCCACCGCGCCGCTTACCTGCAGGGTCTTCAAGGGATCGAAACGATTTGCACCGGCGTCACCGCCATCCACGGTCACCACCACATTGCCCGTTGCCGCGTCATAGATGACCGAACTACCGATGCCGTAGCCGCCGGTCTCAAACAGCACCTGCTGCCCGGCCCCGGTGGCGTCCGGTTTGAAGAGGACCTCAAAGGTCGCGCTGTTGTCGGTCGGATCGTTGGGAAAAGTGTGGATGTTGGGAACGGTCGCGTCCCCGTCATCCACGCCGTCGAAGGTGTAAGCTTGAACGATGCTCGCGAATTGGGCCGAACTCGCATCGCCGATGGTTGCTCCGTTCAAATCCGCGTCAAACGTGCTGCCCGCTTCTCCGCCGTTTCGCCAGTTGTCGTCAAAGGTAAAGGTGGTGTCGTAAGCCAGCAGTCCATCGCCACTCACGCCAATGTTGTCGTTGGCCAGGAAGTCGTTGCGGTGGAAGGTGACCGGGTTGTCTTCATGCGCCGTCACCATGTCGTCCACCGCGTCATCCCGGCCATGGATGGTGATGGTGACCACGGCCGTGTCCGTTTGCGCCACCGCGCCCGCAGCGAGTTCCGCGGCGCTGAGTTGTTCGCTAATTTGGTAGGTAAAGGTGTCGGTCGCGGTTTCTCCCGCGGCCAGGTAGTCGAACTGGCCGTTGGGATCGTAGGTGAAGGTTCCCCTGGCGTCGTCCATCGTCACCAACGCGCCGGAAGCCAAGGTGGCTTGGTTGCCGATGGTTTGCAGGGTGGAAGTGGCATCGAGCACGCCGGTGGCGACGATCGCATCGCCATCAATGTCCGTGTTGCCGCTAACCGCCTTGTAGTTCTGCAACGCGTCCGCGCCATTCAGCGCATCGGTGTAGAGGCGAACCGCGGCGATTTCACCGTTGTAGTAGGTGTCAAAGGACTTTCCAGCGGAGGCGTTCTCAAAGGCTCCGGTATTCACCCCGCCGAATCGGCCCAATCCCGCCGGATCCCCGCCGTCCCAGTCGTCGATTCCCGGCGCGGTCACTTTTCCAATGCTGGTCCCATTGACGAACAGCTCCACCGTGTCGTTGGTGTTGTCCACCGACATCATGACCTGGAAGAACTCTGCCGTGGCACCCGCTCCCAGCAATCCCAGAGGGTCCGCGTTCAAATCATAGCTCAACAAGGCAACGCCGGTCGTTCCGCCGGGAACCACGTTCACGTTCAGGTTGTTCCCTTGCAGCACGATGCCCGTCCCAGTGCCGCCGCCGATTTCCAGGATCGTCGCCGTTTGGCCCAGCGCAGCCGGTTTGATCCACGTTTCCAGCGTCACATCGCCGCTGTCGCTAATTCCCGCGATGTCTTGCGGAGAGAGTCCCGCCAAGGTGGCGAAACTGGTCGTTCCGTCAAAAGTGAGCGAAGAATTGATCCCCGCGTGAGCGGAACCCGGGGAGGTGTTCAGCGCGACGCCAGTGAGTTCCCAATCGCCCGGCGCGCCGGCAGTTCCGGTATTTTGCCAAACATCCGTCACGCCGCTGCCTGCATCATAGCTGAGGGCAGCGCCTTCGACGATTCCGTCGTTGTCGAGAATGGTGGTGGTTACGGTAACGCCGTTGGCGTTGGCCGCCGTGCTGGTGAAGGCGGCGTCCTCGAATCCGCCGTCCACAATGTCATCAACCGCCGTGGGAGCATCGTTTTCGCCGGTTACCGTGACCGTGACGGTAGCAGTGTCGCTCTGCGCTCCAGGAGTGAGGAACGCGCTGTAGTTGTTGGCGGCTTGGGCCGAGGTAAGCACTTGGCTATTGCCGTAAATGCGGAACAGGGAGGCGGTCCCGTTCAGCGCACCAAACACGTCTGGTCCGGCGCCGTTTCCGTCACCCAGCGGCGGGGGATCAAACAGGTTGCCGAAGCCACCCCGACAACGTGATTGACATCAATTTTTATCCCACCGAGCCTGCCAAAAACGCCAACATGCGCCACCGGCCAATCGGTATGGGGGTTATGGGGCTGCAAAACGCGCTTTACAAACGGGATGTGTCCTTTGCCTCGCAAGATGCGGTGGAATTCAACGATGAAATTATGGAGGCCGTAGCGTACTATGCTTACGAAGCCTCGAGCGACTTGGCCAAGGAAAAGGGCGCCTACTCCAGTTATTCGGGATCGAAGTGGGACCGCGGAATTTTCCCGCAAGATACACTCGACCTCTTGGAAGAGGAGAGGGGAGTGGCTATCGACGTTCCGCGCGGCGGCAAGCTTGATTGGGCTCCATTGCGCGAAAAGGTTAGCCAGCAAGGCATGCGGAATTCCAACGTCCTGGCCATTGCGCCAACGGCGACTATTTCAAACATCATGGGCAGCACGCCATGCATCGAGCCGCTCTACAAGAATTTGTTCGTAAAAAGCAACCTTGGGGGCGACTTTATTATGCTAAATCCCTACTTGGTCCGGGATTTGAAGGTAAAGGGTCTGTGGAACCAGGAAATGATCGACCGCCTAAAGTATCACAACGGCGAATTAGGAGAAATTTCCGAAGTTCCCGCGGATTTGAAGGCCAAATACATGACCGCGTTTGCGATCGACTTCGAATATTTCATCGCCGCCGCCGGCCGGCGTCAAAAGTGGATCGATCAGTCACAATCGGTCAATTTGTTCCTTGCCAAGCCGGATATGAAGGCACTTTCCCACATGTATAGGGCGGCTTGGCACAA
Organism: Verrucomicrobiales bacterium; assembly: GCA_965224535.1. GTDB lineage: Bacteria > Verrucomicrobiota > Verrucomicrobiia > Verrucomicrobiales > DEV007 > JBCDHN01. The sequence goes on from CBDCZR010000032.1 coordinate 133,212, forward strand.
AGGGTTGAAGACCACGTATTATCTTCGGACGCTTGGAGCTTCCAGCATTGAAAAAGCCACCGTTGACGTCAAAAAAGAGGTTCGTGGCATAGCGGGAGGCGAGAAGCAAAGCCAGATTGAAGCGGGCGCCAATGATACCAGCGCCCGGTCGACCGAGGCGCAAATCATGGCCTGCAGTCTGGATGCCATGGCAAATGGCGGCGAATGCGAAGCCTGCCAGTAAACCAGCGAAATGATGATCTCTCACCAGCAAAAACAAGCCACGCTCATGACCCCTCAAAAAACGCAGCCAACGGAAAATACCGACGAAGGAGACGCGCCAATCCTCGCGGATTAGCGATTGACGATTGACGATTGACGATTGACGGCCCGAATTTTGCCTCCTTCTGCGGCGTAGCCAGTATCGGTGTCCTATCAACAGCCAAAACCCGCTCCGTTCGCGGTAAAGGCCGCCCAATACTGCGGTTCCGCGAATGGTGGGTAAGGCGTATTTGCGTGGAATTCTGCTTGGCTCCGGCATTTCTCTTTCGCCTCTCCCTCCGGCATGGTTGCCAAAAATTGCGGCATAATCTCCTCCGCCATTTGGTTTCCGCTGGTGATGTCCTGGCGCAGCCAGCGCGTGGCCTCGCGCAGGCCCGCGGCGGGAGGCAGCTTGTCCTGGAAGTGCAATTGCGCGAACCGCCGCATCAAGAGCGCAGACGACAGATCCCACACCGGCCATAGCGTGGAAACCGCGCAGCGCGCCCCGGCAAAGAGCGCCCCAGTGGATAGAGAAAGAAAATCATCCGTCATTCCCTGCGGATCCACCTCATTGGTGCCGCAGCCGTTGAGGATGGCCAGGAAGCAATCCGTCAGGCTCAACTCGGTGAAAAAGTAGCGCAGTTTGAACCAGTCCTCTTTGTCCTCCTTCAATTTACTGCGCAAGAGCAGCGCGGACTCGGTCAATGGATTTCGCCAACTCGTCATTCCGTGGCCGGTGTAGTACCACGTGCCGCATCCTTTAGAATTCCTCACAATCCAATCCGTGGTAATGTCCCCCGGCTCCGGAAGGTTATCTGCTCCGATCAGTGGCGCAACTGCGTGGGCTTCCGCGGTGGAAAAGTGCAAATCGTTGGTCGGATTGGGAATGAGCAAAGCATGTCCCGCACGTTTCGGCATCCCGCGGCTCACCACCCGGTGATACACGCTTAAGCTCGGCGCGTAAGCGATCTCGTAGCGGTCGCAAAGCAATTCCTCTCCCTGGCCCGTGCCGCAGGCGTGGAGCGGAAAGAGATGCAGATCGCGATGCGGGCAAAGCAGCAGCCGATCGATCTCAGCGGGCAATTTCTCAGCCAACGGAGCCGTAATGTGTTCCGTCATCGGTTTGAGCCGCGCCGGCAGAGATTCGCCCCAAATCGCGAGGCCTATGTTAGCGTCGTGTCTCTTAAACAGTTCCTTGCGATCATCCACCCACGACGCCATCCATTCCCGGCAGTCCTCCAGGGAGGCGCCCTCCAACCGCACCGGCTCGATCGAATCGCACGTCACGATCAAGGCAATCGTTTCGCCTTCGGTCAGGGTAAACTGCACCGCCGCCGTCCCGTTTGGCAAAATCCCCTGAATGTCCGTCAGCTTCGCCGCCGCCCCCGGATCATCGGGATTAAATTCCGGGTCGAATTTGTGAATTTCCCGCAACACCTCGGCCTGTCTTGCTTCCGTTCGCTCGATTTCCTCCTGGCGTTTGGCCATTTGCCTCCTCACCTCTAGCGGAATGCCCTCCTCAACCGGGATGGGCACGGCATTCTCCGCTTCTTCATCGGACAACGCCGCATGCTTGAATTGCGATCCGTTTCCGCCGTCAGGGTCATCGACCCCGTCCTCATCCGTTTGGTCATCCGCATCGCGGTCCCGCCACGAATCGATCCATGCCCCGCCTTCCCTGGTCTCCAGCCGTTCCAGTTCCGCCCGAACCGCCCGCAGATGTTTGCGCAGTTTCCCGAATTCGCCGGCCAGATTCTCCTTCCCCGGCGGCAGGTTGCGCGGATGAAGATCCTCATCGACGAGCAGATCGATCAAATGGCGCGCCCTGCCCGCCTCGGCGGCTTCAGCCGCTTCCCGCAAATATTGGGGATCCGCAGGTTCCTCCGTATCCCATAGGTCGATGCAAGTGCGGACCTGCCCATCGTAAATGGTGGCCGCTTCCCGGCTCAGGGAGGCGCGCAATTCCTTGTCCTGAATGCACTCCCTGAAACGCCCTTGGGTTTGGCGGGCCTTGCGAAAACACCCCAATGCCTTCTCGTAGTCCGGCCAGCCCAACCTGGAGTCATCCCTCCGGTAGAGCCAGGCTAAGTTGGAGTGGGTGCTGCGTTCTTCCCGAAGTTGTGCGGAACGGTTTGTCCTCCGTATCCTGTCGTAGACCTTGACTGCTTCTTCATACGCCTCTTCGGCGGACTTCAGCTGATTGAGGGCTGTCAATACATTTCCTCGGTTGACCTGGACGTGCGCCTCGGCGACACTATAGATTCCCCGGTGCCGTTGGTTGAGATCCTTGATCAGACTGACGGCGATATTACACATGCGACTAGCCTCCCTTATTTCGCCCGCGAATCTCAAAACATTGCTGAGATTGCTGCGTAGTACCGCAATTTTGTCAGTATAGATTCCAAAATTTTTTTGGTTTAAAGCCTCGAAAAGTTCAATGGATTCTCGATACACTTTCTTCGCCTTGTTGAACTCGCCGAGATCAGAAAAAACGCCACCAAGATTGTTTAAGGTGAGCGCCGCGTCTTCGGTGAAGGCACCAGGTTTTTTTCGATCCAAATACTCGTACAACGTATGCGCTTTGCTGAGTGCTGAGGTGGCGTCTTTGAGCGCTCCAAGTTCATGAAATACAGTTCCTAGATTGTGTTGTGCGCTTGCCTCACCATGGTGGTCGCCAAATGACTTAGAAAGATTCAACGCTTCGGTAAAGAATTTTTTAGCTTCCTCCAATTCGTTGAGATCGAACAGCACCGTTCCTAGGTTGAGATACGTCGTGCCATTTTCTGCCGTGTTATCTCCGCGGCGGTTGAGCGCTTCATTAAATGCTGCTTTAGCCGCCTTTAACTCATACATCTGTCTTAAAACTATACCCTGAAGCTCGAAGGTAGACCCAACTATACTTGTAAAAATATCGGGGCGCTCTTGTTCCAGTAAACGGTACAAGCAAAGCGCTTCATCTATGGAAGACTTTGCCAACAGAGGATTACCACCAAGAAGGTGAGCCCGGCCAAGCAAGTTTGCAAGGAATGCGGACAGTGCTTTGTCGCCGATTGCCTCGGCGATCGGCGCTGCCATTTGGCACGCCCGTCTCCCCGCTTCCAACAAGGGTTCGCGTTTTCCTTCCGGAGCTTCATTTGCCATTATACAGAGAGACAACTGAGGGAAAAGTGCCAGAATCTCGATGGTGGGCGCAGCGAACGGACCAGGGAGGTTGTGTGTGAGCCCATTCGGAACTCGACTGCGGACGACGCTAATTCGTGTATTTGAATGATCGGGAATTTCAGGAGGTTGTGACAGGAGGGCTGTGAGAAATTGATTCTTTGCTGCCCAGATGCTGGAAATCCCACGCAGCCAATGACTCAGGGCGGGAGACCGAACTGCAACTTCGGCCACTTGGATAGCGGCTTCAAGCGCTGGAGAATGCTGATGCGCCATCCAATATCGGGCCAAAGCAGCCCAGTCCCCGGCCGCGGCTAATTCCGCGACGTAGAGAGCGTGGGTATCTTCGTTGTTTGGAGGTGAGTTGGGCAAGGTTCGAAGGGGGGGTTAAGGAGCAATGCTCACGTTGCTGTTCAGCACGGCGTGTTTAACGCCATCCACAGTTTCGAGCTTTTCGAAAACGGCGCGGTAAAAGGCAAAGACTCTGGGCCGGGCAATGTCAGGCACATGGTCATCCAGGAGGTTCAAATGGCCGAACCTGGCTTGAGGGCCGTTTTCGACCGTATCCACCTCCAAATCGGAAAGATCGTCTCCTTGGCGCCATGGCCTCTCGATGGGCTCCCGGTTGCCGTCGTTGCGATCGACGGTGGGGATGCTCTCGCGGGCGATTTGGCTGAGATTTTCGATGATTTCCGCCAATTCGACTCTTTTGGTAAAGGTAATGAGGGCTACTGTATCCAAGGCGGCAAAATTTTGAGGGGGCTTCTTTCCTTTTCCTTCCGGCCCGCACACTTCAACCGTCCCCGCCATATAAAAGCTCCCGTCCCCGTCGATTTTAACCGGAGAATCTCCGGATTTGTCCTGCCTTTCATTGGGGCGGCAAATCTTGATCCGAGAGTCAGGATCGATCCACAACAGACAGAAGTATTTCCCGGAACCGGCTAGTTGACCGGAAAAACTTAACTTGTCACCCACTTTGATGGGAAGAATCCCCGAGGTTTCGATGGGAACAGACTGGGAATTACCGCGTTTCACGGCAACTTGGAGACGGGGCTTCTTGTCGCGGACGCATTGAGAGTAGAACCAGTTGGCGACGGCGGCGGTTTTTGCGGCCCCTTGGATTGGGTGCAGATCTGGGGCGATCAATGAATTCCCGTTCGAATCCAAATCTTCCCAACTCACCGAAACGTTTCTGGCTAGGCGGAAGAACCCTCCCCGCTGAGCCTCAAACAATGCCTCCGGTTTGGATTTGCTTCCGGGCCCCATCGATTGAACCGGATCGAATGGATATTCATCGGCATTTGTAAACAGACTTCTCATCGAGTGATTGGTTCGTTTTTCTGTGTCCCCGACGTTTTTCAGGTAATCCGCCAACTTTTCAACCAATACCGGGTTGGATTCCTGATAGGTGGGGTCGTTGGCACAGCGGAGCAAAAAACCCACAAAGCATAGACACTTTTTTGTGTTGAATACTCTGACGTCGTTGGAGGTGGATACATAGCCAAGCTCCCGTCCGCCTTTGCGATAGGTTATCGCAAAGAGCTCACGTTCGTTGGGTTCGCTCGCATTTTCGGGTTTTTCCAATTCGATGTGAATTTCAGCATTCATGATTTTGGGAGCTTAAGTTCTTTCCAAATCAGCGATTTCATCGTTTCCTTCGGCATTTCCGCCATTTCCTTCGATTGCCATTCTTCGGTAATTCAACTGGAATGGCAGTTCGGCAAATTGGGCCAGCCTAGTCGAGGTGTTGCGAATTGCAGACGCAAAACCTAGGACAGTACGACATGGTGCCATCCTTGCAAATTCGCCTAAGAAGAGCAAGCATTCAGGCTGACGGTTCAGGAGCGTGGACCGGTGGTTTTTTGGTAGCGGACTTTTTATCGCCGGAGTCGCATCGGCTATGCGGCGACTGAAAGTCACCGCTACCGGAGGCGATGGAAACGGCGATGGAAGGCAAACCACCTCTCGGGCATCCCATGTGCTCCGCTGCGGGTGTTATGTTGAATCCAACCAAAACCAAGAACGGGGCCCGTCTCGACTTCGCGTCGCGACGTGCCATTCGCAACTTCCAAACCTTTAAGCCTAACCCAATCCTCGCCATTCTCCACCGGGATGACCCGATGGGCGACGGGGAGTACGAACACGGCGAACTTCTCGCCGCCTGCCGCCGCCGCGGGATATTCTCGGTCCCGATCGATCCGAACGCCATCGTGATTCAGGCCGGTTGTGGCGGCAGCGAGAACTCCTGGAGTGTCCGGGGCAAAGCCGGCCCGAGGCCTGACTTTTTCCTGAACCGGCTCGGCGCAATTACCGGCCGGCAGGATCTGGCGGTGATGCGGCAATTGGAAACCACGGGCGTCCGCGTGGTCAATTCCAGCGCGGCGACCGAGACGGCCACCGATAAGATGCGGGCGCATCTGCGGCTGGAAGAATGCGGTGTGCCGACGGTGCCGACGCTGTGCTTCGATCCGCGCGTTCATGATGCGGACGGCTTCATAAAAGCGGGTGAAGCAGCGCCTCCCCGGAGGGCAGGGCTACGTGATGAAGCGCAGCCTGGAGGCGACCCGCGGGAACGGCGTCTATTCGCGGCGGATGGATGACGCGGCGCTGGGGGCGAATCTGGAATTTCTGGCCGGGACGGGCGATGTGCCGATTTTGGTGCAATCGTTCGTGGGCGATCCGCGGGCGCACCGGGACTATCGGGTGTTGGTCGTGGGTGGGGAGGTGATCGATTGCGCGGAGCGGTGGATCGAGCGGGACGAAATGGGCAACGGAAACGGGCGCAAAGAAGGCGCTGTGGATGAGGTGCGCACGAATTACTCGGTCCACGGAAACGCCCGCGGATGTGAGCTGGACGACGAGAGCAAAGAGGTCGCTCTCGCGGCTACGGCGGCGTTGGGACTGGACATCGGTGGCGTTGACGTGATTCCCACGGCTCGAGGGGCTCTGGTGATCGAGGTGAATACGGCGCCGGGGTTCGATCTCCACGATGACCTGCGCCAGGACGGGACGAAAGTTGCCGACGACATCATCGCCTGCGTCCTGGGCGAGCCGGTGGGCCGTCCTGCTGGCGCGGGACGGGTGAATCTTCCGCTGGTTGCTCTCCAGGGCATCAGCTAACCGGAATCCTCAGCCAGCAGACTCATGAAAACGATGGAAACGTTGACGGCAACCGCGGCGCCTCGGGTTGCGAAACCGGCTCCAGTGAGGGGCATCATGACACAGCAACAAAAAGCCTTCCTCAAAAAACTAACCCTCCTGGTAGCAATGATGGCCTGCACATTTAGCGTCCTCTGGGTGGAAAGCGGGCGGCCGGGGCACAGCGCACAGATGGCGGCGATCATTGGGCCAGTGAAATCGTTGGTCGTCGGAATCCACGCCTTGGTTTGGCGTTGGGTTTTGGGTTAAATCGTTAAATCCGACTGCGGGAAGGTGCGGCTCCACGCGTGAAAGCCGCACCTTCCATCCGCGGCCTACGGCCTGAAAACGGAGATTAGAGGTCCGAATGTGGCAATTGGAAGTTGGAAACTCGAAATTGGAAGTTGGAGGCCTGATTTTCGGCGCTCGAGACCGAACTTTCGATGTTCGAGATTCCAGATTTAACGTTCGAAACTCCAATTTTCACGTTCGAGATAAAGATCCCAACCTCCGAAACGAGAATTAATGTGGCTGAAACTCAAATTTGGGCCTTTGAGACGAATTTGGACTGCTGCAATGCAAATGATGAATTTTCGAAAAATTATGGTGCGGTGTTGCGAAATCTCCCGCTCAAGGCTGAGCACTAAATTAAGGTGCCTGGCTATTTTGTAATCACTTTGCTGAAGAGCATAGCCAGGTAGGGAATTAATGTGACGCCCAGTATAGCATGGCGCGATTCCGCGAGACCTTTGTTTGCTGTGGCCGGTCCAAGCGGGTACCTTCGCCTCCATCGTGAACGTCATCACCCACGGACTCGCTCCCGTTGTCATCGCCGCCACCGCCAACGTCATCTGGACCCATCGTCATGGCGAATCGCTCCTGCGCAGGCGGCATTTTTGGGCCATTGGGCTGGCCGGCGCGGCTCCGGACCTGCTCCACCCGCACTTGAGCCTGGATGCGCGGCTGAGCAGTTGGACGCACAACATTTGGTTTCTGCTAGGGCTGATTCCGGTCGCGTTTTGGATCGCTAAACGCTGGATTCCGACCCGAAAACGACTGACAGCATGGTTGATGGTCTCTGCCTGCGCGTTGCACCTGTTTTGCGACGGAATTGCCGGTGGAATTGCCTGGGCCTATCCGTTTTCCGGCGCTGAATTCGTCGAAATTGGCCGTTATTTCATCAGTCCGCGGCATTGGCCGTGGTTGGACGTTGGCTGCGTGCTGGCGATCTATTTTCTGTTCCGGGTGGTCGATCTGCGCAATGCGGCGCGGCCGCGCCGGTGTGCGTAGAGTCCGGCTTGAAGGCCAGATTTCGCCGGTTAGCCTCCCCGATTGTCCAACCGCCGCAAAGACCGAAATCCAAGCCGGCGCAATCCATCGGAGAATACAGCCAGCACCGTCCGCTCAAAAATAGCATCGCTAATTTTCTTCATCAAATGTCTCCCACTTCGCCGGCCGCCACTTGCGCAATCCACAATGCCTGCAAGGGCCTGACAAAGTTGATCCACTGTACCACGATCTCGGACAACGGAAAAGAGTATCGCGAATGTTGACGATAGATACGTCCACCATAAGAACTATGAATGCTACTACCCCAACGCTAATAGCCCAGGATGCGGATATAAGAGAGCCGCAGCATGCAAGAAATGTTCCTACACCAAGGTAGGCCAACATTCTCTTCAGAAAATTGGAATGAACCTGCTTAAGCCATTCCCATTCCTCTGGAACTCTCTTTTTCATTTTCGCCGTTGCCCATGGGATGTGTCGTTTTCCCAATCATGATTGAGGCTTTCCCATCGGCAAGAGACGATTTTTTGAAATGAGGCACTTCGCCGGGTTCACTGCTCCAATCGCCGCAAAGGCTCACCAGCGTCTTGCGCCTCAATAAACGCGATGGTGTCCAGCAGTTGCTGACGGCGCTTGTGGCCTCTCGATTTCGGGTTGGCCGCTTCCTCTGCCAGCTTGCGCAACGCCGGAAGCTGGGATTTCGCCGCGCCGCCGTAGAGCTTGAGAACCTTCAATCCGCGGTCCAGCCGGCGATCCGCGCCCCAGCGCTCGAATTCGATCAGTTTCAGGCACAGCGGTAGCCCCTCGGCGATGCGATTCTTCGCCAGCACCTCCAATCCGGCCATGCGCACGCCGTCGGAAAACATGACGCCGCTGGGCGATTGCTCGACGATGGCGCGGTGAACCGCGGGCAGCAGCGGCTCGATTTCCGCGGGCGTAAGCTGGCGGTAGACCGTTTGAACTGCGCCGCGGGCGCGGCCGTCCTCATTTTGCAGCACGGCGCGGGCGGCTTGCAGCAGCAAATCGCGATCCACGTCCGCGATGGAGCGGCCAATCAGCCCCCGGCGCTGGTCGAACAAGGCGAAGGCGAGAAAGCGCTGGATGTGGCCGCGCGGATCTTGCGCGTTAGGCGGCTCCGCAACCAACTTGAGCAAATCCGGGATGGCGGCGCGGGCCGGTTCGCCGACTCCGGCGAGCGCCTCGGCGGCTTGGGCGCGAAGCCAAAGCTCATCGTGGCGGAGGAGTTTGGTTAGGGCGGGGACGGCCGGCGCGCCGCGTTGGCCCAGTTGTTCCAGCGCCGCGCAAGCGCCGAATTTCGCGTCGAGAGAGCCGTTTTCCAGCATCGCGACGAGTTTCGGCGCAAAGTCGCCCTCCCTCTTGGCCAGGGCGATGGCCGAACGCTCGCGAATAACCGGAGACCAGCTTTTTAGCCCGTCGAACAGTTGCTCCGCGCTCTTCGCATCGTAGGCCAAGTCCGCCTTCGTCGCCGGCATCCAGCCGCGGCCGGCTTCGATAAGCGCGGCAGCTTCCGCGCGCAAAATCTGCTCGGCGTCGGACTTTGCGCCGGTAAAACGCGTCCTTTTCGCCGCGATTGCGTAGCCCAGCAGGTAGGCGCCGGTGCAATCCCAGCCGCGGTAGCTGTGCTCCCCGCCGGTGGCCGCCGGCTTGCCGAGAAAGTCGAACGAAAAGTCCGCTTTGCGCGCCAAATCCAGCAACCACGCGGTTTCCGCGATCCACGCGCCGGTTGCCTGCGGACCCAGGCGCGAAACGCCGGGCAGCGCCCACAGCATGTTGAAGTAGTTGCCGGTGTGGCCACTTTCGCGCTCGATTCCGTAGGAACTCGTCCCCATTCGACTGAAAAACGCGGTCGCTTCGGCATCGTCCAGCAAATCGAACATGACCGCGGCGGCGGAGGCTTTGCCGTTGTCGTCGTGCATCTGCAACCACGGATGATGGTCGCCGTAGGGGATCGCGCCCTTGCCGACGTACCAACGCAGAAACGCGCGGCTGCGCTCGATCGCCTCGTTAACCTTGGGGTAGTCGACGCCGGCCTCACGAGCGACGATTAGCGACGTGGTTAGGCTCAAACCCACCTGATTCATGGCGCCGTAGCCGCGCAAAATGCCGTTGTGCTCGTAGGCGAATCGGTGTCCCCAGGTGCCGACGTGGCTTTGGCCGTTGGCGATCGAGATGGACAGCGTTTCCAGGTTCGGGCGTACGGATTCGTCGCCGGTGACGAGCAAATATTCGGCTAAAAACAGGTTCACCCAGCCGCTGGGCCACGAATGCAGGCCGTCGTTGATTTGGTAGGCGGAAGCCCAGGCGGCCTCTTCCTTCACCAGCGGCAAATAAGTCTCATCGCCGCTGGCCAGAAGCGCCAGCGCGTTGAGGGAGCGCTGGATGGGGTTGCCGCGTTTGTCCGGATTTTGGCGCATGCGTTCGGCCAGGGCCGCGCAGCCGCGTTCGAAGATTTGGCGGGATTTCGGGCAATCGTAGGGCGCAGTCGGGCTGTAGGCGCCTAGTACCTCAAGCTGCAACGTCACCGGCTCGCGTTTGCCCTTTCGCCAGCGGATCAGGCTGAGTTTGCCGTCGGCGGCCTCGGCTGCGGTGATCGCCTTGGCCAGCGAAATCCGTGCATCGGCGGAAAAATCGGCGTCCAAGCCCAAAATCACGTCGCCTTTCGGCCAATTTGCCGGCGGCGGGCGAATTTTGGCTAACGCCGGTGATGAGAATTTGGCGTGAATCGGTGGATTCGCCCCTCCACGCGTAAACCCAGCCGCGAGCGCCGGTCGGGCCCAAATTCCAGTCGTGCGGCGCTTTTTCCGGCAACGCGTCCCCTGCGGTGAAGTCGGGAATCAGAGGTTTTGGCGCGGCGAAGGCAAATCCGCCCGTAAGCGAGACGGCAATGAAAAACGAGAGCGTGGCTTTCATGAGGGCGGCAACCAGACATGACCTGGCAAAAGGTCAACCGGAGGTTCGTGCAAGTGCGGCGGCCATTGGGCGAATGCCTCCCCTCCTCGCCAACCACGTTTTCGCCTATTTCTCGCCAGCTGTCCTCAAAACCTCCGGGTGCTCGGCAAAATAGTGCACGTAGCCACAACTTGCGCAGACCACGGCGACCAATCCGGTTCTCTGGGATTCTTTGAAAAAGATGGCGCCGGGATCCCGGTCCTTTCCCACCTTCGCCTGCCGATAGGAGTTTTCACCGTGGTCCAGTGCATCGACGTTGAAGAGCAGGTCCTTGCTTTTGCACAGTGGCGGGAATTACCAGTGCTTTTCCAAATCCCAGCTGGAAACGTTTCCTAACCTGTCCACCGGGTCGTTTGGGCCGTAATCGCCGCCGGACACGTCCACCAAGACGCGGTCTATCCACTCGTTTCGCTCGGACGGCTCGACCGCGTCCGGCGCCCAGTGCTTGGAGAACATCCGTTTCCGCCAATGAGGCGTCTTGATGAGGATTCTGAGCGATTTCAGTTGTAGCTCGTCCATAGCCTCCGCCTCCCAACCATTTTCCGGCGGAGGCGCGGGGAACAGGATTTGGAGCAATGTCACCGGAATGGCAAACGTGCAGGTTTCGAGCTTGGTTAGGGCCTCGCAAAGCGTTTTGGCAACTAAATCGCGATTTACCTTCGCCACCAACGGCAGAACCAATGCGGCGTAACCAATGAGGTCTCCTTCGTTCCACCATTGCCGCTCTTCGCGCGCGGACTTCAGGGGTTCGTTTTCGCTCAACGCTGTGATGAGGCGGTGAATGGCGGGTTGCGGCGATTTGCCCTCAAAGGCAGTGGCTAGAGCGATGGCCGCGCAAACCTGGATTTCGGGCGAATGCGACTGTGAATCCAGAAAACTGGCGAACCAATCGGGATCGGGCTTTTGCGCGGCAAATCGGCCCATCATGCCAGCGCAAAGGATCAGACTCTCCAGTTGGCGCGGGCAGGTTTCGGTTTCGGCCAGATTCATGACGTCTCCAACTTTGCCGGAGAGCGGCTGCGCAAAGTGGGCTGACGCGAACGCGGCGGAGAGCCGGGTTTCAGGGTCGAACTCAGGGCTTAGGTAGGTGAGGAAGGTCTCGGCACGCTCTTTCACCGCAAGGAGCGTTTGATATTCCTCCGCCAGGTAGCCGCAAATGCCGCCCGCGCCTTCTCCAAAGGCATCCGGATCACCTGCAAAGTCGTATCCGTGTGGCAGGAAGTTTTCGCCGACGGAAACCGCGTAGGTCAGCAGGACGTCGATCAACTCACGACGGATGGCACAGCCCGGCTGGAGCAGCATTTGGTGAAAAACGGGGACAGCCGCGATGGCAGATTGAGATCGGGTGCCTTGGTGAAAAACGTGGTTGTAGAAAAACTCCCATGCCGCGCTTTTGGCCTCGTCGTCGCCGTTTTCGAGCGCGGCAAAGTGCCGGGGAGCCTCTCCGGCATCACCATACATGGTCCAAAGGCTGGCCCACTCCGTTTGGTCGATCGCGGCTCGGATGTGGCTATTCACTCTGATGCTCAACTCCTCGAATCCGTGGCCTCCGTCCGAGTCAACTGCACCAGATCGCTCAGGACGAGGGCGGTGATGATGCTGGTGTAGGTTCCGCCTTGTTTTTGGGCGGAATCGTGAATTTGAGCCACGAGCCGGGCGTCGTGCGCGGTTAAGGGCCTGCCGAGGGCAAATTGGGTGAGCTTCCAGGTTAGGCTCTCCTGCACGCGTTCGTTTCCGGCCAGCAGGTCCATCAACTCGGCGGCGGTTTGGTAGCTGACCGGTTTTTCCGTGCCCGGGAACGAAATTTGGCCATCCTCGCGCAAGCGGTTGCCGTGGGCGTCGGTTTGGTGAAAAGCGCCCACGCCGTCAAATTTTTCCAGGCCGAAAGCCAGGGGCTCGAACCGCGCGTGGCAGCCGCCGCAACTGACGTTGGCGATGCGTTGTTCGGCGACGTCGCGATGGGTCAACCCGGCTTTTGTGGCCACGGGAGCCACGTCCAGCTCTGGCGGCGGCTCCTTCACGCTGCCGCGCAAAAGGTCGTGCAAGACGAAGAGCCCGCGCGCGACCATGGAGGCTTCATCCCCGCCGATGGTGAGGACGCTGCCGTGGGTGAGCAACCCGCCACGGGAGGGAACGGAGGCCAAATCGTAGCGCTGCCGGCCCTGCCCATTTGGCGTGAGGCCGTAGTGTTGGGCCAGGCGCGGAGAGGCGAAGGTAACCTGCGTGTTAAGCAAAGCCGACATCGGCCGGCCCCGCTCCCACACCACCTCCTCAAAGTAGTCGAGCGTCTCCTGGCGCATGTCCGCGGCCAGTTCCGGCGACCAGTTGGGGAACATGTCAGGATTCGGCCGCAGATGGTCCAGCCTGCCCAAATCCAGCCACTCCGCGACGAATTTGCGCGAACGCCGGATGGCGCGCGGATCCTGGAGCATGCGCGCGGCTTGCGCGGCCACGTTTTCGCGGGAAAACAGCTCCCCGTTTTCGGCGGCGCGCAACAGCGTTTCATCCGGCGGCGCACCCCAGATGATGTAGCTGAGCCGCGTTGCCAGTTCGTACTCGCTCACCATCCACACGCCGCCGTCGCCGCGCTGATACTCGATGCGGTAGAGAAAACGGGGCGATTGCAGCATGGCCTTGAGCACATAACCAACGGCCTCGTCAAAATCGCCGCCGGCCGCGGAAACGGTGGTGGTGATGCCGCGAAACGTGTTCAGCTCCGTTTCCTCCAACGGGCCGCGCAGGAGCCACTTGCCCATTTTGCCGATCAGCTCGCGCACGGGCTTGTCCTCCAGGCTGCCGGTCCGGCCAAACCGCTCCGCGAAGGCGCGAACGTCCATGCGATCGACGATAATGTCCGCGAGCCGCGCGTAGGCGTCCACGTGCTTGAGGTCGACGTTCAGGTTGTAGGCCGTGTTGCTGAATCCGTCCGCGCGCAGGTCCGGCGGCAGGTGTTCGCGCGCCTCCCGGCTGATGTCCACGCCCACGGCGCTGCGCACCGTCTCGATGTATTCGCCAACCGTCAGCCGCTGCACCCAAATTTCGCGTTCCTTGCCGCTGTGCGCGTAAATTGCGGGATCGATGGTTTCCAGCGTCCAGGGCGCGCCGGCCAGGATCCACTCCCGCAGCAACGTTTTCTCCGCCGCGGAAAGCGGGTCGCGATCTTCCGGCATGTCGTCGTGCTCCACCGCCTCCCACAACGCGCTTTCGGCCAATTTTCCGGGAACGATGGCCTTTCCGCCCTTGCCGCCGGCGAAGGCGAGCGACTTTTGCGACAGATCCAGCTTACCTTCCTTGGTTAGCGAATCGTGGCACTCCAGGCAGTGCTGGCTGAGAAGCGGCGCGATTTTGTGCTCGAAGAGCCGGGAGCCGGGTTCGCGATTTTCACCGGCTAGCAAACCACGCGCTCCGGGGGCCGCGTTCGGCCCGGCGCGGAAGTGACGCTCAACCTCAGCCGGGTGCAGTTCGCGGCCGTAGAGCGCCACCAGGTGAAACGTGCCCAGCCAACCGCGGTCGTTGGTAAATTCGTTGGCCAGGGCCAGGTTGTAGCCGCCGTCCCAGTTGCGCGGCGTGCCGGAAACGCGCGATTCGGCGCTCTGGCGGCCATCCACGAAAATTCGCGTGCGCCCGGCCCGATTTCGAGTGTAGACCACGTGGCTGAGCTTGCCGGTTACCCGCGTTTTGCTGCCGAGCGAGGGGATGCCGTTCGTGCTGGTCTTGTCGGTGCGAAAGCGCACGTCGTAGCGGTCCCCATCCTGACCCAGCGTCAAATTTCGCTGGCCCGTATCGCGGGAGATGGTCACGATTCGCGCCGGACCGCTCTGGTGGGTGGATTTCGGCTGAATCCAGGTTTCCAGGCTCATTGCGCCGGATTTTCGGATGGCGTCGAGGATTTTTGCCGGGGGCGAACTGGTGCGAATGACCGTGTTTCCGGTGACCTCCAACGCGCCGGGACGGCGGCGCACGGCACGCGGGTTGGCGATTTTCAAATCCGCGGGAGCGCCGATTCCGGAGCGGTCGCGGACAACATCGCCGTTAGCCGAGGCGAAGTAGTAGAGCGCCAGCAAACCACCTGCGGAGCGCTCCGCGTCGCTGGCGGCAGGCGTGGAAACCGGCGCTTGTGGCTTAGTAGGCGTGGTTACCGGCGAATTCGCGGCGACAGCCGGTTTTCCGTCCAAACCGGCCCGAAATCGCCGCTCGGCGTCGTTTCGCGTCAATGCGCGGCTAAAAATCGCCACTCGGCGAAACGTCCCCAGCCAAGGCCGGTCGCGGGTTAGCTCGTTGGCCAGCGCCAGCTCAAATTTTCCGTCCCAGCCGGAGGTTTCGCCTGAAACCTGGCGCGAACCGGCCAGCTTGCCGTCGATGAAAATTTGCGCCGGTCCGGATCGCGGCCGCACGTAAATCACGTGGCTTAGCTGCGTGGATAGGCCCGCCTGCTTCGTCTCCGTTTCCGGCGTGCCGTTGCGGCTCGTCTTCGTGGTGCGAAATCGCGCCGCAGCCTGGCGTTTTTCCTGCCCCAGCGTGAAATTGCGCTCGTTGGGATTGCGGGAGCAGGTCACGATGCGCGCGGGGCCGTCCTGATTCAGGTTTTCCGGCTGAATCCACGCTTCGACGGTGATTTCGCCGGATTTGCGGACGGCGTCGATCAGCTTCGTGGCCGGTTTTTCGCTGCGAATCAACGTGGGCCGAATGACCTGCAAAACGCCCGCCGACCGCCGAACGGAATCCAGACTTTCGATCCGCAGATCCATCGGCTCCCCCGCTCCGGAGCGGTCGCGAACCAGGTCGCCGTCCGTTTCCGCGAAATCGTAGAGGACCACCAAATCCGGCTCCGCGGCAGCCAGGAGGATGGTGGTTAGCAAGGTGGCGAGGACGAGTTGAAAGGCGGTCATCAAGCAGTTGTTGGCTAACCATTGCTATGCCGCCGCCGGGCGAATGTCACGGCGAAATTGGGCCGTGTTGACGGATGGGCCCACCGCGTGGAAAGTTCTCCAACCATGACGCCAAGCACCCATCCCATCGACCGCTGGATCCAGCTCGAAACTCGGCGCCAATTCTTCGGCCGCACGGCGCAGGGGCTGGGAATCGCGGCGTTGGGCAGCTTGTTAGGGCCCTCGGCGCGCGGCGGAATTCACCTGCCCGCCAAAGCTAAGCGCGTCATCTACCTCTTCATGGCCGGTGCGCCCTCCCAGCTCGATACCTTCGACCACAAACCCAAAATGGCGGCCATGTTCGACCAGGACTTGCCGGAAAGCGTGCGCCAGGGCCAGCGCCTCACCACCATGACCGCCGCGCAATCGCGCTTCCCCATCGCGCCGAGCAAATTCGCCTTTTCCCGGCACGGACAATGCGGGCGCTGGGTCAGCGAGCTGCTGCCGAAAACCGCGGAAATGGCCGATGAGTTGGCCTTCATCAACACCGTCTGGACGGAGGCGATCAACCACGATCCCGCCATCACCTACATCCAGACCGGCGCCCAAATTCCGGGCAAACCGAGCATGGGGGCGTGGATCAGCTACGGCCTGGGCTCCATGAATCGCAACCTGCCGGAGTTTGTCGTCCTGAACTGCGAACCGCGCGGTCAGGCGCTCTACTCGCGGCTCTGGGGGAGCGGATTTTTGCCCTCCAAGCACGCCGGCGTCGCCTTTCGCGCCCAGGGCGATCCCGTGCTCTACCTCTCCGATCCCGGGATCAGCCGTAAGCTCCGGCGACTGATGCTCGACAAGGTGCAATCGGCCAATCGGCGCATTTTCGAGCAGCTTGGCGACCCGGAAACGCAGACGCGCATCGCGCAGTACGAGATGGCCTTCCGCATGCAGGCCAGCGTGCCGGAACTCACCGACCTGAGCGGCGAGCCGGAGCACATCCGCAAGATGTACGGCGAGGATGTGGACAAACCGGCCACGTTCGCGCGCAACT
Source organism: Verrucomicrobiales bacterium (assembly GCA_965224535.1). GTDB lineage: Bacteria > Verrucomicrobiota > Verrucomicrobiia > Verrucomicrobiales > DEV007 > JBCDHN01. Next base: position 149,922 of record CBDCZR010000032.1, read on the forward strand.
GCCTGCTGGCGCGGCGCATGATCGAGCGCGACGTCCGCTTCGTGCAGATTTTTCACCGCGGCTGGGACCACCACTCTAAACTGCCCACCAGCATCACCCGCCAGACCAAGGAAGTGGACCAACCCGCGTGGGCGCTGGTTCAGGACCTAAAGCAACGCGGCCTGCTGGAGGACACGCTGGTGATCTGGGGCGGCGAATTCGGCCGCACGATCTACAGCCAGGGCACCCTGACCAAGGAAAACTACGGCCGCGACCATCACCCGCGCTGTTTCACCCGCTGGTTCGCCGGTGGCGGAATAAAACCCGGCGTAAGCCACGGATTGACCGATGACTTCAGCTACAACGTGGTGAAAGACCCGGTTCACATCCACGACCTCAACGCCACCATTTTGCATCTGTTAGGGATCGACCATCGCCGCTTCACCGTCCCCTACCAAGGCCTGGATCAGCGACTGACGGGCGTGGAGCCGGCCAAGGTGGTGAAGTCGATTTTGGCGTCGTAGCCGATTTTGCCGGAAATTTCGCCTCTCATTCCCGGCCGAGGACCCTGCGGCTTGCGCTGCGAAGCGCGCACCACAGCCAAAACGGCGCATTGACCAGAAAAACGGCCACCACCCACTCGTTTTGCGGAGAATGCAGATTCATCACCGCGGCGATGGACCGATGCAGCGCAATCAACGCCAAACCGACGATCAGCGCCCAGCGCCGGTTCCAAAGCGCCAAAACAGCGAGCAACTCCAGGATCAAGCCGCTGCCGAAGCCAATTCGCGCCAAATTCGGGTGACTGGCGATCCATTGAATAAATTGGCCGTCAGCAGAACCGGGCTGAAAGCCCGATCGATCGACAGCCCGGGCTTTTGATCCTCGGGCTTTCAGGCTGGAACATGAAGATGCTCGAAATAGCTGCCGAAACGGCAAATCTGCGACTCAGTCTTCGCATCAAACGCCACCCCAAGGCCCACCACCGTTCATCAGCTCCGACGTTCGCGATCCGGACACGCAAAATGGCGAAGTCACCGCCGGCACCAACTCGGGTACTCGTTGGAGTGGCAAGAGCATTTTCTGATATGTCGAGAGGATTCTCAATCATTCCGAAGTTGTCCGTTGGGATGAGGAGAGCACTGTTTCGGAAAGCGCCCGTACTCGCTTTCCGAATCCAGGTAGCGTCTATGACGGGAGAAGGAACGTCTCGAACGACGGAAGTTGTTCTTGTAATGGCGAGCGCAACTCTTGGAATGCCGACAGCGGTCGCCTTCCGCGCCCAAACACCGTGTTTCTGGTGGCGATCACTCGTTGGAATGGAAAACGAACCGCCATGGATGGCAAGGCCCAACTCACAAATTCGGATTTTAGCCAGGCTGAAGCCCGATAGCGCAAACTTTGCACTTCGCGACTTCAGCCGTGGGAAGTGACGGATGGCCCCGCGGCGAGGCTGGAACAAATTGTGCAACAATGCGATTTTAGCTATGGTTAGAGCCATCGCCTGAAAGAGGGCGGTTCGTAAGGTTGAGTTTGCTAACAAAAATGGCGGTGCAAAGTTGAAAGTTGAGCGGAGTTCCGTGGACTGCTCGCAGCCTGCTGCCGCTGTGGTGGAGACAGCCTGCTATCGACCCATTCCCTTGGGACCGGCATCACTCAAAAAAAGCTTTATGCAACCCAAGCCCCGTCCGGTATAGCAAACTGAATCGCAAAAGGAAGGTGAATGGTCATGGCCCGGCAGTAGGGCTGCCTCCAAAAAAGCGGCAGCAGGCTGCACGCAGTCCACGGTCCACGGCGCTCCACGCTTCCACAAATCAAGCCCAAATCTACCTGTCAAATAGCGGCAACGCCGCTTCGCATTTTCAAGCTTCGGGTTGCCGCAGCGAAGTGGAAGCTACCCTGTCAATTCCGGGGCTGATTTCGCACCGTGCGAGTGAACCTGCGTAGCGGCACACCGACCACGCGCGCCCCGGTGACCCAGACGCTGCCGGTCGGAACGCCGGTGGCCGTCGTGAACCGAACCGACGAGGTGGTCAACGGCAACCCGACCTGGCGAAGTTTCGTCCAAGGTGCGGTTCCACCCATTCTCTCCCAAGCCGCGCAAAAAAATCTAACCGATCCCCCTTCCTCGCCTCCTTGCAAGATCGCAACGCGATCCCACTGCGATCCGGGTCGCACGCGCCACTTTCAACCCGCATCCAACTTTAAACTGGTCGAAACGATTTCCGAGTGAGTGCAAAACCAGATGCCTCACAAAAACGTCGCAAGCTCCTCGCATCCGGGTGGGATGTGCCACGGAAACGGCACTTTTGAAACGGGTTCGAGTGAAAAGCGGGTCTGAGACGGCGTTTTCGGACGCATCCGACTGGGAAGTGGCGGGCAAACTGGTTTTGTATGCCGCAAAGATCGAACTTTCATGTTGCCAAGCAAAGCGCAATTGCCTAAATCAAACACTGAAGCCATCATGAAACACTCACGCTACGCGCTCGCTTTTTGGGCGGTCAGTACGTTTGCTCTGGCTGCGGATGCTTATCCTCCAGCTGAGATTCTGGCCAATGCCGAAGCAGTCGCCATTTCCTCAAGTCGCCGACTAATTCAGTGCGATCTTCATCAACAAATGAAACGAACTACGGAGCGCCGAGGCATCCTTCGTCTTTTCGGCAAGAAAAAGAGAGACCAATCGTCTCCTGATGTTCGGGCAGTTTCACCCTACAGAGAGAGCATATATGGATTTTTTGATGACGTCCATCCCGACCAGCTTTTGCCAGTCGTTGCCTTATGCCTCAATGATACCAGTATCTATCGCCTAGCTAACGGCCATACCTACTATTTGCATCCACGGGCCAATGGCAGCTACGGTGACGAACTGAACTTCCTAATCAACCGGTTTGGTCGCACAGGATCATCTCAATACTGGATTGTACGAGTCATCAGATTGACTGATAGTGACTATAATCCCGTGACTGTTTACAATAACACTTGGACCGGTCCCGATTCCGCCCTCCCCACCGGTTTAGTCGCGCCAGCTTTCCACCAAATTCACCATTGGGATCTGGGCACATTTTACACAAATAATCTTCTTCGAGGAACGAGTTTTCTCCAACAAAACGGAAACCATGTATTATCAATTGGTTCGGAAGCCAAGTCCGTGGGCCTGGACTTTACCCAAGAAAGCTTTGCTGCAGTCGTTCCATTCAACGTTCAACGAGATCCAAACAATCTTGTCGACGGTGTGATTACGCCTGACGACCTCAAACGTTTAGCGCGAACCCCCTATCAATACGAAAAGTGGAACTGGCATAACGTTCTCCAGGGAAACTCCATATCGGAGAAGGAGGAAACGTCTGAAGTCCCAGAGGACGCCGTTATCAAAGCTTTGCGCAAACGGAAAGCCGCACATCAACACGACGACGAGGAAGCCATGCGCAAGTTCGACAGGGATTTGAAAATTGCACTAACGCGTTATAACGAATTACCATCCACCAGTGGAGACACTCAAAGTTACCTTTCGAGGAGCAGCTTTGGCCCCCACTATGAAAATGATGAAATTACAACACTGATGGAATCTCCAAAAGCCAAGCGCCCCTTCAATTCTCAGGAATGCTTTCACTTTATCCATTACACGGTTGCGTCTGCTTATAACAAGGTGCCGTTTCGCGACAATAAGCAGCATCCTAAAAATAACAGGAAGAAGCCTCTTCCAGATTTCCACGTTAATACTCACCAGAAACACTGCTATGGCATCATCATTCAAATTTCTCACCCCAACTCTCAGCCCGGGAATCGCTTTTGGGCGACCATTCTCTTCGCGAAAGCAAAGGAACTTTTCACCGATACCCAGCTAGAACCACATTCCTTTCTCGGATTGCATGGCACGAGAAACTATGGTAGCCGCCACCATAATCAAAGGGACACTGACTTCATAAACCAATCGACAAGGCGAAGAGAAAGCCAAACCGAACAAAAGCGCCCCGGTCGAGAGAAGCAGCGTAGAAACTAATATCCGCCTAAAGTGTTGATCCCGTGCAACTGGCAGGGCAACAATAGATTCCAATGCGATAAAAACGATGACCATCGCAACGAGTCCCCATACCAGCGCCTCTTTAGGGGGCAGTAAGCCAGCACATAGGGGATGACTAATTGCAGCGCAAGAGAGCTTTGCCACCCCGTAGCCAATACCATATTGCAGCATGGGAAACAAAGGCACTGTTAGGTAATGCTCAATGGGAAACCTTTTCGGGTGAGACCTGAGTTAAATGTAAAATTTTTCAGCATAAAGTGGGCAAATCGGGCGGTATTTTATAATTTGTACAAATTTTATTGTGTGGTTAGGTGCCTATATGTCTGCCACATTAATCAGCGAAACGGACAATGAATTAGTGATCCAAGTGACCGTTTCCAAATCCAGGGAATTTCTGCAATGCGAAGAGGACATCCAAGACGCCTTAAATCAGGTCGGAAAATTGGCTACGAGCAAATGCCTTGAAGATTTCGACTCCGATGGCTCGCCCATTATCGTAGCGGGCAAAAAGTTGACGGCCAAAAAGACAAAAATCGCCAAAAATTATGAAACTCCTTTCGGGGTGGCGAGTGTTGAACGATACATCTATCAAGATTCAAGTGGAGGCAGTGTGCATATCCCAATGGAGCTGGATGCGAGAATCATTGGTGGAACGACACCACGGTTTGCCAAGATCGTAGGCTTCAATTATGCTCACAACAATGCTGGTGTGGTGCGATCCAACCTCCTGCAGATTCTCCATCGGGACGTATCGAGATGCTACATTCAGGATCTTTCGCAACTGGTTGCCAATCAAGTCGATCAAAAAAGTCGTTACTGGAACTACGAAGCCAGCGAGCCCCTCGCTGGAGAAGTAGCCTTCATCTCTCTTGGTATCGATGGCACTTGCCTGTTGTTTTGCGACGAAGGGCACCGCCAAGCCATGGTGGGAACGATTGCATTCTACGATGCAGCCGGTGAACGCCTGCATACCAACTACGTCGGCTCAGCGCCCGAACACGGGAAAGCCACGTTTTTAGATCGCATGGACGAAGAAATTGCACGAATCAAATCCAAATTCACAGATGTGCGTTATGTGGGCATTAGCGATGGGGCAACTGACTACCTGCCGTGGCTAAAAAAGCACACGACAACGCAGGTTCTCGACTTTTGGCACGTGAGTGAATATATCAACGCGGCGGCCGGAGCAATTCATCGCAAGAAGTCGGAGCGTGAGGCTTGGATTGAAGATGCTTGTCACGCCCTCAAGCACAATCATGGTGCCGCAAGAGAAATCTTGGCAGAGTTGGAGCTGGCCTATACCAAGAATCATTCAAAAAAGATCCAGAGTGATCTTGATTCCGCCATTTCCTACTTTTCGAACAATCTCGAGCGAATGAACTACGCAAGTTATCGCAAGAGCCACTTACCAATCGGTTCGGGTGTGACTGAGGCGGCTTGTAAGACTTTGGTCAAAACCAGAATGTGCGGTTCAGGTATGAAGTGGGGCCAATCAGGTTCGGATACCGTCCTGACTTTGCGTGCCCTGGCATTGACACCATCACGTTGGGCGGAATTCTGGGAGAAACTCACCAAATTTGGACTCACATCTTCCTCCAAAGCCTAAATCAACTCTCATGTGAAGATCGTTGACCTGTTAACTCATCAACTAAGTTACACTACATTTAACTCCGGCCTCACCCACCTTTTCTTTTTAGCGCGGCCACCACGGTCGCCATCCTTCTTAAAATCTAAAGCCGATCCCAAATCCATGCTCGATCCTAGGACGATTCCGCGATGCCTCACGAACCATAGGGGCTGTGTTATCGAAGGGATGTTAGGCCCCCCTCGAATCGAGGTAAGGCCCGCCCAAATGTTCCCGGCAGCCGCAATGAGCGCTGAACATAGCCCTATCACAGTAGGCGAGGTCAAATAAACGGGTAGAACAATCATCTCATTTCGGTCTACACCTTGTTTAGCTTTGCTTGACATTTCATATGCCTGTCTTGAAAAGAGAAACGCGAACGATACGATCGGAACGAATACCCGAGCCTCGGAGATATCCTTCTCGGGAATCTCGTTTTCATCCCAAAACGACTTCAATTCCGGGAGGATCTGGCCGTCGGGCGCACTCATGCACACGCCCTCGCGCAGCAACCTAAGCGTAGGAAGTCTTCTAGGTGGAATCGGATCGCGGATTCGGCGAGACAATTCTCGCAGAAATTCCCGCGGCCAATTCTTCCAGTTGATCCTAGCTCTTGAAAGGTGATTCCCAACCAGCTGGCACTTTTCGTCGCTGTTGCACAGGCTGGCTAAGATTTGAACTCGTTGGTCCTCCGTTTTGGCATGACACACAAAACACCCTTCATGTTCGCCAATCCGATCCGCAAATGACTGCAACTGCGACTCAGGAATGCACCGAAACCGGACCGTCTGAAAAAAGGAAATCCTCACGGCATTTGTCGGTCGCATTTGCTAGCCAATTTCCTGGCCGAACTCCCATCGCAAGAAGCCAACCTTGTCCGACATTGACGCTGTTCGCCTACCTGCGTGATGACAGCGCACAAATGAACTCACCTCAAGTTCTGAATCGCGCTCGTAAATCTTTTTCAGTTTCTTCATAAACCCAAGCAGATAGGATGTGGCACTCTCGGGAGCAACATTGCCAATCGGTGTGATGACGCAAGGAAAGGGCGCCAAGATATCAGGGTGATGGTGCAATCGATCCGCCCCCGTTGTGTGACAAATGATACACTTCGGCGTCTCTATCGACTTCCACCATCGCATTAAGTCAAGTTCCCACTCACCTGACTCGTTTCCAAGATCAAGGGCTCCAAATAGGGATACACTCTTCTCCTCGACCCGATTTCCAATAATGAATAGTTGAGCGGAAGAAAATTTCTCGATATTTTTGCGGAGGTCAGTAGCGGAAGGGTCAAGAAAAGAGATATCTACTGCCCCGTCAGCAAATCCATCACAGCACAACTCAATACCTCCGTCAACAAGTGCTATCCCAATGCCTTTTACTTCCAGGGCACCTCTTCCAGGGCTGGGATCCACTTCCACGCCTTTTTCAGCAGTGGATTCTGCACTCGCACCGTCAAGAACCTCATCGATTGCACATTCGACGTCTTTGTTCTTATACCCTCGAGATTCGCACTCGTCAGCAAACGACTTGAGCTTTTTGGCACCCGTTTCATCGACAAAGATAGCCGGACTAATGTTAAGCTTCTTGCATACCTCCGGAAAGTCAAGCGCGTTAAGCAGCGAAACGCGTTCTAGTAATTGTCTGTTCATTCTTCCGCTGCAAGGGCTTCAATTCTTGCAAGGTAAAGCAGCGCATTATGCGCGGGAGCGATCCATTTACCAACATCACCTTCCATTCCAGCCTTCCCAAGTTCCACGTATTCCCCACTGATTACGCCGGCTGACTCATCGAATTGGAAGCCAGGGACACTCTCGATTTCAATTCTAATCTCTTCAATGAGACGATCATAATCAGACTCTAGATTGTCCTTAGAAACCCTTGCGCCAACAATGGATTCCATTCTCCTAATTGCGCTGATTGCCTCCTTCTCGCTTTCATTTGAAGGATCATAATTCTCAAGCCCAACTACACGCGCCGGCATTGGAACCAATACTCCACTCCTGTGAAACCATTTCAACTGCCCCACATGTCGATATTCCAGATTCAGGAGGCGCATTGGCGGCAGATGTGGCACTGGATCTCCCTCATTCACATAGTGCCAATGGCGGTCGAGCATTTCCTCCTCATAGGCTGTCTCAAAATCGGGATCACCAAAGCGTGGGGCGCCAATTGTTGAAACATTCCACACGCCACTGAATCCTGGAATTGGAAATTTCAGAAGGTTCGCAGACATTGCCGTAGCGAGAGCGCCGCCAAGACTGTGTCCACATAGCCAAAGAAATTTGATGTCACTACTCTTGGCCTCGATCAAACTCCTAACTTCCTCCCGCGTTTCCTCAAAAACTTGGGTGAAGCCACGATGCGCGAATCCTCCTATTGGATTTTTTTCCGGAAAAGTTGCTTTGCGGTTGGCATTCCAATCGTTCAATTTTGCTTCCGATCCCCGATAGGTAATCACCATTACGTCATCTTTCCAGGCGGCAAAACCTTGGTTGCTATTCTTTCCAGGCCAAGTTTGATATCCGTCCCAATCACACCGATCTAGAAAGAGTTCCATTGGTCCGGACTCTCCGGATTTAACTTCCTTTGCGCCCTTCAGGTAGGCAACAATCGCCATTCGGACCAGTATTGCTGAGACGAAATGAGAAAAGCTCTGGGTTTTGAGCCGATCTATTTCAGCTCCCGTTAGCGGCTTGACGTCGATTTTCATGGTTGTGATGCACAAAAACTGTTCTAATCGCTAGTCTCTCGGAGGAAACCAAGAACGACTCACAATTTGTTGGTAGTGGGTCTCAAACATCTGCACTTCCCGAATCGTTTTCTGTATGTGTGATAGTATGGGTTGAATGGGAACCGCTTGTGACTTACCGCTTAGACTTGAGGCGTGATGAATGGCAAGGAGTATTCCATCCTTGGGATCGATGATCGGAGATCCTGAATTGCCTTTATCCGTTCCATCTTCTGTCCGGTAGCGAATTCGATTCCCATCCTCCTTTACTTCAAAATCAGAGGCTTGTTCTTCGGAAATCCAATCTTCCACTTTAACAATTGAGATTGGGGGCTTGCTGAATGCCGCCGGATTGAATCTCGACCTTGGCGCGCGGATAACGTAGTCATTGTTTGAGGCGATAAATGTCAAGAAGTAGAGATGGAGTGACGGGAGCTTGCTATCCGAGGCATCGACCTTGAAACTCCAAGTCTTGGCGCTCAAATCTAGTTCGATAAGGGCGTAGTCCAAGTGGCTACCAACTTCAATATCTGCCTGTCCATCCCAATAGGCAATCTCCTTACTTTCGTCCAAAGGGGGCGACGATGAGACGATCAGCACTTTTTTGTCGTCTTCTTGGCCAATGGTTGCTGCTTGATAGGTTTGCGTGGTGGTAACCTCGCACTCTGAGTATTCAGCTATTGGCGGGATACCAGTAAACTTGGGGAACTCAAGTTCGATATGGCGCGGACTAGTGCCGGTTACATGAAAACAGGTTAGTACCAGGGTATCGGTTACACGTATCCCCGTTCCAATTCGAACCGGATCGGCCTCGTCTTCATACACCTTTACGCGACAGACGCAGCCAGGCGGAGGGGTAGCATGCAACTGAACCACCGTGCGCCAGTTCTGCCCCGAAGCCTCAATTTCCTGGGCACGCCGTCTGACAATCGAATTGCTCGCAAACCTCGCCAACCGGTCGTCAGGATGCGTAATGTTACCCAATTGTACTTGCTCGGCCAGTTCCTTCAAGTCGTTCTTCGATAGCTGCAGCTGATTTGCCCTGATCGTTTCTTGGAGCGCTCTCTCATTTGTCCCGTCTAGCGCACCCAAATACTCCAATGTAGCGCCCGTAAAAGACTGGGGTGAAACCTGTGGAATCGAAGGTAGAGGAGATGAACCCTTCGACTGGGGGCCTGGGTAGTTCTCCGGATTCCCGGAGCCTTGGAGCACCCAATCGATTGCTCCGTTGACGTATTCATCGGAATGGCCTCGTGCCTCACATTCTCTGCTGAATTGGGCCAATTTGGCAGCACCAACCACACCAACGAAATGAAAAGGCGCAATCCCCAATGCATTGCATAGATTGGGAAAATCAAGTGCGTTGAGAAGGGCTACGCGATTGAGTAATTCCTGGCTCATGTTTGTCATTACAGGATTAATCGACCATGGCGACTCTGACACCGAATTCGTGTGTCATCCCCTTAAACTCGGGAAACCTAAGATCGGGAGACTTGGGAGCCTCGAACAAGCAGTCCAACTCATGGCAACTCTAGTTCAGCAGATAAGGGTAGTAGAGTAAAGTCAATTGTGAAATTGTGAAATTGTGAAAAATGTGCGTCTCAACTGTGTGGCTGCCTCAAAGCCAAACTAAACCGCTGCCTAACTCATGTATTGCCCTAAGGTGTCTTTTTTACGTGAGGCAACAGGATTAATGGGATGAATTTGCGCTGAATTGTGAAGATCATGAAATTTGGGGCCGGGGCACCACCGATGGTGTGAGTTTTTCTATAGATTTGTGATGTGGGCAGCCGCTCAAAAAAAAATTGCGAAAAAATGTGGAAAATGTTTAATGTGTCAATATTTCAAATCCATCGGATCAATCTCTTGATAGATGCAGTGACAAAAGGTCAAAAGGTCAAAAGGTCCCCATTTTTTCAGTTTCTTAAAGGTTTGACAATCCGAATTAGTTCACGGATCTTAATTAGTTCACGGATCTTTTCACACACCAAAATCTTCAATCCACTCCCACCACCACCGCACCATGGCCACTTCCGAAAAATCCTTCGCTGACCGCCTCGGGCCGGGGTCGCAACATGCTTGGAGTGATCCAGAGCTTCGAACCCGAATTCGCTCCAGCCCGCGCCGAACTTTCGCCAGTGGAATTCGAGGAGTTCCTCGATGATGTGGGCCTGCTCAACAGGGAAACCTCCTCGCTGAGCAAGGAATACACTTGGAACGTGAATCAGCGCGTCGAAGTCGTCACCGAGGTTAAGGCGCGCGTTTTGCAGGCGGTCGATTTCGTGGAGAGCAATCCGGACTGGAAACATCACCTGCCGGGGCTGATTTCGCTCAAGAACAAGATTCGCGGCTACCGTCCACCGAAACCCAAGCCGCCGACTCCGGCTGAGGGCGAGGATTCGGAGGCGGCTCGCACGCGGTCGATCGGCGAGCAGGGTTACGCGGAGATCGAGGGGAATTTTGGCAGTTTCATTGAGGTTCTGCGCATGGTGGACGGTTACGCGCCTCCGGCGAAGCAGATTCGCCTTCAGTTGCCCGAGGGTGCGAGCGCGGAACTGGAATCAACTCGATGAAAACGACCCCGATTACGATTCGAAGAAGTCGGAGTTGTGCCTGGTTTTTCTGCTGGAATGGCTGCGCAAGCTAAATGGCCGGATGGACGGCCTGGGCGCGAATTTGAAGGGGAAGCAGCACGACCGGATGGAGGCTTACGAAGGCGATATGGGCCTGAAAGATCGCAAAAAGCGCATCAAAAAAGCCGTCAGCGGCCAGTATGGCAAGGGTTCGCAGGAATTCAGGCTGGTGAAGGGGATTCGAGTCTAGCCCGGGCTAGCCTGGAAGTGATTCACAAAGCTTCGGCAGCGAGCCGCAAGAAGGCATCAAGACATCCATAGCGGCGTGGAACTTATGCGCGGATGGAGGATTTTTCGGCCGAATTGAGCCAAGCCTCCCGGGAGCGGAGTGATGTGGGTGATGATTTTCATGACGCCTACCAGGGCCTGGATCAGCGGCTGACAGGCGTGGAGCCGGCCAAGGTGGTGAAGTCGATTTTGGCGTAGCGGCTCCCTCCGCCAATTTACGGACTGAGCCGGAATTTTCGCCACGCGCTGGAGCCAGTTTCCCGCTCGAAACCAATCCGATCGTGAAGCCGGCTGGCGCGCCCCTGCCAAAATTCCACCCAAATTGGCGCAAGCACGTATCCCCCCCAAAATGGCGGACGGGGAACGGGGCCGGTTTCAGGGTATTTTTCGCGAAATTCCGCATCGCGCACTTCCAGCCAGTCGCGGCCGGAAATTTCCTCGGTTTGGGTGGAAACCCAGGCGCCGATGCGGCTGCCGTAGGGCCGGCTGGCAAAATAGGCGTCGCTTTCCGCGTCGGAGAGGCGGGAAACCTGGCCGCGCACGCAAATTTGGCGCTCCAGCGCGGGCCAGTAAAACGTGAGGGCCGCGGCGGGGTTTTCGGCCAAATTCCGGGCTTTGCGGCTCTGAAAGTTGGTGAAAAACTGAAAACCGCGCTCGTCCAGTCCCTTCAGCAAGACGGTGCGGGAGGAAACGCGCCCATCGGCGGAAGCCGTGGCCAGGGTCATGGCGTTGGCGTCCACCAAATTCGCGCCGGCCGCTTCCTCAAACCAGTCGCGAAACCAATCCAGCGGATCGTCCGGCGCATCGGCCAGGCTGAGTTGGGCGCGTTGGTAGTCGGTTCGCAAATCGGGCAGATGGTCGTCGGGAATTTCCGCGTTCATGGTAGTTGATGGTTCGAGGTTGTTCGTGATTGACCCGGGGGCCTGACGGCACAAGAACTTAGGTCCAACTCCAGCCCATGCAATCCGCCAAACCGCTTTCCAGCCACGTCGACCGCATTCTCATCACCCAGAGCCAGATCCACAATCGCGTGGCTGAGCTAGGGGCGGAAATTGAGGCAACGCACGACGGCGAGGACTTAACCTTGCTGGTGATTCTGCACGGCAGCATCCTTTTTGCCGCGGATTTGATGCGGGCCATGTCGCTGCCGGTTTACCTGGAAAGCTTCCGCGTGGCCAGCTACCACGGCGGCGCCACCAGCAGCGGAAAAGTGAGCATGGAGCAGGCTGAGACCCTCAAAAATCTCGCGGGACAGCACGTGCTGGTGGTCGATGACATTCTGGATACCGGCCGCACCTTGCATGCGGTAACCGACCTGCTTCGCGATGAAGTCGGCGCAGCCTCCGTGCGATCCTGCGTGTTGCTGGACAAGCAGGTGCCACGCAGGGTGGAGATTTCGGCCGATTTCACCGGGTTCGAGATCGAGGACGCGTTCGTGATCGGCTACGGGCTGGACTACCAGGGAAAATACCGCAATTTGCCGTTTATCGGCACCCTGAGGCCGGACTGCATTGCCGCGTAAATTCAGCTTCACGTGCAACCGGCCAAATGCTAAAAATGGGACCCAACACCATGCAGTGGTATTATTTGGACCAAAATCAAAGCCAGGTCGAGGCTGGAGAGCCGGAATTGCGCGACCTGCGGGACCGCGGCGTCGTCACGGACAAAACGCTGGTTTGGAACGAGAGCCTTTCCAACTGGATTCCGCTCGGACAGGCGCTTCCGGCGCATCCCGGCGATTCTGCGGAAAACGGCGACGACACGGTCAACCCGATCGCCAAACCGCCCATTCCAAACGGCGGAAGCTCGGATATTCGGGTGTTTGCCAGCATTTTGGCCCAAAACGCGGGTTGGATGAAGTTTTTGGCCCTGTGCAACATCGTCTGCGGCGTGCTGATTTGCCTGACGCTCATCGGGGCGCTTGTCGGTTGGATCCCCATTTGGCTGGGCAGGATGCTGTTCAGCGCCGCGAATTCCGCCCGGGACGCCCAATCCACCGGCAGCCGGTTTGAAATGAACGACGCGCTGGAAAAGGTGACCAGATATTTGAAGGTCACGGCGATTTTGACGTTGCTGGGCATCTTGCTGTCGATCGTTTCCGCCGCGGTCTATTTTTTCGTGATTTGAGCGCAAAAAAGTGGGGTGAGCCCGGGTTGGACTCACCCCTGCGGTGTAACGGAGCTTTCACGCCCCGCCCAAAATTTGTGCGGCGTTCGTGCTTACCCTTTTGGGATCGCGACAAACCGGGCGCCGCCTTGGGTAAAAACGCGCAGGATCACGATGTTCCCCGCGTTTTTGCTCGCTTTCACGGCTTCGGCCGGTGAAGAGACGGCTTGGCGGTTGATGCTGACGATGACGTCGCCGGGTTGCAACAGCGCTTCGGCGGCGTTCGAATCGGGGTCCACCGAGGCCACGACCACGCCTCCAAGGTCGGACGGCAGTTCTACGTTGGCGCGCGCGGCTTCCGTGAGCGGCGCAACCGTCACCCCGGGCAAAAATTCGCTGTTTGCGGTCGATCCGCCGCCGTTTTGCTGGGGATTCGGCGCATCGGCAACCTGGCTGCCGGGCAAGCGGCCCAATTGCACGGTGAATTTGTGGTTTTGGCCCTGGCGGATGACTTCCACGCCAACGCGCCGGCCGGGATCGGTGTTGGCGACCATGAAGCGCAGGCCTGCGACGTCGGCCACGTCTTTCCCGTCGAATTTGACGATGATGTCGCCCGGCTCGATTCCCGCGTCCGCGGCGGGCGTGTCCGGATTCACGCTGTTGACCAACGCGCCCTTGGCCTCGACGCCAAAGCCCTGGGCCAGCTCCGGCGTTAGGTCGCCGATCGTCACGCCCAGGAAGCCGCGCCGCACTTCGCCGTCGCTCATGAGCCGATCCATGATGTTGACCGCCAGATTTACGGGAATGGCGAAGCCGATGCCCATGTTGCCGCCGGAACGGGAGAAAATGGCGGTGTTGATGCCGATGAGGCGGCCTTTGTTGTCGATGAGCGCGCCGCCGGAGTTGCCCGGATTGATGGAGGCATCCGTCTGGATGAAGTTTTCGTAACCGTCGCGTCCGGTCAGGCCCAGGGAACGGCGGCCGGTGGCGCTGACGATGCCGGTGGTAACCGTTTGGCTAAGCCCAAACGGGCTGCCGATGGCCAAAACGGTGTCGCCCGGCTTGAGCAGGGAGCTATCGCCCACCGTAATCGCGGGCAGCCCGGTTTTGTCGATTTTGATCAACGCCAGGTCGGTTTTCGGGTCCGTGCCGACGACTTTAGCCCCGTAGGTTTCGCGATCGCCGGGAAGGCTCACCTCAATTTCCTCGGCGCTATCGATGACGTGGTTGTTGGTCACGATGTAGCCGTCGTTGGTCAAAATGACGCCGGAACCCTGGCCCTGACGCTTCGGCGTGGGAAGCTGCCGCGGGCGACTTTGCGGTCCCTGGCGTTGGTCGCCAAAAGGATCGCCGAAAAAGCGGCGGAAGAGCGGATCGTCGAACAAATCGGGAATCGTGGTCTGGATCGACGGCGCCTTGGACGTGACCACGATGGAGACCACCGATGGGGAGACGCGCTCGACCACATTTGCGTAGCCGCCCAAGGGTCCCGTGCGATCCGGAGCCGAATTTTCGACGTTCAGCCGATTGCGGAGGCTGCCTTGGTTTTTCTGGGCTGTGGCGGGAATTGTCAGGACAACGGTTAGGGAGAAAAGCAAGGGTAGGTATCGTTTTTTCATGATGGCGATTTGTTTGGATTTCACAAAACGGGCCGCAAGCAAAACGATGTGCCGCGACCGACGGTTTTCCGAAGCTAATCGCCACGCCGGGAGGTTTTTGTTTGCCTCAATTGCCAAAAAATCAGCTTCGGCCCTCAGGCTTGCTCCAACAGGCGATCGATCACTTTGTCGACGCTCATTCCCTCCGCCTCAGCGCGATAATTGACCAAAATCCGGTGGCGCAACACCGGCTTGGCCAAGGCGCGAATGTCGTCGATGGACACGTGTGCGCGCCCCTCCAGCAACGCGCGAGTTTTGCCGCCCAGCACCAGAAACTGCCCGGCGCGGGTTCCGGCTCCCCATTCGACCCACTCGTTGACGAATTCGCTCGTGTTCTCCTGATTTGGCCGGGAAGCCGCTGCCAATCGAACCGCAAAGCGGGCCACGTCTTCGGCGATGGGGACGCAGCGAACCACCTCGTGAAACGCGATGACGTTGGCGCCGGTGAAGAGTTGCTTGGGCGTGTCTTGTTCCGCGCCGGTGGTTTGGGTGACCACGGCCACTTCGTCGTCCTCGCTGAGGTAGTCGATGACGACGTTGAACATGAATCGGTCGAGTTGAGCCTCGGGCAACGGATAGGTGCCTTCCATCTCGATCGGGTTCTGGGTCGCGAGGACGAAAAATGGCTCCTCCAGCTTCATGCTGTCGCCGGCGACGGTCACCTGATGCTCCTGCATCGCCTCAAGCAGAGCGGCCTGCGTTTTTGGCGGTGTCCGGTTGATTTCGTCGGCCAGGATCATGTTTGCGAAAATCGGCCCGCGCTGGAAGATCATCTCCCGGTGTCCCTCGCGGGTTTCCTCCAAAATCTCGGTCCCGGTGATGTCCGCGGGCATAAGGTCCGGTGTAAACTGGATGCGCTGGAAACTGAGGTCGAAAACGTCGGCCAGCGTCTTGACCAGCAGCGTTTTGGCCAAACCGGGCGCCCCGGTGATGAGGCAATGGCCGCCGGCCAGCAGGGAGATGAGCAACTGATCGATCACCTCTTTTTGGCCCACGATGACCTTGGACAACTCCGCCTCAATCTGCCCGCGCGCCTCGTGCAGGCGCTGCACGGTCTCCTTTTCCCGATCGTAGGCGGGATCGTTTTCGCGGGTCAGGTTGGTTTCGTCCATCCCTCAGTTTTCGGGGCGGTCAGGGCGATTGTCGAACGGGAATTGCGTGAGTTCTACGCCCCGAGATTTCGCCGGATGCGGTCTGGTTCCTGTCGAAGATCTTCAAGTGAGTGAACGATGATTCCCCGATCTTCAACAACGTAAAACAGCCCGTAGCGCTTCTTTTTGCCAACAATGGCCCTGCGAAATGGGGGCAAAACTTCCCGGTAAATTTCCGGAAATTCGCGAATAAACCCAACAGCCTGATCCACGGATGTTAACAAGTCATCGGCCAAGGCCGGTGAACTCTTTTCTTCTCGTTGAAACGCCTCTTGAAGGGTGATTTCAGCTCGTAGTAGCCAAATTACCTCCCGCATAGTTCTTGAATTCCCGGTTTGACAAGCGATCGCGAATTTCCTCCCACCGCGTCCCCTGGTCTGGGTTGGATTGATAGTCACTCAGGCTTTCCTGAAGCATGGCAACCGTCTCGGAATCCAAAACTACATCCTCGTCACCTCCCACAGCGTCTCTAACGAGTTCCGCAGCCAGACGAAGCTTGTCCTCGTTGCTGAGGGTTAGGATTTGGGGGATGGTCTCCGCAATCATGGGGCAACCTATCGCGTGTCCGGTAATTTTGGTCAATCAGTTAATCGGTGCGGCGGCTCACCCAACTCTCCGCCAAACCACGAATTTTCCCGAAAATCTGTCCCATTCCTCGGCGGCGCGTGGGCGAAAGCTGGCTGGCGATGCCTAGCCGGTCCAAGAGGTCCGCGGGCGCGGCCATGATTTCCTTCGGCGCCATGCCATCGAACCACTCGGCAATCAGCTTGGCGAGCGCGTCCACGATTGCGGCGTCCGCTTCCGCTCGAAATCGGCACTTTCCGGCCTCATCCAGTTCTCCCACCAACCAAACCCGGGAAACGCAGCCTTCCACTTGGTTGGCGTCGGTGCGTTTCGCCTCATCCAGCGAGGCCAAGGGCGAATTCCGGGAAACGATCGCGCTGAAGCGTTCCTGCGGGTTTTCGATGAGCAGGTAATCATCCAAAAACTGGTTTTGCGCGTCGGGCGTCATCGTTTCGTCAGAATTCGGATTTCGAGTTTCGGATTTCGAGTTTCAACCCTAACCTAGCCCATCATGGCCGCCCAAACCATCGATCCCGCATCCGTTCCTGATTCCCACGGCCACTTTGGCGCGTACGGCGGCGTTTTTGTTCCGGAGACGCTCATGCCCGTGTTTCAGGAACTGACCGCTGAGTACGAAAACGCCAAAAATGACCCGGAGTTCCAGACGGAGCTTGCGCACCTGCTTCGCGATTTCTGCGGACGTCCCACGCCGCTCTATTTTGCAGAGCGCTGGACCGAAAAGCTCGGCGGGGCCAAAATTTACCTGAAACGCGAAGATTTGCTCCACACCGGCGCGCACAAAATCAACAACGCGCTGGGGCAGGCACTTTTGGCCAAGCGACTCGGAAAAAAACGCGTCATCGCGGAAACCGGCGCGGGTCAGCACGGTGTGGCCACGGCCACGGTTTGCGCGCGATTCGGGTTCCGGTGCATCATTTACATGGGCGAGGTGGACATGGAGCGCCAAGCGCTAAACGTGGCCCGAATGCGATTTTTGGGCGCGGAAGTGCGCGCGGTGACCGCCGGCCAACGCACGCTGAAGGAGGCGGTGAATGAGGCGCTGCGCGATTGGGTGGCGCATCCGCGGGACACGCATTACATCCTGGGTTCGGCGTTGGGCGCGCATCCTTTCCCCATGATGGTGCGCGATTTTCACCGCGTGATCGGCCAGGAAGCGCGCAGCCAGATTTTGGAGCGCGAAAATCGTCTGCCGGACCTGCTGGTGGCCTGCGTGGGCGGCGGAAGCAACTCGATCGGCCTTTTTTATCCGTTTTTGGGCGACGATTCGGTCCGGATGATCGGCGTGGAAGCCGGTGGCCGCGGGATTGTGGAAGGCGAGCACGCGGCGCGATTCCAAGGCGGCAAGTTGGGCGTGTTGCAAGGCACAAAAACTTGGCTTTTGGCCGATGACGACGGGCAAATTCTGCGAACACATTCCGTCTCCGCGGGCCTTGATTACGCCGCTATCGGTCCCGAGCACGCCTTTTACCAGCAGCAAGGCCGTATCAGCTACGATTTCGCGACTGACGATGAGGCGCTGCAAGCGTTTCAGGATTTGAGCGCCGTGGAGGGGATCATCCCGGCGCTGGAATCGGCTCACGCGCTGGCCCACGTCGCCAAAGCAGCTCCCGAAATGAGCCGCGACCAAATCATCATCGCCAACCTCTCCGGCCGCGGCGACAAAGATGTGGCTCAAGCGGCGAAATTCATCTTTGGCGAGGAACTGGCTTTTTAGGCAAGCTTTGCGAACCCTCACAAAAGTACCAAAATCGCGCTAGCCAAGGCCTAGATTCTGGTTTATCTGTGATATTATGGCTTCGTTAAACAAAGTGATGCTCATCGGCAATCTGACCCGCGATCCCGAACTTCGGTTCACGCCCAAAGGAACCGCGGTTGTGGATTTGGGCTTGGCGGTAAATCGGCGTTTTACCGTGGAAGGCGAACAGCGCGAAGAGGTTGCGTTCTTGGACATCACGTTTTGGGGACGGCAGGCAGAGGTCATCAACCAATACATGCAGAAAGGAAACCCGATGTTCGTCGAGGGGCGGCTGCAAATGGATTCCTGGCAGGACAAAAATACGGGTCAAAACCGCTATAAATTGAAGATTGTCGGCGAAAATTTCCAGTTTTTAGCGGGGCGCAGCGAAGGTGGTGGTGGCGGCGGCGGTCAAAATTACGCGGGCGGCGATTACAACCAGCCAACTCAGCACAACCAGCAATCGCAGGGCTCAGGCGGCTATTCCCCACCGCCTCAGCAGGAATATGGTACTCCGCCGCGCGAGACCGCTCCATCTCAGTCCGATCCGCAACCCGAGCCGGCTCCGGTTGGGGGAGGAGGAGGCGGCGGGCCGATGGATGTAGGCGAAGAAGACGACGAAATCCCGTTTTAGGCTGGTTTTTAGGGCCCAACTGGCCCTGATTTCACCCAAAACATCACGCAACAAGCCAAAAACTCATGGACCAAGCACGATTCTGGCAAATGATCGATGGATCGGTGGCGGAGTCTCAAGGTGACGCCGACAGCCAAATCGATCTGCTCGCCGATTCGCTCAGGCAGCTTCCAGCCGAGGAAATCGCCGGATTTAGCGAAGAACTCGGCCACGCGTTGCTGGCGGCTTACAGCTGGGATTTGTGGGGAGCGGCCCACCTTCTCAACGCCGGCTCCACCCACGATGAATTTGAGGCGTTTCGAGCTTGGTTGGTTTGTCAGGGGCGGGAAATTTTCCAAGGCGCCGTGGCGAATCCGGACAGCCTGGTGGATGTGACCGACCCGGAGGTGCGCGAATACGAAGGCGAGGAGTTTCTCCATCTACCCAGCCAAATTTACGAAGAAATCACCGGCCAGGAACTCGATGCCGGCGTGGTGGAGATTGCCGGAGGCGTGCCAAAGGGGCAGCAGTGGAATTTGCAAGAGGAGGGCCAACTTTCGGCGCGGCTCCCCAATCTGTGGGGCAGGTTGGAGGCGCACCGGCAACCCCTCACCGCTGCGTAGAGGTTTGTTACGCGTGCGCCTCAGATTGCCCGGCTTTTGGCGCTTGCGCGGCGCCAACTGGAGATTGATGCAAATTTGCGATTCCATTCTGCTGTTTTCGATGGAATTTTCGTGTCAACAGCGATGATCTGTGTAAACTCATCGAATCACCCTGCGATTCGGTCGATCTAACCGAAAAAAATCCCCTTACCCTGAGATCCATGGCAAAACTTCCCGGACTGCACCTGCTCACCCTTGTCGCGTTTTTGAGCAGCTTTTCCATCCAGCAGACGGCCGCGGTCGAATACGGTCAAGTGGCGGCAAAAGTCGCCACCCTTCTGCAACACGAGCATTACAACGGCCAATCCATCAACGACGACGTTTCGCGTGAATTGTTGGACAATTACCTCGATTTCCTCGATGGAGGCCGACTCTACTTTTTGCAGTCTGACATCGATGGGTTCAAGGCCCGCTACGAAGTCAGGCTCGACGAAAAATTGTTGCTTGAGGATATTTCCCCGGCGCTGGACATCTACTACATCTACACCGACCGCGTCATCGATCGGGTCAACTGGATCAAAAAACTGCTCCAAAACCCCAATTTCACCTACGATTCCGATCGCGCGGTGCAATTGAGCCGCAAAGAGGCCGCCTGGCCGGCAAATGCCGCCGCCGCCGATCAAATTTGGCGCAACATCATCGAAGGGGAGATGCTGGAGGAGGTGATGCGCCGCGAGGCGGTGGATGCCAAAAAGGACGATCCCGACGCCAACCGGGAACCGCCGCAAGTTGTGGTGCGAAAGCGCTACGAACGGATTTTGGATTCGCTGAAGGACAACACCACCGAGGACATTGCCGGATTTTACCTGAAAAGCTTGGCCCACGCTTACGACCCGCACTCGGACTACTTCACCCAGTCAGAATACGAGAATTTTCAGATCCAGATGCGCAAGAATCTGCAAGGCATTGGCGCCTTGTTGAGCATGACTGATGAAGGTTACGCGGAGATTCGCGGCCTGGTGCTTCGCGGCCCGGCTCATCAAGCCGGCGAACTGCAGGTGGGCGACAAAATCATCGGTGTGGGGCAGGGACAGAAGGGCTCGATGGTGGACATCAAGCACATGAAGCTGCAAAAGGTGGTGGATTTGATTCGGGGCAAGAAAGGTTCGCACGTTCGGCTCAAACTCGTGCCCAACGGCGAGGATCCTTCGGCCACGCGGACCATTCAAATTCGCCGCGATCAGGTTGATTTGAAGGAGAGCCTGGCCCGTGCGGAGTTGATCGAGACCAAGAACGCGGAAGGCCGCCTCGTCCGGGTGGGCTGGATCGAATTGCCCTCGTTTTACAGCGACATGCAGTCCGGACAAACCAGCGTGACCCGCGACACCAAGCGGTTGCTGCTGCGGCTCAAAAAAGAAGGCATGGAGGGGCTGGTTCTCGACCTGCGCCAAAATGGAGGCGGATCGCTGGATGAGGCGATCAACCTGACCGGGCTCTTCATCCCCAAGGGACCGGTGGTGCAATCCAAAGACAGCCGCAATCCCCCGGACGTCAAGATCTCCAACGCCAGGGTCCCCGTTTATGACGGGCCGATGGTGGTTTTGACCAGCAAAGCCAGCGCCTCGGCCAGCGAAATTTTGGCAGCGGCGCTTCAGGACTACAACCGGGCCATCGTGGTGGGCGAACGCTCGACGTTTGGCAAGGGAACCGTTCAGCAACTCCTGCCGGTAACGACCAGCGGCTTTTCGCTTCTGCTGCCCGGAAATTCGAACGAAGCGGGCGCCCTGAAACTGACGATCCAGAAGTTTTACCGCATAGCCGGCGGCTCTACCCAGCAAAAGGGAGTGATCCCCGACATCGTGCTGCCTTCCATCACTGATGCCATGGACTTGGGCGAGGCGGCATTGAAAAACCCCCTGCCGTATGATGAAGTGCCTCGCCAAAAGTACGCGCTTTTCCGCAAGCAACCCATTCCCCTGGAACTGCTGCGCCAGCGCTCCGAGGCTCGCCGCCTGCAAAGTCCGGATTTTCAGTGGATCATGTCCGAAACCAAGCGTTTTCAGACCCGCAAAGAGCAAAACAAGATTTCGTTGAACCGGGAAGTGCGGAAGCGCGAAATTGCCGAAGAAGATCAGCGCGACGAGAAGCACAGGGACGAATTGAAGGCGCGTTTTTCCGCCATCAAGGAAAAGGAAAAAGGCCGCTTCACCACCTATAGCCTCACCCTCGATCGCGTGGACGAAGACGAACTGCGGCTCTTGTCCGAAGTATCGCCGCACGAATTGAGCGGCATGATGATGGCCCTCGGGGAGAAGGACGAGGAGCAAAAGGCGCTGGAACCGCCTCACGGATACGGGCCGGTCAAGCGTGAGTCGATCGAGATCCTGCTCGACTTCATTTCGGTGGAGAAAGGCGGCGTCAACGCGATTACCGCGGCCAAGCCTGGAGCTGGCAAGCCGGCGCCAAATTAGGTGTTGGGGGCCCTTGGACTTCGGGACCTCCGCGCGGAATTGAGGCGATGACGCAGGTTCCCCCTGCGTTCGGCCCAAGTAAATTAGGCGTGAGCCAGGCTCTCGCCTTTTGGCTGTTCGATTTCCTCCAGCAGCCGGTCGAACCAATGCACGTCGATGTCGAAGGGCTTGCCTCCCCGAATTCGTGGGAATTCGATGCACCGCAGTTCGCCATCCGCGTCCTCATCCAAGCCGGCAACCCCCGTTTTCCCACTCAGCGCGTATTCCGCCGCGGCAAACGCGCTGCGCTTGATAAGATCCAAATCCTTGTCAATCGGCGCCGCCGAACGCCCGTAGTAACCGCTTTTCTGCACCAGCACCTTTTCCGCCCCCAAGCGCTCTTTTAGCTGATTGGCGAACCACTTGCCCGGGTTTAAGTCATCGATGCGGGCGTGTCCGAAGGCGTCGTACTTCACCTCTTCGCCAATTTTCTCCTTTTCGCGGATAATGGCGTCCACGCCGGCGCCCTCGCTCAGAAACAGGTGCACTTTGTCCGTATCGTCCATGCGCCGGGCCAGCCGGTCCACCTCGGCATCCATGTCCAGGCCCATTTCCGGCAGCCAAACCGCATCGACGTCCCAGCGTTCGCGGCTGATGCGTAATTCCGGCAACCAATCGTATTTGTCCAACGCACGGTGGTATTCGTTGGCCGTGGCTGCGGCCAGCCAGCCGCAATGGCGGCCCATCACCTCGTGGATGATCAGTTGCCGCGTACTGGTCGTGTTCTCATTGGCCACATTTTGAAAAAACTTGGCCCCCTCGTCCGCGGCAGTCCAGGCGCCGAGTGTTTGCCGGATGGGAAACACATCGTTGTCCACCGTTTTGGGAAGACCGACCACGGTCAGTTCGTAACCGTTTTCCTCCAGATAGGTGGAGAGATCGGAAGCGGTGGAGTTGGTGTCGTCACCACCGATGGTGTGCAAAATATCCACCTTATCCCTCCTCAATTGCTCGGCGGCAACGTGAAGCGGATCTTCGCCATCCTTCACCAGGCCGCGCTTCAGGCAATCGCGCACGTTGGTCAACTTCACGCGGCTGTTGCCGAGGGCGCTTCCGCCAAACTTGTAGAGCACGGAGAATTTTTCCCAAACCGCGTCGGGGAAATCCAGTTTTCGGGCCAGCAACAGGCCCTGGTAGCCGTTTAAATAGCCAAACAGGTTGGAATCGGGAGCCAATGCCTTGTATCTCTCGATCAAGGCGCCGATGGACGGTGAAAGACAGGGGGCAATTCCTCCTGCGGTTAAGAAAGCAATGGTTTTGGGCATAGAGCAATGGGAAGCTCCCCACGTTTGGGATTCGTGGCTTGAGCATGATCAACCAAAATAGCCTACAAATCCAAAAAAACCAGCGTCCTGAAGTTTTGCACCGGAAACGCGCGAATCGCGAAAAATTTCGTCGCGCGAACCTGAGGATCGTGTCAGGTTTTTCGGCCTCATGAGACGCTTTCTTGCATTTTTGGTGATTTTGCTGGTTTTGGGTGGAGCCGGACGCCGGACCGCATGAAACTGGGAAAATCGCGAACCTGCAAAAGTCCATCGAAAAGCAGACAGGGTGGCCTCCCATCACTCGAATTGCTGACGAAACTGCTCGAACGCCTCTTGCAATTGCGCCAATTCCTGACGCAAAGCCGCGATTTCGTCCTCCTGCTTTTTGCGCCAGGAGGCTTCTTCCTCCAGAACGATGGCTTCGGTTGAAATCGGGGCTCCTCCCCCGCTGGAAACGGCCGCTGGCAGGTTTTCCGGCTCCCCACAAAGCAGGTGAGCGTAGGTGGTGACCCGCCGTCCGCTGCCTGGCGAAATTTCGCGGACCAACGCGCCGGTTGGGTAATCGATCAATGTTTGCAGGCAGTGCTCAACGGCTCCCACCGACTCAAATTTGTGAATGCGCTCGGTGCGTTGGTTCAACTCGCCGGCTGTCTGGATGCCGCGCAACATCAACACGCAAAGCAGGGCGCTCTGTCCTTCATCCAGGTTCAGCACGCGATCGATGGTGTGCTTGTATTTCGGCACGCGTGAGCCGTGGAGACGCACCATTGCCGCCAGACTTTTGTCGCGCAGACCCATCAGCGCGTTTTCAACCACGGTTTCTTCAAATTCGGTGACTGGGTCGCGGCTGGACTTCTGGTTGCAGGCGCTTTGCAGCCCATTGAGCGTCATGGGATAATGGTCCGGCGTGGTCGCCTCCTTTTCCAGAAGGCAACCGAGAACGCGGGACTCCGTGAAGGTGATTTCCTGGTCTTGTGCGTCTTCTTCTTCGCTCATGGTTTGACGAAATATGGGCCGGTGGTGAGCTTTCTATGGCTCAGGAGATCGGGTTCGCCGCGGCGGCCTCCACGCAGCCCCGCATCTTAGCGAGGCCGGTTTTGGCAACTTCATCAGCCGGTTGGGCCCAGTAGTTTTTGTTGAACAGTTCCAGCGAAAGCGCGGGATACGCCCCCAAATCCGCGAACGTGCGCAAAAGCTCCACGACCGGCGCGATTCCGTCGCCGGGATAGACGCGATCGGCGTCTTTGATGGTCTCGCGCGGCGGATCGGCGGGATAATCGTTCATGTGGAAAGCTTGCAGCGCGCCCGGCCCCAGCAATTTAAAGGAATCGAAGCTGCACCCGCCTTTGTAAGTGTGGTAGACGTCGCCCAGGAAGCAGGCCTTGGGATGCCCGGAGCCGATCGCCACGTAAATCGCCTTTTCCACGGTGCCGATGGCCGGATGCCCGCCCCACATCTCCACCTGCGGCGTCACGCCCATTTCGTCGCCAAGCTCCAACAGCGCCCGGTAACGTTCGGCAGCGCGATCCAGGTCCACCGGTTCGCGAGTCCCGGCCGGCGGCGCGGCGATGCGCTTGCCACCGAGTTGAGCGATCGTATCCATGTCGCGTTTGGCTTGTTCCAGCCCCTCGGCGCGTTTGGCGTCGTCATCCACGATCCAGGGCGCAAAACCGATCGCGCTGTCCACGGTTAGGCCGAAATCGTCGATGCGTTTGCGCAAATCCGCGAGTTTCCCCCCGTTTTCCACGAATTCGTTGATTTTGCGGAACCACGGCTCGATGCCATCGTAACCGGCTCGTCCCGCCACCTCGATTTCCCGGGCAGCATCCAGGTTTTGGCCCCGAATCGTGGACATGTTGAGGCAAAGCGGGAATTTGCGCGATTGCTCTTGTGCCGAGGTAGGTGCAAGCGTGCCGGCGGCGGCAAGGCCGGAAGCGCCGAGAACCTGCCGGCGCGAAAACTGGGTGATTGGCGTCATCCCGCAGAATTAGAGCAGAAATCCGCCATTTGCAATCGCGCCCCAAAATTCGGTAGCGGTGGACACGGTGTTAGGCCATCGCGTGAACCAAGTAACCAAGCGGCATTCGGCTTAGCTTGGCTTTTTCATGAAGGTTGCAGCCAAATAAAGCAGCTTACCCCCCGTTTTGATGCCTCGGCACGCGAAATTGGATCGTGGCTCCAGGCTTGTTCGGATCCGGAACTTCCACCGCCGTGCCTGGCTCAATCCCGGTGACGTCGATTTCCGCATCGTAACCTGGCAGGGTCACCACGTTCTTCTCACCGGGAACGGGAACCGCGAATGGCAGGGTTTCCACCTCCACCGGTGGCGAACTTGCCGGCGCTTGCTCCCGATCCGCTCCTGCGCTGCTGATTCGGGCGCTGTCAGACTGGGCGCCCCTGGATGGTTGGCGCGTTGGCGTGCGATTTCCAGCTGGCGGCGTAACGGGCTGGTAGTTGCTGCGCGGCTGGGGCTGATGCTTGGGCTGTGAGGCCGATGCCGGCGCCGGGGAAGCATAGCGGTTAGACGTGGCCTGGATGGCAGGGTAGACCGGTTTCGCCCGATAGCGCTCCGGGACCGGCTTTTTGGCAAAAAGCGCGCATCCGCTGAGGACTAACACGGCCAGCAATGGGGAAAAAGGGAATAATCGGCTGAGCATGGCTCACTTTAGCCTAACTTTCCTTAAATTCCAACAAAATTGAAGCATTTGTCAGTGCTCGCCTCTTCTTGGCGCTCAATAGTCGCGCGCCAGCAAGTAATCGGCCAACCCCCGTAGCGGCGCAGCTTCGTCACCGAAGATTTCCAGGCTTGCTTGGGCTTGACGCGTCAATTTCGCCGCTTCATCTCGCGAGGCCTCCAAACCCAGCAACGCCGGATAGGTCGATTTTTCGGCGGCTTCGTCTTTCCCCGCGCTTTTGCCGAGTTCTTCGGTCGATTTGGTGACATCCAGGATGTCGTCGATAACCTGGAACACCAGGCCAGCCGCTTCGCCAAATTCGGTCAATCGCTGCAATTGCAAGGCGCTGGCTTTGGCGCTCAAACCGCCGAGCCGCAAGCTGGTGGCCAACAACGCCGCGGTTTTGGAGCGATGGACGTTGCGAAGCTCCTCCAGCGTCAATTTCTGGCTTTCACCCTCCAAATCCAGGACCTGACCTCCCACCAGGCGCCGGCTACCGGCGGTCACGGCCAATTCCCGCGCAAAATCGCCGCCCGCGCCAGCGGCTAACTCAAAGGCGAGCGCTTGGAGCGCATCGCCGGCCAACACGGCGATTCCCTCGCCAAACACTTTGTGACAGGTGGGATGCCCGCGGCGAAAGTCGTCGTCGTCCATGCAGGGCAAATCATCGTGGATCAGGGTGTAGGTGTGCAGGCACTCCACGGCTACGGCCGCCGGCATGGCCGCTTCCACCTCGCCTCCGCAGGCTTCAGCCGCCGCCAGGCACAAAATGGGGCGCAACCGTTTCCCGCCGGCAAACATGCTGTGGCGCATGGCCCGATGCAGCGTTTCCGGGGGTTCGGCGCCGGCAGGCAACGCCGCTTGCAACGCGGTTTCCACCAGGGCGCGGCGGTGGTTGAGGTAATCGTCCAGGTTCACGTGCTAACCAACACGTTGAACCAGTTGCGCGACGATTTTGCAACCTTTTTGCTCGACCTAAGAGGCTGGAGTCGCCACAGATTCAGGACGTTGACTCGTTTTTGCGCCATACTCCTCGCCCTGGCATCCGGCTGGGTTTTGCCGGGTTGCAGCCCGCCGGCCAGTTCCCGGGAAACCAACGTTCACCCCTATCGATTCACCTTCGGGCAGGTGGTGAACGGCCAAATCGTGACCGTCCCCTTCAATCGCATCCCGTTCGAGCCCGGCTCGGAATACGGTTGGAAGCTAGATCTGGAAAATCCGCAGGGAACGGTGGTGGTGCGCGAGGTTTTTACGTTGCCGGCCCCAACGGCGTGGACTTTCGACAACGCCGAAAAACCGGCCGGCCAAACCGGGGGCGACAAGAACGAAAACGTGAAAATCCAGCAAAGCGGCCGGGTTTTCAGCAATGAAATGGAGATAACCGCGCAAAAAAAAGTGTCTCACCTCAGCACCTACAAAATCCTGGCGAGCGATCCCCTAGGCGCCTACGTGCTGGAGATTTTTCTGGACGGCAAGCCCGCGGCAAGGATTCAGTTCACCCTCGTCAAGGAACAGCCGGCCAGCAGGATTCGGTTATTGTGACCGGTTAGGCGGACAAACACAATAATCGCCTGTTGCTTGGTTGCCAATCACGCTGGCGCCCGGGGTTTAGGCGGGTTACGGTGAACGCCGATGGAACGCTATTTCAACACCGCTGGTCCGATGAAGGACGACCTGCACTACGTCTTCCCGCCGCTGGAAAGGTGGGACACGGAGGAGATTCTGCATCTCATCGACCAGCAGAAGTATTTCGTGCTCCACGCCCCGCGGCAAACTGGCAAAACTACGGCGATGGATGCTCTGATGCGCCACTTGAACGCGAAGGACAGGTATTTGGCAGCGTATGCCAACCTGGAATCCGGTCAGGCCGCCCGGGAAGACGTGGATCGGGCAATGGTAGCGATGTTTTCTTCCATGGCTTCGCAGATCCGCACCAGTTGCGGCGATACATTTCTATCCGACCGCGATCAGCAGTTCCGAAACCAGTTGCCTTCTTTGAGCCTTTTCGAGCTAGGTCTGAAAGCCTGGAGCGAAGCCGCGGAAAAACCGATTGTCCTGTTTTTGGATGAAGTGGATGCCCTGGTGGGTGACACCCTCATTTCTCTGCTGCGCCAACTTCGTGCCGGCTACAAACAGCGCCCCGCTGCCTTCCCCAGCACCATCGTGCTGTGCGGAGTGCGCGATCTGCTGGACTACCGAATCCGCGCCAGCAGCGAAAAAACCGCGATCACCGGCGGCAGCGCTTTCAATGTGAAAGCCACGTCGTTGCGCCTCGGCGATTTCGAACGCGACCAAATGGAGCGCCTCTATCGATTCCACACCGAGGAAACCGGGCAAAAATTTGAGCCCGAGGCGATTGAGTTAGCCTGGGAGCTAACCGAAGGGCAACCTTGGCTGGTCAATGCCCTGGCTTACGAGGTGACTTGGGCAGTGAAGGCAAACCGCGACCGCAGCCGCCTTATCACCGGCGAGATGATTCGCGCCGCGGCCGAGAACATCATCCAACGCCGCGAAACACATTTGGATCAGCTCAGTGACAAGCTGCAGGAGGACCGGGTGCGCCGGGTGATCCATCCCATCATTGCCAACGACGATGACACTGAGCAGATTCCCAACTCAGACATCGAATACTGCGTGGATTTGGGTTTGGTGAAACGCAAACCGCAACTACGCATCGCCAATCCCATGTATCGCGAAGTCGTGCCGCGGTGGCTGGTTTTCTCCGCGGAAACTTTCATGACCCACGACCGGCTATGGTTCGTAGGTGACGACGGCCGCCTGGATATGGCGAAGCTGCTTCCGGCTTTCCAGCAGTTTTTCCGCGAACAGAGCGACTCGTGGATTCAGAAATTCGATTACCACGAGGCCGGACCGCAGCTACTTTTGCAAGCCTATTTGCAGCGGATCGTCAACGCGCAGGGCAGGATCAACCGCGAGTACGGCCTGGGCCGCAAACGGACGGATTTGTTTATCGAGTGGCCGCTGGACGGGGATTTCACTGGCGTGGTGCAGCGCATTGTCATCGAATGCAAATTGCAGCGGCCCGGGCGGAAGCGCGAAAAGGTGATCGAGAAGGCGCTGGCGCAAACCGCGGACTACGCGGACCGCTGCGGAGCCGATGAGGCGCATTTGCTGATTTTCGACCGCGATCCGAAGCGCAAGTGGAAGGAGCGCATTTTCCACGAAAGCGGGCGGAAATTTGAAGGGCGCGCGATCGAGGTTTGGGGGATGTGATGCCATCCAATTCCAACGCAGCGCCACGATTCCAGGTTCAGGCCAAAATCTCGCGAATCGGATGGATGCCGGGGTTCACCAGCGGAACCGGGCGGCTGCCCACCATGTATTCCTTGTCCGGATCGATGCCGATAGCCGTCAGCATCGACGCAAAAATCTCCCCCGCGCCGACTTCATCGCGAGCCACGGTGTTGCCCAACTCATCGGTTTCGCCGTAGACGACGCCTTCTTTCACCCCGCAGCCGAACATCGCGCAACTCCAGGCCGCGGCGAAGTGATCGCGGCCCAGGCTGGCGTTGATGCGCGGGGTACGGCCGAATTCGCTCATCACCAGCACCAGGGTGCTCTCCAACATGCCGCGTTGCTCCAAGTCATCGTGCAGGGTGGCCAGAACGTGGTCGAGTTCCGGCGCCAACTCGCTGTGAGTCTCAAAATTCTGACCGTGACTGTCCCACCAGGCGCGTCCCACGCGGACGAACGGCACGCCGGCTTCGGCCAATCGCCGGGCCATCATCACTTGCTGGCCGAAAAGCGTCGGACCGTAGCGATCGCGAACGGCTTGCGGCTCGCGCTCGATGTCGAACAACTCCTCGCTGCTCATCAGGCCGTGAACCCGGCTGTAGGCGTGGGCATGACTACGAACCGCGCTCAAATCGCGGCCTCGCGAGAAGCGGTCGCTGAGCAGTTGGCGCAATTCGGCGCGCTCGCGGTGATCGAAGCCGCTGATTTGCTCCAAACGGGCCAGATCCCGCGGTTTCATCCCGTCGTTCAGCTCCATGGCGGCGTATTGCGCGCCCAGGAACGATGGCGTCACCTCCGTATTGCCGCGCCCCTCAGTTTGGGAGTAAAATGAGACGTAACCCGGCACTTTGGTGTGGGCGCGCTCCAGTTCGCGCGATAAAATCGACCCCATGCACGGATAGGTGATGGAGCCCTCGTTTTTGCGCCCGCGCAGCATGGTGCGGGCCGCCGTTCCGTGACCGGCGTCGCCCGTGTTCAGTGAGCGCACCACAGCGATGCGGTGCATGCGCCGGGCCATGTTTGGCATCAGCTCGCTGATTTGCACGCCTGGCAGGCTGGTGGGAATTGCGGCGAACGGGCCGCCGGTGGCCACACCGGGTTTGGGGTCCCAGGTTTCCATCTGGCTGGCGCCGCCGGCGAGCCAGAGCAGGATGACGCTGCGTCCAGAGCGGCGCAACGCGTCATTCAACGACGGTTCGTCCAGCGCGTGCGCGGTCGCGGAGGTCCCGAGCAAGGCGCCGGAGCCCACGGCGAGCGAATGGCCCAAAAACGCGCGCCGGCTGAGATCGTGTTCCGGCGATCCGCAGAAGATGGGGTTGTTGGCGGCGGAGTTTTTGTGGTGGTCGGCGTTGGACATGGCAGGCTTCGGCTGTTGGGATACACAGAACCGCGATGGGTAGCTCCGCAAGCGGAAACCCGGGGCCAATCACGTTCCGCTCCCAGCCTGATTTACCATTTCGGCGACCCATTTAGCCTCGTCGTCAGGCAGCTTGGGCGTCAGGGTTTGCGGATCGTGATCCATCTGCCAGTAGCGCCCCGTCCGATAACAGCGGTCGATCATCGCCTGGATCGCCAGCGGCACATCCATATCCCCGGGGCGAAGCGGGATGCGCACGGTCGGCAACGGCTCGCGCAGGCCGCAACGATAGACTTCTCTTTGCCATCCCAGATAACCTCGCGTGACGCAAACGATGTATTGCGTGCCCTCTTTCGGCTTCAGAGATTGCGGATCGACAGCCACCGTATGCCGTCCGCAACGCAACAGGTCGATTTCGACGAAACTGGCGTCGGAGGCCAAAAAATGCGCCTGTTTCTTGGCATACGACGAACGACCAGACTCCAATTTGTTGGCAGGGCTTAAAACCTCGATGGCGGTGATCAATTTTTCGTCGCAATCGCGAATTTCAATCCAGCGGTCGGTGTCGTGGTCGGCGATGACGACCTCGGGCTCGGCGACCGGAAGGACCTCGCCATTTTCCGGCTGCCAAACCGGCGGCAGGCCTTGTTTCCATGCTTCGGCGATCTCAGTGACACGAACATCCGCGCGACATTCACGGTCGCGTTCGACTGCCGGCCATTCCCGTTCTTCGGCGCGGACGGACAGATCCAGGGGGAGGATTTCGCAGAGTTGATCGCGAATGTATCCCATTAATCGGGTATGGATATCCCTCCAACGATTTTCCATGAATGGATTCATTCCTGGAAACGGATTTTCCATCGTTGGCAGCGACATAGAGGCAGTTTATCCGGATTTTTCGAACCACAAAGACAAACCTACCCGAATGACAACGATGCTCCGGCGGATAACGCGGGACCTCCGTTTCAGTGGTTGAAACGGCCCTCGTTGGAGGTCAGCAGGGCCCAAAACATCTGCTCCAGGGCTTCGTCCGGGCGTTCGGCACGTTTTTCCAGGTACGCCGCCAAAAGTCGCGACTCGGCGGGGTTTGACTCTCGTCCCAGGATGCTGCGAATGGCGGTCTCAACTTGCTCGGACGCTGACCGTTTTTGCAGCGCCCGAAACAGACCACTGCCGCGGATGCGATTGGCCACGTCCGGGCTGTTGCTGAAGTAAAGCGCTTCTGTCACGGCCACGTGAAAGTGCTCCTTGGGCCGCTCGAAGCGGTTCGCCAAGCCTTCGCCGGTTCGCTCGATCTGTTCCAGCCGTTTTTCGGCTTCCTTGGCGTCGATTTCCGGGCCGAACGTCGCCGGATCAGCCAAACCAAGGGTGACGGCGATTCCGTACTGGCGCGGAGTGAGCGGACGCGGGTTGGCCACGGCGAACAATTCGGCAGCCGGGCGCTCGCCGCCGTCCCAACGGCTGGTCCGGCGCCAGGTTTCGCTGAGGACGATGCCACGCATGAGTCGGCGCAAATCGTAGCGATGCGCGCGCAAATCGCGGGCCAGCCACTGGAGCAACTCCGGGTGACTGGGCGCGTTTTGACCGTGCAACTGATCCAGCGGCGTCACCAGGCCGCGGCCGAAAAACCGATGCCAAACCCGGTTGACCAAGGCGCGGGCCAGGTAGTCGGCTTGCGCGTCGCCAGCGGCTTGTTCCACCAATGCCGCGCGGCGGCTGTAATTGGGCGCTGGAGGCGATTTTTTGGCCTTTTTCGCCTCATCCAACTGTTTTTTGCGCTGTTTTCGCCGTTCGGCGCCGCTTTCGGCCGGCTCGGAAATCGGTTCCCCGCCCAGGAACCGCAACGCCGCCTTTTTCTCCTCGCCGGTGGTGGTTTTGTAGCCGACCAAGCCGTATTCATGCTCCGCGACAAAGCCGCCGTTGTCGAACGAACGGTTGAAAAACGACTGCATGCCGTAGTAGGTCTCCTGAGTCCAATCCTGGACGTAAGGATGGTCGTGACACTGGGCGCAACTGATGTCCACACCGAAAAAACGGACGCTAACCTGCGCCGTAAGCTTATCCAGGTCGCGCAAGCTTTCGCGCACGAACTTGTCCGCGCCTTTGTTCGCTTCCGAGGTCTCGGCCAGGATCACCTCCTCGAAAATCTCGTTCCAACGCCGGTCCTCCTTCAGCGCGGCGAGCAGGTAATTGCGAAAATCGTCGCTTTTCCCGTCGCGCAGCAGCCAATTCAGCTCGTGCGCCTGGTGGCGGACGAAACTGGGCGAATCGAGCAAGCGCTCGACCGCTTTTTGCCAACGGTCGGGGCTGGAATCGGCCAAAAACGCGGTTCGTTCGGCAAGCGTGGGGATTCGTCCCGCCAAATCCAGAGTCGCGCGGCGAAGCTGCGTTTCTTCCGGCGCCGGCGGAGCGGGTTGGACGTTTTCAGCGCGGAGCCGGGCGGAAATTTGGGCGTCGATGACCGATGCGATGGGTCTATCCGCGGGCGGGAGTTGGCCCAGGTCATCCCACCAATTGGGCGCGCTGTCAGGCTGGCCGGCCATAGCAACGGCGGCGGTTAGGAAAAAGAAGCTGAGAAGCGTTCGGTTCACCGGAATTTCCCACGAATCCGGTGGATGCGATCTTTCAGCGGGCAAACCGGGGTCGCGAACCAGCGCCTGAATCGGCATTGACGCGGGCCTCGCGATTGGCCACCATCGGCATCGACATCACGACATGAAATCCTGCGTCCGACTCACGATCGTCGCGTTCCTTGCCCTCATCGCCGGTTGCAACAGCGGCGGAGACGAGGCTGGAGCCTTTCCCAACCAATCGCTCAAGCTCATCTGCCCCTGGGCCGCGGGCGGAGGGACCGATCGCTTGTCGCGCTTCATGGCCGACAGTTTTCAGGCAAAGCTGGGCAAGCCGTGCATCGTGGTGAACCGCACGGGCGGATCCGGCGGCGTGGGCCATTCTGCCGGTGCTCGGGCCAAGGCGGACGGCCACACCCTGCTGATGGCGACTTTTGAGCTAAGCACCATGCACTGGATGGGCATTTCCGAGCTGACTTACCAGGATTACGACTGGCTCATGCAACTGAACGCAGACGCCGCGGCGGTTTTTGTGCGAAAGGATGCGCCTTGGCAGACATTGGGCGAGTGGCT
Source organism: Verrucomicrobiales bacterium (assembly GCA_965224535.1). GTDB lineage: Bacteria > Verrucomicrobiota > Verrucomicrobiia > Verrucomicrobiales > DEV007 > JBCDHN01. The sequence goes on from CBDCZR010000032.1 coordinate 183,793, forward strand.
GGAGCATGCCCGGCAAAATCCTGGCCAAACCACCATGTCCGGCACAGCCACCGGCGGTGCGTGGGATTTGGCCCGCGCCGGTCTGCTGCTGAAGGCGAACCTGGAGGTTGGCGCCGTTACTTGGGCCCCAACGCAGGGATCCGCGCCCGCGTTGGTGGAATTGTTAGGCGGTCACGTGGATGCCGTTTGCTGCAGCGTGCCGGAAGCCGCCAGCCAGTTGGAGGCGGGCGAAATTCGCGCTCTGGCCGTGATGGCTGAAAATCGGCTCGAAGCTTACCCTGACATCCCCACCGCCCGCGAGTCCGGAGTGGATTGGGTGGCCGTGGGTTGGCGCGGCCTGGCCTTACCGAAAAACACGCCGACAGAGGCCAGGGACGCTCTCTTGGCTGCGTGCCGCGAAGTGGCTGCATCAGGCGCGTTTCGCGAGTTTATGGAGAAAAACGGGTTCGACATCACCCTGCGAGGGCCGGATGAATTTCGCGAATTTCTGGCCGAGCAGGACGCGCAGTGGAAGGAGGCGATCGAGGCCGCTGGTTATGCCAAATGAACCCCAAAATCGTGAAAAACAGGCCGGCAACGCGGGTTTTTGGTTCGGCGTTGCCGTTGCCGCCGTTGGTGTTGCAGCGATCGTTCCGGCGCTGCGCATGGCTGGTGGCGGACTGGGAAACAACGCGGATCCGGGGCCGGCAGCCTTCCCAATCGGCCTGGCCATCTTTCTGTTAGCCGGGGGCGTGTGGGAAGCACTGAGGGCCGGCTTTCCCTCCCTAAACCGGCCCCGTCGCCCGTGCTGGCGTTTCGCGATTCCCGCCGTTTTGCTGCCGATCTACGCGTTTGCCATCGGTTTGCTGGGATTCACGCCGGCCACGCTGGGTTTCGCGCTGGGCGCGGTAAGGATGCTCGGCGGCAACTGGCGAACGGCCGCGATAACGGCGGTGGCGCTCGTTTTGGTGGCGAACGTCCTCTTCGTCTGGCTTTTCCGCGTGCAACTTCCAACCGGCATCCTGGGATTTGCGTGGTAGGCCCGGCTCACTTCCATGGTTAGCGAACTTTTCAGCCCAAACGTCGCCGTGCCCTGGATTCTGGGGATGCTCTTCGGCGTTTTCGTGGGCGCGACTCCCGGCCTTACCGCGACGATGGCGGTTGCGCTTATCGTGCCGGTGAGTTTTCACCTGGATCCCTCGGCCGGTCTGGCGCTCATCATCGGCGTTAGCTTTACGGCCATTTTTGCCGGGGACATTCCAGCCACCTTTCTGCGCATCCCCGGCACTCCCGCTTCCGCAGCGGCGGTCCTGGACGGGCACGAGATGGCCAAACGCGGCCAGGGCCGTTTTGCCCTAACGCTGGACCTGTTCTGCTCGTGCATCGGCGGATTCATCGGCGTGTTGCTGTTGGTTGCGCTGGCGCCGCAACTGGCGCGTTTTGCGCTGCGTTTCAGCAATTTTGAGTACTTTTGGCTGGGAATACTCGGGTTGTCGGTTAGCGCGGTTGTTAGCCAAGCCAACCTCCTGCGCGGCGTGTTGGCGGCAGTGTTAGGGCTGCTGCTCTCCACCGTCGGGATCGACGTCGTCAGCGGCGAACCTCGCTTCACCTTCGGCCAGGCGGCGCTTCTCGACGGGCTCAGCTTCATTCCCGTGATGATCGGCCTCTTTGGCTTGTCGGAGGTTTTGCGCGCCAGCCTGGACTCGGCTCCTCACCGGCAAGGCTCCGCGTTTTCGCCGGAAACTGGCGTCAACCTCCGCGCTCTCGCCGCAATTTGGCGGCACAAGTGGACCGTGCTCAAATCCGCGCTCTGCGGGACGGTGCTCGGCGCGTTGCCCGGCGCAGGGGCCGACATCGCAGCCTGGGGCGCCTACGGCCTGGCACAAAAAACCTCACGCGATCCGAAAAAGTTCGGCACGGGATGCGAGGAAGGCGTGGTTGCTCCCACCAGCGCCAACAACGCGGCCGTCGGCGGGGCGTGGATCCCGGCCCTCGTTTTTGGCGTGCCGGGAGACGCGGTCACCGCCATCGTCCTCGGCGCCTTGCTGATGTACGACATCAAACCGGGGCCGATGCTGTTCGAGACCGGCGCCGAGCGGGTTCACCTGATTTTCGCGATCGCCCTCATCACGCAGGGGTTGCTGCTCGTCGCCGGCTTCATCGGGATCCGCGCGTTTGGCCTCATCGTGCGCCTCCCCAAGAGCGTCATCCTGGTGTCGGTCACCGTTTTCTCGTTCGTCGGCGCCTTTGCCATGCAGCACAGCTTGTTCGACGTTTTCCTGGCAATCGGCGCGGGAATCGCAGGATTTTTCATGGAACGCGCCAAAGCGCCGCTTGCGCCATTGGTGCTCGGCCTCATCCTCGGGCCCATGGTGGAGGAAAACCTGCGAACCGGGCTCATCAAGACCGGCGGCGATTTTTTCCCCTTTGTGACGCGGCCCATTTGCGCGGTTTTGCTCCTGTTGCTGGTGAGCGCCTTCGCTGCCGGGCCGTTGCGGCGCTCGATTGCGAAAAAAATCGCCCCGCGCGGAAAATCGGCGCGTTAGTCAGAACAAGATCGCGGGCGGAGGATCCAAAACGACGGTTGTGCCGCAATTTCTCGCTCCACCCTCGTGTTTGATGCCCTGCACGATGCCGCCGGTCAGGTTCACGGTCACCTTGCCGACTTCCACGCGCACGTAGATGAAATCGGTGAAAGGCACGCCAAAATCATCGAACAGCGTGACCGGTTGCGGCACGCGCTTGTAGCTGACGTACTCCATGGAGACATGGTTGCCGGCGTCATCGACGGCAGAATTCACCCGGTCGGGCCGGCCGAGCGAGAGTTCCACCTCATTTTGGGTCATGCCGAGGGCGACTTTATGTTCGTCGATGACTTTCCGGACGAGCATCTGACGTTGGTACAACTCATCGAGCGATTTTCGGAAATCCGTGCCGTTGTGGGCTTGGAGCGCCTTGGGCGTAATCCAGCCGCTGACCTTGGCGTGCAGTGCCTTGGCGCGCACCATGTAGGCCTTCTCGGTAACGGCGATGATTTCGGCGTCGTAGCCGATTTTTAGCGTTCCAAGCCGCCGTTTGCCGTCGCTTTGGTAGTAAATCGGGGCTGGGTGAATCACGCGCAGCATCAGGCTTTGGCGTGGTGGCAACACGTCCTCCAGGTAGATGGCTCCTGGTTCGCGCGTGAGTTCGGCATGGCTGCTGGTGCAGAGCAAGCCCGCCGTAAGGATGGGCAAAAACAAGCAAGGATGCGCCTTCATGGTTCTGTCAGTTTAGGGGGTGTTTTGGCGAAACGAAAGTCCCAAAATCAACGAATCGACGGGAGACACGATCGGCGAATCTGCGCGCGCGTGCCGCGATCAGTCGCGGGCGTCAAAATCGCCTCCCAGCGCCAAATGCAGGTCCACGCGGTTTTTGAGCCGCTGGTTGCGCAGGGCGATCATGTCGGTGCGGGCATTCACGGCGCGACGTTGGGCCTCGAGCAGGGAGAGGATGCCGACGAGCCCTTCGGAGTAATCCCGCGAGGCCTGTGCTTCGGCCAGGTTGGCCTGCTCCAGCTCAACCTTGAGGAAGGCCTCCTGCTCCGCGAGCGAGGTTTCGGCGGCCAGGGCGGATTCCACCTCCCGAAACGCGCGCAGCGCCAAATCCGCGAACGAGCGGATGGCGGCATCGTTTTGGGCCAGGGCCTGGCGGGCCGCGGCTGAGGGCGCACCGCCTTCGTAGACATGCTGGGCCAGGGAAGAGGCGACCGACCACACCAGAAACTCCGGATCGATCAAAATTCGGCTCAGCGCATCGCTGGAAGACGAGGGACCGCCGCTCAAATTAACCGACGGCAGCAGATCCTTGCGCGCGGCGTCGGCACGATTGGCGCTGGCGTGCAAATTGGCGGCGGCCTCGGCCAAATCCGGCCTGCGCCACAATAACTCCGATGGTAAGCCCGCCGGCGCCGGTTTTGGCAGGACGGGCAGCTCCGCGCGCTCCTCCAAATCCGCGCCCGGGTAACGTCCGATCAGCACCTCCAAGGTACGCGCCGCCTCATCCTTGTTAAGCAGCGCCCTAACCAGCGACCTCTCCGCGGAAGCCACGTTGGAGCGGCCAAACTGCACGTTCAGCGGGCTGGCCGTCTCATCGCCCGCCTTGTAGTTGCGCTCGGTGATGCGGTGGTTGCGCACGAAGCTGTCGCGGGTTTTCTCGGCCAACCGGGCCAACTGCACCGCGGTGATGAAGTCGAACCACGCCTTGGCCGTGTTAGCGGCTAACGAGAGCCTTGCACCGCGAAAATCCGCCCGTGCGCCGGCGTAATCGGCCTGCGCCGCGCGATCCAAATCGCGCAGCCGGCCCCAAAGATCCACCTCCCATGCGGTGTCCAGCGTCAACCGATAGCTCGACTGCAAAATCGTCGCCTCCAGCCCGGCTCCGCCGCGCGTCGACGGATTTGCGGCAACTTCAAAAGCCCTGCGCTGCGAAACCGTCGCCTCCAGCCCGGCTCCGTCGCGGGTGCGCGATTGATTGGCCCGGACGCCGATTTGCGGCAACCTCGCCGCCCGAGCAGGGACGGTTTGTTCGCGCGCAGCCTGCAAACGCGCCGCTGCGGCTTGAAGATCGCGATTATTCGCCATGGCCTCGCCCACCAGCGCGTTGAGATCGCGGTCGCGAAACGTCCTGAGCCACGCGGCGGAGATTTTCCCGGAATGGTTGCGCGACATCTCCACCCACGCCTCCGGCAGCGGCAAATTCGACTCGGCATCGGTCCCTGGCCGCGGCAAAGTCAGCCCAGCGCAGCCGGTTAGGGCCAAAGCAGCGGCCGCGCTCGCCGCGAACGAGGCTGAGGAGGTGAGTTTCATGTTTCTTTGGTAGGCGCGGCCTATTGTGGACGGCTTCGCGGCGGGAAACCAGGGAGAAATTGGAAACTCAGCGTCATTTTGACCTCCGATTGATCTCCGGTTGGACGAAGGCGGAATTTCGCCCAAAAGTTAGCTTCAGACTCTTCGTCATGATTACCGACCCCGCTGAACTCAAACCCGATACGCCGTGGACCGAGACCATTTGGGCCCACACCACGGAGGAGAGCCTAACCGACCACAAAACCCGCGCCCGGCTTTGCGTGGCCACGTTGTTGCCGTTTGCCGATGGCAAGCCGGATTGGGCCGGTTTCGAGAATTCCATCGCCTGGATGCTCGATTCCGCAGACCACTTCGGCGTGGAGATGGCCTTCGTGCTCAACGCGGACACCGGCTACATTTTCAACCTGTCGCTGGAGCTTTACCGCGAGGTTATCGAGCGTTTTCGAGCCGCGTTTCCGCATCCGCGCATCATTTGCGGCGTAACCGCGGTGGGGGCGAAAGGCGAGGATTTCGACGCGCGCTGGTATCACCCGCAGTTGGATATTTGCCAAGAATTCGGAAACGTTGAGGCGATGCTCATGACTTCGCGCCAGCTCAATGCGTTAGGCCCGGAGGCTCGGCGTGATGCGTATTTTGCCATCGCCGAGCATCTCAGCGTTCCGGGAATCGTGCATGCGTTAGAGCCTGCTTTCGTGCCGTGGGCGACTCCGTACGGGCCGTGGCTGTTGCACCAACTTGCCGGCCACGAAAAACTCCACGGCGGCAAAATTTCGACCCTCGACGAGCCGCATTTTCTCTACTGGGCGGCGATGTGCCGGGATTTGAACCTGAATTTTGCCCCCCACAGCGGCGACGACTTCGGCATCGCTTCGGCCATCAAAATGGGGCTGCCGCTGCTGATTGGCGCCGGAGTTTCGGCCTGTCCGCTCATCTGCGCGGCACGCAAGCTGTGGCTGGAGGAATCCTTCGATTCGCGGGTTTACAAGCTGTTCGAGGCATTTCAATCGCTGGAAGACGCGGTATTTCGGCTGGATGCCAACGGAAGCGCGGCGGCTTACAAACACAGCACCGCGGTTTGCCTGCAATTGCTGGGCGCGATCGAAAAATCCGAGGTTCATCCGGTTTGTGCGGATGTTAGGCCCGGCGATGAGGAGGCCCGCATGCGAGAGGCGCTGGTTCGGCCGTTGCGAATGGCCGAGCGGCTGGGAATCCCGAAGTTCCGCTTGGCGCGGTAGTTTTCCCCAAAAAAATGGACCCTTCGGCGAGGGCGAACTCGCCGAAGGGTCCTGCGGTGTTTGTTAGGGCTTTGGTGGCGTTGTGTGTGTGTTGTTATTTCCTTACCAAAAGGTCGCAACCTCGACCGCTCCGCTAGCGGCGGGCGATGAGGCCGCGTTGTCTTGTGAAAATGTCGCCCGGCAAAATCGTGAGGTCCGCGATGTAGGTTTGGTTGCCGAATTCGGCTCCCCCGTGCTTGCTGTCGATGGCCAGGATGATGCCGCCAAGTTCCCAACGTTGGGTGCGGCGATTGTAGACAAACGCGGCGCCGCCGGAATCACCGGGCGTGGCCTGGCAGTGGAAGTGGCCGGGAGTAAATTTCGTGGAGTAGCCGGGGGTCCGAAACCGGTAAGTTTTCATGGGGACGGAAAAATGGTGGGCCACGCGGTTGAGCCCCCAGCGAAGGCGAAAATCGTCATTCCACGAAAAACTGGCTGAGGATGCTAATTTTGCGCGTCCGCCGCCGGAATTTCCGCTCCCCGCCCCGATCAGCAGGACAAACGAGCCCTGAGCGGGACAAACCGGGCCGAGGTGCACTTCCGGCAAGCGGGCCAGCGAATCCCCCGGCCGGTAGGCGACCTGAAAAACGCACAGATCGGCAAAAGAGCCGTTCTTGTTGCGAAATCGGCGCTCGGAGCCAGGAATGTGCGCATAGCTCGAACCGTCAGCCAAATAAAAGCGGCCGGGACCAACGTGAGCGGCGGTAAGGATGTGGCCGCGGCCGATGTAGACAGCCGTCGATTCATTGAGGACGCCGATGTTCCTCCAAAATGGGAACGAGGATTTCGTGCCGAGTTGCGAATGAAGCGCGCGTTGCAAGGCGCGTTCGTCGATGTGTGCGGGATCGCCGGAGGAGGTGACCAGGGCAAGTGCGTTGCAGGGACACGCGCCGAGGAAAAGTGCCGCCAACCAGCCGCGATGAAGAAGGGCGTAGTGCATCGTCGGTTTTCTCTGCTTGAGAGAGGTTTGGGTTGCGTTTCGTCGCTTAGCCGTGCAAAAAACCGGGAATGGTGCGGGTCGGCGGGGCCCAACTAGCCCTACCTGGAAACGTGTGCGCCTGAGCGCCGGATTTTTGCGTAAAACGGCCGAGCAGTGGAGCGGGCTAGCAGCGAACTAGGAACGCAAGACAACTGATGCTCGGTGAGACGGGAAGTGTGTGTGTTTTCATGGTTCTGTGAGGTTGAAAATCGACAGGGACGGTTTGGCTGGTGCGCTTGGGGAAGGTTCTGGGATTCCCCAAACGCGGAGAAAAGTTAACCACGAAATGGAGGGGCGTCAAAGCTGATTTTATAATTTCCATAATTTCGTGACTTTGCCGATTCTCCCGATTTCGCCGTTGCCGCTTCTAAAATTTCGCTCCAGTCTCGCACTTTCCGCATGACAGACACCGTCCAAAACCTGGGCTCGCTCTTCTTCGGCGTGGTTTTGCCGATCGTAGCCGCGATCCTCGTGGGAATCGCCATCGATCGCAGGTTTCACCTGGATTTGGCCACGTTGGTGCGGATGAACCTCTACGTCTTCGTCCCCGCGTTCATTTTCGTGCGGTTGGTGGAGTCCAACATTCCCGGCGTGCTGGGATTTCGCGCCGTGGCCTTTACCCTGGTCATGATCGGCCTCATGGCGCTGCTGAGTTGGCTGGTTGCCCGGATTTGCCGGCTGGAAACGCCCTCCCGCAAGGCGCTGCAGCTCTCCACCATGTTCTACAACAGCGGCAATTACGGCATTCCGCTCATGACGCTGGCCTTCTCTCCGCTTGGCCCGGTTTTGCAAGCCTTTGTGCTCATGACCATGAACGTCTCCACGTTTTCCATCGGGCTGTGGCTGGCCGCATCGCAAAATCACGACCGGCAACAAGGCTGGTGGCGGCCTCTCATCCCGATTTTGCGCCAACCGTCCATCCACGCCATTTTTGGGGCGTTGCTCATCAAAGCGATGCACGTGGAAGATTCGGTCATGGCCATCACCCCAATCTGGAAGCCGTTGGGTTACCTGGGCGACGGCCTGGTTGGCTTCGCGCTGCTAACACTTGGCGTTCAACTCAGCCAAACCAAGCCTCCACCCATTCGCGGCCACCTGGCGTTGGCGCTGGTCATCCGCTTGCTCGCCGCGCCCATCATCGCAGCGGGATTGGTCCGGATTTTCGGCTTTGAACGCGAGATCGCGCACATCCTCATCCTCGGCGCCGCCACGCCCACGGCGGTCAACACCGCCCTGCTCGCCCACGAATTCAAAGCCGACGGCAGATTCGCCTCCGCCGCGGTGTTTTACTCCACCATTTTCAGTGCGGTGACGGTTACGCTGGTGCTTTTCATCTTAAAATCCGTTGGTTAGCCGCTCGTTGGCTGCGCGGCCGAATCCGTCGTCAAACCAGCCGCGCCAAAACCGCGGAAGCGAGGTTGAGAACCAGAAAAAAGCCGCACATGTCCGTGCAGGTGGTGAGGATGGGACCGGAGGCGAGCGCGGGGTCGACTTTGAAGCGCTTGAGCACTAGAGGCACCATCCCACCCAGCAGGACGGAGAGCATGGTGTTGAGTGTTAGGGCGCCGCCAACCACCAGGCCGAGCCAGAGGTTGCTCTTCCACCAAGCGGCGATGCCGCCTAACAAAAGGCCCAAAACCGCGCCGTTCATGACGCCCAGCAGCCCTTCCTTCCAAACGATGCGCAGATACTCGTTTTGCCGGATAAGGCCCAGGGTCAGCTCGCGGATGCTAACGGCCACCGCTTGGTTGCCGGAACAGCCGCTCATGTCTGAAATGATGGGCAAAAACACCGCCAGGGCGATGACGGCTTGCAGGGTGTCCTCGTACATCGCGATGATACTGGCTGCAATGAGGTTGAGCACGATGTTCGGCGCCAACCAGGCCAACCGCCGGCGGGACCGGGCAAACATGGGCATGCTGCGCAATTCTTCCCCGCCCACAATTCCGCTGGCATGCAGGTAATCCTCGGTCTGGTGGTCGGCTGTGGCCTCGCGCAAGGCTTGCCTGGTCACCACGCCGCGCATCAACCCGGTGGAATCTACGACCGGTAGCCCGATGTAGGCCTTTTCGCCGAAAATGCGGGCCAACTCGTCAAAATCATCGTCAATACTCACCGAAACCGGATCCGCGATCATGATGTCTGCCGCGGCTTTTTTGGCCGGGGTCAGGACCAAGTCGCGCAAGCGCAAAACGCCGCGAAGTTTGCCGGATGCGTCCAGGACGTAGGCGTATTGCACGTCCATGTCGCCGTATTGCTCGGCATTTTCGCTCAATGCCTGGAGGACGTCTCCCACCGTCGATTCTTCCGGAAAAGCCGCGAACGATTCGGTCATGAGTCCGCCCGCGGTGTCGCGGCCGAAGGAGGACCGTTCGCGCAAATGATCGGCTTCGTCCGCGTCGTCCATCTCCGCCAACACGGCCTCGGTTTCGGCGCGGTGCATTTCGCGCAACAAGGTCGGCGCCCGCGTCATCGGAGAGTTCTTCGACGATGTCCGCGGCGGTTTCCGGCGAGAATTTCCTCCAAAATCGCCGTGGCCTGAACTCCAGGCAACTCTTCCAGCAACTCAGCGGCAGCTTCGGGCTCCAAGAGGTCGATCAGCAGCGTGCGTTCGCCTTCGGCCATTCGGGAAATGGCGTAACGCCGGTCGTCGGCGGTGAGATCATCGAGCAGGCTGCGGATGCTCCCGGCGTCGTTTGCGGCCACAAGATTGGCCAACTGCTCCCAAAGGCGATTGGGCTGGGGGTCGTTTTCGGTGGTCATGAATTTGGCTTCGTTCTGACAAGTTGCCAGGAATCTGAAAAAACCTCATCGAGCCGGCCAGAAAGAAGGACCAAACCGCTCGGGTGAAGGGGTGTGAGCTTACCATGAAACGATTTCCCTTTCTCCTGCTTATCCTCACACTGCCAGAATTTCTTGCCGCGGACGTTGCCATCGTTAAATCCGGCAAATCGCAGGCTATCGTAGCCCTTCCCGGGCAACCGGCCGAATTCGAACAACGCGCGCTGGAGGAATTGCAGACCCATGTGGAGGCAATCTCCGGCGTCCGCCTGGAAACGGCGTCAACCGGCGATGCACCCGGGTTTATCGACAAAACGCGCCAGGCAGGCAAGACGCCGATTCTCCTCGGCCGACTTGCCGAACCAAACCCGGGAGAAATGAAGCGTGGCGCGTTTGTCCTGGATGTTCGCGATGAAGCGATCCGGATTCACGGTCCGGAAGAAGGCGTCGTCTACGGCGTTCTGGAATTGTTGGAGCAGCAGGGCTGCCGCTGGTTCATGCCGGGGCCGCTCGGGACCGTAATCCCGGAATCCCGGGAAATCGTGGTAAAAACGCAGAACACCGCCCGGGAGCCTTCGTTTCCATCGCGGCATTTCCAGATGCCGAACCGCGAATGGCAGATGCGGGTGCGTTGCGGCGGAGCAGTCTTTCGCGGCGGCCATGGGATCAAAGCGCCGCCGTACAAACGCAACAAAAAGACCGGCGAATACGAGCCGAAGGAAAACGCCCGGTTTTACTCGCTGATCGACGGCAAGCGAATCGCCCGGCAACACTGCGTTTCGAACCCGGAATTACTCGCGCACATCATCGCCTACGTAAAGGCGCAACGCGCGGCGGGCAAAGGACCGGTGATTCCCATGGGACCCAACGACGGGGCCGGTTTTTGCGAATGTGAGGATTGCCAGGCGCTGGACGGCGGGGATTTCGATCCCTTCTCCAACGAACGCTCCGTTACCGACCGCTATATCTGGTTTTTCAATCAAATCCTGGCCGGCGTGAATGACGAATACCCGGATACCAAGCTGGCGTTCTATGTGTATCACAATTATATGCGTCCGCCGAAGCGCTGGAAGCCGGATCCACGAATCCAGGGCGCTATCGCGCCAATTGCCCTGGACCGGGTCCATGGATTCTCCAACCCCGTTGCGCCGGAAAAAAGCTATGTGAAGTGGCTGTTTCAGGAGTGGGGCAAACTGCTGCCGGAGCTATACGATCGCGGTTACTGGAGCAATCTGGCCTGTCCCGGGTTTCCGTTCATCATCATCGACCGCCTGCGGGATGAGATCCCCGCCTGCCACGAGATGGGCGTGGTTGGCTGGCGCGTGGAGACGTTTCCGAACTATGCTTCGCAGTTTCCATCTAACTACATAGCGGCAAAGTTGATGTGGAATCACCAGGCGGACGTCGAAGCCCTGTTGGAGGACTGTTTCGACAAATTTTTCGGCCCCGCGGCCAAGCCGATGGGCAACTATATAAGATTGATGGATGGCGCTCTGGCGAACAGCGATCACATCACTGGTTCGTCCTGGGATATGCCGCATCACTATCCGGCCGGGCTTCGCCAACAGGCGCGCCAGTTGCTGGATGAAGGCCGGCGCCTCGCCCCCGGCGACGATAGCTACGCTCAGCGCGTGGAGATCATCACGCAGACGTTTGATTTGCTGGAAGCGTTCGTCGCGATGATGGAAGCGCGGGTGGAGGTGCATTTCGTTGCCGCCAAGGCCGAGCTTGAGAAGATGGATGCCATCGCGGAGAGGCTGATGGCTCACGAACCGGTGCCCATGCTTTCCGCGGGCCGTTTTAGCACCTACATGAACTACATGAGGCGCTTTTTCCGGCATTGCACGGAGCAGGGGCATGCCCGAATCACCGGCGGCAACCAACTCCTCGCCGCAGCCAAGGACGAGTGGGATTTCCAGATCGACCCAATGGCGATCGGCGAAGACATTGGCCTCTGGCGGACGGAAATCACGGGTGGAAACTGGCAAAAACTCCGGACTTCAAGCACCTCATGGAGCAATCAGGGCCTGCGCTACTACAAGGGGCTGGCCTGGTATCGCCAGACCCTGACCTTGCCCGAAAACGCCGCCGGCAAACGCGTCTTCTTCTGGTGTGGCGGCGTCGATGAGTCCGCCAAGGTTTGGATCAACGGAAAAGAAGTCGGCATTAGCCACGGAGCGGCGATGTATCCCTTCGAACTGGATGCAACCCCGGCGATTGCGCCCGGGAAAAACGTCGTCGTGGTCTGCGTGGCGAACGAGCGGGTAAACGAACTGGGCACGGGCGGAATTCTGGCCCCGGCGATGCTCTACGCGCCGGCTGCAGGGGCCGAGGCGGAGCTGGAAAACGTCCGCGATTTGAAGCCGACGTTTCCGTGAGATGTTCGTTGATGCCTTTTCCGCCTCTCCGGCCCACAAAAGACTTTGTGCGAAAACAATCGCGCCGCAGCTTTCATTCATTCACTCCCGCTCCCACACTGCCGGAAGTTTCTCCGACGCCGGCCCGAAGGTTTGCGAGACGACGAATCCGCTGGCTTGCGAGGTGTAAAAAATGCGCCCGTTTGAGACCACCGCACCGAGACATTCGCGTGAATCGATCGCCGGGCCGGTGGAAACCAGCTTGCCCTCCCCTCCCAGGTCGATCATGTCCATGTTCGCGCCCAAAACGTAGGGCTCAGACAGGGTAAAGCGGCAACAGGCGTAGTTGTGTCCGATACTGCCAACGACCTTGCCGGTCTCGCGGTCGAAGACGTTCCCTTTGCCGCGCAACGCGTTGGAGAAGATGTATCGCTCCCCAGCGGAAACCACGTTGAGCGCGGAGGTGACGGGATCGGATTTCCAAACCAGGGAGCCGTCCTTGGCATCCAGACACCACACAAATCGGTCGTCGGTGCCTTCTTGCGCGCGGTTGAAGCCGCCGATGAAAATGCGGCCGCCGCGGGCGCTCAGCGTGCACTTGGAGGTGACGTAGTAATCGTTGGTCTGCCAAATCACATCGCCGGTTTGCGGATCGATGCAGGCGGTCAGGCCGTTGTTTTCAACCGGCAATCCGCGCCGTTTGCGCTCGCTGGCGGCGTAGCCGAAAAACACGGAGTAATAGAGCTTGCCGTCGAGGATGCAGATGCCGCAATCGTTTCCGCCACGCCCTTGATCGGCAAAATTTTTCTCCCACACAACCTCACCGGTTTCCAGGTTCCAGGCCCAAATTCGCGGCTCGTGGTTCTTGGGATAGTAGGGGTTGTCGTTGGAGTAAATCCAACTCATGCGCTCGCTGCCGTCTTTGGTCGGTTGGGGATCGCCTTTGAAGGTAAAATATTTCTCGCTGCCCTGCGCGGCGTATTCTCCCGAGCCGGAGGCATAGATGGCCACGTTGCCGTGGACGACGGGCGGAAACTGGCGGCTCCAACTGGGCGAACCGGTGAACGGAGCTTCCCAAATCAGCTCACCGGTGGCCGCGTCCAGGCAACGCATCAGCGAGCGCTTCATCCCGGCCTGCGGGACCAACAATTTGCCGTCGATGTAGAGCGGCGAGGTGAACGAGAGGTAGACGTCCGGCCAATAGCGGCGCCAGAGCAAGCGGCCGGTGTCTTGTTCCACGGCGATAATTTGGCCCTCCGCGGTGTGGGTGTATAACCGGCCGCCTCCGCAAACCGGCAGATGTTTTACGGTCCCTTCCAGCCGGCGCGCCCAGCGCATGCGCAACGGCGGCTTGAGCCCCTGATCGTTGGCGTTGGTGCCGGCAAAATCGCCGTAATTCGTGTACCAATCGTAGCGGGATTCGGCGAGCAGACCGGTTAGCGGGCTGCGAATTTTGTGGATTTCCAGGTTTTTGGCGGGAAGCGTCGCTTTGCCGTTCGCACCGAGGATGTAGAGATAACCGTCCTCCGCCGGAACGTAAACCTGGCCGTTGGCAACCGCGATCGGCGCGGTGAGCGGCGTTCCGATCTCGAACGACGACGCTTCGCCGCCCTGGAGCGGCACGACGTGGACCTTGCCGTCCAAACCCGCGTAAACGGCGCGATCGCGCGTCAAAACCGGCGGACTAATGGCAGGCGCCGCGCTCAGAATCTCCGGCTGTTCCAGGCTTGGGTGATGCCGGCAGAGACCAACCCCGTTTTCCGGCCGAACGCGAAAAATATCCTGCCCACGCGTGCTAACCGGCGCAAAACCGAGCAAACCGTGCAGGCGAATGGACGTCTCCGTCCCCTTGACGAAATCAGCCTTCACCTTGTCCCCCTCCAACCGCATGGTTTCGACCCGGCCCGAGTTATCGCGCCGATGCCACTGCACGTAGACGTTGCCCGCCTCGTCGGCGCTCTGGCCAAAGGTAGCCGGGAACTCCTTGCCGGCATAACTCGGGATCTCACCCACAGCACGTTGCTTCGGCGCGTCGCCCATATCTTCGATGAAAACCGTGCGCCCGCCCGCCGGCATCACCACCGTCTTACCCACCAGGCAAATATCGCGCGAACAGACAAAATGATCGCGCCAAGTCACCCGGTCGCCGCGAAACGCGAGCCAATCCTCGCCCTTCCAGCGATTGCCCTGAAAACCCACGATTTCCTTCACGAAATCCCACGTCCAAGCGACTTTGCCGTCCGGTTCCACCGCGTAAATTTGCGCACCCAGCGTCGCAAAGTAAACGCGCTCGCTTCCCGCGGCTGGAGCGGAAAAAATCGGCTCCTCGCAGTCGATTTCCGCTACCACGTCTCCCGTTTCGCAATCGAGCACGTAGTAAAACCCGGCCGTCGTCCCCACGTGCAAAAATTTCCCGTGAAGCGCCGGCGAAGCGACGTTGTTGCAATTGCCAGGACCGCCGCGCGTGGCGAACTTCCAAGCGACTTCGTGCGTTTGGGCATCGATCGCGAAAACGACCCCGGAACCGTCGATGACGAACACCTTGCCTCCTCCCACCACCGGAGCCGCGAACAGAGCATCGGTTGTGGGGACGGCGGCAACGAGGCCCAGCGGCGTTCGCAAAGTTTCGCCCGGAGCGTTGCCCGTTCGCAACGCGTTGCCTTGCAGTTGCGGCCAGGAATCGGCGGTGGCAGGAAGCGCGGCCCCGCAAAGCGCCAAAAACGCGGCCAAGGAGGAAATTCGGGGTAAAGTGTTTGTCGTCATTTCAAATGCGGGTTCAGGGGTTGAACGGCGACCATCAATTCGGCCCCGAAAGAAAGCAACCCCGCCGATTTCGGATTTCGAGTTTCGAGTTTCGGATTTTTTTTGGTGGTTAAACCAATCCGGAAGCCGAAAAGTTCGCCATGATCCTCGACGCCATCATTGGGCTCATCGTCTCGATTTTCAGCGCTCTGTTTCAGGGCGTGACGATGGTTTTCGTGCCCGTGATCAATCTCATCGCCGTCGCGGTTGAGGTGATCGTCGGCATTTTCGTTTCCGGATTCTCGCTGGGACGCCTGGAGCGAAAGAAGAAAACCGGCGAAGGTCAAAATCGGCAATCCGCAGCCTCGCCGATCGTGGGAACGGTTGTGCTGCTTTTGGTGATGGCGGCGGCCGTCTGGTTCTTGATGTGGCCGCGCCTCAGCCAACGGGAAATCGCCCTCATCGCCGAAGACGGGCACAGCCTGCCTTTCGCCGCGCTGGTCGTGCATACCAAGGGCGGGGATCTTCAGCGGCGGACGGACAACGCGGGCAATATCGTCTTGCCGCGATTTAGCGTCAGGGCCATCACCATCAAAGATCCGCGCTACGTGGAACAAACCTGGACGAAAGGCGAGCTGGATTCGGCGTTGATCGTTCGGCGGACCGTCCTGGGTTCGGGGCTGGATTCGCTGGCGGATCGGTTGTTGGAGCCGACTAAGGAGTGAAAACCGCGCCGTAGGTAACTTCCCCGCCCTCGCCGCCGTTTTTCTCGACTTCGCAGGCAAGCTTGGTAAGTTCACCGCCATGAAGTCGCATTTTCGCAAGTCCGCGGCGGCGGTTGCCTGCATCCTGCTTGCCGCCCCGCCCGGCGGTGGATGGAGCGCCGAGGGTGAGGTGGCGTCGGCCGGCATTTCCGTCAAAAGCCCGAAGGTGGACGCAAAATCCCGCAAACTCGGCAACCTGCGCAAAATCGCGGAGAAAGACGGCGAGGGCGGCTTCATTCGTCCGCGATTTTCGCCTGATGGCTTGCAGCTCATGGTGTCGCGCCCCGGTTTTCGCGGAATTCACGTGGTTGCGGCCGCGGGCGGAAAACCAACGCCGGTTTCGGCCGATGCAAACGCCTTCAACGCCCGCTGGACCAAGGACGGGCTCATCGCCGTGCCGGCGCAAGAGGAAGGCGGCAAAACGCGCATCCTCAACCTGGATGGCAGCGAGGCCCGGGTCGAACCGGCGGCGCCCGACGCGGTTTTTTGCAAGAACGACCGCGTTTTCAGCACGATCAAGGACGGCGGCGCGGAGATCGCCATTTCCGACGCAAGCGACCGTTTTCTGGCTCCGCAACTTTGCCCAAAACACGTCATGGTGAGCTTCATGGGCCTGCAATCCGGCCTTTACCTGACCCGCGGCGATGGCTCCGGCAAGCCGGTGTTTCTCGGCGAGGGCGAGGATTTGGCGTGGGCACCGGATAGCTCGTTCGTGGTCTTCACGCGCGCTCGCGATGACGGGCATGCCGTGGTTGAGAGCCACCTCTACCAGTTTGAGCTGAAGACCAAAAAGCTCTTCGACCTCAGCGCGGATTCCCGGCTCATCATCAACACCCCGTCGCTCAGTCCGGACGGGAAAACGGTCGCGTTTGAGGTGGATCGGGCCATTTTCGTGGCTGCAATGCCTGAAAGATGAGCAAACACGTTAGGGGCATGAACCATCCCAAGTACTGCGCCATTCCCGCAGCCGTTCTCGCGACCGGCGCCTTGCTCGCGTCCGTCTCCGCTCAAACCAAGGTTTACATCGATCCCGGTCACGGCGGAAGCGATCCCGGCGCGGTGAATCAGACCCACGGGACCAAGGAAGCCGACCGCGTTCTCTTCACCGCCAAGGAACTGCGCAAATTTTTGGACGAAGACACCAACGACGCCCGCGGCGGCAGCGCCTGGACCGTCCGCATGTCGCGCACCACCGACACCTTCATCCGGCTGCGCGCGCGTTCGACCGATGCGAATCATTGGGGCGCGGACCGGTTTCTCTCCATCCACCAAAACGCGTTCAACGCCTCGGCAAGCGGCACGGAGACGTTTTCGCTGTCTAACACCGGCACGGCGGCACGGCTGCGAAACCTGGTGCAGGAGGAGGCCATCAAGGCGTGGGGCCTGAAAAACCGCAGCAACAAAACGGCGAATTTTTCCGTGCTGAGCAACACCAGCATGCCGGCTGTGCTCACCGAGATGGGCTTCATCGATTCCTCCACCGATCACCCGTTCTGCGCTTCGGACGAAAAGTGTCGCGACTACGCCAAGCACCTCCTCTTCGCTCTCCAGCGGCACTACGGCAAGGACCCGTATTTTCCCGCACCGCCGGGAATTGTCGTCGATAACCGCGATGGCGGCGCCTACACGGAGACAGGCGAATGGCAGACTTCGGCCTCGGCGGGATTTTGGAACGCGGATTCCCGCTACGGCGCCATTTACCGGCAAACGCCGCCTAACACAGCCACCTTTCGGCCCACCTTGGCGGAAAGCGGCCGCTACGAGGTCTACGCCTGGTGGGTGCCGGGCGCGAATCGCTCGCCGGGGGCCGGATTCGTCGTCAACCACCTCTACGGCTCCACGCTGGTGCGCAAGGATCAACGCAGCGGCGGCAACCGGTGGAATTTGCTGGGCACGTTCAACTTTGGCGCGGGCAATGAGGGCAATGAGGGCAATGTTAGGCTGGATTCCGCGCGTTCCACCACCGAAGGCGCGGCCAATCCGGTGAGCACCGTGGTTATGGCCGACGCGGTGCGATTCGTGCGCGTGGGCGACGTGCTGATTGAGGATGTGGTAGTGGACAACACCGACGGCAACTTCCGCGTTCCATCGCGCCAGTGGTTTCCCAGCGCCTATTCCTCCGGCTACCTGGGCCCGAACTATCACGCTCGTCCCACCGGCTACGTTAGCGATCCGGCCACCTGGTCGGCCACCCTGCCCGCGGCGGGACGATGGGAGGTTTTCGCCCGCTGGACCACCGGCAGCAACCGCACCAGCGAAGCGCCCTACATCGTCTACCACGCCGGCGGAAGAACGGTCAAAAACGTCGATCAGCGCCGCAACAACGCGACCTGGATCTCGCTGGGAACCTACGAATTCGCCGCCGGTCACTCCCACCGCGTACAGCTTTCCTGCTGGACTGATCCCGGCGCATTCGTCATCGCCGATGCGGTCAAGTTTGTGAAAAAATGAGGTTTCTGGTTGGCCTGATCTTGTTGGCTGCGGCCACTTCGTGCGCTGGCGATGACTTGGTTGAGTCAGCGATCCGAAAAACCGCGGAAGGCGACTACGCGGCGGCGGAATCGATCTACCGCGAACTGGCAGCCGCCGATCCGATTGCCGGTTTGCCGGCGCTAGCCAGGTTTTTGGCACTAACCAACCAGGTTGAGAAATTGGAGGCGTGCTTGCAAGGCGCCGTGGCTGACGAACAGCTTTCCACCGAGCTGCGGGCGCGCGTTTTGCTCTCGGCGGGGCGCAAAAACGTGGCGTTGGAGTTTTTGCGCACTTCAGCCGATCGAGAGCCGGAATCCGCCTTGTCCGCGGCGCGCACGCTTTACCGAATTGGCGAAAAAACCGAGGCTTGCCGGCTCCTTTTGCGCCTAACGCCGAAACTCGCCAAAACGCGTGAATCGGCTCGCCAACTGCTGGATTGGCCGGAAGCGCTCGCCGTCGCGCCGGGCGAGTTTTTGGACGTGTTAGGGCCAAATTTCGCGAAAATCCGGCTTTCGGGCGAAGAGGTCGTGAGCCGATTGGACCAGGCGATTTTTCGTTGGCTGCTATCGCCCGGTTACTGGTCCCAACGCGGCGAAATCCTGGCAACGGGCGCGGATGACGACGGATTTCGGCGTCTTTTCGCGTCCGTCGTCCAATTTCACGAAGGCCGGCTCAAAAACGCGGATGAATTGGCGAACGGGCTGGATTCGCCGCCCGCGACCGTTCACCGGATTCGCGTACTGTCCGCGCTGGGACGCACGAAGGAATCGTCGCAACTCGCAGCGCGCTGGTTGCGGCAAAGCGGCCAAAAACCGGACGATGACCGGATTTGCCAGGTGGCTTGGGACGCGTTTGAAGCCGGGGAATTTGCGAACGCGGAACTGTTGCTGCACGAGGTGGATCCCGCCGCGCTGAAGCCCGAATTTCGCGAAAAACGCGGACTTTTGCGGCTGCGATTCGCGGCGCGGGAGGGTGATTTGGCCGCGATTTTGGCGGAATTTCGCGATTTGGCGGAAAATTCGGCAAACGCCGCGGATTTCATCGGCCCAATCCTCGAAATCTGCGAACCCGCGAAGCTGGCGGAAGAAATTCGGCGCCAATCCCGCGTTCCGCCCGCATTCTGGCTGCTGGCCGCCGAAGCCGAGCGAAAAGCCGGGCTTCGCGCCGCGGAATTGGAGTCGCGCCAACGCTACGCCGACGCCCTACCCGGCAACCTAACTGCGGTAACCGGCTTGGTAAGCTGCGCCGTCGATCTCGCGATCGCCGAAGGAGGGCGCGGACCGGTTTTCGACTTGGCGGAGACTCACGCGCAAACCCTCATCCGCGCCCAACCGTTCGCGCCCGAGCCGATGCGCCAGCTCATCCGCCTTTACCGCGAAACCGGCCATCCGGAGCGTGCCGCGGCGGTTCCCAACTTGCTGGGAAACACCTCCACGAATCCCAGCGTGCTAAGCCAATGCGGCTACGTCTTGGCCACCGAGGGATTCGCCCAACAAGCCCTCGGCTACTACGAGCGCGCGTTGGATATCGATCCTGAAAACCGACGCATCCGCATGAATCGCGCCGCCTGCCTCACCCGGCTCGCGCGTTGGGACGAGGCCCGCGCAATTTACCGCGATTGCGTGGAAAACGGCCACAACGGCCAGCCCTATCACCTGCACGAATGCCTCCTGCGCCTGTGGTCCATCGCCTCGGAGCGTGAAGCGGAGACGGACTGCTTGGCATACTTTCACGGATTGGCCGAAAAAACCGGGCCGGCCTGGAAACCGGAAATTTTCCGCGAATTGGCGTCCCTGATGGTTCGCTACGGCCGCATGGACGACGCCGTCCGCTTTCAAGACGCCCTGGCGCGATTGGATCCGCAGACGGCCCTAACCGGCTACCTAACCCTCGCCCGCAGCTTCTCCGCGCAGGACGATTTTCAGCGCGCGGAGCAGATTCTCGCCAAAGCCGCGACAACCTTCCCCAACCACCCCCAACTCGAGCGCAGCCTCGCCGGCCTGGACGCGGAACGCGGCAACATCGACGGCGCCATCGCTCGTTTGCTGCGCCTTCCCGAGCCGGACGCGATTTTCGACGCGGCACGGCTGGCTGAGGAAAGCGGCGACGCAAAACGCGCCCGCGCCCTCTACGCCCGGTTCCTCGACTCGCATTCCACCGATGCTAAGCAGCGGATCCACGCCGGCCAACGACTGGCGCGGCCGTAGTGGAGTGGAGCAAGCGCTATTCTGGGCGTCATCAATTTTTTCCCCCTCTTCCTTGGGCTTGTCGAATCTATCCGTCGATTAGTTTGGTCGCGTAGCGACAATGTATGGTAGCCGTGGGTTTTAACCCACGGATGCTCGGAGGAAAATTCGGATGCGTCGCGTAGCGACTGCTTAGGATTCGCAGTTAACCCAGCCTAACCGGTCGCTACGCGACGGGGTCATTTTGCGCCTGCCATCCGTGGGTTAAAACCCACAGCTACCATACATTGTCGCTACGCGACGAGAAAAAAGGGAAAAAATTGATGACGCCCAGAATACGTCACAAAATCAGCATGCAATCACCGTAGCTGAAAAACCGGTAGCGCTCCTCCACCGCACGGGCGTAAGCCTCCAAAATCAGCTCCCGGCCGGCAAATGCGCTAACCAGCATGATGAGCGTCGATTTGGGCAGGTGGAAGTTGGTCAGCAGCGCTCCGACGGCTTGAAATTCATACGGCGGGTGGATGAAAATGTCCGTCTCGCCGGTTTGCGGCTTCAGCGGCCCGCTCTGCGCGCAATGCTCCAAAACGCGCACTACCGTGGTGCCAACGGCCACCACGCGCTTGGCTCCAGCGATCGCTTCTGCAGTGTCGCGGCTTAGTTCGAAGCGTTCGGCGTGCATCTCGTGATCGCTCACCTCGTCCGCCTTGACCGGCAAAAACGTCCCCACGCCCACGTGCAAGGTCACGAACGCGTGCGGCAGGGGCTCCAACATTTCCGGCGTAAAATGCAGACCCGCGGTGGGCGCGGCGATTGCTCCCTCCCGCCGCGCGTAGACGGTCTGGTAGCGCTCATGATCCATCGCTTCGTCCTCGCGGCCGAGATACGGCGGGAGGGCCAATCTTCCGTGTTCGCCGGCATCCGGCGCACGGTCGAAACGGATGATGCGATGCCCGTTTTCCAGGATTTCCTCCACCACGCCGGATGCCTCGCCAATTTCGATGCTGCGGCCGATTTTCAGGCGTTTGCCGGGCCTAACCATGCACTCCCAGCGCGTTTCATCCAGCCGGCCGACCTGCAAAATCTCCGTGCGGCCGTCGTTGGCGAAAAAGCGCGCGGGAATGACCCGGGTGTCGTTCAGAACCACCAAATCTCCTTCCGCCAGGTAACCAGGAAAGTCAGCAAATCGGCGATGTTCGATGGTTCCAGCTTCCCGGTTAACGACCATCATGCGCGAAGCATCGCGGCGGTGCGCGGGACGGGCGGCAATCAAATCCGGCGGCAGGTGGTAGTCGAAATCCGCGGTGCGCATGGCAGGCTCCTCGCGTTACGTCTCGAATCCCATCTCGCGGGCCGTTTCCTCGATTTTGTCGCGAAATTCGCGCTGTTCTTCGCTGATTTGGTAGGCCCAGGCGGCGATGATCAGCGCCGGAAACACCACCATCCAGGTCGGCAGGACGGTCACGGCCATAACCAGGAAAATAAGCCAAAACGCGTGAACCATCCACGTTTGCCAGCTCATGGCCCAATCCACGTCCAGCCGCACCAGCGTCGATCCGCCTTCGTGGTGCTCGGTGGCCGTGCGGATTTTTCCGGCGATGAGCGGCGAAACGGCGGCGAGCAAGTCCCAGCGGCTCCAATCGCCGGCGGGCCAAACCACATCGCCGTTTTCGCTCAGCTTGGCGGTTAGGGCTTCGAGCAGCGTTTCGCGCTCCAATCCGGCCGCGCTGCTAAATTCCAGCGCGTCGTGACCGCTGGGAAACCCGTCAACTTGGCGAAATCGCGGAATTTTCCAGCTTGCGGCGAGTCGGCTGAGGTTTCGGCGCCACTTGGCCCAAATCGCCACCGCGGCAAGGCGCAAGCGGCTTCCCAGCGAGGCGAACCGGGGCTCCAACTGGCTGGCCGGCCGGCGTCTCGGCGCGGGAGCGCGATCTTCCGGCCCGAAGCCGGTGAACCAGTCCGGATGGGCGGAGACCAGCAACCCCTCAGCCTCGCCGATTTCAGCCTGACGGCGAATGTAAGCCGCGTAGCTCAACTCCGCGTTTCGGCGCACGAAGGCAACCGGGCTGAAGCCGACGCGGTAGCCGCGATCGTGCAACCGCCTGGCAAAATCCACCTCGCAGCCGGCGTTGCGGAAGCGCGGGTCGAAGCCTCCCAACGCGTCCCAGGCATCCTTCCAAATCGCCAAATTGCTCCCGGAAGGCTGGGTTGCCGAGGGATCGCTGCGCAAACCTTGGTTAGGAGCGGCGAGCACGCCGGCCTGCTCGGCGGAATCGGGTTTGGGGGGGATGCTAGGGCCGGTGACGGCGCCAAAATCGCCCTGGGCGAATGTTTTGGCCAGCCAGAAGAGCCAATCTTCGTCCGCCACGCAATCTTCGCCGATGAAAGCGAGAATTTTGCCCGTTGCCTCGCTCGCACCCAGGTTGCGAGCCGCGGCCAAGCCTTCCTCCGCGTCCGCCGGCACGTGGCGGACCTTGGCGAAATCTGCGGCAACCCGCGCCACGTCCCCGTCATTGCCCCGATTGATGGCGATGACCTCAAATTCCGGGTAATTCAGCCGCTCCAGGGCTTCCAGGCAATCGGCCAGCTGCCGGTGCCGCCGTTTGGCGCAAACGATGACCGAAACCGGCGGTTGCGCGCTCAAATCCGGCTGAGGCCAGTTGGTTAGATCCTCCGCGCGGCGCGCCAGGCAAATGCCGGCCATCCCGGCCTCGCCACACCGGTCGCGAATCCCGCTCAACGCCTCCGCACTTTGGCCGGCGCAACTGGCAATGACCGGGAGATGCCCCGCCGCAACCTGCAACGCACGCGGATCGAACTCGCCTTCCGCCCCCAGGTAAAACCAGGCAAAATCCGCGCCTGGCAGTTGCAAATGGACCGCCGTGAATTCCTCACCGCAACCGAACAAACATCGCGGCGCCGCGGCTTTTCCGGCGGCGATGACCTCGCTGAGAGCCTTGGTCACGGCGTCCGGCCCCATCCAGCGCACCAGGCTGGGCGGAATGCGGTCGGCCACCAAAATTCCGAGCAAAATCGCGTCGTTGCCGAGTTTTTCGGCCAAATCCCGCGTTTCAGCGACGGCTTCCTGCAACGCCGCGGAATTCGTGTGGAGAAAGTCGATGTCCTGACGCCAAGCAACGCTCGCCAAGAGACGCAACCCGGCTTTTCGCGCCGAATCCACGGTTTTCTCCGAAATGCGCCCGGAAATGCGCACGGCGTTGTACCCCGATTCCGCCAAAGCCTGAAAATCGCCGGGATCCTCGCCATTGCAGTCGAAAATCCGGGCGAACCACCTGGCGTCGCCGCAACGGAAAAATTTTCCCGCGGGCTCGATGCGGGTGAGCGCGGTTGGGGTGGATGTGAGGGTTTGGGCAGGCAAAATGGCGGTTGATTGTGGAGTTGTTAGCCTCGAACCTGTGCGCCAGCAATCTACGATGAAAAAAATGATTCGTCTCCTCCCGATTTTGCCGGCGTGGCTCGTTTTGGCCGGCTGCGTTGGCGACCGCGCCAACGTGATGTATGTCAGCGTGCCCCAGCAGCGGCTGGAATTGAGGCACAAAGGCGCGCCCGTCGCCAGCTACGGCGTCTCCACCTCCAAATTCGGCCTCGGCGACACGCCCGGCAGCAAGCGCACCCCGCTCGGGACCATGGAGGTGGCCAAAAAAATTGGCGGCGGCGCGGCGCCGGGAACGGTCTTCAAAGATCGCAAACCAACCGGCGAGGTTTTGTCACCAGATGCGCCGGGCCGCGACCCGATCGTGACGCGAATTTTGTGGCTGCGCGGCACGGAATCGATGAATCGCAACGCCTACGGCCGCTACATTTACATCCACGGCACGCCGGAGGAGCGCAACATCGGCCAACCGGCCAGCTACGGCTGCATCCGCATGAAATCGCGCGACATCATCGATCTTTACGGCCGCGTTGGCAAAGGCGCCAGGGTCGTGGTTCTGAACGGTCCGCCGCCAGCGGTTGAGGTGGGGCCGTGAGAGGGACCAAAGGGACAAAAGTGACCAAAAGGACGGAAACGGAAACGGCAGCTCAGTTTTCGGCCTATTGGTCGCAGCAGGCGGCGGGGGTTCCGCAAGCGGCTCCGTGCGGGCCGTAAGCCGGGCAAGGTCCCGCTGCGGCAGCGTATCCGCGGTTGCAGCTTGTCAGTCCGGTGGCAAGCGCGGCGGCAGCCAAAACAGCGGCGGCAACGCGCAGGATTCGAAGGTGAATGGTGTTGGTCATCGTTCGTTGACGGGCAATTGTCAGGAATTTGCGCGAAGAACGGACAAAAACTGACATCACACGCAAACCACGGAG
This sequence comes from Verrucomicrobiales bacterium, assembly GCA_965224535.1. Taxonomy (GTDB): domain Bacteria; phylum Verrucomicrobiota; class Verrucomicrobiia; order Verrucomicrobiales; family DEV007; genus JBCDHN01. The sequence continues at coordinate 208,479 of CBDCZR010000032.1, forward strand.
AATCGCCCCATGGTCTGGCGAACGGATGACGTCGCTTGGGTCCCTTTCGTCCTTTTCGTCCCTTGCTAATCCATGGCCACGAAATCCGGCTCGACCGACTCCTCCTCTTCTTCCATCAAGCCCGAATCTTCGGGTTCTTCCGCCTCGACGGTCGCCTTGATCTCGATGTTGCGCGATTTGTGGAAGCCCGTCCCAGCCGGGATGAGGTGGCCCATGATGACGTTCTCCTTGAAGCCGCGCAACGTGTCGATCTTGCCTAACGTGGCCGCATCGGTCAAAACGCGGGTCGTGTCCTGGAAGGAGGCGGCGGAAATGAAGCTGTCGGTCTCCAGCGAGGCTTTGGTGATGCCGAGCAAGACCGGCTCGCCTTCCGCGGGTTTGCCGCCCTGGTCCTCGATGTCCTTGTTGGTCAGCTCGAAATCGACGCGCTCGACCTGGTCGCCCCAGAGGAAGTGGGTGTCGCCGGGATCGGTCACCTTCACCTTGCGCAGCATCTGGCGGATGATGATTTCGATGTGCTTGTCGTTGATTTCCACGCCTTGGAGGCGGTAGACCTCCTGGACCTCGTTCACTAGGTGCTCCTGCAACTCGTGCGGTCCGCAAATTTCGAGGATTTCGTGCGGAACGACGGGCCCTTCGGTCAGTTGGTCGCCTTTTTCGACCATTTCGCCGTTTTGGGCCACGATGTGTTTGCTCATCGGGATGAGGTGCTCCTCTTCCTCCTGAGTCTCGGGATCGGTGATGATGAGCCGCTTTTTCCCGCGCGCCATGCCGCTTTGCTCGACGATTCCGTCGATTTTCGCGATTTCGGCCGAATCTTTCGGTTTGCGCGCTTCAAACAGCTCCGCAACCCGGGGCAGACCACCGGTGATGTCCTTGGTTTTGGCGACTTTTCGCGGCGTTTTGGCGACCATGGTGCCGCCGGTGACTTTTTGCCCGTCTTCGACCGCCAAGTGGGCCCCGGCGGGGATGGAATAGCTGGCCAGCACGTCCTTGGATTTGGGATCGGTGATGACAACTTGCGGGTGCAGGTCTTCCTTGTGCTCCACCACCACCATGCTCTGGCCACCGGAGGATTCGTCGGCCTTTTTGGCGATGGTGATGCCCACGATCATGTCGCGGAAACCAATCCGGCCGCCTTTTTCGGTGATGATGGGGATGTTGTGCTGGTCCCACTGCACGATGGTCTCGCCGGCGCGAACTTTGGCGTCTTCAGGCTTGGAGATTTCCGAGCCAACGACCAGGTTGTAGCTCTCCAGCTCGCGTCCGTCGGCGTCGTGCACGCTGATGCCGCCGTTTTTGCTGAGCACGACCCAGCGTCCATCGGCACTTTCCACCGTGCGCAGGTTGTTGTAATGCAGGAGGCCGCCGTGCTTGAGCTTGATGATCGGCTGCTTGAGCGAGTGAGCCGCCACACCACCCACGTGGAAAGTCCGCATGGTGAGCTGGGTGCCGGGCTCGCCAATGGATTGCGCGGCCACGATTCCGACCGCGTCGCCTTCATTGGCCATTTTTTGCGTGGCCAGGCTCATGCCGTAGCACAGGCCGCAGCAGCCAACCGTCGACTCACAGGTGAGCACGGAGCGGATTTTCAGCTGTTCGCAGCCAACTTGCGCCAGGCGGTCGGCGGCGGCTTCGTCGATCAATTCGTTGATATCGACGACGATTTCGCCGCTCACGGGATCCTTGACGCGCTCCGCGCTGACGCGGCCGTAGGTGCGCGTTTGCAGGTCGACGACTTCTTCGTCCCCTTCGTAAATCGGCGCGACGACGATTCCGTTGACCGTGCCGCAGTCTGCCTCGGTGATGATGACGTCCTGGGCCACATCCACGAGTTTGCGGGTCAAATAACCGGAGTCAGCGGTTTTCAGCGCGGTGTCGGCCAGGCCTTTGCGCGCGCCGTGGGTGGAGATGAAGTATTCCAGCACGCTCAGCCCCTCGCGGAAGTTTGAGGTGATGGGGCGCTCGATGATCTCGCCGCTGGGTTTGGCCATGAGCCCGCGCATGCCGCTGAGCTGCTTGATCTGCTGGCGGTTGCCGCGAGCGCCGGAATCGACCATCATGAACAGCGGGTTGGGGTGCCCCTTGCCGTCGTTGTGCTCGATGTTGCGGAACAGCGCCTTGGTGATTTCATCGCCGGCGTCGGTCCAAATGTCGATGACGCGGTTGTAGCGCTCGCCGTTGGTGATGATGCCGCGGGCGTACTGCGTTTCGACGACTTCCAACTGCTCGTAGGCCTTGTCGAGCGCTTCGCGTTTTTCGTCCGGTATGACCATGTCCGTGATCCCGATCGACGCGCCGGAACGCGTGGCTTCGCTGAAACCGAGGTCTTTGAGCCGGTCGAGCGCCTCGACCGTGCCTTCCTGCTCGGCAACCTGGTAGCAGCGCCAAATGACGTCGCCCAGGACCTTTTTGCCGGCGGTTTTGTTGATGAATCCGAGCCCTTCCGGCCAAATCTCGTTGAATCGGACGCGTCCGGGCGTGGTGACGATGGTTTTGGCCTCTTTTTCCCCAAAAACGGTGTCGTTGCCGAGATCCGGGTTTTTCAGGCGGATGGCGTCGTGAATGTGGACGCGCCGGGTGGCGACGGCGAACTCCACCTCGCCCATGTCGGCAAAAAGCGGCAAAGTTTTGAGCTTGTCCTCATTGCGGATGGGCAACTGCTTGGTCCAGGTGAGGTGGTAGCAACCCAGGGTAATGTCCTGCGAGGGCGTGGTGATGGGCCGGCCGGAACTGGGCGAGAAGATGTTGTTGGGCGCCAGCATGAGCATGCGCGCCTCCATTTGGGATTCGACGGAAAGCGGCACGTGCACGGCCATTTGGTCGCCGTCAAAGTCCGCGTTGTAAGCGCCGCAAACCAGCGGGTGCAGGCGGATGGCCGAGCCCTCGATGAGGACGGGCTCAAACGCCTGGATGGAGAGCCGGTGCAGCGTCGGCGCGCGGTTGAGCATCACCGGGTGCCCTTGGGTGACTTCTTCCAAAATGTCCCAAACTTCCGGCGTGCGCCGTTCGATCATCTTTTTGGCGCTGCGCACGGTGTGGACGAAATTCATCTCCTTGAGCCGGCGAATGATGAACGGCTCAAAGAGCACCAGCGCCATTTTCTTGGGCAAACCGCACTGGTGCAGCTTCAATTCCGGCCCGATGACGATAACCGAGCGGCCGGAGTAATCCACGCGCTTGCCGAGCAGGTTTTGGCGGAATCGGCCGCTTTTGCCCTTGAGCATGTCGCTCAGCGATTTGAGCGCGCGATTTCCCGCTCCGGTCACGGCGCGTCCGTGCCGGCCGTTGTCAAACAGCGCGTCGACGGCCTCCTGCAGCATGCGTTTTTCGTTGCGGATGATGACGTCCGGCGTTTTGAGTTGAAGCAGGTTTTTGAGCCGGTTGTTGCGGTTGATGACGCGGCGGTAGAGGTCGTTGAGGTCGGAAGTCGCGAACCGGCCGCCTTCCAGGGGCACGAGCGGGCGCAAATCCGGCGGAATGACGGGCAAAACCTCCAAAACCATCCATTCCGGCCGAGTATGGCTGGTGGAGAAGCCCTGGGCCAGTTTCAGCCGCTTGGCGAGCTTTTTGCGGATCTGTTTGGAGCGCGTTTTGGTCATCGCCTCCTCCAATTCCTTCACCAGGTCGACCAAATTGATCTGCGCGAGCAATTCCTTCACCGCTTCCGCGCCCATGCCGACGCGAAACGACTCCTCACCGTATTCTTCCTCCGCCTCGCGCCACTCCATTTCGGTGAGGAGCTGACCGGCTTCCAGCGGAGTGTTGCCGGGATCGATGACGATGTAGTCCTCGTAGTAAATGACGCGCTCCAGGTGGCGCGCGCTCATGTCGAGCATGAGGCCGATGCGGCTGGGCATGCACTTATAGAACCAGATGTGGCTCACGGGCACAGCCAGCTCAATGTGGCCCATGCGCTCGCGGCGAACCCGGCTGAGGGTGACTTCCACGCCGCAACGGTCGCAAATCACGCCCTTGTGCTTGATGCGCTTGTACTTTCCGCAGGCACACTCCCAGTCCTTGGTCGGACCGAAGATGCGCTCGCAAAACAAGCCGCCTTTTTCCGGCTTAAACGTGCGGTAATTGATGGTTTCCGGGTTTTTGACCTCGCCTTCGCTCCAGGAGCGGATGACATCGGGCGATGCAACGGTGATGTTGACCTGGTCGAAACCCTTGCCCTTCATTTCTCCGCCGAAGAGCTCTTTGAGGTGGGATTGAACGCTGTTTTCCATGGGAAGAAGTTTAAAGTTTTAAGTTTTCAGTTTTAAGCGGCTTTGGCTTGGAGCGATTTGATGAGTCCATGAAGCATGGAGGAAATCTGTTTGTTTTCGTCGATCATCGACGCTGCTTCTTCGGCCAGGATTCCAAGCCTTTTAGCGATGTAAATTTGAGTGCGCAGTTCACCGTTTGAGCCCTTTGCAATGCGCAAAAAGCGAATGAAGTCGCCCTGGGAATCCCTTTCGTGACCCTCGGCGATATTTGACGGCACAGAAATTGACGCGCGGCTCATCTGATCGCGCAGCGCAAAAATCTTGCAGTCGGATAGCTTGCGAAAAACATCGACTGCCTGCTGGCAGCCTCGTTTCCAGACTTCAAGGTCCTCGAAGGATTGATAGGCCATAGAGCTTAAAACTTAAAACTGAACACTTAAAACTTAGCAGCTACGCCGCTCCGAGACTTTCGATTTGCTCTGCTTCCGATTGCTCGCTGGGGCCGACTTTTACGTTCAAGCCCAGGCTTTGCATTTCTTTGATGAGGACGTTGAAGGATTCCGGGGTGCCGGCTTCCAGGTTGTTGTCGCCTTTGACGATGGCTTCGTAAATTCGGGTCCGGCCTTGAACGTCGTCGCTCTTCACGGTGAGGAGCTCCTGCAGCGTGTAGGCCGCGCCATAGGCTTCGAGCGCCCAAACCTCCATTTCCCCGAAACGCTGGCCGCCGTACTGCGCTTTGCCGCCCAGCGGCTGCTGGGTGACGAGCGAATACGGGCCGACCGCGCGGGCGTGGATCTTGTCCTCAACCAGGTGACCGAGCTTGAGCATGTAGATGATGCCGACCACCACTTCCTGGTGGAACGGGTCTCCGGTCCGGCCGTCGTAGAGGGTGGATTTGCCGTTTTCGCCGATCCAGGTGAATCCCTCCACTTTTTTGGCCTCTTTCATGTACTCGACGATCTTTTCCTCGGAAATTCCGTCGAAAACCGGGGTTGCGACCTTGAATCCGAGGGCTTTGGCGGCCACACCGAGGTGCGTCTCCAAAACCTGGCCCACGTTCATGCGGCTGGGCACGCCGAGCGGGTTCAGGCAGATGTCCACCGGCGTTCCGTCGCTCAAAAACGGCATGTCTTGCTCGGGAACAATGTTGGCGACCACGCCCTTGTTGCCGTGGCGGCCCGCCATTTTGTCGCCGACGCTGAGTTTGCGCTTTTTGGCCACGTAAACCTTGACCTGCTTGATGATACCGGGATCGACATCCTCGTTGGTTTCGAGCGAATTCAGGCGCGTTTCCCGTTGTTCGTCGGCCTCGTTGAATTTCGCCTCAAAACCACCGATGATCTCCACGATTTTCACCCGAATGGGGCTGGGATCGATCTCGATAGTGTCGTAGCTCTCAGCCAGCTTGCGCAGGAGCGTCTTGGTGATTTTTTTGTTCGCGGGGATGACGATTTCGCCAGTTTGGCCGTTGACGACGTCCAGCGGCACTTTTTCGCCGAGCAGGATGTCGCTGAGTTTTTCGGTTAGCTCGTCGGTTAGCTCCTCACGCTTGCGGCGCCATTCTTCGTCGATCTCCTTGAGCTGCTTCTCCTTCTCGCTCTTGCTCAGTTTTTGGCGCGAAGCGGCGTTGCGCGAGGAAACGCGCACGTCCATGACAATGCCGGTGCAACCGGACGGCACGCGGAGGGAGGTGTCCTTCACGTCGGCGGCTTTTTCGCCGAAAATCGCCCGCAGCAGCCGTTCTTCCGGTGCAAGCTCGGTTTCGCTCTTCGGCGTGATTTTGCCGACCAAAATGTCGCCCGGCTTCACTTCCGCACCCACGCGGACGACGCCGTCTTGACTCAGGTTTTTCAGCGCTTCCTCGCCCACGTTGGGAATATCTCGGGTGATCTCTTCCGGCCCCAGTTTGGTGTCGCGCGCCCCCACCTCAAACTCGTCGATGTGGATGGAGGTGTAGACGTCGTCCTTTACCACGCGCTCACTGATGGTGATGGCGTCCTCAAAGTTGTAGCCGTTCCAGGGCATGAAGGCCACCAGCACGTTGCGGCCCAGGGCCAACTCACCGTGCTGGGTGTTGGGTCCATCGGCCAGAATTTGGCCCTTTTTCACTTTGTCGCCTTGAACCACGATCGGCTTCTGGTTCATGCACGTGCCCGCGTTGGAGCGCATGAACTTGCGCAGCGGGTAAACGTGAATGCCCTTGCTGGCGTTGGGCTTCACCGCGGCGGGGTTGGAGAGAAATTCCCGGTCGCTCACCGGCAATTTTCCGTCCTTGGTGGTGACGATCATCTCCGCGGAGGCCGCGGCGACGGTCCCGTCTCCTTCGGCCACGATTACCGCGCGGGAATCCTCCGCCACCTTGGCTTCCATGCCCGTGCCAACGTAGGGCGACTCTGAAATGAGCAGCGGCACGCCCTGGCGTTGCATGTTGGAGCCCATCAATGCGCGGTTGGCGTCGTCATGCTCCAAAAACGGGATGAGCCCGGCGGCGACGGAGACCAGTTGCTTGGGCGAGACGTCCATGTAGGTAGCTTGAACCGGCTCCAAATCCAGGAAATCGCCGCGAAAACGCACCGTGATGCGCTTGTTCGTGAATTTTCCCTTCGCATCCATGGGATTGTTAGCCTGGGCGATGTAGTGCTGCTCTTCCTGGTCGGCGGTCAGATACTCAATCTCCGGCTTAACCACACCCTTCACGATTTTGCGGTAGGGCGTCTCGATAAACCCAAACTCATTGATCCGCGCAAAGGTCGACATGGAGTTGATGAGGCCAATGTTAGGCCCTTCCGGCGTCTCAATCGGGCAAATCCGGCCGTAGTGGCTGGGGTGGACGTCGCGAACCTCAAATCCGGCTCGGTCGCGGTTCAAACCGCCCGGTCCCAGGGCCGAAAGACGCCGTTTGTGGGTCAGCTCGCTCAGCGGGTTGGTTTGGTCCATGAACTGGCTGAGCTGCGATCGGCCGAAAAAGTCGCGCACCACCGCGCTCAGCGCCTTGGGGTTAATCAGCTTCTGCGGCGTCATTCCCTCGATGTTCACGTCAAAGAGGGTCATCCGCTCCTTGACCAGGCGTTCGGTCCGGGCCAAGCCGACCCGGCACTGGTTGCCTAACAATTCACCCACGGCGCGGACGCGGCGGCTGCCCAGGTGATCGATGTCGTCCAAAACGCCCTCGTTGCGCTTGAGTTTGAGCAAATATTTCAGCGCGGCGACGAAATCTTCCTTGGTCAACACGCGGGCGTCGTCATCCACGTCCAAATTCAGCTTTTGGTTGATTTTGTAGCGGCCCACGCGGGTTAAATCGTACTTTTTCGGGTCGAAAAAGAGCCGCTTGAGCAACGCGCGCGAGTTGGGAACCGTTGGCGGGTCGCCAGGGCGCAACCGGCGGTAAATGTCCTTCAGCGCCTCTTCCTCATCGTGCGCCGGGTCCTTTTTCAGCGACTTGATGAGGATGTCGTCCTTGCTGGTATCGACCACGGGCACTTTTTTGTGTCCCAGCTCCATCAACTGCTTCACCACGCCGATCGTCATCGGTTCGTAGGCCTTGCAGAGGATGATTTCGCCGTCCAGCAAGTCGGTGAACGGCACCTTGGTGCTCAATTCTTCCTCGTCGATGTCCGCGCGCAATTTCAGGTCCTCCACCTCGTAAAACTCGCGGATAATTTCCTCGTCCGTGCCGTAGCCGATTGCGCGCAAAAACGTGGTCGCCAAAAACTTGCGGCGGCGGCGGCGGCGGTCCAGATACACGTAGAGCAGGTCGTTGGTGTCGAACTGCACCTCCAGCCACGAGCCGCGGTCCGGGATGATTCGGAAACCGTGCAACTCCTTGCCGTTGAGGTGAAAACTGCGCTCGAAGCAAACGCCCGGCGAGCGGTGCAACTGGCTGACCACGACGCGTTCTGCGCCATTGATCACAAACGTCCCCCGGCGGGTCATCAGCGGCAATTCGCCCATGTAAACGCGCTCTTCCTTGGTCTCCTTGTCCTCTTTCAGCGAAAAAGTGACGTAGAGCGGCGCGCTGAAAGTTTCGCCCTCGCGCAGGGCCTCCAACGCCGAGAGTTTTGGGTCGCCAACGTCGTAAGTGACGAAATCGAGCGTGAATTTTTCGTCGTAGCTGTCGATGGGGAAGACCTCCTTGAAAACCGCGTGAAGGCCGATCATCTTCCGCTTGCTGGGCGGGACTTCGCGCTGGAGAAATTCGTCGTATGACTCAACTTGAACCTCAATGAGGTTAGGCGGGCTGATGGGCTCTTTAAGTTGACCGAAGTAGCGTCGTTCCAGTTTTTCCATGCTAGGTGGAGGCTAGGTTAGTGGGTGATTTTTCGTAAGATTGGCCGCGCGGCAGGGTCGCGGATGGTTCCGAGTTTCTTCGACCTCGGTGTCGAACTAGGGCCGATTGATCTGGCCGCAAAAATTGCTGGCCGGAGCCAAATCGTATGGCAAATTCGCAAGGGATTGAAAAAATTGCGGATGTCGCGCCCGCTCAACTCGCGACCGAAACGAAATCAACCCGGCAAAAGTCCTGCGCGACACGAAAACGCCCATCCGGGGTCGCAAAAATGACCGCAGAGTGAGCGTTGCAGAAAAAATTGGCGGAATGAGGTTCAGAAAAGGCCTGGGAGTCTCGTCGGGGGATGACAGCCAGATCTGCGAGGCGAAAAAGCCGGGCAAACCTTGAATGGGCCGGCTAGGAAACTGAAAATTGGGAGAATGTCAAGGATTGAAATGCTCAATTTTTGGTCAAAAAGTCGTTTTTTTTAACGTTTCGCTCGGAACTTGCTCACGTTCAATGAGCGGCGGAAAATGTCCCGCAACGCGACGCGTTTGAAAACGAACGCGAAATTCTTGTGAATTCCCACGAATGGTCTTATTATCAAAATTTTGGTAATTTCCACTTTGGCGATCCCTGCTCCAAATCCCGGAAAAGCTCAATTTATCCCCGTTAGCTCCATTTTTGATGCTCCATCAGCGCCCATTCGCACTTTTCAGTGCCAAATGCTGGAAACCGCGGCGAACGGCCTCAAGGCCGGTCGCGTTTTCGCTGATTGAGCTACTCATCGTCGTTGCCATCATTGGCATCCTCACCGCCGTTTCCGCTCCGCTGATCAGTGGCTTGCACGAATCGGCCAACGATTCCAGAGATCGCAGCAACGCGCAAAATATCGCCACAGTTTCCGCCGCCGTGGCGGCCTTGGGGGTCATCCACGTGTTTCCGGAGTCGCTTGGCGGCAAGGAAGCCAGTGTCCGGTTGCTTCGTGAAGGGGTGACGGTCACCAGCGGCCCATTCGCGGGACAGCGTTTCATGATCAAAGCGCTGACCGACGAGGAAATTCGCCAGGCAGTGCAATATTTGGAGGTTATGAGCGAAGGAGGCGAATTGAGGTTGGCCTACATTCCCGGCAGTCTGTGAAATCCTGGGTAAGGGACGAAAGGGACCCAAATGACCAAATGGACACCGTTCGAAGTCCCGTCCTTTGAGTCCTTTCGGTCCGTTTCGTCCCTTCAAACCTGCAATTCCGGCCGGCTTATAAAAACTGTAATTTCAATAATTAACCATTGCGTCTCGCCGCTTCCCGAATACACTCTCAGCAGCATTGAGGGCTAGTCCTCTGCCCAAAATTTCGGATTTCGGATTTCGAGTTTCCTCCCCGACATGGCCAAATTTCCCACATTTCAGCGATTCAGAGCGTTTTGCGCGATTTTCGTCGTAGCGGGATGGTGCTATGCCGGCGTAAGCGCCATGGCTGAAAACGATGAAGTCATTCCCGTCTCAGAGGCCGCCATCAGCACGATCGCGTCGGCCATGGCCTCCCAATTGGGCGGTGATGCCGCTGATTACACCGACTACGCGAAACGGCTGGGTCGCTCGCTCACCGTCCTGACCCGCGCGGAACAGGAACAGGTGCTCGAGTCGGATCCCGGGGGGCTTTTGGGGATGTTGGAAGCCGCGCCGGTCGGGCAGCCCAATCCGCAGTCCGATGAACCCCAGAATTCCACCCAATCCTCGGGCTCCAGCGCGTGGAGCGAATTTTGGAGTTGGCTTTCCGGCATCTGGGGTTGAACCCAACCAAGACCACAGGACCAAAAGACCAAAAAAAACCGCTGCGCCGCCGTTTTCAGGTTCCAATCCTCCTCCCCCCGCCCTTTACAGGTAACGCAAAATCATGTCGCCGGTTAGCATGCCGGATTTGTTGGCGTAGAGCAACCCCACGGCAACCGCAGCCGTCAACAGCGTGGAAATCAGGATCCAAGGATTTTTCAGCAATTGCTCGGGTTCCAGCTTGGCGCCGATTTTGCTCATGGCGTGGCTGAAATAGGCGATCACAGCCAGGATAATCATCGGGAAAACCAGGATGAGGTTGCTCATTTGCGGGTTATCCGTCAACGCGATGCCCGTGCAGAAGCAAAACAGGTTGGCGTAGGTGATCATGGCGATGACGAGCCGCTTTTCGGTGTAAATCTCGAACGATTTGCGGTATTTGCCGCTCAACTCGGGATCGTCGATAAACCGGTACTCCGCGTAGCGCTTGCCGGTCATTAGCAACGCGCCAAACGACCACCACGCCAGCATGATGGCCGCGGGGGGCATGGTCCAGCCGGACAATTGCTCGCCGGTTGCTTGCGATGCCCAACCGGCCGCCGGAACCAGCGCATACCAGCCTAACCACAGACGAATGGGGTTGTTGAAGCTTTCCGCGATGACGTCGACAAAGGCGCGATCCTTGACCCGAAATGGCCTGACGTTGTAAACAAAGCCGCTCAGCAGCAGAAGGCCTAACGACGCGATGTAACCCCGGTTTTCGAACCAAAACCACGCCAGGGCGAATCCCAGCACGATGAGCCCGGCCTTCATCGCCCACAACACGGGAATGCTGCACTTGCCCGCCGGGATTCCACGCAATTTTTTGGTGGGATGCAGTTTGTCGAACGGCGCGTCGAGAATTTCGTTCAGGATGTAGTTGGCCGAGGCGATGAGGCAGGCGGGGATGAGCGAGAGAATCGCTTTGCCAATCAGCCCGGCGGTGATTTCCAGGTTAAAAACCAGGACGACGGCTACGGCGTGCCCGAAGACGATGAAAACGTTCTTCAACCAGTGGTCGATCCGGCAAATTTTCAGGTGTTCGAGGATGGCGTTCACGAGGTATGCAGGGAGGGGCTTGGGCCTTGGGCGGCCACGCATAGCGTACGACCCTAACAAGCTCAACTTTTTGACGCGAGAATCCGAAAAATCCCCGAAAACCACCCAATTCCCGCCAAACCGCCCAAATTCGGGCCGCGGCTAGTTTTTGAGGCCGCGAATGGGCGGATTTTCCCGCAACGCCGCCTCAAAAACTGAAGCCTCCTCCATCCGAGCCCCGGGTTTCAGGCTTCATCCTGGCCTTGGCCTCGGCAGCCACGTTGCCGTAGCGCACATCCCAGGTTCGGGCCTGGATTTGGCGCAAAACCTCGTTGGCGCCGGCGGCATCCTTCAACTCGCGGAAGAGCACGTCCACCTGCTCCACCAGCCAGTTCGGGTTGTCCGGCTCCCACGCGGAAAATCGCCGCAGCGCCTCCAGTTGCTTCGCCGGTTCGCCCTTCATTCCCACCAACATCACGTAGGTTTCCAAATCCCGCGGACTTTGCTCAGCCGGATGCGTCGCGGCGCGCCAGAGCGTGTCCGCATCGGTCCCTAACTCAGCCAAAAGTTTCAGCGCGTTGCGGAATGAACCCTCAAAGGCGGTAGGGCGAGATTCGACCAAAAACCGAATCGCGGTGGCGCGGCTTTTGTCAATTTGGCCGGCTTTTCGCAACATTTCGGCCAAACCCAACGACGCCGCGCCGAATCCCAGCTCAGCCTGAGAAATCGCGGGTTCCCAAGCCTCGCGCTCGGCAAATGCGTCGGACAATTTGCGGTGAATCCCGCGAAATCCATGCGAAAAGCCGCGCTCCCGGATTTGGCGAGTCAACTCAGCGGCAATCGCGGGAAAATCGCCGCTGGCCTCGATCGCGGCGGGCAAATCGCGGTCGTGCGCTTCGCGTTTTTGGACCGCATCCAAAAACAGACTGACGCCTCTGACCAGATCTCCCTCGCGCAACGCCAATTCCGCCAGCTTCCGGAAATTCCCGGTTTCGGCCAGGCGTTTCCGGGCTTCATCCAGAAAGCCGCGCGCCAGCGCCAGATCTGCCAGGATCGGCCGCCAAATTTCCGGCGCCATGCCCACTTCAACGCAGCGCTCGTCGATTTGACTAAGGATTTCGCGAGCCGCGTTGGTTGGAATGTCAGGATCAGCGGCGATTCGCTGCAAGGTCCTCAGGCGCCCCAGGGTTGGCCGGCGAAGGGTCAGCTTGATTTGCTCGGTCAGGCGTGCCTGGCTCTTTTCGCCCAAATACTCCAAAAGATGAGCTTGCTTGCGGGATGGCAAGACCTCCCAGTCCCCGCTTTCCAAAAGAATTGGAAACGCCACGTCGCGGAAAAAACCGTTCGTACGCCAGCCGCTGGCCACGTAGGCCAGGGTCGTATCAGCGCGCATCAACTCTTCGCCGCGCTTCAGACTAGCCTCCCGGCCGGTGTCCCAGACCTGCCGCGCTTCGTGTTCGGTTAGGGCGTGACGAAAGTTCGCCCACACGATTGCGGAGACCGCCGCCTGCTCGGGCGCATTCAGCTTGCCGAACTGGCGCAGGCGCTGCCGGACAAATTCCCGCCACTCGCCTTGCGACATTGGCGCTGCCTCGAACGCGATTGGCTCCGGCTCGGCAAGTTCCTCCGGCTCGAGGGCCAGATCCGGATTCAGCTCCACGATTCGGTCCCAAAACTCGCCGCTTGCGAAGCCTGTCAGACTATCGGCGAAGGCCTTCACGTCCGCCGGCGACGCCTTCCCAACGTGGTGAGCCAACTGCAATTTCAACAACCGCAGCGCCGTTTCCTCCAGCGGATAGGTCACGTTCGCCAGCTCGCGATCGGCGATTTTTTCCAGCTCGGCCAAATCATTAGCATCCAGGATTTGGCTGCGCAGCAGGCGTTGGAACTGCGTCAATTTCCAGTTCATTTCGCGGCTTTCGCGCCCTAACAAATCCCTCACCATGCGCTCCAGCAAGCGCTCGTCGCGAAAGGCGCGATACAGCTCAAAAACCGGCATGTCGCGCGACCTAAGCCGGCACAAACGCGCCACCTGCTCGGGCATCCGCATTTCGCCTTCGGAACCTCGACCTTCCCGCGCCGCGGCCCTGCCGAATTGTTGCACTTGCCAGGAATCCATCGCCAACGCGACGCGATCCAGGCTCGCGCGACGTTTTTCGGCGTTTTCCAGCGCGCCGTAGGCTTCGGCCAGGATCGTCAGCTCAACCGCCGACGGTTCCTCCACCGTTTCCAGGATTTGCGCGGCATCGGCAAACCGGCCCGCGGCCAAGCGGTGCATACCCAGGATGATGCACCACGGGTCCGGATCGGGGTCGGCATTGATCCAGGTTTTCAGGCGCGCTTCCAGCAAATCCTGGCGGGCTGAGATCGTGAGGTAGTCGTGCAATGCTTCGCGGAAGCCGCGGTCCTTCGGGTTGCGTTCGATCCACTGGTCTAACCGAGCCACAAAACGGTCCGCCGCCTCCGGTTCGCAGCGCCAGGCCAGCAGCGTGGCCAGTTGCAGGATGCGGTGGCGTAGCTCCCAGGTTTCCAGAAAATCGTCCTCGCTCACGGCAGCGGGCTCGCCCAGCAGCTCTAACACGTCGCCCAACAACGCCGCGTTGGGGCGCGAACCCAGGCGGAATTCCAGGTGCAGCCGAATCATGCGCAACGCCGGGGATTCGTCGGCGCCGGCTCCCCGTTTGGCCAGCATCTCCTGCGTTTGCGCCATGGCCTTGCGCACCAGCGCGGCATCGTCTTCCTGCGTCTTGCGATTTCGCCAAACGCGCTCCCACACGCTCCAGCGCACGGCGTCTTCCTGCGCCGCGGCATCCAAATCCGCCGCTAACGCAAACAGCTCAGCCTCGATTTCCGGCGTCCAGGCTTGATGCAGCAGCAAGTCCAGGTGAGCCCGCGCGTTGCCGGATTTGCGCGAAAATTCCACGAACCCGCGTTGTTTTGGCACCTTGTTAGAGCGGATCAGCCGAATCACCCGATCCAGCGTCGCGCGGTCGGTCGCCTTCCGCGCCGGCCCAGCGAATTTCCAGGCCGCCGGCCAGTTCGGCCCAGAATTCTTGCGAAATCAACCCATCGCGATCGGCGAGCAAATCGGTTAACCGCGCCAACGCCGCCGGACTCAGCTCCGCGTGATTTTCGCGCAATCGCCTCGCCAACTCGCGCACCAGCGGCCACGCTTCGGGCACCTTGCCAAGGTCGCGAAAGGCGGCCTCGCGCGTTCCGGCCAGAAACTCCTCGGCCAGCTCCGCGACGGGCCGTTCGCCCAGGCCCGGCACCTTCGGCTCGGGCCGATCGAGAATCAAGATTCGGTCGAATCGCGCCTCCCACGCATGATTCGCCGCTTCCAGGTTTTCGGCACGATCGAAGCACGGCCTGAGCTTTTGCAGCAAATCGGCTTCGCTCTCCGCCAGCGACGAAAACCTGCCTGCAATGCTAAGCGCCAGACGCCAATCGCCGCGCTTCGGGCGATCGACGACGTTTTGGATCAAATCGGCAACCGCCGCTTCGGATTCGTCCCCGCTCGTGTCCGTGATTCGCAGCGTGGATGCGCGAATCCACGCCTTGGTCCGCGGATCCGGCGCAGCCGCGCGCAACGCCTCCATGTGCCTGGAAAATCGTTCGGGATCGCGCCAGTGCCAGTACTGGGCCAATGTTAGGTGATCCGCCGTTCCCGGATTTGCGCGTTCCAGCGCGATTTCCGCTTCCGGCAGCGGCAGGCGAAAAATCAGGCACTCAGGCACTGCCGCCAGCAACTCGGCGCGCAGTTTCTCGGCCTCAGCGGACGTGAGAATTCGCGCTTTCGTCGTCAATTTGGACGTGCCGTCCGCCGAACGCGCCGGTCGCCCTAACAGAGCCTCAATTCCCGCTTGGGCGGAAAGTTAGGGTCTCCTCCAAAGCGGCAAACAGGTGCGCGGATGTCGGCCGGATCACTCCCACGCCCGACATGGCATCCGCGAGCCCGCGTTCGGCTCCATCGCACCACTCCACGGTTCCGCTCCGGGTCCGCATTTCGCAGCGTCCAGCGCCCGTTTTCGAGCACCAGCAGGCCGGAATGCCGGATGGTGTGGTAGCCATCGCGCTCTTCGGCGCTTAGGTCGAAAGCCAGCGCTCCATTCGGCGGAATCAGCGCTGACAACTCGGCCCAGGCGCGTCTTTTTTGCGGAAAATGCGCTGCATCCGGGTTCAACTCGCCCAGGAACAGAAGATCCGGTAGATGGTAAAAATGCGAAGTCCCAGTAGGTGCCGTCGAAGGCCGAAATCCTCTTGGCCATAGACTCGCGGCCGCAAAAATTGGCCAAAACCGGCGAGACGCCCGAAATGCCGACTAACGAAGCTGTTCACCTGCGGCCTGGCCTGCGATCGCGCGAAATCCAGCGACCGCCAGGTTTTGTCCGCAATTTCGCGGACGGCGCGGGTTCGAGCCTCCCCGGCGTGCGTTTGCGGCTTGATGTCCAGGGGCTCGAAGGGATCGTCCGCGTCGTCGATTGCCCCAAACGCATCCCCGCCGTCTTCCAAGGCCATCGGATCGTTGTTGTCCAGCACGGAATCCAGCGCGCTCAGCTCCGCATCCGGCTGCTGGCTAAAATTCGCGGCGGAGGCCTCGGGATCAGCCAGAAAATAGCTGGCGGGATACCGGCCGCCGTAGTGCCAAACCCCGCCAACGGCCACGCTCATCGGCGCCTCATCCTCCAGGCTGGTGAGGCGCGACTCGACTCGGAGGCGCATCGCGTCCAGCCAACGGACCGCGCGCAGGTTCCACTGGGTGACGGCCGCCTTGCGCCGGCGGATTCCGAATTTTTCGCGCTCTTCGTCGCTTTCCATGACGAGGAAGCTGGTTAGCGGCGTCATCACGTGCCAGCGCTCTGACAAACCCACAATTTCCCGGCTCAGTTCCTCGGTTAGCTCGCCTTGGGCGCGTTCACGGACGTGGGCCGCGAGCCAAAGCCGGGGCACGGCTGAGGATTCCGGGTAGTCCGCGTTCAGCGCGAAACGCCGGCCGTCCACGGTCACCGCGGCATCGGGCGTTGCGGACGCGAACCTGGCGAATCCCGGGTTTCCCGCGCGATGCAGCGTCAGATTCTCCACGCCGTGAAATTCGATCTTCGCCGGCGCAAGCTTCTCGCCCGCGCGCAGGCGCAGGAACCGGGCCAACGTGTCTTCCCCCGCGATTTCCAGCGAAACGCCGCCCAACTGGCGCATCGCCTCCGCGTCCACGCCGGGGCCGGTGAGAACGGCGTGGATGCGCGGATTCGGCGTCAAATTCCCCAACTCCGTCCGCTCGAAACCGATGCCGATTCCGTCGCCCACGTAGATGACCTCCGCCTCGGGATCGCGCGTTTTCGCCGAATTGAAAGCGGTTTCCAAGTCGCTCCAGCCTAACGAAACGGCCCGGGACAAGAATTCCAGCGCCGCGGCGATGTTTACCGCGTTGGCCGGCCGGTTTGCGTCCCAAACCCAGCGCGCGGAGGCATCGCAAGCGGCCAGGGAGAAAACGCAGGAATCGCCGGCGGATTTCAGCAAATCGCCGATGAACCTGGCCTGTTTTCTGCGTTTGTCAGGATTCATTGACCCTGACGTGTCCGCCAAAATCAGCACGCGACGCAGCGGCGAGGATGCTTTCGGAGGCGTGGTTTGCAACGCGGGCTGGACGAGCCAAAACTGCTCGCCGCCGGCTTGAAAACGGGTCAAACGCGGACCGGCCTCGCGTTTCAAATCGACCCTAACCTCGTCAGAATTTTGCAACTGCGCGGTTTCCAGGATTTGGGAAAAATCGCCGGTTTTCAGCTCGAAACGCAGGTTTTCGCAGCCGCCGTCCAGGATCGCCTGACGCGGCACGGGATAAACGTAGACGCCCCCGGCCGGCTCCGTGTAAACCAGGCGGATGGTCTTCTCTTCGCCGGGTTGAATCGGGAAAATCCGCGTTCGAAAGACGTTTCCGGCCTCGCGCTCCGTCAGCGCGGGATCCTGCGTCGTTTGCAGGTAAGAGCGAAAAATTCGCCGGCCGCGCTTGGTTTCCACCACGTCCGCCTCAATCATCTCCCCGCCGATGGACATGCTGAAAGCGGTCAGCACGGCATTTTCCGGCAGCGGGTAGCGGTAGATCCCCTCGACTGGCCAATCACCCGGATTCACGAAAACCTGCTCCACCGTGGTGATCGCCGCACCGCCTTCAACGACGGCGGAAACCTGGTGGGAACGCATTTCCAGCGGAACCTCGCCGCCGCCGAAATTCGTGGTGAGCGAGGCCCGGGCGCACAGGGCCAAGGCTAGGAAGAAAAACGCGATGATCCGGGCCATGGACGTCCATGGTCGCGGAACAAGCGGGCTTTGGTCAAGCGCCGTTCGAGGCGCGCTTGGTTGAGCCGGTTTATGGATGAAAAGCGGGCAGTCTTCACAGGGGTTTATCCCCGTGGTACCGAGTCCAGCTCACCAGAATGCTCGCCAAATATTTCATCGCCCCGGCCGGGCTTGTCCCGGTCGAGCGTTGTGTCCTTGCATGAGCCCTTCCACTCGGGGGGACAGCGCTCAACTGGCACAAGGCCAGTTGGGGCGAGAGGGCTGGAAGGGCTTTCTGGTAGATGTACGGGCCTCCACCGGGGTAAACCCGGGTGGCGGGCTTGCGGCTCCTGCCAGCTCAATGCTGGGGGCTTTCGTCAAGCAAGCGCCGTTCGAGCCAGGCAAAAATCTACGCCTGGGAAGCGGTAATCGCCTCGCCGCCTTTTTCGCCGGTGCGGATGCGGACGGCTTCCTCGACGGAGCTGACAAACACCTTGCCGTCGCCAATTTTTCCGGTGTTGGCGGTTCGCACAATGGCATCGACGACCTCGCCGGCGTTTTCGTCTTCCACGACGATTTCCAGCTTCACTTTGGGCAAAAAGTCGACCGTGTATTCACTGCCGCGATAGATCTCGGTATGTCCTTTCTGGCGGCCAAAACCTTTGACTTCGCTGACGGTCATGCCTTGCACGCCGACTTCAGAAAGCGCATCCTTCACGTCTTCGAGCTTGAATGGCTTGATGATGGCTTCGATTTTTTTCATGGATTGTGGATGGTTGGAATTCGGATGCTAAAAGTTGGAGCGAGATTTGTGCCAAATCCAGAGAAAGGGGCAAAATCGCGCTAAATTGACGAAAAATTGGGATTTAGGCTGGGTAATCGGTTAAAAACGTTCACTAACCAGCCCGGATGGCAAGATTTTTACCATCAGTGGCGGCATGGGGCAATTTCTTTCCGGAATGACTCGCCTTTGCCGTCTTACGGTTATTGTTCCCGCCCATGAAAATCGCCCTTTTCCCGCTGCTCTTCGCCGTTTCGCCCATTTTCGCTCAGGATCTCCTGCTTCCGCCCACGTATGAGACGGGCAAGGAGTATTTGCTGCAAAACGTGCAACACACCGAGATTGCAGGTGGCGGGGGCAACCAAACCATTGACTTGAGCCTGGACATCCGGGTGCATTGCGAGCGCGCCAAGGGCCGCGGCCGGCAACGCGTGCTGCAAACGACGATCACCCGGTTGAAAGCGGACATGAACCTGGGCGCGGTGGCGATGAACTACAATTCCGAGGAAGCGGGGAGCGAGAAGACGTTGCTGGGCCAGACGTTTCAAAATATCGTCAACCAGGAGATTCGCATCTTCCTCAACGAGGCCGGCGAGGTGGTGGAAGTCGACGGACTCCAGGATTTGAAGGCGAACAACCCGCTGGCGCAGCAGTTTGGGCCCAAGCAACTGACGCGCATGGTCATTCCGCAGCTCAACCTGGGAATCCCGGCCCGCGGGGTACGAATCGGCGACACGTGGAAAAATCAGGTGGACGAAAACTTTGGCGCGGGAACGTCGCTGAAGGTGGACTACCAGATGAAATACGCCGGCGACGATCCGAGCGACGGCCGGATTGCGCTGGTGGATTACACAGCCGGCCTGGCCATGAAGCTGACCGGCGGCGGCGGCCAGGGCAAGGATCCCAGGTTGTCGCTAACCGTTGAAGACGGCAAAATGAACGGCCGGATCACCATCGACAAAAAGCTGCGTTTCCCGAAAAAGGGCACGACAAACCTGACGATGACGATGAAGGCGCCCAACCCGCAAAATCCGGCCGAAACGTTGGATCTGCCGGTGAAGCAAACGCTCGAGTTTCGAGTGCTGAGCGTCAAACGGGCGGGAAGGTAGGTTGGAAACTCGAAATCCGAAATTCGAAGCCCGGATTTCGAGTTTCGAGTTTCGGATTTCGAGTTTTCTCAGGCCGCTTCCGCAATTTCCGCCTCGTAAACGTAGCGCACCGGCAAATGACGCGCGATGACGTCGAAGAGTTCGTGGCGTTTGAACGGCTTGGCGATGAAATCCACGCAGCCGGCTTCCAGCGCCGCCAAACGCTGATTTTCCAGCGCAAACGCCGTTAGCGAGACGATGACCGGCATTTGCTCGCCGGCTTCGGCAGCAATAACTCGCGTGGCCTCGGTTCCGCGCATTTTCGGCATTTCTTCGTCCATGAAAATGACGTGGGGACGCCAGGAACGCCACATTTCCACCGCAAGTTCGCCGTTTTCAGCTTCGGCGAGGCTGAAACCGGCGGATTGGAGGAATTTGCGCATCAAAACGCGGTTCAGGTGCTGGTCTTCGGCGATGAGGATGCGCACCTCCGGGTGGCCGGGTTCCAGGCCGACAACTTCTCCGCGGTCGGCTTCTTCCACGCCCTCGCCCATATCGACGAGCTGGAACATGGGGATCTGCAGGTTGAAGGAGGTGCCGACTCCTTCGCGGCTGGCGACGTTGACCTCGCCGCCCATCAGCTCGGTGAAGCCCTTGACGATGGCCAACCCCAGGCCGGTGCCCTGCGTGGCGGATTTCCCGCTCGTGGTCTGGACGAATTTTTGGAAGAGGTTCGGCAATTCATCCTCGGAAATGCCCTCGCCGGTGTCGATGACCTCGATTTCCAGGACGAGCGGGAACCGGGCGGCGTCGTTGGCCTCGTTAGGCTGGTAATTGGCGCCAACGCGCAGGGTCACGCTGCCCTGGTGGGTGAATTTTACCGCGTTGCTGAGCAGGTTGATCAAAATCTGCCGCAACTTGGCTTTGTCCCCCTCAACCCAGCGCGGCAGCGTGGTGGTGGCGACCAACTCCAGGGCGATGCTCTTTTCCTGCGCCTTTACCGAGAGCATGCCGTAGACGCTCCTGAGCAGCGCCTCCAAATCCACGCGGCCGGTGACGAGTTCCGCCTTGCCGGCTTCGATTTTGGAGACCTCCAGCACGTCGTTGATGACGCTGAGCAAGTGCTCGCCGCTGCTGTTGATGATTTCCAGGTTTTCGCGCTGACGCGAGGTGGCGGTGTTGTCCCGGCTCATCACCTCAGAAAAACCGATGATCGCGTTGAGCGGGGTGCGCAATTCATGGGTCATTTTCGCCAAAAAGTCGCTTTTGGCCTGGTTGGCTTCGTCGGCGATTCGTTGGGCCTCTTTCAGCTCTTGGGCTTGGCGGGTTTCCTTCTGGCTCAGGGCAAATTGCGCGGTGGCGATGCCCAACTGGCCGGCGACGGCTTGCAGCAGCTTGCTTTCGTCTTCCTCCCAAAATCGGCTCCGGTCGCACTGGTGCAGGACGACCATGCCGTTGGCGTGCTCCATGTGCGCGGTGCGCGTGGCCAGGGTGGAAAGAGCGTCGTGACCCACCAGGTGGCGGGTGGAGTCTTGCAGCGACTTTTTCGGGTCCATGGCCTCAACGGCAACCGGGTGGTCGGAACGCAAAATTTGCGCCGCCAGCGGGTGATGGATGGAAATGCGCTGGTGGCGCAAGCTGGGATAGGGGCCGGCCACGAATTCGCCGAGAATTTCGAGCGATTGAGGGTCGTCCGCAGCCACGGTGGCGATGAAACAACGGCTGGCGCGAAAATGCTCGCCCAGGGCTTGGAGGGTCGATTCAAAAACCTGAGTTCCGTCCAGGCTGCGGCTGAATTCCGCGCTGGTGCGCTCCAAAAGCATGGAATGCTGAATTTGGCGCGCCAAGGCGGCTTCGGCCTGGTTGCGCTCGTTGGCGAGCCGTTCGCGCTGCGCTTGTTCCCGGGCGGAGCGGATGCGGTAGAAGACGAAAATCGCGGCAAAAAGGCTCCCTGCCGCGGTGATGACGAACAAAGTGATGGCCGACGCCGTGCGATGCCACGGAGGATCGATGACGATGGCGAGCGGCGATTGCAGGGCCTGCCAAGCCTGGCCATCGGGCGAAACGCGCACGTTGAACTGGTATTCCCCCGGTTCCAACCGCGGATAACGGGCCGAGCGGGATTCTCCGGCGTCCTGCCACTCATTGTCGTAGCCAACCAGTTGGTACTCGAACTCGCTGCCGCTTGCCGCGGAATGCGTGCCAAAACGGATCACCAACGGACGCTCCCGCTCGTATTTCAGGCGCAACGGCTCGTCCAGCATGGCCGCGAGCGGTTTTTTGAGCGGCCCGTCCTCGCTGACGCGCATTTTTTCGCCTTTTAGCTCCAGCCCGGTCAAGAGAGGCAACGGCGGTTTTTGGGGCTCGGGCAACCGGTCGGGACGAATGCGGTTGAAACCGTTGGGCCCGCCGAAATAGAGCGTTCCATCCCGGGCTTTGAGGGTGGCTTTGGGATGAAAACTCATCCCTTGCAAGCCGTCGCCCACGTTGAAGTGGCGCAATTCGTCGAGATCGGGGTTGTAGACCGACAAACCGCTGCCGCTGGAAATCCACAGGTCGCCGGCGTCGTCGAGAACCAGGCCAAACACGTTCCAGGGCCCGGTTTGATGGGTGCGGCGAGAAAAATTGCGCAATTCGGCGGTTTCGGGGTCAAAACGGCTGAATCCACCCCCGTAGGAGCCGATCCAAAGCACGCCGTCCTCTCCACTGGCGATGGCGTAGACGTTCTCAGACGGCAGCTTGGTTTTCACGCCGCCCAGGTCGCGGTAACTCTTCATGCTCCCGTTTTCCAGGTCCACCAGCCATAAACCGCCGCCCCCCACCGTGGCTGCCCACACGTTGCCTTTGGCGTCCTTGTGCAATTGGTTCACGAAGCGCAGGGTCTTGTCCGTGGCGCCGTTTCGCATGCGGACAAACTTCTCGCCGTCCTCTTCAAATCGCACCACTCCGCCGCCCAAAACACCGGCCCAAATTTGGCCGCGGCGGTCTTCAAACAACGTGGAAATGGAATCGCCCGGCAACGAGCCGGATTCGCGCGGTTTGCGGCGAAAGACGCGAAATCCCGGCTGGTCCGGATCTTTGCGCAGCAGTCCGCCGCCGCGGGTGCCCATCCACAGCCGGCCTTTGCCGTCTTCCAGCACGCAGTAGATGTAGTGGTGGGGCAGGCTCTCCGCATCGCGCGGATCGTTCCGAAAATGGGTGAATTGGCCGGTTTTGGGGTCAAAAAGGTTCAAACCGCCCTCGGTTCCGATCCAAACACCGCCGTCTCGGCTTTCGGCCATGTCCCAAACGGCGTTGTGGCTCAGCGAATCGCTACGGCCGGGATCGGCGAGATAATGCGGGAACCAAAACCGGTTCAAGCTGTGCTGGCTGACTTCTCCGGAATTTGTCCCGACCCACAAAACCTGGCGCCCGTCCTCAAAAATGGTCTGCACCGCGCCGCGCACCATGCTGTTGGTGTCGTGATGTTCGTGGCGGTAAGTCGACCAGCGGCGGTCCTTCATCCCAAATCGGGCCAAACCGGATGGCGTGCCCGCCCACAAGTCGCCTTTGCTGTCGATGCGGAGAGAAAAAATGTCGCTCCCGTGCGAGCCAAATCCGCTGACGCTTTGAAATTCGAGGTGATCGATCACCTCACCGGCCTGGTTCAACTGATAGATGCCGGATCCGATGGTCCCCATCCACAGCACCTGGCGGCCATTTTCGTCCTTGCCAACTGCCAACGCGGAAACCTCAACCGTGGGGTTCCAAACCAATTCCCAGGTTTTTTCCACCCGCTGGCGATAGAGCCCGCTTCCCTTCGTCCCCACCCAAATGCTTCGTCCCTCCGGCCCCTTGGTCGCGGCCAGGCAGGTCACGAATTCGCGCCCTTGATTCGGGCCCAAATGCATCCGCTCAAACGCCGCGCTTTTGCGGTCCAGCCGGTTCAAACCGGATTCCGTGCCCACCCAGATGAACTGGTTGCCGTCCTTGAGGATGCTGGTGACCGAATCGTTGCTGAGCGTGGAGGATTTGCCCGGTTGACTGTGAAACTGCACCATCCGGCTGGATTCCGAGTGATAGCGCACCAAGCCGTTGTTCCGAGTGCCAATCCAGAACCACCCGGAGACGTCTTCGGCGAAAACTTGGAGGTCGTTGGACCATTCCTGGCCCTCACGCCCCAGGTAGGCCTGCATCTCAAAGCCGTCGTAGCGCGTCAACCCGCCTTCGCTGGCGAACCAGATGAATCCCAGCCGATCCTCGAGAATCGTGCGCATCGCTCCCTTCGGCAGGCCTTGACGCTGGGTGAGGTTCGTGAAAACGATGCGTTGCTGGAAATAGCCTGAATCAGCGAAGCAGAGCCCGCCTAGCCCGCCGGCGAGCAAGCAAGCAGCGGTGATGGAGGAAAAGGAGCGCGTCACGAGCAAATTATTGAAAATCCGAGATATTTCACAAACCGGAATCAAATTTAGCCCCGTTACCGGACGATGCCAATTGTGAAAATTACGATATTTCCAAAACGCGCGCAAAGTCGCAACGCCGCCATTTCGAACCGATCCAGAAAAAGGTGGAAAAGCGCGACGCAAACTTTAGAATCGGCTCCGGATTTCGAAGAAATTCCCAAATTTTCGGCTCTGACCATAAAAATCAGGCCAATTCTCCGCGGATTTGCCGCCAAAACCGACTCAACATCCCTTGAAACGTCATTTTTCCAGCCTCGCCGGATTTTCGCTGGTTGCGGCGTTATCGCCTGGTTGCGCCCTGCTTTCCGGCGGTGGACCGAATCCGCCCTCGCAGCATCCGATGGCGGATTTCGCGGCTTCCCTGCCAAAACCGGATTTAACCGACGAGGAGCCGGCCACGGTCATCGACCTGACGGGTGAGGAAGCGCAAAATTCGGAGTACATCGTCGCGACCGGGCCCGTTGACGCCGATGCGCCCAACCAATCCAATGGCGAGGACGAGGTCAACGGCGGCAACAACGGAAACACAGCCGAAAACGGTAACGGCGGCGGCGAACCCACGAAATTGCCGCCCAATTTCCTGGTTGCCGACACGAAGCCGGGTGAAGCGCCCCTCGCGCCCTTACCGGAGGACCACGAAGCTCCCCTGGCCCCGCAACCGCTCATCCCGACCTCTGACGTGGAGATTCCGGCCGGATTTTTGAACCTGACCCGTCCGGCGAAAGCCGAAGACTTCGACCCGGCCGACGCGCAAGCTGGAAAGGCGATTGCGGAGATTTATTGCGCCACCTGCCACCTGTTTCCGGAGCCGGAATTGCTCGATCGCCACACCTGGCTGGGCAACGTGCTCCCCACCATGGCGCCGGGCGGCAGCCGGTTTACCCCGCGCGCGGAAAAAGGGACGTTTTCGCTGGAAAAGATGAACGATCCGCTGAAAGCGGCGCTGATGCCGGCGCCGGCCCTCAGCGACGCGGATTGGAACAAAATCGTGGCTTACTATGGCCGTTATGCGCCCGAAACCCTCGAACCGGCCACCCCGCCCCGGCAAATCGAGTTCGAGCTACCCGGTTTCCGCGTCGAATTTCCCGAAAACTTCCTCGTCCAGCGCCCCGCGACCAACGCCATCCGCATTCACGAAAAACGCGGCCACATTTTGGTGGGCGCGACCGATCCCAACGCGTTCCTGGTCTTCAACAAACACCTGGAAATCATCCAGGAAGCCCGGCTCTCCAGCCCGCCCACGTGGTTTGAGCCGCTGACGACGCAAAACGGCCAAGGCAAGCTTTCGGTGACCCTGGCCGGCCACATGGACCCGAACGACCTCCAGTCCGGCAGCCTGGTTTTCGTGGACGATCAGCCGGGAATTCCCGCCTACGATCGCCCGGTCATGCCGCTGACCAAGCTGCGCCGCCCGGTCAACACGCGTTTGGGCGATTTGAACGGCGACGGGCGCCTGGACCCGGTGATCAGCCAGTTTGGCGACACCATCGGTCAACTGGCGTGGTATGAGAGCCGGCGCGACGGCAGCTTTCGCGAACGCATCCTCATTCCGCGCCCCGGAGCGCTGCGCACCTACCTGCTGGACTACGACAAAGACGGCGATCAAGACGTGGTGACGCTCATGACTCAGGCGCGCGAGGGAGTTTACCTGCTGCGCAACGACGGCAAGGGCAATTTTGAGACCAAGGCGCTAATTCAGTCTCCGCCGGTCTACGGCTCCAGTTCGTTCGAGCTGGCCGACGTCAACCAAGACGGCCGGTTGGACATCATCCAGACCTGTGGCGACAACGCGGACCATTCCCAGGTTTTCAAGCCCTACCACGGCCTCTACATTTGGCTCAATCAGGACGCGGACGAGTTCGAACTGGCCTATTTTTACCCCATCAACGGCGCCTTCAACGCTTACGCGCGCGATTTTGACCTGGACGGCGACATCGACATCGTTTCGCTGGCCTATTTCCCCAATTTTGAGGATCGCCCGCACGAGGCGTTTGTCTACTTCCTCAACGAAGGCGGCGCGCCGTTGGATTTTCGCCCCATCACCGTGGCGGAGGCCTTGCGCGGACGCTGGCTGCCAATGGACGTGGGCGATTTGGATGGCGACGGCGATGTCGACATCGTTATGGGCAATTTTCTCCGCGCGCTGATGGGTCCGGGCCGAATTCCCGAAAATCTGCGGCGCGGCTGGGAACAACCCGGCCCGCATTTAATGCTGCTGCGAAATTTGGCGAAATAGGCGGAATTCCGCGGCTACACGTCCAAATTTCGCACGTTTAGCGCGTTATCTTCGATAAATTGCCGCCGCGGCTCCACGATGTCGCCCATGAGGACGGTGAACATTTTGTCGGCCTCCACGGCGTTGTCCTCATTGAGTTGAACGCGCAGAAGCTTGCGATTTTTTGGGTCCATCGTCGTTTCAAACAGCTCCTTGGCGTTCATCTCGCCCAGGCCCTTGTAACGCTGAATTTCCAGGCCGCGTTTGCCGATATCGACCACTTTTCGGAAGATTTCCGGGATGCTGAAAACCGGGTGTTGCTCCATTTTCTCGCCCTCGCCTTCCACGATCTCGAACAGAGGCTCGTCCTGGCTGGAAAAATGCTTGATATCCAGACCCACGCCCTGCAAACCGGCCAACAGCTTGTGGATCGACTTGGCTTCGTGAATTTCAACCAATTGCGCGCGGCGATGAACCGCCGGGGCGCTGGAACCGTTGCCGCTCGGTTTTGGAGTTTCCGGTTTTTCGACGTCTTCAGCCGCTACCTCGTCTGATGACTCTTCAGCAGGCTCGGAAACACCGAAAAGGCTCAAATCCTCGTTTTCTTCGGAAAACGCGCGCAGGTTTTTTTCGTCCAGCAAGTAGTGCACGCTCTCCTCGTTGCCTTCGCGCACCTTGACCATGAATTCCGGCAACTGATCGTCGCTTCCGTGGGTCAGGTAAGCCTCAAAATCGCCCCCGGCACGTCGAATCCCCTCGCTCAGGCGCGAAAGTTTGCCAAGTTCGCCAAGGATCGTTTTCAGCTCCGTGCTGTTGAACTCCTTGCCGTCTTTGAGGTTGCGCAACATCACTTCATCCGAGCCCAGATCGATCAAAATCCGGTTCAGGGAGGGATCGTCCTGGACGTATTCCTGGCGTTTTTTGCGCGACACCTTGTATAGCGGCGGCTGGGCGATATATACATAGCCACGACGCACTAATTCCGGCATTTGCCGATAAAAGAAGGTTAACAGCAACGTCCGGATGTGCGAGCCGTCCACGTCCGCGTCCGTCATGATGATGATTTTATGATAACGCGCCTTGGAAATATCAAAACTGCCGTCCGTCTCGCCATCTCCAATTCCCGTGCCGATTGCGGTAATCATCGTCTGAATTTCCTTATTTTGCAGCACCTTATCCAGCCTCGCTTTCTCTACGTTGATGAGCTTGCCGCGAATTGGCAAAATAGCCTGAATCTTGCGGTCGCGGCCTTGCTTGGCGGAGCCGCCGGCGGAATCGCCCTCAACGATGTAGATTTCCGTCTTGGACGGGTCGCGTTCCGAGCAATCGGCCAGTTTTCCGGGAAGTCCTCCGCCGCTCAAAGCGTCTTTGCGGACGGTTTCGCGCGCTTTGCGGGCTGCTTCCCGGGCGCGGGCGGCGTTAAGCACCTTGTTGACCACGGATTTTGCAATCTCCGGGTTTTCTTCAAAAAACGCCGAAAGCCCGTCGTAAACCACGCTGTTCACCACGCCTTCCACCTCATTGTTGACCAGTTTTTCCTTGGTTTGGCTGCTAAACCGGGGATGCGGGTGTTTGATGCTTAACACGCACACCATGCCTTCCCGGCAATCGTCTCCAGTTAGCGTGGGATCCTTGTCTTTCAGCAGTTTAGCTTCCTTGGCGTATTTATTAACGGCGCGCGTCAGCGACGTTTTTAAGCCGGTTAGGTGCGCGCCGCCGTCGGCGTTGTGAATGGAGTTGGCAAACGGCAAGATATGCTCGTTGTAGCTGTCGTTATATTGGATGACGCAATCAACCAACACGTCTTCGCTCGTTTTTTTGCCCTCCAATTCCAAATCCACCGGCCTCCTCCCGCTGAGAACGATCGGGTTCGGATGAATCAGCGTTTTGTTCTCTCCAAGCTGCCTGACAAACTCCACAACGCCGTCCTTGTAGTAAAACGTCTCCGATCTGGCCGATTCCGGACGTTCGTCGGTTAGGATGATGGTGATACCGGGATTGAGGAAGGCCAATTCGCGCAAACGCCCCGCCAAACGGTCGAATTGAAATTCGGTCGTTATCGTAAAAATGGTGGGATCCGGCATAAAAGTGACCAACGTGCCGGTTTGGCTCGCATCCTTGAGAGTGCCGATCACTTCCAGGGGCTTGGTGGTCTCTCCGCGCGCGAATTCGATCGAGTGGATCTTGCCATCGCGATAAACCTCCGCCTTGAACCAATCGCTCAACGCGTTGACGCACTTGGCGCCGACGCCGTGAAGACCGCCGGAATATTTGTAGGCGCCCTGGCCGAATTTTCCGCCGGCGTGCAAATTAGTGAGCACCAGTTCCACGGCAGGCATCCCAAACTTTGGGTGTTGTTCAACCGGAATACCGCGTCCGTCGTCCTTGATCGAGCAGCTTCCGTCCACGTGAATGATGATCTCCACGGTGTCACAAAATCCGGCCAGATGTTCGTCGATGGAGTTGTCCAGCACCTCGAACACGCAGTGGTGCAAACCGCGCTCATCAGGGTCGCCGATATACATCCCGGGGCGTTTGCGAACCGCCGCGAGTCCTTCCAGCTTGTCGATTTGGTCGACGCCGTATTTTTGCTCCGCGGAGACCTGGGTTTCCGACGCGGAATTCAGTTCGCCGGAGTTGGAGCCGCCTTCAAATTGCGGATCCTGCTCCTGGGATTCTTCCTGGGGCTGGTTTTCTTCGTTTTCAGACATAACTCGATCTTTGAGGGTTCAGCAGCGGACCGCTTTTGGAATGAGGTTGAAGGGATTCAAGCGGTTGGAGCGAGAAAGCTTAACATTGCACAAAAACTTTGAGATTTCACCCGGTTTTTGGGGTTTGTAAAGACTGGATTTTCAACGCGCACGCCGCCAGGGAGTCCCAACTCTTTGCGGAGCAAATTTCCGCTGGCGAGCCACAAGGCGCTCGCCTAGTCTGACCTTCCGATCCACTAAAAACCCTCAAATCCCATCCATTCCATGACACCTTGCGACACAAATCGCCGCGATTTTCTTCGCCGCACCGCCGCCACTGCCGCGGCCATCGCCTCCCCCACCTTCCTTCACGCTCAAGACGCCGAAAAAGCGCAAAAAGCCGAACCCGCCCCGGCCGCGCCGAAATCTGAGACGCTGGTCAAGACGCTCTACGAGAGCCTAACCCAGGAACAACGCGAAACGCTGACCTTTCCCTTCGACCACGGCCTGCGCAAAGCCGTGGACAACAACTGGCACATCACCAAGCCGCAAATCGGCCAATATCTCAACGCCGATCAAAACGCCATGGTGCGCGAAATTTTTCTCAACCTCCACAGCGAGGAATACCGCGACGAGGTCATCGGCCAAGTGGCTCATGACAGCGGCAAAAAGGGCTTCGGCGCCAGTTCCATCGCCATTTTCGGCGAACCGGGCTCCGGCAAGTCTGAATTCGTGCTCACCGGCCGCCATTGCACCCGCCGCGCCGATGGAG
This sequence comes from Verrucomicrobiales bacterium, assembly GCA_965224535.1. Classification (GTDB taxonomy): domain Bacteria; phylum Verrucomicrobiota; class Verrucomicrobiia; order Verrucomicrobiales; family DEV007; genus JBCDHN01. Next base: position 238,065 of record CBDCZR010000032.1, read on the forward strand.
ACTCCGTGGCCGGCAAAGCCTTTGGCGGGCCGATTTTTTACGGCCACGCAGCCAAGAGTTTCAACGAGCCGGCGGACCATGCCGGCAACGTTTACTGGTACCAGGCCAAGCGCGCCAACGAGGTCTACCAAATGCTCGACGGCAAGCAGCGCGAAAAGGCCCTGGTCGATGGAATTCGGCCGGAACGCGGCAATTCCACCGTGCGTTTGGCCGTTGACAAAGAGATTCCCGGTTTGCCGGTCGCGGAAATGACCGACGATCAGAAAAACGGCGTTCGCAAGATTTTGGCCGATTTGCTCATGCCCTTCCGCGCGGAAGACGTCGCCGAATCGATGAAGCTCATCGAAAAAGCCGGATTCGATAAATTGCACCTGCGTTTCGCGAAGAAAGGGGACATTGGCGACGACGGCGTTTGGGACAACTGGATGCTGGAGGGGCCGCACATGGTTTGGCTCTTCCGCGGGGCCCCGCACGTCCACACCTGGGTCCACATCGCCGATCCCGATGGTCCCAGCGACCGCGACCGCCGCGCTTAAGCCACATGATCACCAAATGATCGCCAAATTCGCCGTTTGGGCCGCGTTGGCGCTGGGCTCGATCGCCTGCGCCGGCGCGGAAACCAACCCGTTCCCGGAAATCGCCGATTTACCGGCCAAACCGCAGTTGCCCGACCCGCTGGAGGGAGTCGATTCGCCGGAAACCTGGAAAAACCAGCGCCGGCCGGAAATCCTGCGATCGTTCGAGCACTACGTCTACGGCCGCTCGCCGGAGTTGCCGAAAACCGCGGATTTGCGCTTTGAAACGCGGTTCGAGAAATCGGCGTTCGGCGGGCGCGGCATCTTGCGCGAGGTGACGATCCACTTCCCGCCGCAAGGCACGCCGCCGGTCCACGTTTTGGTCGCGATTCCGAAAATTCGGCGTCCCGTGCCTGCGTTCGTCGGCCTCAACTTCGGCGCCAACCACAGTTGCACGGACGATCCCGCGGTGAAGCTGAGCGAGGTCTGGATTCCCAAGCGTTACCCTGGCGTGGTCGAAAATCGCGCCACTGAAGCCGGCCGGGGCACGAAATCCGACCGTTGGCCGTTCGAACTCGCGATCCAGCGCGGCTACGCCATGGCCACGCTCTACCACGGCGACCTGGACCCGGATTTCGCCGATTTCAGCAACGGCGTCCACCCTCACTTCCGCAACGCCGGCGTGGACGAGCCGCTGGCCGGCGAATGGGGCGCGATCGGCGCTTGGGCCTGGGGATTGCGCCTCGCGGCCAGCTACCTCATCGCCGATGCGGCCATCGATCCCAAGCGCGTTTGCGTCATGGGCCACTCCCGCAACGGAAAAACCGCCCTCTGGGCCGGCGCGCAGGACGAACGCTTCGCCCTCGTCGTCAGCAATCAGTCCGGTTGTGGCGGCGCCGCGCTGAGCCGGCCGCGGAGGGGCGAAAAGCTGGCCGACATCAACAAAAACTTCCCCCACTGGTTCAACGACCGGTTCCCGGATTTCAACGGCCGCGAAGATCGGCTCCCGGTCGATCAACACATGCTGCTGGCGCTCATCGCCCCGCGTCCGGTGCTGGTTTGCAGCGCGGTGGAGGACAAGTGGGCCGATCCGGAGGGCGAATTCGGCTCCTGCATCGGCGCCAGCCCGGTCTACGAATTGCTCGGCGCCGGAAAGTTCGCAGCCAAGCAGTTTCCCAAGCCCAACCACCTCATCAACAGCCGCATCGGCTATCACCTGCGCCCCGGCAAACACGGGGTGGGCGCGGAGGATTGGACGGTGTTCTTTGATTTCGCGGACAAGCAGTTGGGCGATTGATTTTTGCCAAACGCCAACGGCCGGTGGAGGTGGGGAGCTGCCCAGAAAAACGCAATTTTCAGCCTGGCAAATAGTTTTGCGCAAAACTATTTGCCGGGCGACTCCTGCCGGCTACCGTGCCTTCGAATCAACAGCCGCGAGGCGCGGCACAAATCACCCGAAAACCGCGCTGCAACGTCTCTCCCCATGAAAAACAACGAACCAAGCGATCTCAGTTTTCTGCTCTTGCAGGCCTCTTCGCAACTTCGCGGCTTACTGGACCGGTTAATCGAAAAACACGGGCTCGGCGACCTGATCCAACCCGGAATGGGGCCGATTCTCTACGCGCTCTACGAAGGCGACGATTGCTCGATTCGCCAAATCGGCCAACGCGTGGCCCTGGCCCCATCCACCCTGACAAACACGCTAAAACGCATGGAAAAACAGGGTCTCGTCCAGATGGCTAAGGATCCCGGCGACGGCCGAGCCGTGCGCGTGCACCTAACCCCGCAAGCTCGGAAAATCGAGCCTGACATGCACAAAATGCGCGAGGAAGTGCGCAGCGTGTTGCACGGCGACCTGAGCGACCAGCAGTTGGCCGACGGGTTCAATTTGCTGCAAAACCTCATCCACCGAATGGAGATCCAACAATGGGAACACAACCATCCAAGCAACCGGCAATCCTGATTGCCCTGGCGCTAACCCAGGTGCTAAGCGCCGACGATTGGCCCCAATGGCGCGGCCCCAACCAGGACGGCGTCTCCGCGGAAAGCAGTTGGAGCCACGATTGGTCCTCGCGCGGCCCGAACCGGCTGTGGTCGGCAAAAATCGGCGAAGGCAGCGGCGCTCCGGCAATCGTCGGCGACCGGGTCTACATCATTGGCGTGGGCGGCGAAAATCGGGATATCGACACGGTTTTTTGCCTCAACGCGACGACCGGCGAGGAGGTGTGGAAGCACGAAACCGCCCGCAAACCTCGCGATCCTAACAAGCGCTACGCAACCAAGCGCACCAGCACGAATTCCGCCCCAACCGTCGACAGCGGCTACGTTTACACCAACAGCGGCGATGCCGTCCTAACCTGTTTCCACGCGGAAACCGGCAAGGTCCGATGGCAGGCCGATTCCGGCGGCGACGGGGCGCAATACGACCACCAAGCCTCCCCGGTCATCGCCGGCAATCTGGTCGTCATTCCCGCGCGGCTGGAGGGCGCGTCGCTCATCGCCTTCGACAAAAACACGGGCAAGGAAGCTTGGCGGACGTGGCACAAAACCCGCTCCCTCGGCGGCTTTTGGTCGACTCCGGTTTTGGCTGAGGTCGATGGGAAGGCGTGCCTGGTCTACCTCAGCGGCCTGGCCGTGGTGGGCGTCGATCCACGAACGGGCGAGACGCAGTGGAAGTTCGATTTTGCCGAAGCCGGCTTCAACGACGCCTGGCGCGGAGCGGTCGCGGCATCGCCGATCGTGCGCGGCAACCTGGTGTTCTTCCCGTTTCATCCGGATCATCGTAGGGGCTTGTCAGGATGCTTGGAGATTCGCGGCGGCAAGGCTGAGCTGCGCTGGAAATCCTTGGAATTGGCGCATTGGTGGCACAGTCCGGTGCTGTTGGGCGATCTCGTTCTCGCGCTCGATCAAGGCCCCGCCGCTCCGGGCGCCAAAGCCGGCGCGCTCTTCTGCTACGACCTTGCAAGTGGCCAAAAACGGTGGTCGACGCACGATTTGGGCGAACGCAGCCGCGAACTGCTGACCAGGGGCGCCATGATGACCGCGGCCGGCGATCGCGTGCTGGTGCTGAACGACTACGGTTACCTGAATGTTGTGAAAATCTCCGCGGAAAGCTACGAATTGCTCGCTACCGCGAAAGTGACGCGCGGCAACGGTTGGACGGCGCCGGTTTTGGCGAACGGACGGCTGTATTGCCGCGACAAACGGCTGGGCGAGGTGATTTGTTACGACGTGGCGCGTTGACGCCGGCCGCGATTGCCAGATTTCGCCGGATGGTGGGCGGAAGGCGACATTGGCGCAGGCACTGTTTGACGCCGCGCCTGGCGTTCGCAACTTGCGCCCATGCCTCAATCCGCCAAATCTCAAGAACTCTACCAAGCTGCCAAACAAGTCATCCCCGGTGGCGTCAACTCACCGGTGCGCGCGTTTCGCAACGTCGATGGCGAGCCGTTTTTCGTCGATCGCGCCGATGGGTGCCGAATCTGGGACGTAGACGGCCGCGAGCTGATCGATTACGTGGGAACCTGGGGCCCGGCCATCCTTGGGCATGCTCCAAAGGTCGTTCTGGATGCCGTGGCGAAGGCGGCGCAGGCCGGGGTCAGTTTCGGCATTCCCAATCCCTACGAAGTGGAGATGGCGGAGCTGATCGTCGATTGGGTGCCCTCGGTTGAAAAAGTGCGCATGGTCAACAGCGGCACGGAGGCGACGATGACGGCCATTCGGCTGGCGCGCGGGTTTACGGGGCGCGATTTGGTCGTCAAATTCGTGGGTTGCTACCACGGGCACGTTGATTCGCTGCTGGTGGCGGCGGGCAGCGGCGCGATGACTCATGGCAAGCCGGATAGCGCCGGTGTTCCGGGCGATTTCGCGGCTCTGACGGTGACGCTGCCGTTCAACGACGAAAACACGGTGCGCCAGGTTTTTGAAAAGGAGGGCGAGCGGATCGCTGCCGTCATTTTGGAGCCCTATCCGGCCAATGCAGGGCTGATTTTCCCGCGCGCAGGTTACCTGGAGTTTTTGCGCGAAATCACGAAGCAACACGGCGCGCTCCTCATTTTCGACGAGGTGATGACCGGGTTTCGCCTGGCCAAAGGCGGCGTGCAGGAGCTGACCGGCGTCACGCCGGACCTCACCGCGCTGGGCAAAGTCATCGGCGGCGGATTGCCGGTTGGCGCGTTTGGCGGCAAGGCGGAAATCATGGATCACCTGGCGCCGGATGGCCCCGTTTACCAAGCCGGAACGCTTTCTGGCAATCCGTTGGCCATGGCCGCGGGATTGGCTCAGTTGCGCGAAATCGAGCGCTGCGACGGCTACGCGCAACTCGAAGAACTGGGCGCCGCGTTCGAGGCCGGAACCCGCGAAGCGATCGCGAAATCAGGCAAAAACCTGACTTTTCACCGCGTGGGCTCGATGTTCTGCCTGTTTTTCGCCGAAGGAGAGGTTTGGAGCGTTGACGACGTGAAAAAGGCCGATTTTCCCGCGTTTAACCGCTATTTTTGGGCTTGCCTGGAAAACGGCGTGTATTTCGCGCCCTCGCAGTACGAGGCCGGATTCATCTCGTTGGCGCACGACGAAACCGCGATCGCGAAAACCGCCGAAGTCGTTTCCAATGCCCTGGGGTAACCGGCTGCCGATGTGTAAGGTGGCCGCTGTTAAAACCGACATTCGACCCTGCAACCGCGACTCCTCTTCTTCCCGATTTTCGGCCTCCTCCTGCCCAACAAGCCGCCGTATGGAATGTCGATCGTGCCGCGCAAATCGGGCAGCTATTCTGGGCGTCATCACTATTTTCCCCACGACGCCACTGCCGGCCTCGTACCGGTAGAGCGACGGCCGGCAACCAGAACGCTTCGAAACATCTCCAGCCACCACTGCGCTTGTTGCAGTGGAGCCATGGCGTCATCAATTTTTTCCCTTATGCCTTGTCGCGTAGCGACAATGTATGGTAGCCGTGGGTTTCAACCCACGGATGGCAGGCGTACAATTGCCCCGTCGCGTAGCGACCGGTTAGGCTGGGTTAACCGCGAACCCTAAGCAGTCGCTACGCGACGCATCCGATTTTCCTCCGAGCATCCGTGGGTTAAAACCCACGGCTACCATGCATTGTCGCTACGCGACAGACATAAGGGAAAAAATTGATGCCGCTCAGAATCGTTCGCCAACAACTCGGGGTTGAGGCCGTGGTTCCAAACTACCTGGGTCCCCGCATTGACATTGTTTCCGCGTTCCCTAGACTTGGACGCTCGTTTCCAACATCCCATCAGACTCTATGCAATTGCCGCAAATCTCGCGAACCTGGCTTGGCCTGACGCTGCCGTTTTTTCTGCTTGGCTCCGTTTTGGGGCAAGTTTCCGATCCGGAGCCGGCTCCAGCGGAAAATCCCGCCGATCCCGCTAATTCCTCCAATTCCGCTGAAACTCCGCCGCCTGCTCCCCCGACGCCAGCGCCAACGCCGCCTCAACCGGTTCCGGCGCCGCCCCCGCGGGTTAAAGCGGAGCAATCGCCATTTTCCGCGATCGTCAGGGTCGAAAACCAGGCCTGGAACCCCAACTACAAGACGCCGTGGAATGCCGGAGGAACCGGCGGCGGCGTGGGGACGGGTTTTCTGGTGGGACCCAACAAATTCCTCACCAACGCCCATGTGGTGAGCAACAGCCGGCTGCTCTACATCAAAAAAGTCGACGATCCCACGCCGTATGAGGCGGAAATCCTCCACATCGCCCACGATTGCGATTTGGCGTTGCTGGGGGTGAAGGATTTTTCCGCGTTTGAAGACGTGCAGCCGCTTGATTTCGGCGGAATCCCGGAAATCAACAGCACCGTCATCGCCGTGGGCTATCCCATCGGCGGTCAGCGCATTTCGGTCACACGCGGGGTGGTTTCGCGCATCGATTTCCGCTCCTACGCCCATTCCGGCGTGGATTGGCACCTGGCCGTGCAGGTGGACGCGGCCATTAATCCCGGCAACAGCGGCGGCCCCGTCATTCAGGACGAAAAAGTGGTGGGCGTCGCCTTTCAAGGCTACAGCGGCAGCGTGGCGCAAAGCACCGGCTACATGATCCCCGTGCCAGTGATTTTCCGCTTTTTGCAGGATGTTCAGGACGGCGAGTACAACTACTACCCGGACCTGGCCACCTCCCACTTCAACATCCAGAATCCCGCTCAACGCCAGGCCATGAAGCTGCCGAACGACGGCATTGGCGTGATGGTTAGCTCCTCGGACAGCGCGGGTTCAGCCGGCGGAATTCTGAAAACCGGCGACATCATCATCGCCATGGACGGTCACCCGGTCGCCAGCGACGGCTACGTTTCGATCGGCGGCGCGCGGGTGAACATGAACGAGATCGTGGAGCGCAAGTACGTGGGCGACAAGGTGCGGCTAACCGTGCTTCGCGACAATCAGCGCAAGGAATTTGAGATCACGCTCAAGCGCTTTTTGCCCTACCTCATCCAGGCCAACCAATACGACCAGGAAACGCAATTCGTGGTCTTCGCCGGCCTGGTTTTCCAGCCGTTGGACCGCAATTTGATGAACGCGCACAGCATCAACAACCTGCAAGTGCGCTACCTCTACAATTACTTCAGCGACAAGGAGATTTACAAGGACAAACCCCAAATCGTCATCCTAACCGACATCCTGCCGGACGAAATCAACACCCACCTTGCGCCTTATCAGCACAAAGTGGTGGATGAAATCAACGGACGCACCATCCGCACCCTCAAAGACGTCTACGCCGCCCTCTACGAAAACGAGCCGGAGGGCGAATTTCACGTCATTCGGCTCATGGGCGAGGGCCGGCCCGTCGTTTTGGAAAAATCCCGCATTCAAGCCGCCCAAGAGCGGGTGCGCGCGAAATACAACGTGACCATGGACCATCGCCTGGGCGAGTCGATCATGGGCGAATAACCAAAATTTGGACACAACCACCATGGATCGCAATTTTTCTCCCACAAAGCTGGCTTGGCTAACGCCGGTTCTCGCCGCGCTCGCCCTCACGTCGAACTCTTGCCTGGAGCAGGGGCTTTCGTTCGGCAAATCCGAGAAACAAGCCACCGACGTTGTCGTGGATCTTCCCACCGCGGCCACCTCCGTCGTGCGGGTCAACGCCACCAACCAGGGCTACAACTTCATCCGCCCCTGGGAAAAGGTGAACCCCATCACCCGCAAGGGCCTGGGAGCCGTCCTCCCCAACAAGCGCGTCCTGGTGACCGCGGAATTGGTCGCGGACAACACCTACATCGAGCTGGAAAAGGCCGACACCGGCGAAAAAACGCCCGCCCGCGTCGTGGGGCGCGATTACGAGGTCAACCTGGCCCTTTTGGCCCCTGAAGCCGAAGATTCCCCGTTTCTCGACGACATGGAGCCGCTGGAAATCGACCTGAGCGTCGTTGCCGGCGACGAACTGGAAGTGTGGCAACTGGAAGACAACGGCACCCCGGCCTCCACCTTCGGGACGGTGATGAAAGCCTCGGTCGGGCGCTACTTTGTGGATGGATCCTACTTTCTCAACTACGTGATGCGCGGCTCCCTGCAATACCGCGCCGGCAGCTTCACGTTGCCAGTGGTCAAACGCGGAAAACTGGTCGGCATGCTGCTCAGCTACAGCTCCAAGGAGCAAACCAGCGACATCATCTCCGCTCCCATCATCAAGCACTTCGTCGATGACCTGGGCGACGGCCAGTACGACGGTTTCCCCAACCTCGGCCTCAGCTACGCCCCCACCCTGGACGAACAATTGCGCAAATTCGCCAAGCTCGATGGCCACGAGGGCGGAATCTACGTGCGAAGGGTCGCCGAAGACGGTTCCGCCAAGGCCGGCGGCCTGTTGGAAGGCGACGTCATCCTGGAAGTGGGCGGCCACCCCATCGACAGCCGCGGCAACTACGATCACCCCAAATACGGCAAGCTCAATTTCAGCCACCTCGTGCGCGGCGAGCCGGAAGTCGGCGAAGTCGTCCCGCTCAAGCTCATCCGCGACGGCCAGTTGCAGGAGCGCGAGCTGACCCTGCTGCGCAAAGAGCCGGAAGACTACCTGATCGACCCCTACATGTTCGACCGCGGCCCGCGCTTTCTCATCCTGGGCGGCATCATCTTCCAGGAACTAACGCTGCCCTACCTCAAGGCCTGGGGCGACAACTGGGCCACCCGCGCCCCGTTCAGACTCGTCCACGCCCACGCCCACCAAGACGTCTACGAGGAAGAAGGCCGGGAAAAGCTCGTCATCCTCAGCGCGGTCATTCTCAGCCCCAGCACCGTTGGTTACGACCAAGTCAACAACGCCATCGTCACCAGCGTCAACGACCGGAAAATCGGCACCATCCAAGATCTGAAACAAGCGCTGGAATCACCCACCGACGGCATCCACAAAATCGAGTTCGACGACTTTCCGCGCATCATCTACGTGGACGCCGCCGCCGCCGACGCCAGCAACGCCCACTTCCAGCAACTCGGCATCGCGGAGTTGGAGCGGCTGCAATAAACCGCGGACTGCACGATAGTCCGTGCCGCAAAACGTCCCCGGTTCCTCGCCGTCATCCGATTGACGCTGCCCGTTGCGTGTGCTAACGCAGCCACATGAATGAGGCACTCGAGTGGATCGCCAATGGCTGGAAGGCGGCATCGCCCGCGCGGGAATGGATCGTGGCCCATCCGCTGGAAACAGGAGCCGGTGCAGGCCTCCTCGCGCTCATCGCCGTCGCGCTGTTGGTAACTCGCGGCCGCCGGCCAAAATCGCCGGCTGCTCCCGTGCACTCTCCCGGCTCCCGGGCGGATTCCGGCGAAAACGCTGACTCGATCTTCATCTCGCATTCCAACGAGGATGACCCCGTCGTCAAAACCCTCCGCCAACTGCTCGAAGACCGCGGCTACGTGGTGAAGGAAGACGCCACGGCCTTCGATTTCAATGGGCCGTTCCCGCGGTTTAGTTTGGAAATCTGTATTCTTCCCAAACAAAAATAATGCAGACCAACGATTGAAAAGTAGAGTGGCAAGACCAACCTCTTACATCCACCAAAAACAGAAAAATGAATTTAGGGCTAATTACCGAAAGTGTGAATATCCACATGGAGGGATCATTTGATTGCCAACTGCACAAAAAGATCGAAACGGAAATTCAGTCTTTCATTGAGAAGAACTGCAACGAAGTAAACTCGAACGTCGCTTGCAAGGACGGATCTTTACTTCTCTTGGTCGATGTGGTTCGAGAGATAGGAGTTGGGCCCAGCAAAGAACCTGGTGAATTGGCTTGGCAGGTTTTTGTGGATTGGGGTGGCCAAATTGTTGGAGCAATTGCGGTAGTTTTTTTGGGGTTTGTACTCGCAAGTAAAAAGAAAAGGAAAGCGAGAGGGGAGCCGCAATCCATCACCAATCATCAAGATTTCGAGATCCTTGAGGCATCGCATAAGTTGGGAAACTTTGGTGGAAACCGGGCGGAAAGCCTGGCTGAGAGCCTCGGAACGCAATTGATGAAGGAACCGGACTTTCGCAGGATGTTAAATGATTGCGGGGAAATCAGCATTACAATCGAAATTACTTCGAGCTTAAAATCACCTGACGGCCACGAGTTCAATAATGCTGCGAAGATTTCCATCACGGATCAGGATGGAGAAGCTCGTACGTCACTTGAGTAAAGACGATCAACAGAACCAGAAGCGCCCTCTTGGGTTTTTGAGGCAGCTTCTTGAGAGAACGAAGTCGATCGAAGGCAATCGAAAGGAAGGATTGTCGATTGATCGAAGGAACTGCCAAACAGTCTATATTTCGCATAGTAACGCAGATGACCCCGTGGTAAAAACCCTCCGCCAACTGCTTGAAGACCGCGGATACTTAGTGAAGGAAGACGCCACGGCATTCGATTTCAATTCGCCGTTCCCGCCCCAGATTCGATCCTTCATTGATAAGGCCAAGGCAACGATTGTCGTCGTTAGCCAGGATTCCGCGGAATCGCCCTGGGTCAAAGCGGAGATTGATTACGCCTCCAGGCAGGAGGGCCATACGGTCGTTCCGCTCCTTCTGCTGGAAAAGGGTTCCCCGAATCACATCCGGGACGTGTTCCAGCTCGAAAAACTCCATCCCGGGATGAAACTGGAGGACTTCCCGCCTACCAAAATCGCCGTTCGCGTCCCCGGCGATCCTCCGCGCTTGAGCGAGGCCGTTGGCGAACTCGTGGCCCGCATCGAGGGCCAAAGCTACGATCCCGGCGATGCGCCGGAAGCCCGCGAGGTCTCCGATCTCGCTGACCTGGTGCTCGAGCTTTCCGCCCCGGAGATGAAGCTCGTGAAGTCGAAGGAAGGCGCGGAGGTGCTGCGGCCCGTGGCCACGGCGCAGCTCGTCTATCATCCGCCGCGCAGCGCCTCAAGGAGCGTGGACACTCCTGTCCACGACGGAGACTCCCGCGAAGCCGGCGGACAAGAGTGTCCGCCCTCCTTGAAGAGCCCCGAATTCCAATTCGTAGCCCCGCTGGGCAAGGTCGAGGCGAGCGACCTGCGTTTCTACCTGGAGCGCTACCTCATCACGCCGTTCGGCGAGTTCACCAAGCGCAAGGAGCGAATCGAGGCGCAATTCCCGGAATGGGGCGGCGATCTCTACGACGCGCTGTTGCCGGACGAACCGAAACACGCCGCCGTCATCGAAAAATGGCAGGAGCACATCGCCGATCAGCGCCGTTTCACCATCCAAGCGCCGAAAGCGCCCCGCCGCGTCGCCGAAAAAGAGACCGATCCGCAAAATTCCGAGGCCACCGCCGAAATCCTGGCTCTTCCCTGGGAACTGATCCACGACGGCCAAACCTTCCTCTTTCTCGACGGCAAGGGCGTCCGCGTCCGGCGCGCCCTGCCCGGCGCCCGCAAACCGCCGAAACCGAAGCCGGAGCACCTCAAACCGCCCTTGCGCGTGCTCATCGTCTGCTCCCGGCCGGAGGACGACTCCGCCGGCTACATCGACCACCGCGTTTCCGTCCGCCCGCTTATCGAGGCGCTCAATTCCCTCGGCGAACTGGCCACCTACCACGTCCTTGCGCCCGCCACCTTCAAGAATCTGCAAACCACCCTGCAAAACGCCCTCAACGACGACAAACCCTACCACATCGTCCATTTCGACGGCCACGGTGTGTTTCGCAAATCGCAGAAATCCGGCGCTGGCGGGTTGGGGATGCTCGTTTTCGAAGCGGAAGATGAAAGTTCGCATTGCCGATCTAGCGAATTGGTTGGAGCCGACCGATTTGCAGCCGAATTGGCAAATCAAGGAATACAATTGTTCTTTCTTGAAGCTTGTGAGTCTGCGGAAGGTGACCGCAAAACCATGGTTTCGGCGGCAGCTGGTTTTTTGAGGGCTGGAGTTCAATCAGTCGCCGCTATGAGCAACACCGTGCTGGTTGAAACCGCGCGCCAATTTACCAGCGTGTTTTACACGGAGTTGGTCGAAGGCCATCGCGTCGGCGCGGCCATGCTCGAAGGTCAGCGCGCCCTGGCCCGGGAAAAGCAACGCGGATTTGCCTGGGAACCGGGCGAAAACCCGGGCGATCCGGTAAAACGCACCCCGCTTTTGCTCGATGACTGGTTCGTCCCCGTCCTCTTCCAGCACCTGGCCGACCCGCCGCTGCTTACCGAGCCCGCGCCGTCCGACCGCGTCCGTGCCGAGCTGGAACGCGGCCGCGAACTCGCCCTCGGCGCAGTGCCGAAACCGCCGCCGCACGCCTTTGTCGGCCGCAGCCGGGAATTGCTCGCCGCCGAGCGCCTCCTCATCGAGCGTGACCTGCCCTGGGTGCTTTTCCGCGGGAAAGGCGGCGAGGGCAAAACCACGATCGCCGCGGAATTGGCGCGTTGGCTGGTGGAAACCCGCCGCATCCCGCGGGCCGCCTTCGCCAGCGTAGAGCACATCGCCGGGCCGCGAGCCGTTTTGTGGGAGTGGGGCAACCAACTCGTGCCCAGATTCGGCGCTCAGGCGGGTGATTCGGAGGAAAGCGCGCTGGAGCTCATCGTGAAAACCCTGCGTGACCGGCCCGCGGTGCTGATTTTGGACAACGTGGAGAGCATTTTGCCGGCGCCTCGAAGCGAACGTGGAACGGACATCCTGTCCGTTTCCCAACCACCCGCCAACGGACAGGATGTCCGTTCTACGCCTCCCACTGCCTCCCTTGGCTACGAACCCACCCTCCAGCAAGAAATCTTCGCCCTCTGCCGACGTCTCCTAGCCGAGGCCCCCGGCACCAAACTCATCCTCACCAGTCGCGAAGTCCCGCCGGAGGACAGCGGTTTCTCCAACAACGAACAAACCACCAAGCACAACGAACAAATCCTCGAAATCGGCCGTCTCGCCAAGCCCGAAGGCGTCGAACTCGTCGCCCGCGTGCTCGCCGAGCGGCAACAAGGCGGCGAAAGCGTCGATCCCAAAGCGCTCGAAGCCGAAAAGGAGGCTGAGATCGAGAAACTGGTCGATCTGGTTCGCGGCCACGCCCGCAGCCTCGTCCTCCTCACCCCGGAACTCGCCGAGCGCGGGCTCACCGCCACCACGGAGGAATTGGCGGAAATCCTGGAGGAAATGAACCAGCGCGAAGGCGCCGGGCGGGAAACCTCGCTCGTTGCGAGCATGGAGCTGAGCTTGCGGCGGTTGCCGGAAGGCGTGCGGGAGAAGTTGCAGCCATTGGGCGCAGTGGAAGGTGGAGGATGCTTGTGGGCGTTGGAGGAATTGGTGGAGTTTAGCGTCGAGGAATTTCTCGCTGTGATGGCAGAAACGGATAAAATCGGACTTGGCGACTTCCAGGTCCTGTTTCATCCCCCTTCCAAGCCAGAACACTTCTACCTCGCCTTCGATCCCGCCCTCGCTCCCGCCCTCCTAACCGAGTTGCGCTGCGACGCCAATCCCGCGGCCGAATCCGAAGCCCGCCGCCGCCACGCCGAGGCCTACCGCCAATTCACCCGCTTCCTCTGCCAACAAGAGACCAAAGAAGCCCAACTCGTCTCCCGGCTCACCCAGCTGGAGTTGCCCAACCTCCTCGCGGCCCTTCGCTGGTTCGCCGCGGACACCCTTCCGCCCGAGTCCGAAGCCCCTGAACTTAAAACCGAAAACTTAAAGCTTGAAACTTTAATCGCCTTCGCCGCAGCCCTCGAACAACTCCTCGCCAACCTCAACCGTCCCACCGCTCTCCGCGAAGCCTCCGCCCTCCGCGCCCGCGCCGCCGAACTTCTCGGCGACACCCGGTCCCACTCGACCTATTTGGCAATGCGGAAACAATTCGACCGCCTCCTCGAATCCGGCCAAATCCCCCAAGCCCTGCAACTGGCCCAAAGCGTTGTGCAGCGCGCCGAAGCCGCCGGTCCCGAAGCCTACGATGGCGCGGCCTACGACCTGGCCACCGCCCACTTCACTTTCGGGCGCGCTCTGCGCGTTGCAGGAGCCCCGCGGGAGGCCCTCCCCGAAATCGAGACGGCGCGCCAGGGCTTTGAAGCGCTCGCCGCCGGGGGAAACGCGAACGCCGCCAAAATGGCCTCCGCTTGCCTCACTGAGGCCGCAGATTGCCACACTGCTCTCGGCCAACTCGAAGAGGCGGCGCGGAACTACGAGGAAGCCATCGAACGCTGCCGAAAAAGGGACGATCTTCGCGATGTGGCCGTCAACACCTCCCAACTTGCCACCGTCCGCCTCCAACAGCAAGCCTATGCCGAAGCCCTCCGCCTCTACCACGAGGCCCGGGAAGTCAAGGAAACCCTCGGCGAATCTACCGCCGTCGAGTGGCACCAGATCGGCAGGGTCCACGAGGAAACTGGCAACCTCGAAGCCGCGGAAGAGGCTTACCTGAAAGCTCTCGCATTGGGAATCCAATTTGGGAGCACAAAGGATGAATCCCTAGCCCGCGGCCAACTCGGCAACCTCTACAACCGCATGCCTGGCCGCCTGGAAGAAGCCGTCGTGTTTCACCGCCAAGCCGCCGAAATATTCGCCGAACTCGGCCAAGCCATGCAGGAAGGCATGGCCCGCAACAACCTCGCCGACACCCTCATCCAACTCTGCCGCTACGACGAAGCCCGCGCCGAACTGACCCGCGCCCTGGAAATTACGGCCCAATTTGGCCACAACGCCGAGCCCTGGAAAACCCGGGCCATCCTGGAAAAACTGGAAACAGCCGCCGGCAACCCCGCCGCAGCGGCGAAAGCCCGCGCCAAGGCCATGGCCGCCTACGAAGCGGCGCGGCGCGACGGATGGCAAATCCTCGAAGGCACCCAACGCCTCGTCGTCATGGCGGGCCAGGCCCTGAAAAGCGGCAACGCCGACGCCATCGAGGCCCTGCAAACCCAACTCCTCCCCCAACTCGCCCAAAGCGATTATCCCGAGAACGTAGCCCTCGGTGAAGTGCTCGCCCAACTCCTCGCCGGTTCCCACGACCCCGCCCTGGCCGAACATCCGGGGTTGCACAACCGCGACGCCGTGGAAGTGAAGCTGCTTTTGGAGACGTTGAGCGCGGAAGCCTGAGTTTTCACCGTCAGGGGCGAATCCGGCAGCCAGGCGGTAGCGGTGACTTTCAGTCGCCGCGGAAACAGCGTTCGTGGCGCAAGCGTCCGCTTGCGTTCCTGCCTGGGCAACGCAAGCGAACGCTTGCGCCGCGTCGACGGAGCCGAATCCAACGTCGCCAGCGCCGAAAACCACGCCGGCAAGGGCGAATCCCACGTTGCCGGGAACGAATTCCACCCTGCCAGGGGCGAATCCGAGGCGGGAATCGCCGGATCCCGCGTGGAAATCGCCAAAACCAACGCGGATTTCCAGAAAAACCGATTAAATTGCGAGATATTAGAAATAATAACTTGCAGAAATTTAGAATATCCGTAATATCCAGGCGTTGGCAACCGCCAACGTTCACTCAAACCCAAATAGCAATGAAAAAGTACACTCGTATTCCCATTCCGCGTTCGCCGGAAAAAGTCATGAAGCTGGGATCAGCCATTGCGGCGCAAGACGCGACGCTGGCCGATGCTTCGCCGATCGAGAGCCTGGATTGGGCGGTTTCCGCCGCCGGCGAGGGCGACCTGGCCGAGGCCCTGCGGTTGCACGCCGAGGCCGAGACCCACGCCGCGGCTGCCGATGCCGCTTACCAAAAACGGAACGTGAAACTGAAGAACGTGCTGAGCCTGATTCGCCGCAGCCGCGACATCCTGAAAGGTCATCACGCCGATGAGCTGAAGGTGCTGGGAGATTACGGTTTTCAGGTGGATGACACCCCGAGAACTCGCCCCGGCACGCCCGAAGCCGAGGCTGCCTGAAGGGTTCGCGAGCCCACGCAGCCGTGTTTTTCCATAGGCCGCGGAGATTTTGCCCTCGAAAGAGGCAACTCCGCGGTTTTTTGTGGCGGGATTCTGGTTGGTGGCAGAATGATTTGGGCAGAATGATTGGAGAATCTCGACCTCAGCTACGCCCCCCACCTTGGACGAACAACTGCGCAAGTTCGCCAAGTTCGACGGCCACGAAGGCGGCATTTACGTTCGGAGGGTCAACAACGCCATCGTCACCAGCGTCAACGATCGAAGCATCTGCACCATCCAGGACCTGAAGTAAGCGCTGGGATCGCCAACCGGTGGCATCCACAAAATCGCATCATCTACGTAGACGCCGCCGCCTCCAACGCCAGCAACGCGCAATTCCAGCAACTCGGTATCGCGCAGTTGGAGCGGTTGGAGTAATTCCCAACAACTCCAAATACGCGAACTGGAACTCGCCCTCAAGCAACTCCAAAGCGAGCGCCGGGGAACGAACCGAAGTTCGCGTTGCTGAGGCCGAAGAGCATTTTCGGCGAGCCGTGACCAGCTACGGTCCACAGTCCACAGTCTGGCGAGAGCCTTCCGATCGAGGCGCTACTTTTTCTTGGCTTCGTCCTCTTCGTCTTCGTCCTTGCCGGTATCGGCGCTGGGGCTCCATTCTTCCGGCGTGGCCAGGTTGAAGGCTTGTTCCAGGCCGACCAGGTCAGTGCTGGGCTTGAGCGCCTCGAACGCTTGGGTTTCTTTGATCAACTCGTCCTCGCTGTATTCCACCGCTTTGATGGAGAGACCGATGCGGCGCTCGATCTTGTCGACCTTGATGACGCGCGCTTCCACGTCGTCGCCAACCTTGAGCACATCCTTGACCTTGCTGACGTGATCCTCGCTGAGCTGGCTGATGTGCACCAAGCCGTCGATGTCGTCCTGAAGCTCTACAAACGCGCCGAAACTGGCGATTTTTGCCACCTGACCTTTGACCAGGTCGCCGACCTTGAAGCGCTGATCGATGTTGCTCCAGGGATCGCTCTCCAACTGCTTGATTCCGAGCGAAATGCGCTGGTTGGTCTTGTCGATGTCGATGACTTGTGCCTCCACTTCGTCGTTCTTTTTCAGCACCTCGCTGGGGTGGTTGATTTTGCGCGTCCAACTCAGGTCGGAGACGTGGATCATGCCGTCGATGCCGTCTTCCAACTCCACAAAGGCGCCGTAGGCGGTGAGGTTGCGGATTTTGCCCTTGATGGTGCTGCCGATGGGGTAGCGCTCGTCGATTTCGTCCCACGGGTTGGGCTCCAGTTGGCGCACGCCCAGGCTGATTTTCTGTTCCTCGGTGTTGATGGTTAGCACGGAAGCGGCAACCTCTTGGTCCAGCTCCAAAACGTCGCTGGGGCGGGTGATGCGCTTGGTCCAGGACAACTCGGAGACGTGGATGAGGCCTTCCACACCGGGCTCGATTTCCACAAACGCGCCGTAGGGCACCAGCTTGGTGACGCGGCCCTTGACTTCCTTGCCCACGGGGTAGCGGCTCTCGATGTCCTCCCACGGGTTGCTGGTCATTTGCTTGAGGCCGAGCGAAACGCGCTCTTTTTCCTTGTCCACGTCCAGAATTTGCACCGCGACCGGTTGGCCGATGGCGAGCATCTCGCTGGGGTGATTGATGCGGCCCCAGCTCATGTCAGTGATGTGCAAAAGGCCGTCCATCCCCGCCAAATCCACGAATGCGCCGAAATCGGTGATGTTTTTGACCATGCCCTCGACTTTGTCGCCGATTTTGACCGTTTCCAGGAATCTGGCGCGTTGTTCGGCCCGCTCCGCCTCGATGACCTCGCGCCGGGAAAGCACCAGATTCTTGCGGTCGTCGTTGACCTTGACGATCTTGAATTCGTAGACGTTGCCGACGTACTCGTTGAGATCCTTGGGTGGGATGATGTCAATCTGCGAGCCCGGCAAAAACGCCTCCACGCCCACATTGACCATGAGCCCGCCTTTCACCACGCTCTTGACCTTGCCGCGGACCAGGCCGCCGGCCTCGAACACCTTCACGATCTTGTCCCAATTTTGCTTGTGAGCCGCTTTTTCCTTGCTCAGCACGACCATGCCTTCGTCGTTTTCCAGCCGTTCGAGCAAAACCTCGATTTCATCGCTCACCGCGAACTCTTCGTCCTCGAATTCGGAGATGGGGATGACGCCCTCGGATTTGTAGCCGATATCAACGAGGACGACTTGTTGTTTGATCTCAAGGATGGTGCCCTTGACGATGGAATTTTCCCGAAACGTGCGAAAATTTTTGCTGATCAGCTCGCTGAGTTCGGGATTTTGGGATTTGATGGCGACGGCCATTTGGGTTTGAGGTTGGGTTGTTCGGTTGGTTCAGACTTCCGGCAGTTGCCCCGAGGCTTGCGAATCGGTCTGGGAAAAGACGGGAGAGGCGCAAATTCCTCCCAAAGGCACCAAATTCGGGGCTCCAGCTAGGGCCGGGAGGAAAAATCGCGCGCGCGGAAGGTAGTTGGCAACCCGAGGTGGGCAAGGGAAAGTTTTGGAAATGCCGAATTTGGCCTCGGTTTCGGGCAAGAGGCCGGGCAGGGCCTCGATTGAACCCGGAATTGCGTCGGTGGAACCTGAAAATCCGGAGGCGGCGGCATTCGGGTGCGATCAGGCAGTCCGCGCCAAACATTCGCGCAAATTTGGCGCTTGAATCGCGTTTTTCACCTTTACCACAATTTCCACCTTCTGGAAAAAGGACTTATTTTGGAAAATTTGGTATTGCGCTCGGGCGGATGCGGCCTATGAGGTGCGCCTTTCGGCCTGACAGCCGTTCCATTCACATGAAACCTACTCCAAAACCTCACATCTACGCTGCCGGACTTTTTTTGGTATCGGCAGTGTTTTGCACGCCCCTCTCAGCAACGCCGGATTCCGAATCCGCTCCGCGAAAGGGTGTGCTGCAAGCGCTCTTCGGCAAAAAGCCCGAGCAAACGTCCAACGCCGCTCGATCGGCCGGGAAATCCCGGGTCCCGGCGGCAACACGCAAGGGCAAAGGAAGCCGCCAGTGCAAACTCTTTCGGCGCAATCGATCCGCCCTAACGCTGACCCTGGCCCAGGCTTCCCGGCGCAACGATCCGCCGGCGCTAAGACCCAAGAAACCGCTGTTCGCCAAAAAAGCCGCGAAACCGGATCTCGGCGGCAAAACCAACGGATCGGTGAAATGGTCGCGGTTGGTGCAGGGCAACGGCTCCAACTCAAGCGTGATCGTGGACATCAACCGCCAGAAGGCCTTCCTTTTGGTCGACAAGCGGATTGCGCTGACGTCGCCGGTTTCCACCGGCCGCCCCGGAAAACCGACGCCTCGCGGGACGTTTTCCATGCGCGACCGCGTTCGGACCGGAAAGATTTCCACCATCTATCACACCGTGCTCCCTTACTGGATCCGGATCGGCAATTCCGCCTGCGGATTCCATGCGGGGCGCGTTCCCGGTTATCCGGCCTCAGCCGGTTGCGTGCGCCTGCCCAGCGACATGGCACGCTTGATTTTCGATCACACCGGCGTCGGAACTCGCGTCAAAATCTGCGATTCGTGGAACGGCGGCGTTTGAACGTCGCTGTGGGCGAAAATCTTCGCAAATTCAGGCTCCGGCCAGCGAATCCTTGATGTACTCCAACCCAAAGGTGTAGACCTCCTCCGGATTTTCGAACAAAGGCCGCCAAACGCGCGTTGCCGCCGCCAAATCCGGCAAAAAGTCGCCAAACGCCTCGATCACGTACCAGTTGTCGTAGCCGTTGCGGGCGAAAATCTGGATCGTCTGACGAATGGGCGTGTGATCCTTGCCCGGCGTGCCGCGATCGTTGGCGGAGATGTGAACGTGCTGGATGACGTCCAGGTTTGGCTGGATGACGCCGAGCGGGTTCTTTTCCTCGATGTTGGCGTGAAAGGTGTCGTACATCGTAAAAAAATTGGGGTGATTGACCTGTTTCACGTAGGCGCGCGCCTGCTCCATGGTGTTGAGAAAGTGGCACTCGAAACGGTTGAGCGCTTCCACGGTGAGGCGAATCCCGGCAGCCTGCGCGGCGTCGGCCATTTGGCGGTGACCTTCGGCGCCCCAGCCGCGTTCCTCCTCCGTTGGCCCCTTGCCGGTGAAATTGCACAATTCCTGGTAAAACGGGCCGCAAATATTGTCGATACCCGCGTTGTGGCCGCATTCGACGACCTTTTTCAGGTGATCCACCCCCGCCTGGCGATTTGCCGGATTCGTGCTGATGAGGCTCTGCTCGTCGGTCGGGCAAATCGTCACCGCGCAGCGCGCCAAACCGTTGTCGTCGCAGGCTTGGCCGATTTTTTTGAAGTGATCCGGGTCGCTGACATCAAAAATGGGGAATTCCACGCCGTCGTAGCCGGCCGCCTTGAGTTTTTCCAGGATGGCGAAGTCCTTTTCTTCGACGTGGCCCGTCCAGAGCAAGAGATTGAATCCGATTTTCATCGGGGCTCTTTAGCAAAGGCCGTGCCCTCGCGCAAGTGCCGGGGCTATCGATCTAGGGAATTGCCAGGGTGTCGCCGGCGTAAATCGTGTCGCTGTTGAGCGAATTGACCTGCTTGATGGCTTCCACGCTGGTCCCGTAGCGCCGGCTGATGCTGTAGAGCGTGTCGCCCTTGGCCACCTGATGGGTCGTGTTCGTGTTGGCTGCGAGAACGGGCGGCGCCGGGGCAGCCGGCCGATCGCCATAGCTGGGCGGTTGGTAGGTTTCGGCCGGAGGCGGCGTGCTGCCGGCGTAAGGATCGGGCGCAACCGGTGTTACCTCCACGTAGTCGCCTTCCTGCGGGTAAGGGCCCGGAGGCGCGCCGTAGGGGGAAGGATAGCTGCCTTCGCCGTAGGGATTTTCGTTCGTTGCGGCCTCGTTTCCGTCTCCGTAGGCGTAGGGTGCGGAAGCTTGGTTGTTCGACTGGCAACTGGTTAGGGCGGCAGCGACGGCGGCCAAAAGGACGGGAACAGCAACAGGTTTCATTGGTTGGTTTGAGTTTAGGGGAGGTTTGGCAGATTCAAATATCTGAGAACTTTGAAATTTAAGATACTCAAAATTGAGAATCAACTATTTGCTTTCACTTTTTTTTGCCGGAGTTGCGCGATGGCTGGCTTTGCGGTTTCATTGGACTGTGACGATTTGCCTCAGATTCATCCCAATCTTCCTCACACTGTCCCCACTCATCGTTCGGGCGGAAATCAACACGCAGGGCGGCCAAGTTGAGCTGGAAATGGTCAGCGAAGTGCGTTCCATCCAGCCGGGGCGCCCGTTTTTCGTGGGTTTACGCATCTGGCATGCCCTGGGCTGGCACACGTATTGGCGGCAGCCCGGAATCGTCGGCGTACCCACCTCCCTGGAGTGGAAATTGCCCGCTGGGTTCGAAGCAGGCGAGCTTCAATGGCCCGCGCCGGAGCGCACCAAAATGGCGAGCCTCACCGCCTGGGGCTACGAACGCGAAATCATCCTGCTGGCGCGAATTTCGCCCCCAAAGGACCTGAAACCCGGCGCGGAGGTCAAATTGACCGCGAAAGGAACGTGGATGGCGTGCGCGCAAACCTGCCACCCGGGATTTGGCGATTTTGAGCTGAGTTTACCGGTTCGCGCCGCCGCCGAGCCGGATTGGGAGCCGGAATGGCATGCGCGTTTTCAGCAAACCCGCGACGATATCCCCCGAAATTTGGAAGGTTGGGTGGCTAGTGTCGCGGAAGGCGCGGAATCCAGCGAAATCGTCCTCACCCTGCACAATCGCGGCGCGGATCCGTTGCCGGAAGCGGCGCAGCTCTACTTTTTTTGCGACGATCTGCAAGTTCACTCCGACGAGCCGCAACGCGTGGTGCGAAATGCCGACGGCAGCGTGGAAATCCACCTGGTTCGGCCGGAATTCGCCCCCAAAGATCCGGCGGAACTCAGCGGCGTGGTCTTCAACTCCGCGGGCTGGGACGCCAAGCCCGGGGGACGCGTTAGGCGAGTGTCCGCGCGTTGGTAGCCAAGCCGCCTCATTCCCGCGTGCTTTCCGCGGAGCGATTCGGCCACAAAGCGCTGTCGAGCGGGCGGGAATCGTCGTTTGCGGGCGGAAGCGCCGGCAGGTCGATCTCGATGTGGCGGCTGCCGACCCAGGGCGAAGTCCGGCGGGTGCGGTAGGCGGAACTCAGCAAGCTGCGGAAGTAAACCTCAAAATTCGCGGCCAGCGGCGGGCCTGAGGTGTCCTCCGGCGCGCGGGGATTGTAGAATCGCGAAATTTCGCTCGAAGTCGCCGCGCGCAGGCGGTCTTTGCGGATGAAACCCATCAGCCCGGTGGGCAGTTCCACGCAAGCCCAGCGCTCGCCCTGACCATGAGTTCGGCTAACCGTGCCGTGGGTGACCTCGATCGGGAAAGTCTTTTCCGGCGAGCCGTCGATGACGTGAAAAACCGTGCTGAACTGAGTGACGGTGGCAAATCGCGGGAGCCGCGGTCCGGCGGCCGCCACAGTTTGGCGCGTTGCGGCCGTGTAGGCGCGGGATTGGGTTTGAGCCGTCTCGCGGGGTTGATTTTTGCGGCTCAGGAAGCCGAGAACGCGGTTTTGACCGGAATTCTGCGTTGCCGGCTGGATGCGAGCCGTGGACGTCGTGGCCGGGGTTCGGCTGCGGCGGGATCGTTGCCCCTTGGCTTTGATAAGCGCCTGGCGCAGGCCGACCTGCTTTTTCGGCGTCGCCGCCGCGGCCGATTGCTGCGCGCTGCGATCTTTCCGGCCTTGGCCGAAGCGAAATTGGGGTGATTGCGCCAAACAATCGCCGCAAATGGCGAGGGTAAGCGCGGCGAACAGGGTGAAACGGGTGAGGGTGTGCTGGGGGAACATCCGCCAGCTATAGCACGGACACCAAATCCTGACAATGCCGCCTTTCACGCGAAAACCGGGCTCCTTTTGCCGTTCTCCGCGGTTTTCGTCACTAATCTGGCGAACCCGCAAAGTGAGCGTATCCTGTCAGGGAAAAATTCGCCAAAAATCCTGAAAAATCGCGCCCGTGACCCGAATTCTCCCAAATCTCCAGGCAACCGATGAGTTCGGCCGCGAAATTGCCGAAAAATTGCAGGCCGGCGACGTTTTGGCGCTGGCCGGTGATTTGGGCGCGGGCAAGACTCACCTGACCAAGGCGATCGTCGCCGGTTTGGGCTGCGATTTTCCGGTCACCAGCCCCACCTTCACCTTGGTCCACGAATATCGCGGTGGGCGGTTGCCGGTGTTCCACTTTGATTTTTACCGGCTGGACGACCCTGCCGAGTTGCTCGGCATCGGTTGGGACGAGTTTTTGGAGTCCGAAGGCGCCGTTATCGTGGAATGGGCCGACAAATTCCCCGATTTGCTCCCGAAACACGCCACTTGGCTCAAGTTGGAAATCGATGGCGAAAATCGCGTGGCGCACCTTCCGGGCTGACATCTCTTTTACAACTTCCTTACGCCGCGCTGACGCAAAACGGGGCAAATTCCGCCAAACTCACCGCACTATGAAAAAAAGCTGCATTCTCACCCTAACCCTCACCCTCACCGGCTGCTGGCTGGCGCTAACCGGCGCGGCTCAGGCCAAACAAGTCCAGATGGACGTGGCTCTGTCCAATCCCTACCTGGAGGCCGGCAAAAAGAACACCACCTTCCTGAAAGTGGGCCTAACCGGGTTCGAAGCTGACGCAAAAAGCCGCGCCCCGGTCAACGTCGCCCTGGTCATCGATAAATCCAGCTCCATGGGCGGCGAAAAAATCGCTCAGGCCCGCAACGCCGCGAAAATGGCGGTGGAACGGCTGCAGGAGGACGACATCGTCTCCATCGTGGCCTACGATTCCAACGTCCAGGTGCTGGTCCCAGCCACCAAGCTGACGGACAAATCCCAGGTTTTGCGCCGGATCGACCAATTGCAGGCCGGGGGCACCACCGCGCTGTTCGCGGGCGTTTCCAAGGGCGCGGCGGAGCTGCGCAAGTTTTTGGCCAAAGACCGGGTCAACCGGGTCATCCTGCTTTCCGACGGCCAGGCGAACGTTGGACCCAAGACGCCTGGCGAATTGGGCGAGTTAGGCGAATCCTTGGTCAAGGAGGGCATCTCCGTGACGACCATCGGCCTGGGCTTGGGCTACAACGAGGATCTCATGGCCAAGCTGGCTTTCGAAAGCGATGGCAACCACATCTTCGTGGAAGACGAGGAACAACTGGTGGCGATTTTTGACGAAGAATTCGGCGACATTTTGTCGGTGGTGGCTCAAGAAGTCGTCGTCAAGATCGATTGCGCCGACGGGATTCGCCCGGTGCGCATGTTAGGGCGCGAAGCGGACATTTCCGGCGCCAAGGTGATCACGACGTTGAACCAGATTTACAGCGGTCAGGAGAAATACATCCTGCTGGAAGTGGAGGTGGCCGAAGGCGAGGCCGACGCCACCCGCGACGTGGCCACGGTGAACGTGATTTACGCCAACATGGCCACACAGACCCGCGATGAGCTAGCCAGCAAGCTAAGCGTACGATTCACCGCCTCAACCGAGCTGGCGGTGAAGCAGCAAAACAAGGGTGTGATGGCGGCCTGCGTCCTGCAAATTGCCAGCGACCAAAATCGCCTCGCCGTCCGGTTGCGCGATGAAGGCAAGGTAGAGGAAGCGCAGTCCGTTTTGACCACCAACGCCGCCTACCTATCGACCAACGCCGCCGCCCTGGGCGACCAACAACTGGCCGATTACGCCACCTTGAACGAGGAAGACGCTGAGGCCGTGAAATCGAAGGATTGGCAGCAACGCCGCAAGGTGATGCGCTACAAACAGCAGGAAATTGAGACCCAGCAGAAGAGTCTCCGGGAAGTGATCGGGTATTGAGCCGCATCCCGGAAAAAGAAATCGGGTGTGGCCGGAGCATCTCGCTTTGCCTCGGAGGCTGTCGGACTTAGAACGTCTGGCGGCGAAATTCGAGGTTCGAGCCAAAATTTTCAGGTGTTTGAGGACTTTATGAGGACATAAGGGACGAAAACGAAGGGAAATTTGGGCCGAATCCTCGACTTTCGACGCCGGGCGGGCTAAGTCCGACAGTCTCCTCGATCACACCCCATCGATGATTTCGCCAATCACCCTGCCGTGCACGTCGGTGAGGCGAAAATCGCGGCCGGAGTAGCGATACGTCAGCCGCTTGTGGTCGAAGCCCATCTGGTGCAGGACGGTGGCGTGGAAATCGTGAAGCGGCACGGGATTTTCCGCCACCTGGAGGCCAAATTCGTCCGTGGCGCCGTAAATCGTGCCGCCTTTGACGCCGCCGCCGGCCATCCAAATGGTGTAGCCGTCAATGTGGTGATCGCGCCCGACGCGATTGGGATCGGCGGACTTGGTTGCCTGGATGGTTGAGGTCCGTCCCATTTCACCGCCCCAAATCACCAGCGTATCGTCGAGCATGCCGCGTTGCTTCAAATCGGTGAGCAAGGCGGCGATGGGACGGTCGCATTCGCCGGCCAGGGCCTTGATGCGCGGGATGAGGCCGCTGTGGTTGTCCCAGGGTTGCCCGGCGCCGTGGTAGCACTGGATGTAGCGCACGCCGCGTTCGGCCATGCGTCGCGCAATGAGCAGGCTGCGGCCCTGCACGGTGTCGCCGTACATCTCACGAATGTGGGTAGGCTCGCCGTTCAGGTCGAAAACGTCCGACGCCGCGGTTTGCATGCGAAAAGCCATCTCCATGGACTGGATGCGACTCTCCAGCCGTTCGTCGCCGGGACGCTGGGCGAGGTGACGGCGGTTCAACATCTGGGTTAGGGCGACCTGGGCGCGCTGCTCCGCGGGATGGATGTCGCTACGCGTCAGGTTCGGCAGCAGCTCCTTGCCGGTGGTGGCGATGTCGATGTGCAGGCCCTGGTAAATGCCGGGCAAAAAACTGCTGGTCCAGTTGCGCGATTGCGCGGTGGGCAGGCCCTTCGGGCACAGGACGATGAATCCCGGCAAATCCTCGCTTTCATTGCCCAGCCCGTAGAGCATCCAGGATCCCAAGCTGGGCCGGGGCAGGGCGGAATGGCCGCAGTTGGTGAGGAGCAGCCCCGGCGTGTGGTTGGCGATTTCTCCCTGCATGGAGCGGATGACGCAGAGGTCGTCGGCGTGTTGGGCCACGTTGGGAAACAGCTCGCTGACGGGGTGGCCGCACTCCCCGTGCCGGCTGAATTTGAAGGGCGAGCCGTAGAGCGTGCCGACGCGGTTGCGTTGGGTGGTTTGCAGCCTGGCCTTGACGGAATCCGGCAGTGGCTGGCCGTGCAGGGCGCTAACCTCAGGCTTGGGATCAAAGGTGTCGATCTGCGAGGGGCCACCGTTCATGAACAGGTGGATGATGCGCTTGGCCCTTGGCGCGTGGTGCGATTTTCGCGCGGAAAGCGGGTTGAGGTCGCCGGTTTTGGCCAGCAGGCTGGTTAGGGCCAGCGAACCCATGCCGCAGCCCGTTTGCAGGAGCAGGTTGCGGCGCGAAATCAGCTTCGCGCGCCGGGTGAAGTCCCGTCCTTCCCGTTGGTCGCTTTGGTCGCTTTTGTCCCTTGCTTGCATGGCGGGTTGGTTAGTCCAGGTAGTGAAATTCATTGCTCATCAGCAGGCTCTGCGCGATGAGCGGCCAACTTAGCGGCCGGTCCTCACGTTGCGCGAATCTTAGCACGCGCGGTAGCTCAACATCATCCGGCTCGCGCTGCAAAATCGCGCGAAAGAGCTGCCGAACGCGCGCTTCATCGTTGGAGCACGCCTGAAATTCCGGCGCGGCAACCACAGCCGCAGCACGGTCGATCGCGAACGGCGAATTGAGCGAAAACAACGCTTGGGGCGGCACGATGCTTTCCCCGCGCGCGGGCTGGCTTTGCATGGGCGTGGGAAAATCGAACGCGCGCAGCGTGGGATCCAGGTTAAACCGGTTGATGAAGCCGTAAATCGCCCGCCGCCGGGTGTAGTCCGGCCCCCACAACGGTCCCGGGCGCCCACCCATGGCGCGATCCAAATTTCCGGAGAGCGCCAGCATGCCGTCGCGCAAAGCTTCGATGCTGAGCCGCTTGCGGTTGGCCCGCCAAAGCAGCCGGTTTTCGGGATCCGCCTCCGCGGCGGCTTGGCGGTGGCTGCTGGCCTGTTGGTAGGTCTGTGAGAGCACGATTTGCCGCACCAAATGCTTGGCCGACCAACCGTGCTCCACGAAATCCGCGGCTAACCAATCGAGCAAAGCCGGATGGGTCGGCGCAGCGCCTTCCAGCCCAAAATTCGATGGCGTCGCCACCAGGTGCGAGCCCATCAGATAGCCCCAAACGCGATTGACAAAAACCCGCGCTGTCAGCGGATTTTGCGGATCCACGATTTTTTCCGCCAAATCCAGCCGCCCGCTCGATTTCGGCGAAAACGGAGCCTGCTCGGGGTCGAGAATTTTCAAAAATCGCCGGGGCACGCGCTCGCCGGGGTTGGTTTTGTCTCCACGAACGAAAACCACCGGTTCGCTGGGTTTTTTCGCCTCCATCACCCCCATCATCCGGGCCGGCGCGCCGGGGTGGAAGGCCAACAACTCCGCCAGCTCCGTTTCGCGGATTTTTTGGGAAACCGAGCGGTTGTTGCCCCTTGCCTTTTTCCCGGCCGCCGCGGTGATTTTCGCGTCAATTTCAGCCCGCGCCTTGGTGTAGGCCGCGCGGTCGGCGTCGCTGGGTTGGTAAGACGCCAAAACCGGCTGATTTTTCTCATCCAGCGGGTTCATCCGGGTTACCGACGCGAAAACGCCCCGCAGCGAGTAGTAATCCGCCGTCGGCACGGGCTCGTACTTGTGGTCGTGGCAACGCGCGCAAGCCGCCGTCAGCCCCATCAAACCGCGGGTGGTGACGTCGATCCAGTCGTCCATCGCCTCGTCGGGATTTCGTTTCGCATGCGGTCCCACGGCCCAAAATCCCAACGCCGCCAATTCCGGCGCATTTTCGCCAAACCCGAGCAAATCCGCCGCAAATTGCTCGCGCAAGAATTGGTCGAACGGCTTGTCCGCGTTAAACGCGCCGATCGCGTAGTCCCGGTAGGTGAAGGCGAACGGGAAGTAGTGCGGCGTGCGGGTATCCGGCCGGTAAAAACTGTCGGTATCCGCGTAACGCGCGACATCCAGCCAGAGCCGGGCCAAGTGCTCGCCAAACGCGGGCGAAGCCATGAGTTCGTCCGCCACTTCGGCAATCGCGCGGCCTTGCAAGCGCGGTGTGGGCGGCAAACCGGTCAAATCGTGGCTCAGCCGGCGAAGCAACGTGCGCTCGTCCGCCCGGGGCGACGGTTTGAGCCCGTTTTCCGCCAATTTCGCGAAAACCAACCGGTCGATGGCCGACTCATTCCAGCGCGCGTCGGAAACCGGCGCCGGATCGGCCGCATCCACCGGTTGGAAGGCCCAGTGCGTCCGCGCTTTGGCGAAAATCGCCTCTTGGTCGCCCAAATCGGAAAATTCCGTCTCGCCCGGGTCCTCTTTCGGCCCCGGCGCACCTCTCCGCACCCACTGTTCCAGCACTGCGATTTGCCCGGCGGAAAGCTTCACCTTCGGCGGCATTTGTAGATCCTCATCGGTGTGACGGACGGCGGTAATCAGCAGCGACGCAGCCGGATTTCCCGGCACGACCGCCTTATCGGTATCGCCGCCCTTCATCCAGCCCATGCGCCGGTCCAGCAACAACCCGCCCTTGCGCTCGTTGGCCTGCTCGGAATGGCACTCGTAGCAATGCTCCACCAAAATCGGCCGAATTCGCGCCTCGAAAAATTCGGCGTCGCGAGAGGATTGCGCGGCAAAACCGGCCACGGGCAGAAGGGCCAGCGCAATGAGAAATTTGCGGCGAAACATCGCCAAAAACACGGGCAATTCGGCGATTTTCTTGCGTCCCCATGCAAACCGGCATCGACTAGGGTCCGTTTGGAAAATGGGGCGAGGTGCTGCGAGCGATTTTTCCCAAATCCATGAAAAATTGCGCACCCGTCCCCTTTTTCCGATTCCCCTAACCTGGAACTCCCCGCAAATTTGGTGCAAGCTGCCGCGCATGACCTCCCCTGACACTCCGCTCCGGCCCTGGCGCATTTGGCCGATCGCCGTCCTCACTGCGCTGACCATCCTCTGCCGCTCGATGCCGTTCCTCATCCCGGAAGGCCCGGCGTGGACGTGGATGGCTGCGGCGTTTGGGCCGGCGATATGCGCGCTGATCCTGCTGGTCTGGTGGATGGCGGGGACCCGGGCGGCGCTGCGCGAAAAACTCTGGGGCTTGGGCGGATTTCTCGCGATTCTCGTCCTCACGGCCGTGTTGCTGCATCCCACGATGAAGGGGCCGGGGATGCTCATGCTCACCATTCCCATGGGCGTGGCCGCGTTCGGGGTCGGGCTCGTGGCGGTGTCGCGCTGGCTCGATAACCGGCGCATTTTCGCGGCGCTTGCCGCTGCGTTGCTGGGTTTTGGATTCTCACTGCTGTTGCGCGGCGAGGGCATGTGGGGAACGGGCGCGATGGACTTTCGTTGGCGCTGGACGCCGTCGGCTGAGGAGGAAATGTTGGCCAAACGGCCGGAAAAATCCGCGAATCCCGCCGCTGAGGTCCAAATTGACTCCAGCGAGCCGGATTGGCCCGGTTTTCGCGGACCAAATCGCGATGGACGCCAACGCGGCACGCGAATTTCGCCGGATTGGGCCGCGAACCCGCCGCAGCGCGTTTGGAGCATCGACATCGGCCCGGGTTGGTCGTCGTTTGCCGTGCAAGGCGGTTACCTGTTCACCCAAGAGCTGCGCGGTCCGCAAGAGTTCCTCACTTGCTACGCGGCGGACACCGGACGTGAAATCTGGGCCAGCGCGATCGGCCCCCGGTTCGACGATCCCATGGGCGGCCCCGGCCCGCGCGCGACGCCGCAACTCGCCGGCGGACGAATTTTCGCGCAAAGCGCCAAAGGCAACCTGGTTTGCATCGAGCCGAGCAACGGCAACGTGATCTGGAAAGCGGACATTGCCGAGATTTCCGGACGCAAGCCTCCGATGTGGGGATTTTCCAGCTCGCCGCTGGTTGTTGATTCGTTGGTCGTCGCCTACGTGGGCGGCATTGAAGATCAAGGCGTTCTCGCCTTTGAGTCGGAAACCGGTTCGTTGGAGTGGTTTGTCGGGTCCGGCAACCACTCCTACTCTTCGCCCCAATTTTCGACTCTCGCTGGCGAGCCCTTCGTTCTCATGCTCACCAACCGGGGACTGATTTTCATCGATCCGGCACAGGGAGAGGTGCGGCTCAAATATCGCTGGACGCACAACGAATATCGCGCCCTTCAACCCCAACTTGTTGGAAGCGACTCCGTTCTTCTTGCGACCGGAGTCGGCAAGGGAACCCGCCGAATTCGCATCGCCAAATCGGGCGATGGTCTCCAGGCCGAGGAAGTTTGGACGAATGCCAAGTTCAAGCCGGATTTCAACGACTTCGTCATCCACGAAGGCCATTTATATGGCTTCGACGGCAGCTTTTTCGCCTGCATCGACCTGGAAACCGGCGAGCGCGTGTGGAAGGGCGGGCGCTACGGCAAGGGCCAGGTTTTGCTGCTGGCGGACTGCGCGTTGTTGCTCGTCATCAGCGAGCAGGGCGAGGGCGTGTTGGTTCGACCGACGCCGGAAGCGCATGAGGAAGTGGCTCGGACGCAAATTCTCGACGGCAAGTCCTGGAGCCACCCTGTGGTGGTCGGCAACCGGCTTTTTGTGCGAAATTCGCAGCAGGCCGTGTGTTTTGAGTTGTCGGCGTTGCCTTAGCGTTGGTTTGCTGGCCTTTTCACGGTATGGATCTCCAAATCGCCTCAAACGTCTACCTCGTCACCGGCGGCGCGTCCGGAATCGGCGAATCCATCGTGCGGCTCCTGGCTGAGGAGGGCGCGCGGCCCGTGATCTTGGATCGCGATGCAAAACGGGGCGAAAAACTGGCGGCGGAACCGGGAATCGAGTTCCATGCCTGCGATTTGACGGACGAATCCCAGGTTTCGGCGGCGGTCGAGGAGATTGGCCGGATTGACGGCGTGGTCAACAACGCCGGCGTCAACGATGGCGCGGGTTTGGAGGCGGGACCGGCGGAATTTCGCAAATCGCTGGAGCGAAACCTGGTGCAGTGCTACACGGTCGTCCATCATGCGGCGGCGGCCTTGAGGAAATCGAAAGGCGCCATCGTGAACATCGGCAGCAAGGTGGCGATGACCGGTCAAGGCGGAACTTCCGGCTACGCGGCGGCAAAAGGCGGGTTGGCGGCTCTAACCCGCGAATGGGCGCTGGATTTCGCTCCCCACGGCGTGCGCGCGAACGCGGTGATTCCGGCCGAAACCTGGACGCCGATGTACGAACGCTGGCTGCAAACCCAGCCCGATCCGAAAGGACGCCGAGCCGAAATCGAGGCACGAGTTCCCCTGGGCAGGCGCATGACCACCACCGATGAAATCGCGGCAATGGCGGTTTTTCTGCTTTCGCCGCGCTCCAGCCACACAACGGGCCAACTCATCCACGTGGACGGCGGCTACGTCCACTTCGACCGCGCCTGTTAGGGTGCGATCGCTCAAATGCCGACGATGGCGCGCCAGGTTTTCGCCATGAGCGCGTGCCCGGCTACGCTTGGGTGCACGCCGTCCCCGCCCCAGTATTCCGGCTTGGTTCCCAGGCTCACCGCTTTGTCGAACATTTCTTGGAATGGCACCCAAATGGCTCCCGCGCCGCCGGCGACTTCCTTGGCGAAAGCGCGGCGCCGGTCGAATTCCGGAAACCAGGAATCGTCCACCGCTCCGCAACGCAGCGCGAACGGTTCGCACACCACCAGGGTCACGTTTGGCAGCGCTTTTCGGGTTTCGGCCAGCAATTCGGCGAATCCATCGCGATAAACCTCGGGCGTTCCTTCGTAGCGGCCGTTGAGCTTGTGCCAAATGTCGTTCACGCCGATCAAAATGCTGAGCACGGCGGGTTTCAGGTCCAGGGCGTCTTCCTTCCATCGGTCCTCCAAATCCGGCACCTTGTTGCCCGAAATTCCGCGGTTGTGGATTTGCAGGTCCAGATCGCGGTGGGCTTCCAAAAGGGCGCCGGCGGCATGTTGGGGGTAGCCGAGGCCGAGCGAGCGGGCGTTGTTGGCTAACTGCTGCTTTTTGTCACGGCCGGCGTCGGTAATGGAGTCGCCCTGGAAGAGGATGACGTCGCCTTTTTCCAACGTGACCTTGGGGCCCTGCGCCGAGGCGTTTGCGGTTAGGAAGCCGGTTACCGCGGCGGAGATGGCCAGGAATCCGCGGCGGTTGAAATCGGGTTCATCGGTCATGCCTCCGTTCACCCCATGGCGAACCGTTTTCTTGCACGGGCGATTTTTTCGAACAATCAGCGCTCTTCCGGGCTCGACGAATGGCCACATCTCGGTTTAACTGTCAGGCAACACTAGCCAGGATTCCTCCCATGAAGCCGCACACCATCATCCAAACCTTCGTTAGCCGCGTCCGAGGCCGGCTCAACCAGCATCAACTGCTCACCTCCACGATTTGGGCGTTTTTTGGCTGCGCGGCCGGCGTCTTGTTGGTAGCCCTAGCCTACATCCTGCGGGGCTACTCGGTGCCAAAACTTTGGTACGCCGCCGGCTGCCTCGCGGTCCTCGGCGTGGCGTTCGTCATTTGGCTGCTGCGGCGGCAATCGCGGGAAGGAGCGGCTCAGGTGGCCGACGATCACTTCGGGCTCAAGGATTCGCTCACCTCGGCGTTGGAGTTTGAGGAAGCTGCCGCACCGAACGAATTTCACCAGCTTCAGGCGCAATCGACGGCGGAAAACGTGCAAAAACTCTCGCTGGGGTCGATGCGCTTCAGTTGGCCGAATCGGCTCCTTGCGGCGACTGGCGCGCTGATCGGCGTGGCGGCGTTGTCCGCGTTTAAGGAGCCATCGCCGCGAATTGTCGAAAAATTGGCGGTCGAAGCCGAGACGCTGCACAAGACCGAGGAAATCAACGACTACCTGCGCGAGGCGATCGAGGAACTGGAGGAAGAAGGCCTGACCGAGGAAGAAAAGGAACTGCTCGATCCTAACAAGCTCAAAGCGATGCTGAAGGAGCTGGATCAAACCAAGGATCGCGAGGCTGCGTTGCGTCAGTACGCCAACCTGGAACGCCAATTGCTGGACGCAGCCGCAAAACTGAGCCAGCGCGCCGAGGAAGAACTGATGACGCGGGCGGGCAAGGACCTGCAGGAATCTCCGGAAACCAGCGAGTTGGGCAAAAAGCTGGAAACCAAGGCTTACGACGAGGCGGCGGACCAGTTGAAGGCGATGAAGCCGGGTGAGGATCAATCAAAGCGGCCCAAGCTGGATGAGATGCGCAAGGAACTGGCGCGGCTGAAATCGGCGGCCCAACGCATGGCGGCGGCTCGCAGCAGCAAAGGGGCCGGCGCGTCCAACGGCGCCAAGCAAAATCAGGGCAACCAGGCTGCCGGGCAACAAACCGACGGAGCGCAAGGCGCAGCGGGAGCCGCGAACGGTCAGGGCGGCGGCAAGGGGCTGAACCAGATGCTCGGCGCCCTGGAAAACGCGGTCAACGGGCTGGACAAGGCCTTGCGCGATGGCGAGATCGAGGAACGCCAATTTGGCGAGCTAACCGACAAAACGTTGCAGGAAATCCAGAATTTGCGGCAGTTGACCGACGAGGAGTTGAAGGAACTGGGCGACAAACTCAGCCGCATGAAAACGCGGCGTGACGTGCAAGGTAAGCTCAAGGGGCTCTGTCAGGGTTTGGGTCAATGTCAGGGTTACCTGGGAAATCGCGCCGCGGCCGCCTTGTCCCAGTGCCTCGATCCCGGCAAGGGCGGAAAGGGCGCCGGAGCGGCATCCGTCAACAATCGGCGCGATGTAAAGGTGCCGACGCTAAATCCGGGCAACGTGACCCAACTGCGCGGGCAAAAGGGCAGCGGGGAATCGCAAACCAGCACCGAAGGCGCGGATTCCGGCTCCGGACAAGCCACGCGCGAAGCCGCCGAACGCGAGCGCGAATTTCAGCGGCAGTTGGAAAGTTTCGTCCAGCGCGAAGACGTTCCGGACGAGGTCAAGGATGGCGTGAAAGCGTATTTTGAGGCGATCAATCTCGCCGAGACCGAAGAGTAGGCCGGTAGCTCCAAAAAACGGTCGCGATGGATTTTTTAGAGACAAAAGGGACGAAAACGAAGGGAAATTTGGGCCGAATCCTCGATTTCCGCCGCCAGGCGGGCTAAGTCCGACGGATTCCTCCCAGGTCAAGGGATCCGCAAGGTTTGGCCCATGCGCACCGCGTCGGAACTCAGGCTGTTGGCCCGCTTGATGGCGCCGACCGATACGCCGTAACGCCGGCTCAGCCCCCACAAAGTGTCACCGCGCCCAATCGTGTGAAAGCGAAGCGTGGAGCGCGAAACAGAGGCAATTTCCGTCATCTTGACCGGCGGCGAGGTCCGGGATGCGGACGCAGTTTTGGTGCGGAAGCGAGATTCCGGCTGCGATCTGGCTTCCCCCTCACCGGCAGCCGCAGTCGACGGCGTCCCTCCGGAATCGACTCCGGACGGCGTTTCGACCCAGTCTTCGCGATATTTGCCGCTGGAATCGAAAGGGTACTCGTGCTTGGAAAAATTGTGCTCCGGAGTCTGGGTTTCTCCGGCGGTGGCGACAACGTCCGGCGTTTCGCACTGGGTTAGGACGCCGGGCAGGACTACCGCGCAAACGCGGGCCAACCAACGTTTGGCCGGCTGTTGGAGGTCCCGTTTCATGGCGCCGGCGGAGCGCTTTGCAGCGCTTGTTGGAGTTGGAGTTCCTCCGTCATGGCCTGCAAGATCTCCTGAGCTTGCCGCCCGTGGTGGTTGTACTGGTTGATCTCGATCACCTGCGAAAGCGTCTTCAGCATGCCGCGCAAATTGGTCTGGCGCCGCTGGATGTCGAAGCGGTTCATCAGCGCGGCCTGCTTGCGGCTGCCGGTCAGCTTGTAGTCGCGAATGTAGGCGTTGGTCAGCTCCACCATCTCCATCCAGCGCACCTCTTCGCCCAGTTCCTGCATTTTGCGGGTGTATGCCAGGTCGGCCAGTTGCAGGCGCATCGGCTCGACCAAGCCGGAGTCGTCGTTGGGGTCCAGTTCGATGATTTCCCGCATCATATCGCCGTAAAACTTCGCCGACCGCAGTCCTCCCAGCTTTGGGATGGCTTGCGCCAAAAATCTGGCCTTTCCCACTCCCTTGGCCTTGCGGGCCAACCCTAACATCCGCACCTGGCCTTCGTGCCGGCGCTTCAAAGCGGCGAGGTGATCCGGGTAACTCTTGGTTCCACCCGGCCGATAGCCGGTGTAGGCGTAGGGCAACAACTGCGAGTCCGTCATCACCACTGCCGGGTAGGTTTCGATCTCAAATCGACGGCGCAATTCGCGGGAATCGCAGGATTCCTCGGGATTTTCCGGTTCGTCGCCGACATCAAACCACAGCAACTCAAAATTTTTCGCCAACGGCTCCACCATCGGCGCATTGGCCAAAAAATCGGCCGCAAATCGGCGGCAAATCGCATTTTCCCGCTGAAACGTGAAACAGATGACCACGTCTTTGCCCGATTTGGCGGCACGGGCCTTGGCGAGCTGAAAATCCTCGCCCCACGGAGCATCCGCCGCTGGGGAAAAGGTGGCGCACAAAGGCAGCCCCAGGGCAAAAAAAGTTGCGCGGGCGCATAGCATCATCTGCTGAAGAGAACGCAAAACTGCGCGATCGTCAACCCGCCGGGCTCCACGGACTTGCACGCCGCCAAAGCCCCTCACAAAGTGTCAAGGCATGAACGAGGACGAATTGAAACACGAGCTGGCGTCGATGCGGCGGGCCATCCGGGCAATTTTGGTGGTGATGTTCTGCGGGGTGGCGGCATTGTGCGCCTTAAACGCGATCGCCGCCGCAGTGGGGGTTCCGCGTTTTTCCCAGATTTTTGACGACATGCTGAGCGGCGGGCCTCCCTTTCCGCCGTTAGCCTCGTTCGTCATGGACAACCCCGGCTTGTTTTGCGCCATTTCCGCCGTGTGCCTGCTGGTGTCGTTTGGGATGATCTTTTTGCCGCGCGATAAGGATGGCTTGCGCTTCTACGTACTGATTGCCGCGGCCGCGCTCCAGCTCATTCAGTTTTTGGTGGTCTGTATTGGGCTCAGCCTGCCATACATCGCCATCACCACCCACATTGGTTCGCCGTAGATCGTCATTCCGGCCAAAAAACTGTGGCAAAAGCAACGGACTGAGCGAAATCCCGGCTAACCCATGAAACCCATCACTCTCCAAACTCTCACCACCTGGACCCGCGGCGAGCTTTTGCGCGGCGTTCCGGTTGATTCGATCGCCAGCCTTTCCACCGATACCCGAAAAGTGAGCGGCGGGGAGCTCTTCGTGGCGCTGAAGGGCGAAAACTTCGATGCTCACGACCACCTAGGCGAGGCGATCGAGAAAGGCGCGGCGGCGCTGCTGGTTCACGATCTCCCGGCGGAAACGGAGGGCAACGATGTGGCGATAGTTCGCGTCAGAAACACCCTGACAGGCCTCCAAGATTTGGCGCGAAATCACCGGCGCTCGCTGGACATTCCCGTGGTCGGGCTCACCGGTTCCAGCGGGAAGACATCGACGAAGGATTTCGCGAATGCCGTGCTAAGCCGCGCGTTTCAGGTTAACGCGACGGTTGGGAACCTGAACAACCACATCGGCTTGCCGCTTTCCGTCCTGGCCACGGACGCGGAGCACAATTTGGGCGTGTTTGAGATGGGGATGAACCGTCCGGGCGAAATTGAGGTGCTGGCCGAAATTTCCGCGCCAACTGTTGGGATCATCACGAACGTAGGCACCGCTCACATCGAGTTCATGAAGACGCGCGAGGCCATCGCGGAGGAAAAAGGGATGCTGGCGGAGGCGATTCCCGCCGATGGGTGCGTCATCCTCAGCGCGCACGACGATTTCACCGATTCCATCCGCAAACGCACGAATTCCCGCGTTTTGACGGGCGGCGTGGATTGCGGCGAGGTTCGCGCCAGCGATTTGCAGATCGATTTTGACGGTTGCAGCTTCAACCTGGGTTTTGAGGGAAAAGTGGCGCCCGCGCGGATTTCGACCTCCGCCGAGCACATGGTTCGCAACGCCACGCTCGCCGCTGCCGCCGGCCTTCACCTCGGCATGAGCCTGGAGGAAGTCGCCGCGGGCCTAACCGAAGCCCAACTCACCGGCGGCCGGCTTCAGCGCAAAATCATCGGCGAAATCGCGGTGCTCGACGACAGCTACAACGCGAATCCGGAGTCGATGCGCGCGGCCATTCGCACCTTGCGCGATTTGCCGGTGGAAGGGCGGCGAATCGCGGTTTTGGGGCTCATGGCAGAGCTGGGTGAGCTGGCGGTGGCCGAGCATCGTGCGCTAGGCGAATTTGCCGCCGAGAACGGGGTTGACATCCTCCTGACAATCGGAGAAGAAGGCCGCCAAATGCGCGAAGGCGCGGGTTCCGCCACGGAATGCCGCGTTTTCGAAAACCACGCGTTGCTGGCCGAATTTTTGCGCGCCCAGGCGAGTCCCACGGACCTGGTGTTGCTGAAAGGCAGCCGCTCCGCCCAAATGGAATCGGTCCTCACTCACCTAGCCACAAACTAATGCTCTACTACCTCTCGGAGTATCTCACCAACCTCGCCGAACAGAACGAAAACCTGAAATTTCTCAGCCCGTTTCGCGTTTTTACCTTCGGCACGGCGCGCGCGGGAGGGGCCTGCATCACGGCGTTTTTGCTGAGTTTGTGGATCGGGCCGTGGGTTATTCGCAAGCTAGTGTCGCTGAAGGTTGGGCAGCCGATTCGCACCGCGGAGGAGGTGCACGCGCTCTACGAGTTGCACGAGGGCAAGGGTGGCACGCCGACGATGGGCGGGGTGATGATTTTGGGCACGATTCTGGCCTCCACGCTGCTTTGGGCGCGGCTGGACAACCCGTTCATTTTGGTGCTGCTCTTCGTGCTTCTGACCCACGGTTACCTGGGTTTTCGCGATGATTACGCCAAGGTGACGCAGAAAACTTCCGCCGGCGTGAGCGCGAAATTCAAGCTGGCGGTGCAGTTCCTTTCCGCGGCGGCCGCGGGCGCGTTTCTCTACTTTTCGCCGGATACGCGCGACTACATCCGCGACTTCATCGTGCCCGGCTTCAGCGAGCCGTTTCACATCGATCCCACGTGGCTGGTGGTGATTTTCGTGCTCATGACGGTGGCGGTGATCATGGGCAGCTCCAACGCGGTGAACCTAACCGATGGGCTGGACGGCCTGGCGATCGGCTGCATGATCGTGGCGGCGATGACGTTCGCGATTTTTGCCTACGTGGCCGGTCACGTGGAGTTCAGCAGCTACCTGAAGCTGCCGTTTCACAAACAGGCCGGCGAGGTGTCGATTTTTTGCACGTCGATGGTTGGCGCGGGGCTGGGATTTTTGTGGTTCAACTGTCACCCGGCGCGCGTTTTCATGGGCGACACGGGATCGCTGGCGTTGGGCGGTTTGTTAGGGACGATTGCGGTTTGTTGCCGGCAAGAGCTGATTTTGGCCGTGGTCGGCGGCGTTTTCGTCATCGAGGCGTTGAGCGTGATCGTCCAGGTTTTCAGCTTCAAAACGCGCGGCAAGCGGATTTTCAAAATGGCGCCGATCCACCATCACTTCGAGCTGTCGGGCTGGAAGGAGACCAAGGTCATCACGCGGTTTTGGATCGTGGCGATCATGCTGGCGCTGGCGGGGCTGGCGACGCTGAAAATTCGATGAAGCGCCCCCCTGGAGGCCCTGGAAGCACGATAAGTGGACTTCCGCGCCGAATTGGGTGAGAATAAGCGCCACCGTCATCCCGTCCAAACGATCGCCATGACCAGGTTTGCCCTCTCCGTTGGCCTGATTGCGGGCCTTGTATTTTGCGCCGGTAGCGCCTGTGCCGAGGTTTCCGCCTTAGGCGCCTGGACCTTCGACACCGCGCGCAAAGACGTCTACGTGAAGTCCGTGCGCGCCTCACAAATCGACACGGTCACGATGAGCGAAATTGCCGCACAAATGGGCATGGCGCGGATCGAGAACTCGATCTACGAATTCTCCTACGAACGCGGATCCGGCCCGTATTTGGAGGTCTACGACAAAACCACGCGAAAATCCGTCAAGCACCCCCTCAAGGTCCAACTCCGCGGCCGCGTGCTGATGATGGAGAAGCTGGAAAACGGCGAAAAAATGCGGATGGAGCCAATCGACAACGACCACATGACGTTGATCGATGAAGCGAAGAAGGTGCGGATTCCGTTGAAGCGGATTTAGTTAACTGCCAAGCCCAGTCCGCCGCCGGATTCACACTAACGGCAAGTATCGCACTTGCCCTGCCCACTCACCGTCTTCGCTTGCCTCCGCCAGGATCGAAATCTCTTCCACAGCGACAGAAATGCCAATGTCGGTATCGCACATAACACGTCCGGCTTGAGGGGCAAGACCTGATCTTCAAGTGCCAAGCTCATGAATGTGCCCCAAATATCTGCACTCTCGTGAGAGGGGCAACCGAGAATCTGCCGGTCAAAAAGACATCCGGCTCCGCTGCGTTCGTCCAAAAATGTGGCCTCCGCGCGAATTTTGAGCGACATCCCCCGTGAATCCCTCTAAGCCTGCTACCCTCATGGCCACCGAACACACCACATTGACCGAAGCCGTGCGCGACGTCGCGGTTCCGCTCGAAAAACCTGGCGAGGAGACTGAAGCCGGGAACTATTTCGTCGCCAACTACCCGCCGTTCAGCTTTTGGGAGCAGGATCAGGTCGCCGAGGTGAACGCGGTGCTGGATTCGAAATTTGAGGCTCGAAATTCGGAGGCGCCGAACCTGGGCGTCTACTTTCACATCCCGTTTTGCCGCAAACGCTGCCATTTTTGCTATTTTCGCGTCTACACGGACCGAAACGCGGCGGAAATCAACGGCTACATCCAGGCGGGTTTGCGGGAATTTCGCCACTACGCGGAAACGGCGTATCTGACCGGCCGCAAGCCGCAATTCGTCTACTTTGGCGGCGGAACGCCGAGCTATTTGTCGGTCAATCAGCTCAAGGAGCTAACCGATGGAATGAAGGCGTGTTTTCCGTGGGATGAAGCCGTGGAAGTGGCCTTCGAGGCCGAGCCCGGCACGCTGACGGAGAAGAAACTGGAGGCGATTCGCGAAATCGGCGTCACCCGGCTCAGTTTGGGCGTGGAAAATTTTGACGACCACATTTTGGAGCTGAACGGGCGGGCTCACCGCTCGCCGGAGCTGCATCGCGCGCTAAAATTCGCCCAAAGCCTGGATTTCGACCAGTTGAACATCGATTTGATCGCCGGAATGGTCGATGAAACGGAGGAAAACTGGAAAAACTGCGTGGAGCAAGCAATCGGCTACGAGCCGGAATGCGTGACGATTTACCAGATGGAGGTGCCCTACAACACCACCCTCTACCAGGAGATGAAATCGGCCGGCCAACTCACCGCGCCGGTGGCGAATTGG
This sequence comes from Verrucomicrobiales bacterium, assembly GCA_965224535.1. Classification (GTDB taxonomy): domain Bacteria; phylum Verrucomicrobiota; class Verrucomicrobiia; order Verrucomicrobiales; family DEV007; genus JBCDHN01. The sequence continues at coordinate 278,284 of CBDCZR010000032.1, forward strand.
GCGACAAAACGGCGTTGGGTCAGCTACGCGTTCGATGAATTCGAGAAAGCCGGCTACACCGTCACCAGCGCCACGACCGTCGTCAAAAACCCGGAAAAAACCAAATTCGTCTACCGCGACAGCCTCTGGGAAGGGGCGGATCTCCTCAGCGCGGGCGTGGCTTCCTTCGGCCACTTTGGCGGCGTGCACTACCAAAACAACCACGACATCGGCCCCTACATGACGGCGCTGGACGGCGGCAAACTGCCGATTTACCGCGGTTACCGCACCAGCCCGGACGAGCGTCTTTTGCGCGAATTTATCCTGCGTCTCAAGCTCGGCAAAGTCACCGCCAGCTACTACATCGACAAATACGGCGCCGATCCCCGCGAACGCTTCCAAAAACCGCTCAACTACCTGGTTAGCGAGGGTTTCGGCGAAATCGACGGCGACGAAATCCGGCTCAATCGCGAAGGTCTGCTGCAAGTCGACCGGTTGCTCCACGAATTTTTCCTGCCCCAACACCGCAATGCCCGCTACGCCTGAAAACCTCGATCGCGCCCCCATCATCGACGGAGCGCTGGCGCTGCATTGGCTCATGCCGCTGCACTATTTTTACGAGCGGCGCGGCGTCGATCTGCCGCCGCTCCAATTCATCGATGGATCCGATTTACCAGAGATCGACCGCGATTTGCTGGTTCACGACCGCGACATGACCCCGACGCTGGCCCGCTTTCACAGCTCCGAGCTTCGCCTGGAGGTGCTGGACAAGGAGCAGAGCGACAATTACCTGCTGCGCGTCGTGATCTTGCGCCGACGCGATAATTTGAAGCCGGTGGAATGCGGCGCAATCGCCATTCACCTGGACATGTTCGAGTCCCCCGCGCGTGAAGCGATCGAGGAAGGGCAAATTCCGCTGGGTGGCGTGTTGGAACAGGAAAACGTGCCGCATTTTGGCCGCCCGCGAGGATTTTTCCGGGTCAAAGCGGACGAAATCATGGCTCACGCGTTGGGCGAGGCGGAAGGGACCATGCTCTACGGCCGCTGCAATGAATTGAGCTTCCCCGACGGGATTGCGTTTGCAGACATCGTCGAGGTTTTGCCGAAAATGGATTGACCCACGGCCGGCTTTGACTCCCGAGCGAATTCGGCCAATTTTTCATCATGAAGAGCCCGTTTCCCGGCCTCAACCCCTACCTCGAAGGTTTCTGGAGCAACGTCCACACCCGGATGATGACCTATATTTGCGACCAATTGCAAAGCCAGTTGCCCGAGGGGTTGTGGTCCCGGGTGGAAGAAAGCGTCACGATTGATGATCACGACGCCGACAAGCTGCAATCCGCCTACCCTGACAGCCACATCACCGACGAACAGCCTTGGGCCCCGGTTTGGAACGAAAATGTGGGCGGATTGGCTGTGGCGGAACCTTTGGTCATTGCGGTTGATGAACCTTTGACCGAGCGACACATCGAAATCACCGACACCCGTTCCGGTGGGTCGGTTGTGACCGCTATCGAAGTGCTGAGCCCGTCAAACAAAACCGGCGCCGCCAAACGCAGTGAGTACAAGGCCAAGCAGCAAAAGTTCATCCGCTCGCGCGTGAATCTGGTGGAGATCGACCTCATTCGCTCCGGGAGCTACATTCTGTCTGTTCCACCTGAAAAATTGCCAGACGACAAGCTGGAAGAATGTCTGGTCAGCGTTTTTCGGGCGAACATTGGCTGGCCCGAATGGGAAGTTTATCCCATCTTTCTGCGCGAGCCTTTGCCGGCCTTCCGCATTCCCTTGCGGCATGGGGAATCGGACGTAGCGCTCGACTTGCAAGCCGTTCTCGACCAATGCTACGAAAACGGTCGCTTTCACATCGGAATCGACTACACCCAGCCTCCCGTTCCCCACGTCGCCAAAAAGGACCGCGATTGGCTGGACAAATTACTGCGCAAAAAAGGTCTGCGATCATGAATCACGACACCATCATCATCGGCGCCGGCCCCGCGGGGTCTACGGTCGCGGCTTTGCTGGCCGAAAAGGGGCGCGACGTGCTCCTCATCGAAAAAGAGCGCTTCCCGCGTTACCACATCGGCGAGTCGCTCATGCCGTTCTGCTGGTTCACGCTCAAACGCCTGGGTTTGGAGGGCAAGATGGACGAAATCGGCTTCGTACAGAAACAGAGCGTGCAATTCGTGACGCCCGACGGCAAGCAATCGCGGCCTTTCTACTTTTACCAGCACAAGGAGCACCCCTCCTCCATCACCTGGCAAGTGGAGCGCGCGGAGTTCGACAACATGATCTACACCGTGGCCAAAGACAACGGCGCGCAGACGCTGGAGGGTGTGAAGGTGAAGGACACGATCGAGGACGATTCCGGCGCGGTCGTCGGCGTAACCGCCGTTCATCCCGATGGCTCCGAGCAACAGCATTTTGCCAAAATGACGATCGATGCGACGGGACGCGACGCCCTCATCAGCCGCAAACGGCGCTGGCAAAAACGCGACCCCGAATTGCGCAAAATCGCGCTGTGGAGCTATTATTCCGGCGCCATGCGCGATCCCGGCATCGACGAGGGAACCACCACCGTGGCCTACATTCCCGAGCGCGGCTGGTTTTGGTACATCCCCCTGCGCGAGGACCGGGTTTCGCTGGGAATTGTGGCGGAGCGAGACTATCTCTACCGCGGCGGCGTTCGCGACCCGGAGGCCATCATGGACCGCGAAATCCTGGAAAACGCCTGGATTCAGCAGCACCTGGAACCCGGCCGCAAAGAGGGCGAATATTGGACCACCGGAGAATTCAGCTACCGCTCGGAATTCTGCGCCGGCGACGGATTTTTGCTCGCCGGCGACGCGTTTGCGTTTTTGGACCCCGTTTTCTCCAGCGGCGTCTTTTTGGCGCTAAAAACCGGCGAATTGGCCGCTGACGCCGTGGATTCGGCCCTGGAAACCGGCGATTTCAGCGCAAAACAGTTCCAAAATTACGGTCGCGCCACCTGTGACGCCATCGAGCGCATGCGTGCGCTGGTTTACGCCTTCTACAACGAAAATTTCTCCTTCGGCAAGCTGATTCGGCAGAACCCGGAATTGCGGCCCACCCTAACCGATTGCCTGATCGGCGATTTGTTCGAGGACAAGTTCGGACCGCTCTTCGCGGCCGTGGGGGAAATCGCCGAGCTGCCAAATTTGCTCGACTACGGGATGAAGACGAACGCGGGGGCAGAAGGGACGCAGGGGACTTAAGGGACGGAAAGGACGCCATTCGCGAACGGCGTCGCTTAGGTCCTTGCGTCCTTTTGGTCCCTTTTTCTCAGCAGCCTACTCCGCCCAGCCGAATTCCAGGCCATCCAGCATCATCTCGGCGCCTTCCAGCAACAACGTCTGGGTTCGGCTCTGTTGGCCGGGCTTGGCCCAATTCGTGAAAGTCGTCACGCGGATGGTGACGGGCTGCCAATCTTCGTCAGCCTCAACTTCCTCGAAACCGGTCATCTCACCGGTGCCCGTCCGTTTGCAACGCACCCGGTAAATGCCCGGCAGACCTTGGCGCATCTGGTATTCGTGGACGCGGGGGGTGGCAATGCTGCGGCCGCCGTGGTTGCGGGAGCCAACCTGCACGCCGGGCATGCCGCCGGGATCGCTAACCAGCAAAATCACCCGATTTCCCGCGCTGTTGAGGACGATTCGCACGTCGGAATCGGCCGCGTTGGCGGCAAACGGCTTCAGCGCGCCTGGTCCGGCGGTTCCCGCGGCCAAATCACTGCGGGCGAAGTAGTCGGTTAGGGCGATTGGGGCGATTCCCAGCGCGTGGGGCGTTTCCAGCTCGCTTTCGGCCGATTGGCGAAAAAGTTCGCGGGCGGCTTCGTCGTTTCCGGAGGCGGCGCGGAGTTGCCCGGCGTCAAATTGCACCAACGCGCGTGCTTCGGGCTCATCGAGGCGGGAAATCAGCGCTTCCAGCGTTTTCGCGGCGTCGTCCGCCTGACCGAATTCCGCGAGCCAAAAGGCAAAGGCGCGGGTGGCCTCCACCTCGTTGGCGTAGACGTCGAACAGGTTGGAGAGCACCTGCCGGCCCAAGGCCGGGTTTGCGGGCTGGCCGGTGTAGAGCAGGCGCGCGATTTCCAGCAATGTGGCGAGCGACAAGTTCGCTTTTGGCCCGGATTCGCGCCGCAGTTCCAGGTAACGCGCGGCCGGGTCGGGGTGTTGGCGCAGCTTGGCCAGAAACTGGCGGTTGAGCCCCTGAACCGGCTCCTGATCGGGACTGTTTGCCACGCGGACGGCGAGATCCGGCCCAACGTGCCGGTTTTCAGGCTGGTTTCGCGAATTCCCGTCCGGAACGTCGGGAGCGGGGTCGAATCCGGCTCGGGCCGTTCCCAGTTCCTCGAATACCGCGCTTTCGTCCGTGGGATCGCCACCGCCACCAAAGCCACCTCCACCTCCACCTCCACCGCCGCCAAGATCGGCAAACGGGTCCGCGCCCAACCACGTTTGCCGCCGCTGGAAATGCCCCTCCAAATCGTGCTCCACCACGATCATGTCGCCCCACTTCAGCGACACGTCGCGGTAATGCCGGCTGTGCAGGTTGTAGCCGGTGCGTTGGGCGTCGCGATAGAGATAAACCCGCGTCAGGCTAACGTAGCGGGCGTAGGGTCCGCCGGCCATGTCGATGGCTTCGCGCAAAGTCAGCGGCCAGGAATCCGAGTAAACGCCGCGCTGGTTGACGAAACCGCGCACGGATACGTGAATGGGCCGGTCATCCGGCAATTCCACCTCTTCGAGCCGAATCGCAGCCAATTCGTCCAGCTTGCGGGTCACGTCCCTTTGCCAAGCGCCAAACTCCGCCTGCGACTTGAGCTTGGCCTTGCGCTGGACGACCTCGTTGGCCCCTGGCAGCCAAGCCTCGAAGCTCTCGATTTTTGCCGCGTTCAGCTTCTCGCCGCGAAAAACTTTGCGCGATGAGCGCGTCCAAATCGCCACCGTTTCGGTTTGCTCGGCAAGCTGCCAATCCAGCCACGGAAACTCGGTTTTGTGCCACTCCAGCTTGCCGGTCCAAGCTCTGAGCGCGGCATCTCGCGCCGCGTCGCCGTCGTTGCCGATGGTGGCCAGATAGCGGGCCAGAAGCCGCGGTTCGGGCGGTGGAATGCGGTAACGCAGGTGATCTTCGAAGCGCTCCAGCACGATGAGCGAGGTAAAGTCGCTGACGAGGCGCTCGGCCTTGGAAAAAGCGGTGATCGCGGCTTCGTTGCCGTAGTTTTCCAGCGTGCTAAGCCGATTTTGCGCCCAAACCCGCCGGGCGAACGTCCACTCCGTGTCCCGGGCGCCGGCGGACTTGGGATCGAGCCGGATCGCGACTTTCCCGGCAAAACTCAGCTCCGCGGCAGCCGCATCGGGCGCGGCAAAACGGCCGGTGAAATGAAGGTAACGGCCGTGTTGGGAAATTTCGTAGGCGTCCCGATCCAGCCCTTTGACCGCGATGGGATTGGCGGTGTGGGTGAGCTGCGCGATGCACGCCGGATCGTCCAAATTGACGCGGGCGGCGCCATTTTTCAAAAAACCGGGATGCAGCTTGGCGCCGGAGGAGGTGAGCACGTAGGCCACGTCCGCAAACCCGCCTTCGCGGCAGTGAAAAACCGGCGAACGGACCTCGCCGGCGCTAACCAGCAAGGTAACCCCGTTTTCGCGGGGAATTTGCGAAAAATCGGCCACGCCGTCGTAAATCACCTGCCGCAGCACGGTCTCGAGCGCCGATCCGTCGCCGTTGGCGATTTTGAAAACCCGCGGCGGCTCCAACCGGTCGCGCAAAACCTGCAAACTCACCTCCACGTTGCCGAGCGCCTTCCAATAGCCCGCTAACGCCTCAAACTCAGCCTTGCGGGCGCGTTTCAGCCCGCTGCGCGAAGCATCCCAGATCAAACGCAGCCGTTCCGGCCGATTGGCGATTTTCGGCTCCCAACCTTCCGGAAATTGCATCTGCGCCAGGAAATGTCTGACGCTGTTAGCCTCCGGACCCGCATCCATCACCACCAGCGGCTCCTCGCGCGTGGGCGGGCGGGATTTGGCGGTCAACTCGCCATCCAGCTTGACGCCGCCGTCGCTCTCCCACGTCCAATCCCCCTCCGCGCCCTTGGCCGCGGGCCGGTTGGGGATCGACAAATCCGGCGCGCCCATCGCCCCACGCACCCGGCACCGAAATTTCGACACTGCGGCGTCGTGCTCGAGCGGAAACCGGTAGACAAACGCCTCCCCCGCCGCCATTTCCGCGGGTTTTTGCGTTGCCGCCAGGTTGCGGATGAAACCGATGCGCACGCGCTTGGAGGACTCCGGCTCAATCGGGAAAATGCGCGTGCGATAGACGTTGCCCTCCTCCCGCTCCACCAAACCGGGATCGATCTGCTGGCGTTTGATCGTCTCGTAAGCGCGCCGGGCCCGGGCTTTCTCCACCGACACTCCGGGCCGCATCGAACCGGCGATGTCCAGCGCGTAGGTGGAGACAGTGGCGCCATCCGGCAACTGCAGGGTGAATTGCCCTTCCTGCCGGCGTTTGGTGTGGTTGAAAAACTCCAGCTCCAGGACGGTCTCCGCCACTGCGCCGGCCAGCCTGACGTCCAAATCGACCTCCAGCAGGCTGAGCACCTCGGCCCTGGCGCCGTTTTGGATGGTGAGGGTGGGGAGCTGGGTTTGCGCGCAGCAAGTCGGCTGCGGCCACCATGCGACCAGGAGGATGGCTGCGAAAAACTGAGTGGGTCGCGCGATCACTTTCGAGGGGGTTTTGGGGTTGAGAAATTCGAAACTCGAAACTCGAACTTTCCCGGCTTCTTCCGTTCTTTCAGGTCAGGATAGGGGGTGGCGGCTTGAGCCTCAAGCTGGTTTTCGTTGGCCTCCACCTTCGGCGCCTTTACGGTGCCGGATGAACCCCTACGAATCGGCCAAGCTGCTGAACGAATACCTGCTCTTTCACTACGGCGCGCCGGAGGAAGTTTTGCCTTGGGAGTCGGGGCCGGCTTCGGCGCTGGATTTCGCGGTTCGCACGGTGGAAGTTTTGTTCGATTGGGAACGCGTAGCCTCGCCGGCGCGCGCCTTGGACGTCGGCTGCGCGGTGGGACGATCGAGCTTCGAGCTGTCCAAACATTGCGAGGAGGTGGTTGGGATCGATTTTTCGCAAAGCTTCGTCGATGCCGCGGAAAACCTGCGAAAACGCGGAAATCTGGGCTATCAGCGGCTGGAGGAAGGCGCGGATTGGTCCAACCTGGAAGCTAAGCCGCCAAACGGCTCAAAACCGGCGGTGATTCGCTTCGAGCAGGGCGACGCCATGGATTTGCGCGAGGATTTGGGCGCGTTCGACCTGGTGCACGCCGCCAATCTGCTTTGCCGCCTCAGCGAGCCCAAACGGTTCCTCGCGCGGCTGCCGGATTTGATGAAACCGGGAGGGCAACTGGCCATCACCACCCCATGCACCTGGCTGGAGGAGTTCACCCCCCGCGAAAACTGGCCGCACGGGACGACGCTGGAATTTTTGCGCGAAAACCTGGAAACCGCCTTCGACCTGGTAAAAACGCGCGACTTGCCCTTCCTCATCCGCGAGCACGGACGCAAATTTCAGTGGGTCGTCTCCCAAGGCAGCGCATGGCGGCGGCACGGCGGCGTGTGAGCGGACCTCCCCGGCTAAACCTGGCTGAGGGCTTTCGTCGAGTCGCCAAAACGTTTTGACGCTACTCCAAAACGCTCGAGCATGGATAGGTAAAGGTTGGCCATGGGCGTTTCCTTGGGAAGCTGATGATGGTAGCCCGGGTTGAACCTCCCGCCACCGTGCCCGGCCAAAATTACCGGCAAATCCCAAGGCACGTGCCGGTCGCCATCGGATAGGCCGCTGGCCCAAACGCAAGCGGAGTTGTGCAGCAGCGTGTTTCCGTCAACATCGCGCTGGGAAGTCATGCGATCCAAAAAGTAGCGAAGCTGGCGGGAGTAGAACAGGTCGATTTTGGCGACTTTTTCGAGTTTTTCAGGGTCCTTGCCGTGGTGGGAAAGATAGTGGTGGCCATCGTTGATGCCCAAATCAGGAAACGAACGCTGGTTTTCATCGTAGGAGAGGCAAAACGTTGCCACGCGGGTCGAGTCAGTTTGAAAGGCCAGGACGATCAAGTCCATCATCATTCGGATGTGCTCTTCGTATTTGGCGGGAATACCCTTGGGCGCCTTCGCACCGTTGGGCGCATCCGGCGGATTGCCAAATTTCTCAACGTGGTCCAGCCGCCTTTCCAAATCGCGAACCGTCGTCAGATACTCATCCAGTTTCTGCACGTCCCGGCCGCTGAGATTGCGCTGAAGATCCCGCGCCTCGGCAATGACAAAATCGAGAATCGATCGCTCTTTCTCCATTCGCTGGAGGTAGCTTTGCCTGCGTTCCTTGGCATCGCCGGCGCCGAAAAGCCGTTCGAACACGTGACGTGGGTTCACTTCCGGGGTGATGGGAGTATGTTCGTCGCGCCACGCCATGTTATACTGATAAACGCAGCTATAGCCTGAATCGCAGGTCCCGGCCCTGCGCTCGTGATCGCAGGAAAGTTCCAGGGACTGAAAGCGCGTCCGGCTTCCGATTGCCTTGGCCAGCACCTGGTCGATGGAAACGCCCAGCCGGATATCCGCGCCAGCCGTTTTTCGTGGCCGGGTGCAGGTGAGAAAGGTGGCCTGCGCTCTAGCATGATTGCCACCACCGTCCGGGCCCGGTGTGGTGTTGCGCTGACCCAAACCGGATAGAATCTGAAAATCCGCTTTGTAGTTGGCAAACGGTTGTTGGGTTTGGTTCAACTCATAGCCAGCACCGACGCCTTTGGGGATCCATTTGGCCTCGTTGACCCCGTTTGGAACGTAAAGAAAGGCCGCGCGAAGGGGAGCCGACGGTTTCGATTGACCCAGCGACTCAAAAGTTGGAAGGGCCAGGCTGATGCCGAGGCCACGCAAGAAGGTTCTTCGATTTTGGTTGGAATTCATGGTGATTTGGCGACGCGCTGGTTTTGAAAAGGACTACTGGCGACTATCAAGTGAATCAAGTGCTTCAAGGCGCCGTCCCCCGCCTCCAGATCCGCCACGATGCCATCGATGAGCGGCGAATCGTAAAGCTCCATTCCACGTCCCAGCCCATAGGTTAGCAGTTTTTCGGTGAGGGCCCGGTGGAAGTGTTTGCGTTTGCTGGTGGCCAGGATTTCGCGCAATTCGATGACGCTGGCGAATTTTTCTCCGCTGATCAATTGTCCGCTCGAATCGATCGGTTCACCGCCGAGTTCGGCCGTGCGCCATTTGCCGACACCGTCGAAATTTTCCATCCCGAATCCAATGGGATCCATCCGCGCATGGCAGGAGGAGCACTCCTTTTTTTGGCGGTGGAGCACTAATTTTTCGCGCAACGTCAGGACCTTGCCGTCTTGGACCACTTCTTCCCCTTTCAATTCGGGCACATCGGTTGGCGCTGGCGGGGGAGGAGTGGCCAGAAGGTTTTCCAAGACGAAAACACCGCGCTTTACCGGCGATGTCCGCCGGATGTTGGATGTAACGTTGAGAACGCTGCCATGTCCCAGCAGACCTCCGCGCGGCGAACCGGCCGGCAAGCTGACCAAACGCATTTTCGCGCCCTTGACTTCAGCGATATCGTAGAAATTGGCCAGCGGCTCGTTCAGGAACGTGTAATTCGCCGTGATCAGCTCGATTGCCGGCCTGTCATGGTGCAAGATCCACGAAAACAGCATTTCGGTTTCATTTTGCATCGCATCCAGAAGTTCGGGCGAGTAGATTTTGTACGCTTCCTGCAGGGGAAGCCCCAAAATCAGGTGATAAGCCACTTCTCGCGTTTTTAGCCCCTTGATTTGCAGCCACTGCCCCACAAAATCCCGGACGAACCGTTCTGACTTCTTGTCGGCAAGCAAGCGGTCAATCTCTCCGGAAAGGTTGTCCCGCAACGTGTTGGATCTCGCAAATTCCAACAACCGGGAGTCCGGCGGTCCCTTCCACAAAAAATAGGATAACCGCGAGGCAAGTGCGAATTCATCGATAGGCGCAACCTCTCCGCCAAAATCGTCATCCTCCACCGGCAAAACCTCGGCGCGATAAAGAAATCTTGGCGAGATGAGGGTTGCAACCATGGCTTGGCGCAGGCCGTCCTTCAGGCTTTTCCCGTCTTGAGAAGCAACCCGCTGTGTTAGCGCTAAAAGCCGTTCCACGGACTCTTCGGCTGCCGGACGTCGAAACGCTCGACTGGCAAAATCGGCCAAAAACGTCCGCGCATACCGCGCTTCATCCACCTCGCCCCCGCCATCCGGGATTTTCGCCGGAAATCGCCAGTCAGGGGCGTTGGGATCGGCAGATTGCTCGAGTTTATCCACGATGACCCGCGCCACATTGATGTATTTTTCCATCAACAGCGGCGAAGTCGTCAACACGTCGCCAATGTTGTCGAATCCGTACCCCGTATCATCAGGGGGCAAATGATCGCTCGCCTCAATGTTCGCACCAAATGTATCGCGGATGGTGTATTGATACTCCACCCGGTTTAAGCGCCGAATGGTCACCTTGCCGGGATCCGGTTTCTCAAAATCCAGGTTAAAAACGCCGCGTTGAATCCAAGCAACGAGCTTGGCTCGCTCCTCTTCCGGCAGCCGCGCCTTTTTGGCGGGTGGCATGACTTCCGCCTGCAAATTTTCCCAAATTCTCAGCCAATGTTGCTGGTCGGCGAAGTGCTGATCGAACGATTCATACTCATCCATCACAAAATCCCCCTCGTCGCTGCCGTCTCCATGGCACTCAAAGCAGTGATCGGCCAAAATCGGCTCGATTTCGGCAACGAACTCAGATTCCAGCTTCGATGGCCGCGTTTTCCACCATTTGATGGACGCGCCGGTCCCAATCGCGGCGAGGGTCGCAAGAGCGAGTCCGGCAATGATTCTGGGTTTCATGCGGTAGGGTTTCCGGCCCCATTTTCTAACAGAATCTCCTCACTGACCACCAAAAACACGGAAGCCGCCAATCCTGCCGATTCGACTTTGACCTTCGGCCGTTGCCATCGTTATTCTGGCCCAAACCGCTCAACCCGAAGAGTTACCGGCCAAATTTCGTCCAAATCCTGGTGTTTTTGCCCGATCCTTCTCTTCGCAACTCCCGAAAACTCTTGGCTCAACGCCTTACCAACCCCGTTTCCGCGGACGACCAGCGCTGGATGCGCCTGGCGATCGATGAGGCTTGCAAGGGGCTCGGCGCTACGAGCCCGAATCCGCCGGTTGGAGCGGTTTTGGTGAAAAACGGGATGTTTCTGGCCAAGGGGCACCATCGCAAACCGGGCCAAGCACATGCCGAGGTGGAGGCGATCGCGGCAGCCGGTCCTGGCGGGGCGGAGGGCGCCACGCTCTACGTGACCTTGGAGCCGTGTTCGACCAAAGGGCGAACGGGACCCTGCACCGCGGCGATCGCGAAATCCGGGGTGAAACGCGTGGTCATCGGCTGTTTCGATCCAAATCCGCAAAACGCGGGAAAAGCACTGAAATCGCTAAAACGCGGCAAAATTGAGGTCAACACGGGCGTTTTGGAGCGCGATTGCCAGGCGTTGATCCGGTTTTTCGCCAAACACATCACCACCGGCCAGCCCTACGTCATCGCCAAAACCGGGATGACGCTCGATGGCCGAATTACCCCGCCCAACGGCGGTTCGCGCTGGATTACCGGCGAAAGGGCCCGCGAAGACGTCCAGCACCTCCGCTCCCAGGTCGATGCCATTTTGGTGGGCGGCGAAACCGTGCGTCAGGACAATCCCAACCTCACTTTGCGCGGCCAATTTGCCGAAAACGGGCGCCGTCCCCAACCCTGGCGCGTCATCGTGACCCGCAGCGGCCGAATTCCCAAAAAATCCACGGTTTTGAGCGATGAATTTCGCGAGCGCACCAAAATCTTCCGCACCCAGCAGTTGGAGTCGGTTTTTGCGGAATTGGGCGAAATGGGCGTAACCAGCGTGTTGCTGGAATGCGGAGGCCGGCTCATGGCTCACGCGTTTGAGGAGCGATTGGTGGATGAGGTGACGTTCTACGTGGCCCCGCTCATCGGCGGCGGCGGCCGGCGGGCAGTGGAAGGAAAAGGCTTCCGCTGCCGGCTGGTGAATCCCAAAATGAAGCAGGTGGGTCCGGATGTGCGAGTGACCGCGCCAATCGTTTACGAAGAGCACGCGGAGTGACCGCTAACCTCAAGGGAAGTCTCCTGGGGCAATTCGGCAGGCCTTGACATCCATGGCAGTGCAATCAATGTCAATGCTGGTAAGAAGACAACCATCGTTGACAGAAATTGCAATGGAGCATCATTTTGATAGCATTCACAAATGGTCATCAAGGGCCTCACCCAAACGCGCATACGATATCGATGAAATTTTGGAGCCCTTGAATGATTCAAGCCCTGACTATTGTCAAATCTATCGCACTCTCGTCGACGCGATAAAAAAGAATCACTGGTTTGACTACCTTCCCTGCGAACGTCTGGTGGCAATGTTCGACGCACTCGGCTTCAACTTGTATCGAATGAGGCCAAATATTTTGGGAGCTGTCGTTGACGGCATTCGGACGGTAGGAATTGAATCCCTTTTTCCTTATGCAGACGCTGCTGAGAAATGGTGGATAGAACATTACGACTGGCCCAATGAATTACCCAATCCAGATGACGCAAATGATGTGGAAGCGCTTTTTGTGAGAGACTGCTACCAAGAGCCGCTGGTCCGCTATGCAGACACGCTCCGCGAGGAGTTTCGAGTTCGCAAGACTGACAATGTCGAACCACTCAAGGATCCAATCCGCCTTGAACAACTCCCTGCCAGCGATCTTTTGCCGGGCGGCTTAGAGTCATTTGTTTGCCAGATTCTTCGAGTAAAACGAAAGGCAACGTTGCCCGTTTTAAGCGAAAAACTAAACCGCTTTTTGGATGGGCTGCCAAAGGAAGTGCGTATGTTTCACGAAATAGGTTACCGAATTCCTCATCTTGATCTCTTCGACGATGAATATGTAAGGCTATGCACGACCGAAGACGAATCGCCGGGTAAGCTTAAACGAATATACTACGAAGACTACGATGATGGATATATCGGGCTGAGACTAAAGCCTGACGAAAATGTGGAGATCCTGCTTAGCGGAGGGCTTTCACCTCCCATAAAGCTCAACATGTCTTTATCACACTTTTTTGTGGATCGAATTCTCGATCAACTACCAATGAGTCATTGTGGATGGTATGCCGATGGGATAGGCGAAAATGATAATGAATCGACACGGATATGGAAAGGGTTCGATATCAATAGGAAGATGGTCGAGACTTTCTGCACACCCGATAGAACCTTGATCCGAAGAATTGTGAATTAGCTAACGATTCTACATCGGTGTGCCTGGGCTAGACTACATTTTACCGGACGCCGAGCAGTGGAAGGTAAAGGGTTCCGCTGCCGGCTGGTGAAGCAGGTGGGTCCAGACGTGCGGGTGACCTCGCCGATCGTTTACGAAGAGCACGCGGAGTGACGTGCCTGGTTGCGCCTTTCTAGGTTCTCCCTGAATCCAAGACGTTTCGGATCCAAACCGCAGACCACGTAGCGTAGAGCAGAGTGGTCAGCACGAGGACCACAAAGAGCATTCTGCTCTTGCCAGTTACCAGCGACAGCACTGCAATCACTGCCGCAACCGGAATTGTCGCACAGACATGATAAGCCATTCCCGTTAGTCCCACGAACTGACAAGGGTATCCCGGAACTGAAGGCCATTCCCACCAGCGTGGATTTTCATTGATTGTTGAGAGGAGAACCAAAAACGGAAGGTAGAAGGACGCTCCAAATACAAGGGCTCGGGATATCGTCGTCAAAACTCTTCTCGGGCTTCCGTCCCCAACTCAGTGCGTCATCGCATAAAACACGATATTGATCCCCATCGGGAACGACTTTTTCTCCGCGAACTCCTTGAAATACCACTCATTTTCGCCCTCCCGCTCCCAGCCGTCACCCAGGTCGGTGTTGTGACACACGATCATCATCATGCGGCCCTTTTCGTCAAAAACGCCCTTGTAGTGCGGCGTTTCGGAACCGGGCTTGTTCCACTCGTGGGTGATTCCCAAATCGCGGCCCTGTAGCGCGTGGCCGATCGCCGGAACCTGAGGTTTTTCCTTCAAATCGAACACGCAATGAAAAATGGGATGCTCCAAAGGCAGCTCCTGCGGCTCGAATTTGGGCTCCGGGAAGATCTTCTTGAAGCCGTCGTTCATGAAATTTTCCCACTCGCGCGTCCCCCAAAAATCATCCACCATGATGAAGCCGCCGTTGAGCATGTAATCGCGCAAGATCTTCGCCTCGCGGTCGTTCAGGTAAATGTCGCCCGGCTCGATCATGTAGAGGAAGGGGTAACCGGCAAGTTGCTTGGCATCGATGTCCACGACGATGGGATTCGGGTGAACCTCTAGCGAAGTCAGCTCCTGCAAGCGGTAGGAGAAATTCAGGTCGCTGTCCGGAAAATCCGTGGCCCACTTGCCCCAACGCCCGTAGCCGTAGTAAGAATCGTAGCGCAGCCGGGCGAAGCGAAAAACGTCGTTCGGCATCTGCGGATTGAGCTTCCACTCCGGAAACGCGTCGTAATTGCGCCGGCTAAACTCCTCGCGAGCATCCGGGCCGGATTGGGCGAGGGCGGAGCCTGCCAAAAGCGCGAAAATCAGGCAAAGGAAGGGTTTCATGCCTTTAGACTAGCCGTTTGCCGAGTTGGTGGCAAGCACCGAGGCAAGGTGATCGGGCCATCCATAGTCCGGAAGGGCGAACGATTGACCTCAAGCAATCCGCTGAGGCGAGGTCAAATTCAACTCACATTCCGCAAATGAGGAGAAGTGGCTCGAGTCTGCGCCATTGCGGTGACGAATTCCTCTGCCATCCTCAGCAGCATGCGAAACTTCGACTATCAGCGCCTTATCATTGGCTACCACGGCTGTGACGCCAGGATTCGCGATGCGGTCATCCAACACGGCGCGTCGTTGGTTCCCAGCAAGAATGACTACGATTGGCTGGGCTACGGCATCTATTTTTGGGAACATGGCCCCGACCGGGCTTGGCAATGGGCGGAATTGCAGTGCCAACGCGGACTCATCCGGCAACCGGCGGCAGTGGGTGCGGTTTTGCACCTGGGACGTTGCTTCGACTTGCTGGACTCGTTTCACACCAACGCGTTGGCTGAGTCATTCCCCGAATTTCATGCCAGGATTCGAAAAGGACACAAGCGGATGCCCAAAAACGAGCCTCTCCATCCTGATGACGCGGACAATGTGCTGCGCTACCTGGATTGCGCCGTGATCAACTGGACGATCAAACGCATCAACCTGGAAAATCCGGACTCCAAAATTCAAAGTGTGCGCGGTGTGTTTCAGGAAGGAGAAGATGTCTTCGCTGGATCCGCAATTCGCAGGTGGTCGCACGTTCAGGTTGCCGTCCTGGATCCAGCTTGCATCGTCGGCTATTTCCTGCCACCTTCCTAGCAGTTTATGGATTCTTCACTTGATACATTTGACCTTCCTGAGATGTGGCGGCGGGCAAAAGCCCGATTGGATAAAATGACCGACGAGGAAGGGGTGCAAACTTTGGTCGATGCTGGCATTCTCAATCCCGATTTATCCGTGGCGGAGCCCTACACCGCGGTATTCACCGACATGACCGAGGAGGAAATCGCCGAAATGGAAGCGGAGGAAGCTGCCTTGGCCCAAACTCCGGAAAGTTAGGGGTAAGTTCGAAGGACTCCGGGGAACGGGCATGTTTTCGCCCTCACGGCCCCTTGAAATCCGGAAAAATCAGAGAAAATCCGCGATGGTTTCGCGCAAAATCCGCCCAATCCGCTGGCGTTCCTCCGTTCCCAGGTATTCGTAGCCTTTCAGCGGCTCAGGCGCGGCCAAAATCTCCTGAATTCGCTGGTAGACGGCTTGTTTCATGGGCACGGGCAAATTGGTGAAGGCAGCGGAGTAGATCATGTAGGAGCAGCGGTTTTCAAACATGTGGCCGTTGAGCTTCAGATCCTTCAACGAGCGCCCATCCTTGGTCGTGCGGCGATCTTTCAGAAACGCGGCCTGGTAGGCGGAATCGCCCTGAATTTGGTTCGGCCCCAGCGGCGCCTCGGATTTAAACAACAGGTAATCGGCCAGTTTTTTTGCGGCGCGGCGATAGGATTTTTGCGCGTCTTCCGGCATGGCGGCCAGGCTGGAGGCGTCGGTGACGTTGAAGTCGTGGATGCCTTGGCGCGCCTTGTAGTGCGTCTCCATCAGCAGGTTGTGGAGGCCAATCTGGTGGTCGAGCAGCAGCATGGCCAAAATGTCGCTTTTCCCGCCGTAGAGGAATTTTTCGGTCGGGAAAAAGGCGTCCAGCTTGGTGAGATTCGCATGCTTGTCCATGTCGATGGTTATTCCGCCGGTGGCGCCGCGCGTGGCGATGGAATTGCCCAGGTGACGCAGATTTTCGTGCTGGCCGGTCACGTACCAGCCGCCCCAGCGCAGGTCGAAGGGCACCTCGTGACCGGTGAGTTCGTGAGGCGTGCTTCTGGCGCTGCGACCGTCCTCGCGCGGAAAAATGGAGCGTCCCAAGGGGCCCGGCATGTAGTTGGTGGCGCTGCCGGCGTGGCAGCCAAAGCAGCGGCCCGATTCGGCGATGACGGGGCTAGTGGTGTCGTCCAATTCGCGCTGAAAAAAGAAAACGGAGCCCATCCACGGGTCCACGCTGCCCACCTCAACCCGGCCGCCAGGCATCCAGCCCAGGTAAACGTCCTCGTTGAAGTAAATCGCCCTGGGATTGCCGGGGTTGACCACCCGGCGCTGGAGGCTGGTTTTGGTGAAAACCATGACCTGGCTCTCCACCGGAATGTCCAGTTCCTTGAGCAGGCGGCTGACCAGCGGCTTGCCGTTTGGCTCCGTGAGGGGCGCGATCTCTTCGGCGTCGATTTTGCGCAGCAGCACCGACATGGGGTCGCGCTTTTCCACGGCGGCGTAGTTGTGCGGCTCGTCTTCGAAGTCGTTATAAAACTCGGCGCGAACCAGGACGATGCCGGCAATCAGCAAAAGGAGGGGTAAACGAGAAAATTTCATCGGGCAAATCCAGGCACGTGAAGCCGGGGTGGAAATCTTTCGGGATAGATTGCCAGGTAGGCGAATTTGGGCTGCAATTTAGCTCTAATCTAACCGCGATACGATTGGTCATCGGCGGCGAACACGGGTTGTTCGATGAAATCAAGATTTGGACGGACGCCGAACCCACGGAAGGGTGACAGGCAGGACGCAACCAGGTTCAATTCGCCGCGCCGCAAACATCGGCCAAAATCGCCAGCGCTTCGCGTTTGGCGGGGTCCGGCGCCGGAGGCTCCGTGGGCTGCGATTCGGAAATTTCCCCGCCGGCGAGCGTAAACCGCGATTTTGCGGAAATCGGCTCGGTTTTGCCGGAAATCGCGGATTTCGCCTGCTCGCGTTCGCGACGCTGCTCCTTTTCCCGCAGCCGAGCCTCCAAATTCAGCGAAAGGCGGTTGGCGGCCAAAATCTCGCGGTTTTGGCGGTTTTGGCCGGCGATTTGGCGAAAGGCGGGGCTTTCCAGCAGGCGAGATTGCGACCGGGCCCGCAATGTGCCGAGATTCGGGGCGTTGGCGAAGGGTTTGATGGGCGCGGCGGCGACGGGGTCCAATTTCAACGGGTTGGCGGCGTGGCGCTCGCCAATTTTCAGTTCGTCTTGTTGGTGCGGTAAAACCACGTCGGGCACGACGGCGCGCAGTTGGTAGGGTTGGCCGGTGAGGCGATAGTAGGCCTCGATGCTGATGCGGGCGTAGCCGGCGGCGGCGGAGCCGTCTTCAGCCACGGGGAAGAATCGGGCCCCGGCGCTGCGCCCGAAGGTGGATTTCGCGCCCACGACCGGTCCCCGGCTTTGATCCTGGATGGCGCCGGCAATCATTTCAGCTCCACCGGCAGTGTTGGGGCCTGTCACGACCACCAATGGCCCGTCCCAAAGCGGATCGGCGTCGTCGTTTGCGGAGAATGACTGAGGTTCGCCCCGGCGCATTTTTGACAGGCAAAGGGGACCTTTTTCGAGGAATAATCCCGCCACGGACATGGATTCGCCGAGCTGCCCGCCGGTGTTTCGGCGCAGGTCGAGGGCGATGCCTTCAGCGCCTTGCTCGCGCAGCCGTTGCAGCAGTTTGCGGACGTCGGCGGAGGAACTGAGCGATTGATCCGAGCCGTCGCCGAGGATGATGGGTAGGGTGATCCACCCCACGCGCAACTCCTCCCCGGGCCGCGGCCAGTCGATGATTTCGGCGTGAGGCCGATTCGCGGCGATCTCCACTTTGCCGCGCTCGATGGTGATGACGCGCTTGGCGCTTTCGTCGGTTTCGCGGGAATCGAGCAGTTGGAGGCGGACTTTGGCGCCGGCTTTGCCTCGGATTTGTTCGACGATGTCCGACAATTCGCGCGAGGCCGTGCCGAACCACTCTCCGTCTTCGCCTTGCGCCACGGCCAGGATTTGATCGCCGGCGTGAATCCCGCCGTGCCGTTGCGCCGGCCCTCCCGCGATGAGGCGATCGACCTGCGCGTAGCCGGCCGGGTTGATTTTCAAAACTGCGCCGATGCCGGTGAATGCGCCGCGTTGGGCGGTTTGGCTGGCCTGGATTTCAGCCGGCGTGTAGTAATCGCTGTCGGAGGAAAAGGAGGACGCCACGTTTTTGAGGAAATATCCGGCCACGTCGTCGTAACCACGGCGCTGCACGGTTTCGAAGTAGCGGGAATATTCCTCCAGGACGGCCAGTTTCATCTTGGCCAGCTCGTCGGTGGTTGGAAGTTCGTCCTTGGCCAGGATGAGTTGCAGCAGCCGGGACCGGATTTGCCTTTTCCATTGGCCGGCCTGCTCGATTTCGTCCTTTGGCCAAGGCAAGGCGGTTCGATTCAGCTCGATCCATTCGTCGCCGGAGAAGGTGAAGCGCTCTTCCCAGAGAATCCGGGCGGCAATCCGGCGAGTTTGGGCGACGCGCTCTTCGTAGGCGGAAAATATGGCGAACGCGGCGGAGATGTCGTCTTTTTTCAGGTCGTCATCCAGGGTGGTTTCGTACTGCCGGGTGAACCGATTGATGTCCGCCTGGACGAAATACAGGTGCGAGGGATCGAGCCAATCCAGGTAGGTGCGAAGCAAGCGGCGGGAGAACAGGTCGTCGATGCGCGTTTCCCGGACAAAGTTTTCTTCGAACAGGGTTAGGACCCGCGCCGCGGCTTTGCCGAAGTCGACTCCGCCGCCGGCGTCTCGCGTGGCCAACAATTGCGCCTCGGTGCGGGGGACAAACTCTTGCCGGCGGGGAGGGATCAGCTCCGAAAGCGGCTTGTCTTCAATCGCTGCGGCCGGCGATTCTTGGGTTGGTGAGGCTGGGGGAGTTGATGATGGAGCCGTGGTGGCGGCAGGCATGGATTTGGGTTTGCCGATGCGCTCCACGACGTCGCCAACCGCGATTTTCCCGCTACGCGAGGCAGGGTCGATCCGCACGGTGAAGCTGTCCCGGCCGACTTGGGCGATAGTTCCCTTGGCGCGAACGGCTTTTTCGCCCAAACCGGGAATTTCGAAGGAAATGGAAACGGTTTCACCAACCTGCGGGTTGTCTCCGGCTATGCGCGAGACGATGGCTGACTCGCCGGAACCGGCATCGCTCACTTTCCAGGATTCGGCGGCCAGAGCGAAGGTTGCGGTGAGTAGAAAAGCGAAGACAAGGAGAACGGAACGGTTCATGGGTCCAACTCGGCCAGGAATTGTTTCACCTCGTCCCGCTCGGCCATGGCGAGGAACAAGGGTAGGGTTTTGGGCGGAAAGATGGAATCGAGCAAGGGTTTGGCTCGCTGGGTGGCGGCCGCGAATTCGGCCCGCGTGACAGAGGATTTGAGCAGGTCGATTCCCGCCGTGGGCACCCCTTGCAAGCGAGCGAGTTGGCCGCCGAATTTCCACGCCAAAACGCCCCAACACAGCGCTTCCTCGCGATTTTTCACCGGATCGATCGCAATGAGCACGTTGCTGAGTTCTCCGGCGGCTTCGGTGTCGCCCAGCATGGCGGCCTGGCGGTAAAACGGAGCCGCTTTGGCGGGATTTTTCTCCAGGGCCCAGGCATACGCTTCGCCCAGTATTGTCAACGCCCGCGGGTCCCCTGCCTCCGCCGCGATTTCCAGGTATGGCAGCGCGCTTTGGTAATCTTTGAGGCGACGGAAGCGGTAATAGCTCAGGCGGTAGGCCGCGTCCGCGCGAACGCTCAAAACCGGGTTTATTTCGCCAGACGCGGTCTTGGCATCAGAATTCGCGGCCCGCTCTTTCCACATCGCCAGCCCTTTTTGGCGCCAGTAGCGCTCGCGCTCCCGATTCTCCGGGACGACGCGCTCGATGCCAAAATCGTCGTAGTAGTCGGAGAGCAAATGCATCGCTTCCGGTGCGCCGGATTCGGCTTCTTTCTGAAGAACGTCAAAGGCCGTTTTGAAATGCGAATAGGATTGGTCCCTGGTTTTTCGGGGGCCCCACAGCCGGGATGCGTTGGAATGCAGCGCGACCCCGGGGATGGTTTCGCAACGCAGGGCGCGTTCCAGCCATTGGCCACTTTGGCTCAAGTCTCGAGGCAATC
Organism: Verrucomicrobiales bacterium; assembly: GCA_965224535.1. Taxonomy (GTDB): domain Bacteria; phylum Verrucomicrobiota; class Verrucomicrobiia; order Verrucomicrobiales; family DEV007; genus JBCDHN01. Next base: position 298,886 of record CBDCZR010000032.1, read on the forward strand.
CCACGCCGAGCCGGAATGCTTCGGAAACCAGCCAGGCATCCGGCCCGGAGCCGTTTTCGGCGCGTGTCAGGATGTCCGCCATGCGGTGGGCCCAGGTGTCGCGACCGGCGTTGGCGGGTGACGCCGGTCCGGGCGGAGCGGCGCGGATGACCTCCACGACATCGCCGGGAGTGATTTTTCCGGTTTGGGTAACGGCGTCGATTTTCACTTCAAAACTGTTGCCCACAATGGCGGCGATTTTGCCTTCGGCCTTCTTCGCTTTTTCGCCCAAACCCGGGATGACGAAGGAAATGGCCACGATGTCACCGGCGCGCGGGTTGTCGCCGCTTGTGCGGGCTACGGTGACGTTGCCGCCGTCCACGCCCGTCACTTTCCACTCCTCGGCGGGCAGATTTGGGAGTAGTGTTAGGGTTGCGACGGCAACGATGAGGAAAATACGTGGCGAGTTCATGGCGTTAACAGGGTGATGCGGTCGCCCGGTTGCGGGGCTCCGGTTTGGGAGGCGGGATCGATGGCAATGGTGAAGGTTTCGGCATTGATTTCGGCGATTTCACCCTCCGCGCGGGCGATTGGCGAATCCGCACCGGGAATGGTGAAAGTGACGCGGACGCCCTGGCCGGTTTGCGGGGTATCACCGGGAATGCGGTAGACGAGCAAGGTTGAGCCGGAGACGGAGGAAACGGTCCAAGCCGTCTCGCGGTTTGGCTGAACTTGTTCGGCAGGGTTCGGTGAGGCGTCCGAGACCTCCGGCGGTTCGGATTGATCTCCGCAAGAGAGCAGAAGCAATCCCGCGGCAAGCGTCGTCGACAGTTTAGCGGGTGGGGTCATCGTGGGCGTGCGCGGTTTTCGGCGGCGCTTCCATCCCTGCCGCTAACAGATCGAATCCGGCCCGGAAGAAGGCGCGGGTCTCCGGGCGCCGTTGCATGAGAGAGGAGGCCCAGGGCGAAAACTCGTCGTAGTAGAAGCGGATCCATTCTTCCCCGCCTTCGGCCTCGGCCAAGACCTCATCGCGGAAACGCCGAAACAGGGCCAGATTCTCCACCGCATTTTTGCCGCCATCGTGGTAGGCATTTTCCGCGCCGCAGAAACCGGCTCCCATTTCCGCGAACAAGCCGGCGTTGGCGCTCTTCATCGCTTCCGGCCAACCGGGAGATGGCGGGCCGCCGACGAACTCGACGCTGCCGGTGTGGTCTTTCACCGCAAACCGAAATTTTCCGTCCGCGCCAGCGATTTCGAGGGAGGGCATTTCGGATTTGCTACCGCCGAGAAGCACTTTGAGCGCGCCGGAGTCAGAGGTGTCCGCCTTTGCGCCCGGGTAGGTCTTTTGCAGGTCTGCCCAGGTCAAAAACGCGCCTGCGCTGACGTAAAGCAGAGCCCCCTCTGCGCCGAGTTTTTTCCCTTCCAGGTCGATCTTCAATTTGGCGGGGGCAGCCCAACGCGAACCTTTGGCGAAGGCTTCAGGTTGAAATGTTTGGGTAGCGCGGCCTTTGAAGTGGAAGAGGAACAGGCTGTCGTCAGCGTAGGAGTATTGGATGGAGTTGGGATCGACTTTTTTTAGGGCCGGCGGCAAGTTGTCCTTGAACTGCGCGTTGGTGAAGGCTTCGGCCATCATTTCGGCGGTCAATTCTTCCACGGTCAGACCGCTCTTTTTGAGATTGTTCCTTTCGTCGAGCTTCGGCAGACGCGCGCCGGCGGCGATTTCTTTCAAATTCGCGGGAAAACAGTTGTGGAAGACGACGAAAAACTCGTTGGCGCGCGGGCCGCTTGGCTGAGGGCGAGTTGGCGGCTCCGGCATGGTGGGTTTGTCAGGCTTGGCGGCCACCTTCATTTCGCTGAAATCGCCGAATATCACCGCTGTCACCGCGCTGCCCTTTTTCACCTTGGTTCCCGCTGCGGGAGATTGCGCGGCGACGGTGAAGGCCTGCTTTTTGCTGGGAGCCGGGTCGCCGCCGCTGAAGTTGACGCTGAACCCGGCCTCACCAAGGCGCTGCTTGGCGGTTTTGGCGTCCAAACCGACGATCGTGGGAATGGCGGGCATTTCCGCCGCCATCTCTGAAAAAATGCGGACGGTGACGGGGCTGCCGGCCGCCACTTGGTTGCCGGGCGAGGGCTGCTGCGATTGCACACGGAAGGCCAGTTTTTCCTCCGGCGCGGGATCGCCGCCGGTCAGGCTGGGGACGAGCCCGGCGCGGCCGATGGCGGCTTTGGCGCTCTTCGCGTCCTGGCCGGTCACGTCCGGCACGCGAACCATCGGCGCGTGCTGACTGTGGATCACGGCGGTGACCGGTTTGCCGATTTCCAGCAACGCGCCGGGGGGCGGATTTTGGCTCTGCACGCGAAATTCCAGGTCTTTGGACGGCGCGGGATCGCCCCCAGCAATGGCAGGGGTGAAACCGGCTTGGGTGAGGAGCGCTTTGGCCTCGGGCAGGGTTTTTGGTGGGTTGGTTAGGTCCGGAACGGGAATCTTCAACGGCGCGGAATCGAGCCGGCCGGCGGCGGAGCGGCAGTGTTTGGCCTTGGCGTAGAGGTCCTGGATCGATTCCCAAAAAATGTCGGCCACGGCGACGGTGGCATCGAGGTTTTTGAGCACGTCATCCAGCCCGGCGTCGCCTCCGGGCGAGTTTTGGCGAAACGCGGCCCATTCCGCGCGCAATGCCTCCAACGCCTCGCGAGCCTTGGCGCGGGAATCCTGCGAGGCGTCCAAGGCGGCGCGAATTTCCCGGGAGCAGTTGGCGACCCGTTCTTCCGCGACGACGATGCGCCCTAACAAAGCCCCCATTTCGTCGCGAAACGACTTGGCCTGTTCGTCGGTTAGGTTGGCCCTTTTCAGGCGCCGTTCGCCTTCGTCCACCAGGCCCGCGCCCTGCGCCTTTAGCCCTTGCAAGACGGCCAAGTGCCCGTCCACAACGCCGCCTGCGGATTCCGCGCCAGAAAAATCAGCCTCGGCGCTGGCCAGGAGTTGTTGGGCGTTGGTTAGGCGGCGTTCCAGGTCAGCTTCCGCGGCGGCGGCTTTTTGGATGGCGGGGCCGATCGCGCGGACGGCTTCGTCGCGTTTTTGGATGTCGGCCCACACCGCCTTGGCTTCGGTGAAAATTTCGGTCGCCACTTTGAAATGCGCCTCGGCCTCGGCAAGATGCTGGTCGCGTTCTTCGCGATTTTTGCTCTGTTTCATGGCCGCCGCGGCGTCGCAGGTCGCTTTGGCTTCCTCGCCGAGTTTTACCCGCAATTCGCCCAATTTTTCCGCCAACGCGTAGACTTCCTTGTCCTGGGTTTGGGCGGTTTTCAGCGATTCCTCAAGTCCTTTGGCCGTTTCGGTCAATCCGCCCAATGCACCGCGAATTTGGCCGATTTCCGCGGTGACTTTCGCGATCTTCGAAGCGCCGCGCCGGAGCAGTTCCCGCGCGGTGGCGCAGGGTTCGGCGGCACTCGCGGCCTCGGACTCGGCGCGCCGGGCCAGGGCGAGCAATTCATCCGAAAAACCGTCCATTTCGGACTCAGAATCGCCTTCAGCGCCATCGTCATCCCCGTCTTCAGCGTCCTTGGCGGCGATCCAGTAGACGGGAAACGTTTCGGTGAGAGTAGCTCCGGGTTTCTCGCGCGAAGTGACCTCCACGGTGGATTCGTACTTCGCCCAGTGCAGGTTTTCGTCGGTCACGTCCTCGCCCAGAAGAATGGCGACATCGTCCCGCAAAATTTCCGGGGGCCGGGACCCTACCGTTTCGCTCAATTTTCGGTAGTTCACCTTGATTTGGTAGTCGTTAGGATCCGCCAACTTCCCCGTGTCGCCGCGAACCAAAATCTGGATGGGAATCTTCTGGCCGACCCGCCCGACGGGACGCGGAACGTGCACCGTCAACTCGGTTGGGTCGGGTTTGTAGGCCGGTTTTTTCGCGGCGGCGCTTTCCATCGTCTTCTGCAAATTTCCCACGACCGAGGGGCTCCATTGCAGTTCTTCAAACAGGCGCAAACGTTCGGCAGCCTTCTTTTCGGCTTCGGCGCGGATTTTATCGACCACGCGGACATCCAGGCCCTGTAAGGCCAGCGCATGCGCCCTGGCGGCCTCTTTTTGCGCCTCGGCCAGGCCGTCCATTTCATCGATGTGTTGGGGATTGGCGCGGTAAAAGGCCTCGCCTTCCAGGTAGTAGCGAATCAGCTCGTCCACCACGGCTTTTCGCCAGTCGCCGGCAGCCACGTCGGCCTCGTAAAGGAACTCGCCGTGCTCCATTTGGGCATCTTCCCAGCGTTTTTCCCATTCCCGGATCCAACGCTCGAAGTAAAGGCGCAGGTAGACCTGTTCGTGGTCCCAGTAACCGGTTCCATCGGGCCGGCGGGTGTAGGCATCGGCAAAATGCGACTTCAAACCGCGTTCGCGAAAGTATTCCAGAATCCAACCCCGGTCGCTGCCAAAGCTCATGGCCCACTCACCTTCTGATTGCGCGGAAATGATGACGGGCGGCTCGTCGTCAATGCGCATCCAGTCTTTTCCGCCGGTGCTCATTCCGTCCATACGCTGGTAAAAATCCTTGGAGACGATGTGGTAAAACCAGAGGCGCTGGAACCAATAGCGCCAGTTGCGATAGTAGGAGTTCATGACCCGGTTCCTCGCGTCATGCCAACCCGAATACGCTCCGGCAGCCGGCATGGGTGAGCTAAGATCGGCCGCGATGATATTGTGCACTCTCAACTCCTCCGCCGTCATTGCGCCCAACGCGCTGCGGTTGGCGGATGCCAGGAAAAACTGCTTCAAAATCGATTCCCGCCACTTCTGCGGGAGGTCCTCCGGCACCTTCACGTGGAGGTCCAGCAACGCGTTTTTGCGCAAAAACTCCATCGTTCGCGGGTCCTTGAACGGTCTCAGCACGCTGGAACCGGCGGCGATGGGAACGACCCCGCGCTGACCGGTGAGGACCAAGGAAACGACCTCGGTTTGGGTCGGTTGGCCGTAAAAATGCCAACCCACCTGGTAGAGCGTGTTGGCCATGCTGTAGTAGACTAACACATGCCCCATAAGCGCGGCGTACGGCGCGCCCCCGGGAGCGTAGCCCAACCCTTTGGTAATGATCTGCGTCGCCAGCGGCGTGGCGTTTCCCGTCGTGTCCCAGTCCTTCAGATTTTTCACGAAACCGTAGATATCGCCTCCTAACCAAATGCCTCCAATGATGGCGTCGCGGATTTCCTGACGAACCGCTTCCTGGTTGCCCATGGCGTAAGCCGCCGCGATTTTTGCCCCCGAATCCACCGTGCCGACGTTGAGAAAACTGTTGATGTATTCCCGGCCAAAATAACCCATCTCCATGGTCGGTTTCAGCTCAAAAATGGCCGGCAGCGTCTTGAGATAAAATTCCTGCGCGTTGCGTAAATTGAACACGTAGGTCTCGGCCACGTAATTCTGCGCCCGGCCCGCCATCGACTTGCTCACCGTATCCGAGGTGATGCGTTGCCCGTCGCGATACCGCTCGATCATCGCCTCGTGCATGCGCATCAGCATGGTGCGCCGGTACCACTCCGGCTCGGCGAAGGAAGCGATGCGCGTTTGGCCCGGAACGTTGGGAATATTCCGCGATTTCAGGATTTCCGCCTGTTCGCCCGCCGGGACGTCCAATTTCATGAGCAACTCCCGCAAAACCACATCGCCCTGGATGAGGTGACCCTGCTCGATGGCATCCACCACGCCCTGCCGGTTGATGATGTCCGCCCGCTGGGCATGAGCGATGTCTCGCAAGCGTGTTAGGGCGCCGCGCGATTCCTCAGGCGCTTGATCGATGACGTCCTGAATGAGCCGGGGATCGTCGATGAAAACCATGGCCACGTGCAGGTCCGCCACCCGCTCCGCCAAGAGCCGTTGCATCGCCTGGCGCGTGTTTTGCCCCCGAAACGTCGGGTCCGCCGCCATCAGGTGCCGGGTTCGCGCGTAACCCTGGCGGGAAAACACGTCGCGGAGCAGTTTGCGACCCAGTTTCACCGCGCCCAGCCGCGTCACCGCCCGGCTTTTTCGCCGAAACAAATCCTCCGCCGCCGCCGCGACTCGGGCCCGCACCTCAGGGTCGTTCATGTCCGGCCCGCCGCCTTGCAATCCGCTCAAAATTTCCTCCATCGTGGCCACCTCCTGGTCGTAGTAGAGCAGCTTCGTCTCCACGTCGTTGATGTTGCGCGGCTCGTAGTTTTGCCACTCCGCCGCCCAGGACGCCGGCCGCTCCGGGGTGTTGCGAATCACCTTGTCCAGCTCGATGCGCTGGTTGATTTCCATAATCCGCTGGATTTCTTCCACGTCGGCCAATTCCGGCGGCAATTGGTCCCGAAACTCATCAAACGTCCGCTGCACGAAATAACGCCGCTGGCGATCGCGTCCTTCCAGCACCAAATGACGGAAATCGACCTCCAAATTCGTGGCGTGCACCAGCGCGGTGTCCACCTCCCGGTTGGTGTATTTCGCGATCTTCAGCGGGTTATCCTGATGGGAAGCGTGATAGCGGTTTTCGTAGAGCGACCCCAGTGCTCCGGTGCGATCCACGGTGATGGGCACATCCGCGTAAAGTTTCGACAATTTGCGCGTATTGCCGTAGCGAACCTGGACGCCGTCCGGCACCTTCACCTGATCGTAGCCGGTAATATCCGGCGCCCCACCCTGTTGGGTCGTGGGCTCGACGCGGATGGTCTTGCCCTCGTTGAGATAGCGGGTGAAAACCTGCGTTTTGTAAGCGCCCGGGAACCAATACGCTCCGTCGGTTCGGCTCAACCCCTCCACCGAGGCATCCATGCCCATGCGAAACTCCTGCCAGCGCGAGTCGCTCATCCGCCAATCCGCCATCATCCCATCCCCTGTAAAGTGCATCATGTCGTAAACCTCGCCCACGGCTGCCTGGGTTTGAGCGATGTCCATCCGCTTGCCGAACCGGCGAGAAAACTCCTCGATCAAAAACTGGTGCACGGCTTGCGAACCCTCCGCCCGAACCGTTCCATCGCGATCCACCACCACCTCGGCATCGGTGTAGAGCGTCTGATCCAGATCGCTGATGGCTCCGTTCATTTTTCCCGCGTTGTTCAGCTCCAAACCGATGGCGAAATCCGACACCACGGTGCCCCAAATCTCCAGATTGATCCGATTTCGCAACTTGCCGATTTTCTTATTAATTTCAGCGTAATCGGGCTCGGCAAAAATGCGCGCCATGGCCTTGGCCGCGTCGTCCACCTTATAAATTCGCCGCACAAAGTCTTCGTCGATTTCGGCCTCGGTCAGGCCGGGTGAGCCCAGGGAGACCTCGTTGAAAAAGTCGCTTCGCAGCTTGGCGATGGCGTCGTCCAAATCAGCGGCGGCAGCCTGGCACAACGCGATGAACGGAACGAGGAAAGGCAGCAAACAACGTCCTAACATGCGCATAACTTAGGCCAATCGCAATTGATGTCAACCCACCCGCAACACCGCGAAAACCCAAGTTTTCCGGTTTCCAAGTTCCAATTTCCAATTTCCAGTCCCCCAAGTGCTCGATTTCCACATCAAGATCGTCTTCATCACCCGGCAACTCGAACCCAGCCCGGAACAACGCGAGCAATTCGTCTCCGAGGTGCTTTTTTGGCCGGGTTTATCGACGTTCGGCAACCGGCTCAAGACCATTCAGCGCGACCAGATCAAGCTGGCGGAAGAAATGCTGAAATCCGAGGATCCCGGCGATCTCCACGAACGTCAGGCGCCGGAAGAACCCACGAAGGGAGGCATCGTCGTGGGGTTGTATCCGCCGCAGCCGTCCCTGGCGTGGAACGAGCCCGCCAAGCTGTTTTTCGACACCATCCACTGGAAGCACGAAGGCGCGCACATCGTGGCCGTGCCGGATTTGGGGATCGAGGTCGTCGCGGAGAAGGAGGAGGAGATGCCCGAGATGCTGGAGGAACACGTGCGAACCGCGGTCATGCGCTCTGGCGCGGCCAAGTCGCTCTTCAGCCTGGCGCAACTTCAGCGCACGCAGGACATGAGCATCGAATCCAGGCTGGTGAACCTTTACCCGGAAACGCCCAAGGAGCGGTGGGACAAATCGCTGGCTGAAGACCAAAAAAAAAGCGAGCTGAGCAAGGTGGGCATCCGCATGGAGCCGGGCGCGATGCCGGAGGCGCATTTAGCCGAAAATCACGTGGAGCGCCTGGCCAAGATGCTAAGCGGGCGCCGGGCGTTGAGCGTGCTGGTCGTGGGCCCGCCAGGCGTGGGCAAAACGGCCGTGATTCACGAGTTGGTTCGCCAAAAAGGTCACCTGGGCCTGGATCGCCACCAATTTTGGAAAACCAGCGGCGCGCGAATCGTCGCCGGCCAAAGCGGATTTGGCGATTGGCAACAGCGCTGCCAGAGAATCGCCGAAGAAGCCCGCGAACAGAACGCCATCCTCTACTTTGGCAACCTGGCGGAGTTGCTCGAAACCGGCCGCGCGGGGGGCAGCAGCGAGAACATCGCCGGGTTTTTCCGGCCGCGCATGGTGCGCGGCGAATTGCTGGCGATTTTAGAGTGCACGCCGGAGCAACTCACGGCCATCGAGAAGCGCGATCCGCGAATTTTGGATGGTTTGCGGCAACTGACGATGGAGGAGCCCGAACCCAAGCTGGCCTACGAAATCCTGAAAGCCGCCGCGGAGAAGCGTCTGCTCAAAACCGGCGCAAAAGTCTACGAAACCGCCCTTAAGCGGGTCGATGCCCTGCACCGGCGATACCTGGGTTACTCCGCCTATCCCGGAAAACCGCTCCGATTTCTGGAACGGCTCTTTTTCAACGCGCAGGCCGCAAATCCGCTCACCATCGAGAACGTCAACGCCACTTTTTCCGCGGAAACCGGGCTGCCGCTGAGCCTGCTGGAAGACGCCATTTCCCTGGATTTGGAGAAAACGCGGACCTGGTTTGGCGAGCGGCTCATGGGTCAGGATCGCGCGGTTGGCTTTGTGGTGGACACCATTGCCATGATCAAGGCGCGCCTGGCTCGGCCTGGCAAACCGCTGGCCTCGTTCCTGTTCGTCGGGCCGACCGGCGTGGGCAAGACAGAGCTGGCCAAAGCCACGGCGGAATACTTCTACGGCAGCCGCGAGCGCATGATTCGCCTGGACATGAGCGAATACAACAGCCCCGGCAGCGCCACCCGCCTGGTGAGCAGCAATTCCGGCGATTTGGAGGGCCTGCTGACCGCCCAAATGCGCGATCAGCCCTTTTCCGTGGTGCTCCTGGACGAATTCGAAAAAGCCGCGCCGCAGGTGTTCGACCTCTTCCTCCAGGTGCTGGGCGAGGCTCGCCTGACCGATGCCGCCGGGCGCGTCGCGGACTTCAGCAACGCCATCGTCATCATGACCTCCAACCTCGGCGCGCAGAGCTTCAAGGCCGGTGGCGGCCTGGGTTTCGGCGGCACGGAATCCGCCGACCTGGGCGCCGAAGAACACTTCACCAGCGAGGCGAAAAAACGCTTCCGGCCGGAATTTTTCAACCGCATCGACCGCATCGTCCCGTTTTTGCCGCTCACGCGCGAGGATTTGGAAAAAATCGTCGCCAAGGAGTTGGACGCCATCCAGCGGCGCGACGGACTGCGCGAGCGGCAACTGGATTTGCAACTGGCTGCGGCGGTGCTCGACGACGTGTTGCGTCATGGTTACGATCCGCGTTATGGCGCCCGCCCCTTGCGCCGCGAACTGGACCAACGCGTCCTGCGCCGCGTCGCCGAAGAGCTGAACCAAGGCCCTGCCCGCGAGCGCGGTCACGTCACAGTGGACGCCAAAGCGGTGAATTACCAAAAACGCGACGAAAAAGAGGCCGCGGACGAAATTCACGCCGATGTGCTCCAGGCTGCGGCCACGCTCCGCCGCCGATTTCAGCGCCTGCGCCGCGCTGCCTTCGTCAACGAGCTAAACAGCGAGCGCTACCGGCTGGAACGCGTCATCGCGCACCACCAACGCACCAAAAACACCGACCAGAGCGCCGACCTGACCCCCACCTACACCCGCAAAGGGCTCATCGACGACCTGCTGGGCCAACTGGAGCGAAAAGCGCGGGCGGTGACGGCGCGGGAGGAAGCGCTCCTGCTCGAAAACGTGGGGCAAGGGCCGCAGGGACGAAAAAGCCGGCTCACGGAGGGCGATTACGAAACGCTCCTCGTCGATCTCTACGCCGCGGCGGAAAACGCGCCCGAAGCCATTTTGCTGATCCTTCAAGCCGAGAACGCCGGCCGGCTTTTCCAGGTTGCGGCCGACTACTACCAAGTGGCCTCGGTTTTCGGCTGCGAAGTTCACGCCGGCTGGTACCATCGCAAGCCGCCCCTGGAGATGACGGACGAAGAAGCGGGCAAAACCCGGCCGGAAGTCGTCGATCCCGCCGAAACGGACGCGTTTTTCGCCAACCCGCCCAAAGGCATCGCCGCCGTTGCGCTGCGTTTTTCCCACGCCCACGCGTTTCTGCGATTTCAAGGCGAACTGGGCGGTCACGAGTTCGAAAACGACGAAGGCAAGGACAAAAAGAAGGACCGCCTCGTCATCACCGACCTCGACACGCCCCTGGCCGAAGCGTGGATGGATTTGGAGCACCTGCAGCGTCCCCAGCTCAAAAACACCCCGATTCACCGGCACTACAACCTGGCCCGCAACAACTGGCGCGACACGAACTTCGACACCTCCGGCCAGGGTAAATATTCCGCCGACCTCCTCGCCGAAATCGTCGCCGGCCGGCTGCTAAGCCTCGCGGAGCGGGCGTTGTAGTTGGGAAAGGCTCGCGGTGTCGGGTGTTTCGAGCTTCCTGCGAATCTGGAGATGCTGATTGAGGGTGAGTTGGCACTTCCGCCTTGATGGCGGCGGGCCCAGGCTCTAAGTTGCCAGCGATGGTCGCGGAACCAACAAGCTATCCCCATCTTCGGATCGAAAAAAAAGGGCTACCCCGTCAACGAGCGGGTGAATTTCAAAGCCATTCACCTCATCTTCGATCATGTAGCCTACGGTTGGGGTGCGGAAGAACTCGCGGAAGCCTACCCACAACTGAAGTTGGGCGAAGTATATGCCACGCTCGCTTATTTCGAGGATCATCGCTCAAAACTCATGGCCGCAATCGAAACTGACAGTGCCGAAATGGATGAGTTGGCAGGCAAACCTGAGTTCCACCAACTTGCTGACAAACTTCGCGCAAAGGGCGACCTCAACTAGCTGGAAAAGCACGCTGGCACCGAAACCAATCCGCGCCGCGCCGGTTTCATCCCGCATGAAACCCCGCCACTTCGCCGTCATCCTCGTCCTTCCCGCGATCCTCCAAGCGCAAACCTGGACCACCACGCCGCAGCCTAACCTAGCCAAAAAAATCGCCGAAGCCCCGCCGCTCAAGGTCGAAAACGTCTCCCAGCCTACCCAAACAACTCGGCACGAATCCCCCATCGCCGTGCCCAACGCCGAAGGCACGGCGGACATCCTGGTCGTCTACTACAAGGGCTATCAGGGTCCCGCCACCGTCTTCGCCACGGACACGAACACCGGTGAAGTTACCCGCGCCGAGGTCCCGCGCGGCCGAAATGTGCACATGCAAGGCAGCGTCATTGCGCCGAATGGAAAACGCTACGCCGCGCTGCAAATGGTTGGCGGCGGGCTGGAGATTTGGGCCTACGATCCGGCGGCGAACACGTTTTCCGCCATCGGCAAGGTGGGCGAGGAGTTGAACCTGATGGGTCAAGGCAACGCACTCACGTTAGGCCCCGACGGCAAAATCTACGGCACCGTCGGCGCGCGAAAAACCGGCGAGGCGGGGTTTTTCCGAATCGACCCCGACGGCGATGTGGTTGACGTGTTAGGGTCCGGCGGCGCCATCCAGGGCTCGCCCTACGTCCAGGGACTAGCCATCGCCGAGAGCGGAAAAATCTACGCCGCCTACGGCAAAACGCCCTACCGGCTCATCGAATTCGACCCCACCACCAAATCGGCGCGCGAACTGGCGACGGCGAATCCGCGCGGCGGGATTCGGCTGCGAAACGCGGGCGGCAACGTGACTTTCGCCATTTCGGGGGGCGAAACGGGCGCTGAGGGCGATGGCACGTTCCAAATCACGGCCGGGGGCGAAATTTCCAAAACCGCGGGGTTGCAACTTTTGGGCAAAAACCTGGATTTACCTGGAAAACCCCGCGTTTCCAACCCCAAGCTGGAATTTCGCCGCCTGGTCTCGAAAGGCCTCAGCCCGGCCGAAGCCAAAGCCCGCGTGCTCGGCAAAAACCCGGAAAATCCTGGCAAACCCACCAAAATCGCCAAAAAACGCGGCTTAGGCGGCGGCGTCAGGCAACTGGCCGGGATTGAGCTGGACGCCTCCAAACTCGACCCCGCGCAAAACCCGGATTCGCTCGGACACCTGCGCTACAAAACGCCGGAATCCGAAGCTTGGGCCACCGTTCGCTTCGATCCCCCGCTCTACGCCGAAGCCCTCATCCAACTCACCACCCTGCCGGACGGACGCCTCTTCGGCACTGCGACCAATCGCGCCGGCCACTTCGTCCACGACCCTAACACGGACAAAACCACCTTCCTGGGCCGAACCGGCTTGCAGCATCACAGCTCCGCGCTTAGCGGCGGCCGCGTCTACCTCAGCGGCTATCCCAGCTCCATGGTTTGGTCCTGGGATTTCACCGGCCCGGCCTGGACTGAACCTGCGCCCACGAAAATGGGCCAAGGCAAATTCGGCTCCACCCCGCCGGACGACAACCCGCGCCGCCTGGGCGTGTTGCGCGAATTCTCCGGCGTCCACATGGCCACCTGCGCCGCCACGGACAACCAAGGGCGCGTCTACTTCGCCGGGCGCTGGTATCGCGACGGCAACGGCGGCGGCTTAGGTTGGTGGGATCCTGCCAACGAGCAAGCCGGCGGTTTCTGGGAACCGCTCAGCAACCTGCAAGTCGCCGATTGCACCGCCGTCGCCGATGGCCGTTTCATCGTGCTCTCCACGTTGCGCGTGGCCGACAAAGTGCTGAAACGCGACATCCCGGACGAAGCCCGGCTTTGCGTGATCGATGCGGAAAATCCTGACAAAATCGCCAAAACACTGGTTCCCATTCCCGGCGCGCGCACCACCGGCCTCATCGCCCCCGCCGGCGGCAACCGCCTGCTGGGAATCGCCCCAAATCCCGCCGATCCGGCCCAATGGCTCATCTACGGCGTGGACATCGCCACCGGCGAAACCGCGTTCACCAAGCCGATCCCCGGCATCCCGGAAGGCGGCAAGATCAGTTCCGCGGAATTGCTCCACAACTACCGAAACGCCCTCGCCGTCGCCCCGGACGGCACGATTTGGCTGAAGCACCTCGGCGCGCTGCTGCGCATCCATCCGCAGGACGCCCGGGTAGAAGTGTTGGGCCGCCCCGTGCTTGATGACGACGCCATCGCCGGCCTGAAAACCCTGCGCGAAGACGAGCGAACTGCTATCCGCGCCCTCGGCATGCTGAAAGCCGACGGCGCACCGGCAACCATCGGCCGCATGGCCTTCGCCGGCGACGACGTCTACCTCACCGGCACGCCCTGGCTGCGGCGGATTCGGGGAATCGCGGCCCTTGGGTCCAAGCAGTGAGCACCTCTCCTTCTCTCTCAGCGTTCGCGATCCTCGGCGATGTCCCATACGGATCACAATTTCGAGTTTCGGATTTCGAGTTTTAGAAAGCCAAATAAATCTCCGCGCGGCGATTTTGCGCGCGGCCGCTGGGATTATCCGTGCCGTCAGGGTTCAAGTTGGGCGCTTTGGGGGTGCTTTCGCCGAACCCTTTGGACACAATTTGCGAAGCCGGAATTCCCAGCGAAATCAACGAAGTACGCACGTTTTGAGCGCGCGATTGGCTCAGATCCTCGTTGTAATCCTCGGTGCCCATGGCGTCGGCGTGGCCGCCGATGTGGAGCTGGCGCTTCGGATCCTGGCGCAAGATGTCGGCGATGATTTTCAACTGCCGGCTGGCGCGCGGATTCACCCCGGATTCATCGTACTCAAAGTAAAGCACCAGGGAATCGCCGCCTCTCAGGTTCTTTTTGATGGGGGTGTAGGCAATGTCACCCGCCCCCAATTCCGCGACTTGAGCCTGGATCAATTTGGAAAAATTCAGCCCGACCACTTTCCACGGCTCGGCACCCGCTTTGCGCTCCATTTCGATGCCAAAATCCGACTCCTTCTCCGCCGATTCCAGGCGGGCGATGATCCAAGCGTTGCGCTCCTGGTTGGCAGTGGCGACCAGCGCGTTTTTGCTGTGCGGCTTGAATTCACCCTCCTCCACCACGATGAACAGGGCGGCCAGTTTTTCGTCCGTTAGCCGGTCGGAATCAACGTGGCTCTTGGCTTGGCGGAAGTTTCGGCTTAGCACGGCGTTGAAGAAGTCGCGCGCGATTTCGATTGGTTTCACGCCGGAATCAGCGCCTGCCATGGCCGCACTGCCTTCGCCGTTCAGGGATGCGATTACCGCCTCGATGTCCGGCACATTCAGCCCCACCAGGTTCCAGCCCCGGTTTTGGGTGTTGGCCAGGTCAACCCGAATTTGTTGCTTGCCCAGTTGCCGCTTTTCCGGTGGCGGATTGAGGTTGATGCCCCAGGTTTTGCCCGTTCCACTGCTGCTCAGCTCCACTTGCGGCTGTTCGGTGTCCACGGCAAATTTGTGGTCCACCAGCAAATTTTTCAGCCGCAGCTTGTTCAACGCGGTTACCTGCTCTTCACCGGCAAGGGCGAGAAATCCGGTGATGTCTCCGCCCTTGAGCTTGGAGGAAAGATCCGAAACCAGCACGGAATCGGTGATGTAGGGCGAAGTCTTGTCGCCGCCAGCGGGATCCGGGGCCGCAGTCATGGGCTTCGCGTTGGACGCGTCCTGTTGCGCAACGGAAGCGTTGGGGCTCGCGCCGTCCGCGTTGGAGGTTTCTGGGCGAGGTTCGGCACGATTTTGCGCCTCGGCCACTTCCTGGTTTGCGGCGTCGCGATTTTTCAAGGCTTCCTGAAATTTCGGGACGAAAAAATAGGCGGCAACGGCCAGGCCAATGGCTAAAACGCCGAGGAACGCCAAAACCGGTCCGCTGATGGCTCCAGCAACTTTAGGATTTCTCATGATGGTTGGGGTATGTAGGGTGCGTCAGTTGAGAGATGATGAGGCGGGCGCGTTGCGAACGAATTTTGGGCTCGTGAGAGCCGATTCGCGGGAACCCGGTCGAAACGCGGCAAATTGCGGATTGCAGGCAGAAGAAAGCTGAGTTTCCGCGTCCGTCGCGTTTTTTACAGGCACGCTGAAACCTTTCGCGCTTCCACGGGACTGTCAACCTCACACTCTCGCCAGTAGGCGGGAAAAATTGCTCGGGCAGATTGCGTTTGGTTCGAAAAATGCCGGCCCTGCACTTTTCCGGTCACAAATCGGGTCAAATCCGCAATTACCCGCAACAACCAACCCATTCCATGCCCGACGAACCCAAAAATCCCGAAGATAACAACGCCGCGATGGACGGCGCGATGCGCGAATACGCCCGCACCGGCGGCCCCGGCGATGACGAAGGCTTCATCGCCGGCGTCATGCGCAGAATCCGCGCCGGAACCCGCGGTAGCGAGGGCGATTGGCCCTGGCTTTTCAGCGGCGGTTTCTGGAAGGTGGCGGCTCTTTTGGCGTTTCTCTTGGCCCTCGGCTTGGGCGGCAAAACCTGGGTTGTGGAGACCGCGCAACCGGATCCAACGCAGGTCGTCCTTGTCACCCAACCACGCGTCGAGCCTGGCGAAATGACCCCGGTGCGCGTCTTTGTGCGCGACGAAACGCAACGCAAACCCATCCCCAACGCCCAGGTTCGGCTCATGATGGTGGGTAGCCGCGGGACGCGAAAAATCGCCAGCGCCAGGACCAACGACGAGGGCATCGCCGACATTACCGCTGAACTCAGCCAAAACCTGGACGAGGGCGACTACACCCTGCGCGCCGAGGTCAGCGGCAAGAGCGGAAAAGCCGATGCGGAGCAGTCCGTGAGCATCGCGCGGACCTACCGAACTATGCTCAGCACGGACAAGCCGCTCTACCAGCCCGGCCAGATCATCCACATGCGCGCGCTGAGCATGGAGACCGATTCGCTGAAGCCCGCCGGCGGCCGTGAGGTGGCTTTTGAGGTGCGCGACGCCAAGGGCAACAAGGTCTATCGCAAAAACGCCGAGACGAGCGATTTCGGGATCGCCGCGGCGGATTTCAAGCTGGCGAATCAGGTTAACGAAGGCGCCTACACCATCGCCGTGACCGTGGGCGATGCGACCAGCGAGCGCGAGGTGAAGGTGGAGCGTTACGTGTTGCCCAAGTTCAAGGTTAGCCTGGCCGCGGACCGCGGTTTTTACGCGCCGGGCGAGATCGTGAAATTGACGCTGAACGCGGACTACACCTTCGGCAAACCCGTCGCGGATGGGGAGGTGAAAATTCGCGCCGACGAGTTTTTGGAGAGTTTTCGGACGTTTGCGGAGACGAGGGGTCAAACCCGCGCCGGCGGCGACTTTGAGGCGGAAATCCAGCTGAAGGACGCCTTTGCCGGAACGAACCTGAACCAGGGCGATGCCTCCGTTCGGCTCGTTGCCGAGGTGACGGACGCGACCGGCGAAACGCAGAGCCAAACCCTGGAAGTGAAGGTAACCAACCAACCTCTCCGCATCGAAGTTTTCCCCGAAAGCGGCGAACTGGTGCAAAACGTGGAGAACACGCTCTACATCGTCACCGCCTACCCGGATGGCTCGCCTGCCAAGGCGATCGTTTACACCGGCGGCGGCACGCGTCTCCAAACCAACGAGCTGGGAATCGGCAAGGTGAAGCTGACGCCGAACAAGCCGAATTTGAAGCTGACGCTCTCCGCGCGTAGCGATCGTGGCGCGGAGGTTCGGGTAACCAAGGAGCTGATCGTCGGTACGCGAGCCGACGGGATTTTGCTGCGGACGGATCGCGCGGTTTACCAGCAAGGTGAGACGGCGAATCTCAGCGTTCTCTCGGCTTCGCGGGCCAAGCGCGTTTTCCTGGATGTTGTGAAAAACGGCCGCTCGTTCGCCACATCGACGATCGAGCTGAACGGCAGCGAGGGCGCTTATGCCTACGACATCCCGACTGATGTGGCTGGAACGGTTCAGCTTCAAGCCTACGCCATTTTGGACAACGGTGACATCGCGCGCGACACGAAAATCATCCAGGTTCACCGCGCCGACGCCCTAACCATTCAAGCCAAGCTCGATGCCGAGACTTACAAGCCCGCGGAGAAGGCGATGATCGAGTTTTTGGTCACCGGCAAGGACGAAAAGCCTGCCGAAGCCGCCTTGAGCCTGGCCGCCGTGGACGAAGCGGTTTTCGCGCTCAACGACTCCCGGCCCGGGCTGGAGGAGATGTACTTCTTGATCCAGGAAGAGATCCTCAAGCCCCGGTTTCAGTTCGTGGCCCAACCGCCCGCGGATGTCACCCGAGCGCCCCTAACCGACCCACAACCGGAACTGGAGGAAGCCAACGTCATCGCCTTCGCCGCGGCCAAGGGCGACGCCGGCCCGGCCTCGGCGAAAAGCAGCACCCAGCACGAGCGGCGCGAAGCGATCGACCAAGCCAAGCGGGAGAACGAGCATGCTCTGGTGCGCTTGTTAGGCACGTTTCCCTTCGGCCTGTTCGTCGTTTGCGCGCTGGTGTTCGGCGGCTACGGGTTCTCGCGCCTGGGTTTCCAGCCTGGCGAGTCCGAGGCCATCCACATCGCGGAATTTCGCCGCCGCATGCTCCAGTTTTTCTGGATCTTGTTCGGCGCGATCATCGCCTTGCCGGGCATCATGTTCCTGGCCGGGGCCGTGGCCCGGATTCACTCGCCGGAAGCGCTTGTGACCATCTGGATCGTGTTCGCCATCGTCGGCACGGTCTGGCTCGGCGTCAAAGCGGCGGAAATTCGGCGCCTAACGCATTCGGTGCGCCACCTGGCTCTTTTTCGGCGCCTAATCGCGCTGGTCCCCGCGCTTTTCGCCCTGGCGGCGCTGACGATTCTCGGCTCCATCCTAACGCAGGAAATCAGCTTCGGCGCGATGGACGAGCGGACGTTTTTCGTGATGGCACTGGCCGTCGTCGTCGGACTTTTGGTCGTGTCAGGGTTGGTCGGTTTCCTGCGCCCGGTGTTGAGCGAGCCGCGCACGTTAGCCCGAAAGTGGTTGGCTCTCGGCGGAAACCTGGCCCTAGCGTTGTGCCCATTGCTGTTGATTCCCATGTTCTTCGTTAGACTCGATAGCACAGTGGCGGCACCCCAAGTGCTCATGGAAGCCGCTGAAATGGATTTTGCGATGCCGGGTAATGGGGGGGACATGCCGCGACGAGAGATGTTTAAAGGAGCCATCGTAACCTCCGCAGCCAAGCCAACCGAGGCTCCGGCCAACGGTGGCGCCCCGGCCGCCGAACCCCCGCGCATTCGCCGCTTTTTCCCGGAAACGCTCCTCTGGCGGCCGCAACTGCTCACCGACGCCGCCGGCAAGGCGCAACTGGAGGTAAATCTGGCCGATTCCATCACAACCTGGCGGTTAGCCGGGAGCGCCGTCTCTCGCGAGGGAAACCTGGGCTCGTTCCAGCAGGGAATCCGCGTTTTCCAGGATTTTTTCATCGATATCGACTTCCCAACCGAGCTAACCCAGAACGACGAAATCACCGTCCCCATCGCCGTTTTCAACTACCTGGACCAACCGCAATCCATCCAGCTGGAAGCGCGGGAAGCCGATTGGTTCGAGTTTGTCGACGACGTTGCGGACAAGACCATCCAGGCCGGCGCGGGCGGCGCGATGAAGGCCAGCTACCGCATCCGCGCGCTGAAGCCCGGCCGTCACTCGCTGACCGTTTTCGCTCGCGGAACGCAGCTTTCCGACGCTGTTGAGCGCAGTGTGAGGGTCATCCCGGACGGCGAGCGCATCGAAACGGTCATCAACGGCCGCCTGGACGGCGCCGCGCAAGAAACGCTGCAAATCCCCGCCAACTCCATCCCCGGCGGCAGCGATTTGTTCGTCAAAATCTACCCCGGCGCGTTCAGCCAGGTGGTGGAAGGCATGGACTCGATTTTCCGCATGCCCTACGGCTGCTTCGAGCAAACATCCTCGACAACCTACCCAAACGTCCTCGTCCTTAACTACCTGCGCGAGACCAAGCAGGCTAAGCCGGAACTGGAGATGAAGGCGCTGGATTTCATCGCGCAGGGCTACCAGCGCCTGCTCTCCTACGAGGTGCAGGGCGGCGGGTTCGAGTGGTTCGGCAACACGCCCGCGCACAACATCCTCACCGCCTACGGGCTCATGGAGTTCGCCGACATGGCCAAGGTTTACGAGATCGACCAAGCCGTCATCGCCCGCACCAAGGAGTGGCTTTTAGCGCAACGTCAGGGTGACGGAAGCTGGACGCCGAGCACCGGCGGCATCGCTGAAGGCGCAATCAACAATTTCCGCGGCGCAAAGGAAGCCGCCATCCTGCGCGCCACGGCTTACATCGCGTGGGCAATCGCCGAAGCCGGGGGAGAAGCCGAACTGACCAGCAGCTTCGACTTCCTCGCGAGCAAGGGCGACGGCGTCGACAATCCCTACACCCTCGCCCTCATCGCCAACGCCTTTGCCACCGCTGGTCGCAAGGCTGAAGTGCGCGAAATTCTGGCTCAGTTAGACCGATTGAAGACGGAGGAAGACGGCCACGTTTTCTGGCAGGCGCAAGGCAGCGGCCTCACCTACGGACGCGGCGATTCGTTCTCCATCGAGACCACCGCGCTGGTCGCCCAAGCCATGTTGCGCAGCCAAAATCAGGTCGCCACCGCGCACAAAGCGCTGGCCTGGCTCATCTCAAAGCGCGATGGCGGCGGCACCTGGCACTCGACCCAGGCGACGGTCCAAGCGATGCGTGCGCTGCTCATGGGCGCCGGCGCCGCGGGCGAAGTTAGCAAGCCGGTTAACGTGAAAATCGCCGCCAACGGCGCGGACACCAACCCGCTGGAAGTCACCCGCGAAAACGCCGACGTCTTCCACCTCGTGAGCCTCACTGAATTCGTGAAACCCGGCGAAAACCAGGTTGCGCTTAGCATCGATGGGAAGGCGAACCTGGCCTACCAACTCGTCGCCGTTCACTACGAGCCCCGCGCCGAAAATCCCGCGCAAACCCCGAAAATCCTGGAAATCGAGACCGATTACCGCGCCACCAGCCTGGCTGCCGACGACCTGCTTCAGGTTGAGGTCACCTTGCGCTACAACCGCCCCGGAATCGCGCCAATGACGCTGGTGGACCTGGGAATTCCGCCAGGATTCGAGGTCGAACCGGCTTCGTTCCAAAAGTTAGTCGAAAACCGCGTGATTCAGCGCTTCGAGCCCAAAGGCCGCCAGGTAACGCTCTATTTCGACGCCATTCCCGGCGGCGGAAAGCCGATGGTGTTTGAATACGCCCTGCGCGCCAAATTCCCGGTCAAAGCGCAAGCCCCGGCGAGCGTCGCCTACCAGTATTACGAGCCCGAGGTGCGCGACGAAAGCGAGCCGGTGCTGCTGACGGTGCTGGAAAAGTAGGCTGCGCGCCAAAAAAGGCGCACGTTTCAGGCACATTGCCAATGAACGCCAAACTGCCCAAATCCGTCTATCTTGGGTAGCGTTGATTCCGGTGTTGCATTCCGCACCCGGGCGCGAGAGAATTTCGACCACCGGAATTCTCAAAATTCCCCCCCATTTTATCCATGCGCCGACTGACCAAGACGATCCTCTGGATCTTCCTCATTTTCGTGCTCTTTGCAGCATGGGCGGCGTATTACGTTCAGGACAAGGGGTTTACCCACCGCTGGCGCAACCTCATTACCGCCGAATTTGAGAAACGCGGCGTTCACGCGACGATTCGGCGGCTCAACTTGGATCCGCTGCGTGGGTTGATCGCCAAGGACGTTTTGGTTTTCGAGGACGCCGAACACCAGATTCTGCTGATGTCGATTTCGCGAATTGGCCTGGATATCGACCCGGTGAAGCTGCTTTCCGGCGATCAATCCATGCGGGCATTCGAGGTTCGCAACGCCCAGGTTTCCATTCCGCTCGATCCCAAGCGCAAACTGAAAGGAGAGCAACTGCGGCTCAAAAATCTCAGCGCGCGCACGTTGATGCGAGCCGATCAAATCGAGATCGTGCGGGCCAATGCCGTGCTGGAAGGGCTCAACGTCAGCCTCACCGGCTCGCTGCTTCGCACCCCGCAAAAGGACGAGGAGCAAAAAAATGAGGCGGAGGAGGATCCGGGCGACAAACGCGACCACCTCAAGGCGCTGCGGGACCGGCGGCAATCGATCGCCAATTTTTTGGCGAAACTGAACAAGTTTGAATACGCGCCGGAGGCGAATCCGACGCTCGAGATCAAGGTGGACGGCGATTTGGCGAAATTGCCGGATTTGCGGGCCGCGGGCGCCTTTCAATCCGGGCCCTTTTCCTACGCGGGGCATCCCAGCGAGGCCGTGCAGGCTGAATTTGAGTGGGCCAACGAGCGGCTGTTGGTTCACGACATCAACCTGGAGGACAAGCACGGAAAACTGGCTTCGCGGCTGGAATTCGACCCTTCCACGCGAATTCTCGGTTTTTCGCTCAAAGGCTCGACCGACCTCCACGGGCAGCTCTCCGCCTTGTTTGATGAACCGAAAATGGGCGAGGTGGTGTTCTTTCGGCCCCCATTGGTCGAGGCTAGCGGCTCGCTTTACATGGATCGCGAGTTTTCCTGGCAAGACATGCCGCTGGACATCATCGGCAGCGTGCGAAGCGATCACCTGACCAGCCGCGGGGTGATTTTCGACGCGTTGAGCTTCGATTTCAGCGCCAAAGGACGCGAACTCTACCTGCGCAACGGCCGAATCGAGCACAAAACCGGCATCCTGGACTGCGATGTTTTGCGCGACAGCAACGGCGTCCGCTTTCGCTCGACGCTGAGGCTCGACCCCACGATTTTCAAGCCGTTCGTGAAGCTGAAGGGAAACGAAAATTTCCTGAATCGCTGGACGTTTCACGAGGAGTCCAGCGTTTTCGTGCAATTTGAGGGGACCGGCCCCACGCTCAATCCCACCACCTGGAAAAGCCGGGGAGTGGTTGATTTGCGCAACTGTCAGCTCAACGGGCACCCAATCAGCCAGTTGCAGGGCGATTTGGAGTTCGAGGGCAAAATTCACCACTACCGCAACGTCGTCATCAGCCGGCCGGAAGGCATGGTTACCGGCGAGTTGGTGACCTTGGACCACGAAGCGCAAACCTGCTACCTGGATGGCGTGGCCGGGCGGGTTTTTCCGGTGCATGCTGTGGGTTGGTTCGCGCCAAAAGCGGCCCAACGCCTCATTGTCTACGATTTTAAGGAAGCGCCGGAAGTCACGGTGAAAGGCACGGTCGATGTACGCCCGGCCATCGAGCTGGCGGAGACTCCGGCCCGGCACGACTACACCCTCACCTTCGGCAGCGAGGCCGATGCGGATTTCCGCCTGTTTGGCGAGGTGATGCGGCTGAAGGCGCCCTCCGGCACGGTGCGAATCGAGGGCGACTCCGTGACCGTGTCCGATTTCACGACGGGCGCGCTGGGCGGAAAAGTCGCCGCCACCGTCAAACTCACCGACATCCACAAATCGAACGGTTACTCCGTGGATTTGAACGTTGCGGACGTCGATTTTCGTCAGTTGGCCGAACTTTACAGCAGCTACAAGGAAACGGAGGGTCAATTGAGCGGCACGGTCCATTTTGAAGGCAAGGGCGAAGGCGTGGAGCACCTCACCGCGGTTGGGTCGGCGCTCATCGTCAACGGCAACGTTTTTTCCATCCCCGCGTTCGGCCCACTCTCCAAGCCAATCGAAGAAGTGTTGCCCAAACTGCACGGGGATTTCGCGATTGCGCGGGAAGCGAGCATGTCGTTCCAAGTGGCCGATTCCAAGTTTTCGACGACCGATTTTGAAGCGCGGACCAACGCCTTCCAGCTCAAAGGCGGCGGGACGGTTGATTTGGTCTCGCACGAGTTGGATTTGGTGGCGAAACTGAATTTGCGAGGGGCGCCCGGCCTACTTCTGGCCCCGATTTCCAAGCTACTGGAATTCAAGGGCGAAGGAAGCGTTTCCCAACCAACCTGGCGGCCGAAACACATCCCCGGAATGCGCGGTGAGGGGCTAACCAAGCGCGCCTTGGAAGGATTGGGCGACATGACGGAACAAGCCCTGAAAAAGGCGAGCGAGACCATTCCAATCGGCCAGGGGAGAAAGCAGCGAGAGCGGCGGAAGAAGTCTGAGGACTAGCTTATGATCCGTTGGTTCGCCCGGAATGACATCGCGGCAAATTTCCTGCTCCTGGGAATCTTGCTGGCCGGGATTTACACCGCGCTTTACCGGGTGCCTTTGCAGGTGAGCCCCAGCCACGAATTTCGCTCCGTGCTCGTCAAAATGGACTACCGCGGCGGGACGGCCCGGGACGTGGAAAAATCCATCATCATCCCGATGGAGGAGGCGTTGGTGGATTTGCCCGGAATCGCCAAGCTGTGGACCTACGCCAACCCCGGCCGCGGCTTTGTGTGGGCGGAATTGAAGGATGGGGTGGACGAGCGCGAGATCATGGAGGAAATGAAATCGCGCGTCGAGCGAATTCCCACCTATCCCAGCGAAACGGAGAAACCGATCGTCTCAATCCCGGATTCCGACGCTTACCGGGAGGTGATCACCATCGCCATCACCGGAGATTTGACCGACTCCGAGCTGCGTCGCGCTGCGGAGCGGGTGCGCGACGATTTGATCGCGATGAATGGCATCAGCCACGCCGAATTGCGGGGCGAACGGCCGTTTGAAATCGCGATCGAGGCCGACCAGAAGAAGCTGCGCTCCTTTGGCCTGGGGTTCGAGCAACTTTCCGAGGCCATTCGGCGTTCTTCGGTCGATTTGCCGGCGGGCACGATTCAGAGCACCAGCGGCAACCTCACCGTGCGCACCCGCGGGCAGGCTTACACCGCGGAGGAATACGCCAGCATTCCCATCCGGGCCGCGAACGGCGCGGAGGTGTTGTTGGGAGAGGTTGCCAACGTCAGGGACGGTTTTGAGGAAGGCAAGGAACTCGTCCGCTTCAACGGCGAGCCGGCGATGATGGTGGAGGTGATGCGTTTTGACGAAGAAAGCGCCATTGAGGTGGCGCAACTGGTGCATGAATACGTGGAAACGGCGCACCTGCGTTTTCCCAGCGGCATCCAGCTCTACGCCTGGGATGACGAGTCACTTTCCATCCGCGGGCGGCTTGGCACGCTGGTTTCCTCGCTCGTTCAGGGCAGCATCCTGGTTTTCATCCTGCTGGCGCTGTTTTTGCGCCCGTCAGTCGCGTTTTGGGTCACGGTGGGCATTCCGGTCAGTTTTGCGGGCGGCATTTTGTGCATGCCGTGGCTGGGAATCTCCGCCAACCTCATGAGCGTCTTCGGCTTCATCATCGTGGTGGGGCTGGTGGTGGACGACGCCATCGTCACCGGCGAAAACATCTACGCCAAGCTGAAAACCGGCATGGACCCGCTGGAAGCCTCCGTGCAGGGGACCCGCGAAGTCGCGGTGCCGGTGACTTTCGGCGTTTTAACCACGGTGGTGGCTTTTTTGCCGCTGCTCTACTTTGATGGGCACTGGGGCAGCTTTGCCAAGCAAATCCCGCCCGTAGTGGCGCCGGTGCTGCTGTTTTCGCTCGTGGAATCGAAGCTGATTTTGCCTTCTCACCTCAAGCATCTGCGCACGGACCGCGTCCGGCTCAACCCGCTTTCGCGCCTGCAAAAATGGATCGCCGATGGCCTGGAACGCTTCGTCGAAAACGTCTACCGGCCCACGCTTCGTTTCGCTCTCACCTACCGTTATTCCGTCTGCGCGCTGTTTTTCGCCATGGCGCTGCTCATGCTCGGCTATTGCCTAGGCGGGAAGCTGGGTTTCGTCTCCATGCCCTCGGTCGACCGATTGCGGATCACCGCCTACATCGACTTGCCAAACGACACGCCGCTGGTGCAAACCGACGTCTACGTGCGCCGAATTTCCGCCGCCGTCGACCAATTGAAGGCGGAATTCGTCGATCCCGGAACCGGACGCCCGCTCGTCACCAACGTTTACGAGAGAACCGGCGACCGCGACCGGGGAGGATCGAGTTTGGACGAGACGCGCGGCCAGATTTCCGTCGAAATTCTCCCGCCCAGCCTGCGGAGCACTCCCGGGGTGAAAAACAGCGTCATTGCCAAGCGCTGGAAGGAGATTGTCGGCGAAATTCCCGAGGCTTACTCGTTTTGGGTTCGCGCCGAACAAAGCGGACGCAGCCGGCGGGGCGACAGTCGCGAAGAAGAGCCGCTGGAGCTGGAATTGCGCGGTCCCAGCAATGAGGCCAAGGTGGAAATCGCCCACCAAATCAAGGATTTGCTCAAATCCTTCGAGGGAATCAGCGATGCCTACACCCGCGTGCAAAACGGGGTCGATGAGCTGGAAATTACCCTCAAACCGCGCGCTGCGGAACTCGGCTTGACGCAACAAGCGCTGGCCAGCCAGATTCGGCAGGCGTTTTACGGCCAGGAAGCCCAGCGCGTCCAGCGGGGACGGGACAACATCCGCGTTATGGTTCGCCTCACCCGGCAAGAGCGCCAATCGCTCCACACGCTGGATACCTTGCGCATCCGCACCCCCACGGGCGCCAGCGTCTCCATCGCATCGGTGGCCGACGTCAAGCTGGTCAAGGCGCCCGGGCGGATCGAGCGCATCGACGGCGCCGAGGTTATCGAGATCAAAGCGCTGCCTGAAGACGAATCCACCGACATCATGGGCATTGCCGAGGCCGCATTTCCGGAAATCCAGGCGTTGATCAACCAGGGCGAAGGTCTCTCGTTCCGTTTCACCGGTTTTATCGCGGAAAACGCGGAATCCAAGCGGCGCACCATCATTGGCTCGGTGGCGCTAATGTTCGCGCTCTACGCGCTGCTGGCCATTCCGTTCAAATCGCTGATTCAGCCGATTTTCGTCCTCCTTGCCGTCCCCTTCGGCATCATTGGCGCGCTGCTCGGCCACATGATCATGGGCATCACGCCCTCCTACCTCAGCGTGTTCGGAATGCTGGCGCTGGCCGGCGTGGTGGTGAATGATTCGCTGGTCATGGTGGACTTCATCAACAAACGCCGGGATGAAGGGATGCCTCTGCGCGATGCCATCGTCCAAGCCGGGGCCCGCCGTTTTCGGGCGATTTTGCTCACCTCCATCACCACCTTTGCCGGGCTGATGCCGCTCATGTTCGACCGTTCCATCCAGGGCCAATTTCTCATCCCTATGGCGGTTTCGTTAGGCTACGGCATCCTTTTTGCCACCATCATCACGCTCTACCTCGTTCCCAGCGCTTACCAGATTAGCGATGACTTGGCACGGATGCTCGGGGGGATGAAACGGTGGTATTTGCGGCCCTTTCGCGCGGCTTCGGCTGGTGAGAGCGACTAACGGCGGCCCTCACTTCACGATCGGCCGTGCCCGCAGAGTCTCAATGCCCGGCGCAACGGACACCCGGCCGCCAATTCGCCGAATTCGGATGTTTTGCTTGGCAAAGGCCGCTTTCATGTCCTCCCACAACTCATCCGGGTTGCGTTTTTTGAACAACGCCCGGCGCGCTTTGCGCTCGGCCACCATCAAATCGACCGGGCCGCCGCCGCTCGGGTTTTCGGCCAGGATTTTGGGCAAAACCGGCTTTTCGGGCGGATTTGGCGGCTCGCCGGGTTTGGGCTCGACCTTGATGCGCTGGGCTTCGGGAATGCCCTCGGCGGCTTGGCGGTTGTAGGTCTCCACCCGCTGATTGTAAGCCTTCACCGACGCGCGAAACTTGGTAAGCGCGGCGTTGTAGGTGCTGACCCGGCCGTTAAAGGCTCGCAACGCGGTGTTGTACTGATTCACCGCCTGATTGAACTCCGCCACGAACTGCTTCATCTCCTTCTGGCCGCTGCGGGCTTGTTGGAGGTAAGCCACCATCTGCGAGCCGTCGCCATTTCCATCCAGGTGGGTGAAGTAGTAGATCATCATCATGGCGGAGCGGTAGTTGAGCGCGGCATTGCGTCCGCTGGACACCGCCGCGGCCCATTGCTGGTGGCTTAGCCCCATCAGCATCTCCGGTGTCACCACGTCCACCACGTACTCTCCGCGAACCTTGGAAACGCGGTATTCCTCCTCCAAATGCTCCTTCACCCCGCCGTGAATTTCGCGAAAATTGAAGCGCGTTTCGTGAAAGGGCACCGCCGCCATGTACTCGGCGATTCCCTCCACAAACCAAACCGGCAGCACGTCCAGCCAATCATGCATCACCTGGTGGGTAATCTCGTGGATCAGCGTCCCGGAATCGTAGTTGCGGTTGTCGATCGCCACCCGGTTGCCCACCGAACGAACTCCCAGCGACTGCATTGGCACCAAAATCTCCTTGCTGCTGATGATGTAGACCCCGCCCGAACCCCGTGGGCCGCCCGCCCGGATGTAGTCATCGCGATCCTCGAACAGGCGCACCGTGAATTTGCCCTCCGGCGGCTTGGGATCGAGTTGCAGCGGTAAATTGGCGATGGCGTAGTAGGTGGCCTCAAACGCTTCGGAGTATTTCTTGATCAGGCTGCCCTGAAGCTCCACATCGCAGTGGAACCGGTAGTTCGGCGTCTCGTAAACCCAGCCTTGCGACGCTGATTCGACCTTGCGCGCCGTAAAATTGAGCATGGGCCGCAATTCGGTCGGCCAGCGCTCCACCTTGGTCCCGAAGCCCAAATCGCGCCACTCGCGAACGTATGCCTGATCCTCGGCGCTCAGCGAATTGAGCGGAACGGGGACGATTCGGCCGTTACTGACCGAGCGCAGTTTCACCGTGTTCCCTTCCAAACCCACCATTTTTGCCGAAATCGCGACACCCTCGGCGTTCGTCCAGGTCCGCTCCTTGGGATCCGCCGTCAATCGGGGCAAACACAGATAGAGCACGGCGCCGACGGCCAGCCAGACGGGAATTCTCAACTCAGGCATGGGAAAAAAGGGGGTAATAGGGCGAGGGGCGAATTTGGGCGGTAAAGGTCGCGATTTTGCCATTTTCCGGCGCAAATTGCACGCCTAATTTTGCGCTTGTTGACGCGAAGGGCTTCACCACCCAAGCTTGAGGCATGAGCATTCCCGAGATTTCTCCCGGAAAAACGCGGATCGGCTGGATTGGAACCGGCGTGATGGGGGCGAGCATGTGCGCTCACCTGATGGAAGCCGGATTCTCCGCGACGGTGTTTTCCCGAACCAAGAGCAAGGCGCGGGATTTGCTGGATCGCGGCGCCTGCTGGGCCGATTCGCCGGAAAACGTGGCCAAAGAGTCGGACGTGGTGTTTTCGATCGTCGGTTTCCCGAAAGACGTCCGCGAAGTGATCCTGGGCGGCCGCGGAGCATTGGCCGGGGCCCGCAAAGGCGCCGTGCTGGTCGATATGACGACGAGCGAGCCTTCCCTGGCCGTGGAAATTTCCGAAGCGGCCGCGGCGAAAGGCGTGCACAGCGTGGATGCCCCGGTTTCCGGCGGCGACGTCGGAGCCAGGAACGGAACCCTCACGATCATGGCCGGCGGCGAAGAGGACGTGGTGGAAGCGTTAGGGCCGTGTTGGGAAGCGATGGGCAAAAGCATGGTTCGCCAGGGCGGAGCCGGCGCCGGCCAACACACCAAGATGGTGAACCAGATCCTCATCGCATCCAACATGGTGGGCGTGTGTGAGGCGCTGCTTTACGGCTACAAAGCGGGTCTCGACCTACCTACGGTGCTAAGATCCGTCGCTTCCGGCGCCGCGGGAAGCTGGTCGCTGGAGAACCTCGGCCCACGCATCATGAAAAACGACTTCGATCCCGGATTTTTCGTGGAACACTTCCTCAAGGACATGGACATCGCCCTGGCCGAGGCAAATCGGCTGGGATTGTGCCTGCCGGGACTAGCCATGGCCAGCCAGCTCTATCGCTCGCTTCAAGCCCTGGGGCACGGCCGCGACGGAACACAGGCGCTGCAACTGGCGCTGGCGAAAATGAGCGGCGTGGATTGGGAAAACCGGCCGTGAACGGGGAAGGCCTGGCAATCTGGTTTCCGTCCCGTAGGGACCGATCATGTTAGCCGGGCGCTTTAGCCCCCGGGTACGGCACGCGACAAAACGCCTCGTCGCGTCAGCGACCGACTAAATCGGGCACGACGTCGTCCCAGCAAAAACGTCTACCGTGGGTTGAAACCCGGCTAACATCCATAGCCGCAACGCGACATCCCGAATTTATCCCCGGAAGGTGAGCCCTTAGTATTGCACTACCACAATGTCGCCGACCTTGGTTTTGTAGTAGAGGCTCTTGGCGGAACTCCAGGGCATTCGGATGCATCCGTGCGAGGCGGGGTAGCCAGGACAATTACCCTGGTGCATCCCGACGGCGCTGCCGCTCAAACGCTGAAAATACGGCATGGCCGAGCCGTAGAGCGTGGAGTAGCGCAGACGCGTTTTATCGGAAATGATGAAGGTGCCCCTGGGCGTGCGATAACCGCGCTTTCCGGTGGAACAACGCGTGGAAAAGACGGTCTTGTTGTTGATCTTGAAGTAGATGCGCTGGCTGCTGAGGTCGATGACGACTTTGCGCGACCAATTGCGGTCAAATTCCGGTTCCCGGCCGAACATCATCTGGGCCATGGGAATGTCTTCGGCGCGAATGGCGAAATTCACGGGCCAGGAACGGTAGCGCTTGGAGTTGAGCGATTTGTTGGCACCGTGATCCATCAGCATCCGGGCCATTTCGTGCTGGCGAGAACCGGCGGCGACCATGAGCGGGGTGATGCCGCTGTCCTTGCGCAGGTAGTAGCTCAAATTTCCGTGCTCCTTGAGCAATTCCCGGAATTTTTCGTTGGGGGACTCGATTCGCCGATTCGGGTCGGCGCCCTGGTCGATGAATGTCTCGGCCAGAATGGGTTGCTTGTTTGCCAGGGACCATTCCAGCAGGGTGTGGCCTTCCGCCTTTTCGTCCGGATCGAATTTGGCGCCGTATTCCAGGAGCAACGACGCTCCGGTGACATCTCCGTTCATCGCGGCGAATCCCAGGGGACTAATGCCGGTGGAGGCGGGGTTGCTGACTTCCAGGTCATCGCCATTGGCCAACAAAAAGCGGAGCATGGCGTGGTTGCGCGTTTCCAGCGGATTCCACAGGTGCCCCTTGGTTTCCGCACCTTGGGAGAAAAGGTAGCGTACCATGCGCAGGTTGTTGTCCTCGATCGCGCGGTCGATGGGGCGCACGCCTTCTGGATCCAGGGCGTTGATGTCCGCTCCGGCGCCGAGCAAAATTTCGGACAGGACCGGTTGGCCGTTGTTGAGGCGATCCCACCACAGCGATTGCCCGCTCTTGTTGGTCCGCTGGTTGGGATCCGCCTCGTAAGCGAGCAATTTCTTCATCCAGGCAATGTCCGCGGCTCGCGTGGCTTCCTCCAGCATGGTCATCTGCGTGAGCCCGAGGATCGAGATGTCGCCGCCCAATTCCATGGCCAAATCGAAGGTTTCTTCGTCCCGCTGGGCGAAGGCCATTTCCAAAATCGAGGGGCTGGCTTCGCCACCGCGCAAATTCGGCTTGGCTCCGGCTTGCAGCAACTGACGGGCAAACTCGGGCCGGTTCATCTCCATCGCGGCCACGGCCACGCGAACGCCGCCGGGGCTCTGGGTATTGGGATCGGCCCCGCGCTCGATCAACTGGCTCATCATCTTGCCGTTACCGTAAAGCAGCGCAACAAACAGGGGCGAGCCCATGTTGGAGCCTCGGCTCACATCGGCGCTGTGTTCCAGCAGCAACTCAAACATCCTCTCATCGCCTTGACGAATGGCCCAGACCAATGCCGGCTCGCTGCGGGCGATGTCCACGTTGGGGTTGCCGCCTTTACCGAGCAAAAAATCGACCATTTCGTAGCGCAAATCGGCAATGGCGATGGCTTCGGGCAGCCGGCCTTCGGGATCGCGCTGGTAGGTGGGAACTTCCAGCCCGACCAACGCCTTGAGCGTCTTCAACTCGTTGTTCCGGACGCAGTGAATCAACGGCGTGATCCCCGCTTCGTTCGGTTGGTTGAGCGAAACTCCGGCGATGGTGAAGCGTTCCAGCGAACGGCGGTCCTTTAGCTCGATCGCCCGGAAGACGGACGCGTTGTCCAGCTCATAGCCGGCGCGTTCCAGTCGCGCGCGGGCCAGATTTTCCGGCGCCAACAGGTTCTTGAACACCGTCGCCGTGCCCGCCACGAGGGCGAAGGCGATGATGATGAAACCAATGACCTGGGCGAGAAGTTTGTTGAATCGATCGAGGGGATCCCCTTTTTGTTGTACGCTGTGTTGAGTCGCCATTTTGGGCGTGGTGTTTTCAGTTCCGGTGCGCGAAAAACGCCGAGGACGCGTTTTTTCGGCACACCCAGACATGCAAGCGTGTGGAATACATGCGGTCAAGCCTCCAAAAGCTCAAAATTCGATCATACTTTGAACAAAAAGGGCAAAATCGGCTGAAAATCGGCAAAAACGGGCTCCAGCCGGCCCCAAACCGCTATCGGAGCCGGGGCCGGACAATTTCCAGAAACTCCGCCCGCCGGCCAAAGGGATCGGCGCCCTTGCCTTCGGTCCCCAGCTCCAAAACATCGGCCAAGGTCCCTTCGCCGGCGTTTTCGCTCTCGCGCAGGAGCATCCCAAACAGGGCCACCGCGGCTGAAAACTGAAAATCGTCGCCCGCTTTGCTCCAATCCACGTCTCCCGACAAAACCGGCGTTTCGATGGGCGTGCTGACGTTGCCTTCCGGCAATTTGTAGCGCAATTTCAGCGTTGCCAGTTCTTCGCTCGGCACCAGCTCCGTTTTTACCTCGCGCTGATATTTCAAGCCGGGTTGGGGCCGGTTCAAGCCGTCGTTTGGCGCGCCGGCAGGCACGATTTCATACAACGCCGTGACTTGATGCCCCGCGCCGATTTCTCCGGCGTCTACGCGATCGTCCCGAAAATCCTCGGGCTTCAGCATCCTGTTAGCGTAGCCGATAAGCCGATAACTCTGCACCTGAGCCGGGTTGAATTCGATTTGGATCTTCACGTCCTTGGCAATCGTGACCAACGTGGCCATGATGTCTTGCAAGAACACTTTGCGCGCTTCCTGGATCGTATCCACGTAGTAATAGGCGCCGTTGCCTTTGTTGGTAATCGCCTCCAGCATGGCGTCGTTGATATTGCCGCTGCCGAAGCCTAACACGCTCAAAAATGTCCCCGTTTTGGCGCGTTCGCTCACTAAATCGACCAATTCGCCTTGACTGGTGGTTCCTACGTTAAAATCGCCGTCCGTGCATAACAAAACCCGGTTTACGCCGCCCTCAATATAATTGGCCGTGGCAGTTTTATACGCTAACTCGATTCCCGCGCCGCCATTGGTCGAACCACCGGATTGCAGGTTGTTGAGCGAGGCCAAAATCTTCGCGTGTTGATCTCCACGCGTCGCCGGCAGGCAAAGCCCCTCTGCCCCCGCGTAGACCACGATGCTCACCTTGTCGCCCTGGTTGAGTTCTTCGACAAGGATGCTCATCGCTTGCTTGACCAGCGGCAATTTGTTGGCCGAACCCATGGATCCGGATACATCGAGCAAAAACACCAAATTGGCGGCCGGACGCTGCTCGCGTTTCATTTTTCGGCCTTGTATGCCAACGCGCAAAAGTTGATGCGTTTCCGCCCACGGACAAACCGCCGATTCCAGCGCAAAAGCGAACGGATGCTCGCCATGCGGATTGGGGTAATCATAGCTGAAGTAGTTGATCATTTCTTCGATGCGGACGGCATCCTTCGGAATCGTCCCCACGCCATCGCGAATCATGCGTCGGATGTTGGTATAAGACGCGGTATCGACATCGACCGAAAAGGTGGAAAGCGGGTGCTCGAGCGGCGATTGAAACTCGTTGTCGACCAGCGGATTGTAGGCTTCGCGATCGGTCGGCGGCGGGTTTCGGCCGAGCATCTGTGTCTTTGGCGCTTGCTCCGACAGGCCGGGTTCATTTCCGGGCAAAAACAGGTCGTCGCGCGTTTCGTGGATGAAATCAAGTTTGCCGAGCTTCTTCGTCTCTTTTTGCTTCGCGGCATCAACCGGGCCCGCACTGCCGGTCGCAGCAATCATCCCCGTGTTTAGTTCGAGGTTGTTGTTTGGCGGCTTGAAATCAAATTCAGCTTCCAAATCCCCTCCCAAGCCGGATACAGCACCTCCAATCACGCGTTCGGCGCCTTCTTTCTTAGGTTCCCCATCCCTGAAGTCAAATCCACGCAGATCCTTGGCTCCACCCAGGAAATGGCGATCGAAGACGGGATCGTCTCTCCCCACCATTGGCGCCTCCTTAGGCCTTGGGTTTTCCATAGCGAGGATAGCGCTTTTTTCGGAGAAAAACGCGTTTGAGCCGTTTTTGCCACCGGCGCTTTGCTGACTTGCAGGGACGTTTTCTGCCGTGCTGGCTGGTAGTAGAGCGATTGCCGTTTCCGTGCCGGATTCATCGACAACAACCTCGCTCGGAGCCTCCGCGAAGGGAGCCGGTTGTTGCGTTTGGGCTAATAGTACAGGACCGCTCACATTTTCGGCAATTTCCGATTCCGCGAGCGGGCGCGTCCACCACGCTATCATAATACCCATGCCCACCAGGCAAGCCGCGGCGCCGGTTTTCCAAATCCAGGCAAAACGCCCTGGCATAGCCACAATTTTTGACGTTTCCTCGTCACGGTCGATTGCCGCTTCCACGTTGCTCAAGAACGCTTCGTCCGCATTCGCGCCTTTTTCTGCGTAATCCTGCAACAACGCGTCGATCAGCCGATCGTTCGGGGTTCGAGGTTCGGATTTCGGATTTTGAGATTCAGACATGATTCAGGGAGGAGGTTTGAGGTTGGGTTTTGCGCGAAATGCAGGCGTGCAACTGCTCGCGGGCGCGTTCGAGACGTTTGCGTAGCGACGCCGGGCTAATGCCGAGCGATTCGGCAGCCTGGTCGCCGGGTTGATCGCGCAGATAAAAGGCGCGAACCGCGTCGCGAAGCCGCTCGGGCAGGGCGTCCAGGCAGGATTCGAGCGCCTCGAAGACGCTGCCGGTGCCCCGGGCCCGAGCGGCTTGCCACGCGGCAATGTCTACCTCGACTTCGGTAGCCTCGGAATTCGATAACGGCGCGCGTTGTTGCTTGCGAAACCAATCGCGAGCCTTGTTGCGGACAAATCCGCGCATCCACGCGCCAAAATCGGCATCGGGATCAAAATCAGCGAATTTGCGGTAGGCGGAAACGAAGGCGTCTTGGACGATGTCTTGCCCAGCATGATGATTACCGGTTAGGGACGCCGCGTAGACGATCAATTCGCGGTGATGCGCACGCAACTGGCGCGAAAACGTGTGCCGGAGGGTTTCGGCAGCGGAATTCGCGCGGTCCAACGGAGGGGAAGGCTCAGCCATGACGACGGGGGCAGCTAACTCGTTCATTTCACCGTCCATTCGGAGCAAGAGCGAGCAGATGTGACATTTTTTTGCCTGCGGAAAAGCCAGCGGGCGATTTGGAACTGGTTTTTGTTGAGTTACCGAAATTTACCAAAAAGCTCTCCCAGCTGAAGACATCAGCAGACCGGTGGCTTTACTTTTTGCGAGAAGCGCCGAATTTGAAGAACATCCCCAAAGAACTTCAGAAAGACCCCGAGATGAAAGAGGCCTTCGAAATCGCCCGAACCGCCAACCTCACGCCCGAAGAGGAAGCATTGATCGACCGCAGAGAACACGATCTCGCGTCATTACGCAGGCTGGCCGACCAAAACGAGCAGTTTCGCACCGAAAATGAGCGGTTTCGTCAGGAACGCGATCGATTGGCTGCAAAATTGAAGGAACACGGGATTGACCCTGAATTGGGCTCTTGAGGCAAGCACGCGCGCAAAAATACTTCGCAGGTGGCGCCATTCAACGGAGCATCTCGTAGAGCGTTTGGTTGGAATCGCTCACCCAACGGGCGTGCAGGTCCAGCAGCGTTTCGTAGCCTTCCAACGGGACGATGGGATCGCCGCCGGCCCAGGTTTGGCCGGATTCTCCCTTCAGCAACGCGCGGACGTTTTTGTCGAGCACGAACTGAAGGTAGTCGCGCACCAACGGCTCGATTAGCAGGCCTTGGGCGATGCCGCAGGCGATTCCGTCGAAGTAGTTGAGGACGGTCACGACGTGAAAGCGATCCGGCGGATCCAGCAGCGAGTAATCGGTGCCTTGCACGGTTTTGGTGAAGATATGCTTGATGGATTCGCGCAATTGCGGGTCGGTTTCGTAGCGGCGCACGGCGTCGATGGTTGCATCCCGCTGGCGGGCGTCTTGGGCGGTGCGCAGGTGCTCCACCGCGATTTTCAGGTGCTTGGCCAGGGCTCCCAGGCGCGAACCGGCCACGATGGCCAAAATCAGCACGCTCAGCGCCAAAACGCAGGTGGCCAGGGCGCTGACGCCTTCGGGCGTCTTCAGAAGTTGGGAAACGTCCATGCAGCCATTTCAAACCCACCACGCCGCTTTGTGCAATCAGATTCGCATGCGAGGGCCGGGGCAAAATTCCTCAGTTTTTCCGTGGACGCGACGGACGATTGCGCTAAGGGGAAAATCCAACCACTAACCGCTCACCACCTAGAAAGATGCCTCACATCGACACCAACGGAATTCGGATGCACTACCAAGAGAAGGGCTCCGGCGATCCTCTCATCATGATCATGGGAATCACCGCTCCCGGCGCGGTTTGGGAGGCGCATTGCGAGGACTGGAGCCAGCATTTCCGCTGCATTATGCCGGACAACCGCGGTGTGGGCCAAAGCGACAAGCCGCCGGGCGACTACTCCAGCGAGATGATGGCCGACGACTACGCGGGGCTGATGGACGGGCTGGGAATTCCCCAAGCGCGCGTGGTTGGCGTTTCCATGGGCTCGATCATCGCCCAACAGCTTTGCCTGCGGCATCCGGCCAAGGTGAAGAGCGCCGTTTTGATGTGCCCCTGGGCGCGCACCGACCGCTACGCGAATTCGATTTTTCAGCACATTGAGGATTGCAAAGCTCACTTGGCGCCGGCGCAATTTATGGAGCTGATTCAGCTTCTCATTTTCACCAAACCGTTCTGGGATAACGACGAAACCTACGCAACGCTGCCGGAAGGCCGCCAGGACGCTTCGACCGATCCCAATCCCCAGCCGTTGCATGGTTTACAGGGCCAAAAAGCCGCCTGCGTGAACCACAACGTCTACGATCAGTTGGGCGGCATCACCCAGCCCTGCTTGGTCATCGGCGGAAAGAACGACATCTTCACCCCCATTTGGATGGGCGAGGAAGTCGCCAACGGCATCCCAAACTGCGACCGTCACTTTTACGATAACGCCGGACACGCCTTCCACTGGGAGGAAATCGGCGATTTCAACCCCCGCGTCCGCGATTGGCTCAAGGCGCATTGAGCAACAAGGCGCAAAGAACAAGCACAACGAACAAACCACCATGTCCAAGATCAAATTCGGCTCCCAGGTTTATACCTGGTTCATGCAAGAAACCGGCAAAGGCTACGACAACAAGCTCGACCACATGATCCGCATCGCGGCTCAGGCGGGATTTACCGGCATCGAGCCCATGGTGCTGGAAATTTCCGAAAGCGCGTTGGGTTGCTCCAAATACTGGCTTGGCGACTTTGCGGACTCCGCCAAGCTCAAAGACACCCTGCAAGCCAACAACATGGAGCTGGCTGGCCTGGCCCTGGTTTGCGCTTGGGACAACGAGGGCGAAACCACCGAGGAACGCGCCGCCGCGGATTTCACCATGGACCTGCTGAAGCAGTTTCCCGGCGCCATGCTCGGCACGGTCACGCTGCCCAGCGGACGCGCCAAGGACTTTCAGCGCCGCCGCCTCAACATCGTGCGCAACATCAACAACATCTCCACGCGCGCCGCAGACATGGGCATCAAGTGCTCCTATCACCCCAACAGCCCGCCGGATTCGCTGGTTCGCACGCAATATGACTACGATGTGGTGCTTAGCTCGCTGGATCCCTCGGTAACCGGCTGGACTCCGGACGTGGGCCACATCATTCGTGGCGGCATGGATGTCATCGAGACGCTAAACAAGTGGCAACACCTGGTGAATCACATCCACTACAAGGATTTTTCCGGCAACGGCCCCGAGCCCTGGGCCCAAATGGGCACCGGCAAGCTGGATTTCCACAAAATCACCGAATGGCTGACGCTGCGCAACTACGAGGGCTGGATCATCTGCGAAGACGAAGCTCACGTCGCGGTTGAGGATCCGGACGGCGTGACCCTGCAAAACGGGGAATGGTGCAAGGAAAACTTGCACAAGCTGGTGGGCCTGGCCTGACACCGGGCCCGACTCCCCGCCGTAATCCGGGCGATGCGTCCGCCACAACGATTTGTCTTGAGTTTGTCCCGTTTTCGCATTGTTCTAGGGCGGCAAGCAAATGGCCGCAAAGCGCAATCTACGAGAATTCGCCTTCAAAGGGTTGTTCCCGGTACTCATCCTGGGCGCCCTCCTGTTGCTCTCCGCCACGCCATTTGGCCGCCAACTGGAGAATCTCACGCTGGATTGGCGCTTTAAGGCGCGCGGCGGGTCGGATCCGCCTTCGGATTCGCGGCTTTTGCTGGTCGGCATCGGCGAGGAAGGCCTACAGCAGTGGGGCCGCTGGCCGTGGCCGCGCAAGGTGCATGGTGAGCTGTCTACCCTGCTGCTGGAACGGCCGCCAAAGGTGCTTGGCGAAACCAAGCGCATGGCGGAGGCGCACAAATCAGACATGACCTTCCGCCTGCTGGATCGCGTAGTGCTCTGGGGCCGAATGCAAGCGGTGGACGTGCACGAGGTTGTTGGTATAACCAGCGAACTCACCCCAGAAACGCTGTTATGCCTGCAACACTATCAAAAAGGCATCGAAACTTATTTTTTGCAGCAATGGAAGAGCGCCAAAAACTCGTTTGCCGCAGCTTCCACGTTGGAGCCGCGCCAACCCGAAGCCATGCCGGGCACTAATAGGAGGCGTTTACGCTCCATGGGATAAGGTCATCCCATCAATTCATCGCCCTCTCATGAAGCCTCAGCACCTCTTACCGTTTCTTTGCCTTTTTGCCGCCGCAGCGTTGGCTCAGAATGGGCCAACTCGCGGCGAGGACTTCATTCGAGTCCCTGCCATCAGCGAAGGGCTCAGCGTCAGCAATGCTTTTCAGAGCAATATGGTCATCCAGCGCGATAAACCAATCCACATTTGGGGTTGGGCGGCGCCGGAGGAGAAAGTGACGGTTAGCTTTGCCGGCCAAACCGCGGAAACCACGGCAACCGCAGATCGCTCTTGGACGGTGACGCTGGACGCGCTTCCGGCAAACAGCGCGGCGCAGGAGTTGGCCATCAAGGGCGCGGATGAAACGCTGAAGCTGGAAAACGTCGTCGTGGGCGATGTGTGGGTGTTAGGCGGGCAGAGCAACATGGAATTCGACCTTGCCAAGGTGGATGATGGGTTTCTCGAGGTCGTTTCGGCGAACTTTCCGCAGATTCGGTTGCTGACGATTCCCCGCGGTAAGGGCTTCGAATCGGTCTGGAGCTTTGAGCGGCTGCACGAATGGAGCGATTGGTCGGGCCGGCATTTTCAGAAGGGCGACTGGGAAATCTGCTCGCCGGAAACGGTGCGCGAGTTTTCGGCGATTGGGTACGTGTTCGGGCGCCGGTTGCAGATGGCCAGCGGCGTGCCGATCGGGCTGATTGACGTCTCGGTTGGCGGAACGACGGTCGAAACGTGGACGCCAGAGGAGGTGATCGCCAAAATTGGGGGTGAGGAGACCAAGGCACTGCTTGGGCGTTGGGAGGAGAAAATCGCCACTTGGGACGCGGAGGCGGATCTTCAAAAACGGATCGAAAACTACCAGCGCAACAAGGCGAATCGAGCCAAGCAAGGCAAGCCGCTTCCCGCCGACAGTAAGCCGCCGAGCGATCTGCGGCCCGGCCCCGTTGCGGATCGAAATCGGCCAGGTTACTGCTACGCGAGCATGATCCGGCCTTTGGAGGGGCTTTCGGTGAAAGGCGCAGTCTGGCATCAGGGCTTCAACAATTGCTTCAACGGTTCGGAAGGTGCGCGGATGTATTACCAGGTTTTTGGCAAGATGATAGGAGCGTGGCGCTCAGCTTTCGGAGGCGGGCAACTGCCGTTCTGCATCATCTCACAATGCACCGCGGGTGAGCCGCAGACCGAGCAAAACTTCGCCAGGCAGATGTACGACGTTGGCGCGTTGATTCGTGAGGCGCAGCACCAGACCTATCGCGATCTTCGCGGCGCGGGCGACGAGCAAATCGGCTTCGTGAGTTCGTTCGATCTCCGCAAGAGCTGGTACCATCCGCAGATCAAAGTCCCGGCTGGCGAACGCGCTGCCAAGTGGGCGCTGGTGACCCAATACCAACTCCTGACCGGCCGCGACGCTCCGCTCTACTGGACGCCCCCCGCCATCCAAGAGGTGGTGCTTGAAGGCGGAACGATCCGTCTGCAGTTCGACACCGAGATCAGGAAGCTAGACGACAGCGAACTCGGGATGGTCGGTTTTGCCATCGCCGGCGACGATCGCATTTTTTACCCCGCGCGGATCGACTACTTCGCCAACGGTGTCGATGACCGCAATCGTCCGAAGTTGAAGAAAAACATCCTCGTCCTCAGTCACCCGTCCGTGGAATCGCCCAAGCACTATCGCTACGCCTGGGCACGCAATCCGATGGCGAATCTGGGCAACCGGTTCGGGATTCCGATCGCCACCCAACGCAGCGACGACTGGATTCTCGAAGAAACGCCGGCTCAGATTGCACCACCGGAAGGCATGGACCCGAATTCCGTGCGGCGTTGGCTCAGCGGCCAGCAACGGGCGCGACTCCAGACCGCTGACATCGAGCGCCGCTATGCCGATGCCCAAGCCACTATCGCGGAACTGGGACCGGCGGTAAAGAAAGCGGCCGAGAAGCGATTCCCGCCGGTCAAGCACCTGATTGACACTCACATTCATCTCTACGACACGACGCGCGATATCGAGGTGCGCTGGCCGCCCGGGGACGATGACGTGCTCTACAAGCCGCATCTCCCGTCTGAGTATTCAAGGCTGGCCAAGGCCTCTGGCGTCACCGGGGCCGTCATCGTCGAGGCCAGCGATCACCTCGAGGACAATGACTGGGTGCTTAAGCTGGTCAAAGACGACGATTTCTACCTCGGGTTGGTGGGAAACATCGACGTCAACCGTGACGATTTCGGCAAGCAGTTGCTGAGGCTGAAAAAGGACCCACGCTTTGTCGGGGTGCGGCCTCGCGGACCGGATCCGATTGACTACGCTAGCGATCGCGTCCTCGCGAATCTCCGGTTGCTTGCTGAGAACGGCCTGACGATGGACTACCTGACCAACGGCGGCGGCATTGCGGGGATTGAGACGATTGACGCGGTAGCGCGCGAGATTCCTCAGCTTACGATCGTGGTCAACCACTGCCTTGGCTATGATTTTGACGGTCAAGCGCCCGGGGCGGAATGGATCAACGCGGTAGAACAGCTTGCCGCTAACGGGAATGTTTTTTGCAAAATCTCCGGCCTCTATCAGCGCTCCGTTCCTCAGCCAGCGCCGCAAGATATCGCGCACTACAAGGCTGTTCTCGACGTTCTTTGGGAGCAATTCGGGCAGGAGCGCCTCGTCTACGGCAGCAACTGGCCAGTGACGAAACACACCGGCAGTTACGCCAGCTTGGTGAAATTAGTCGATGCATTCGTCAGCGGGCAAGGTCAGACCGCGCGCGAGCACTACTATTGGAAAAACGCAGCCAAGGCCTATCGGCTGCCATTGGAGTAGGGGTGTGCTCTGTAGTGTTAGCGATACTGTTCATCGGTCATGTGGGGAAAATCTTGATGGAACCCGGCTCCCATCCGTTGGTGAGAGAGACAAGATTTCGTCGGTGCCTTCCACCTTCCACCGGCGTCAAGAGTGAAAAAGACTGGGATTTTACCGCAGTTGGGGGCACGACCCTAGCAGACCGGTTGAGTTTGTTTGCAAGTGAGCGGAGATTCGGTTGAATTGAAGTGATGCAAAGACGGCATCGGACATCTACATCCGCCATGCGTAGATTTGCTTGACGAGCCTCTCGTTGGGTGACGGCGGCTGGCTAAACTAGCAAAACTCTAAACGGCACTTGTCGGGCTGGCTATTAATAACCAGGATAGCTCCGTGGAGATAAGCCTCACAATCATCATCCTCTTCCCGAAACCAGAGTCGCCGCCCCCATCGGAACCATTCGGTGATTTTGGCGAGGCAACATGGTTCGATGAACCTTTTTCGAGGAGGAGGAGGAGGAGGAGGAGGAGGAGGAAGAATGAATGTATCGCGCATCTACCAAGGCAAAGTTGCTAGGCTCGAATTGGAAAACGAAGCCGGCCAATTCGAGGAGGAGAACCCTGAATTGCTTTGGGATCATGCTAGGATCTTCAACATCGCGGTCAACTACCACGCGCTCTGCTTGCTAAGTCTCGCGACAAGCGAGGAGAGCGAGTTTTTCAAGCTCAGGCAGCAAATCGAGGAAGTCTGGAATGACGATTTTATTCGTGACGGCGATCTCCGTCCCGGAATGAAGCGTTCGATTGCCGAGGCGCTCGGAATCTCCACCAAGGAAATCCAAACCGTGGATTCAGCCATCGAAAAGGTGCGTTTGCTACTCGAATGCGACAACCCGGATGCGTTGCGCCAAGCCGTCTTGGATGAGTTGCTTCAATTTTGCCGCGGTGAGAGTGGGATTCGCAACAAGGGCAATGAAATGCTTCCGCGGCTCTGTGATCCTGGGTTTCACGGTGGTTTCGAATACGATGCCGCTGCGTGGAAACGAAAGCAGGGCGAACATGAGTTGAAGACGACGCTGCATGACCTGAATGAAGAGGAGCTTTCCGGTTTTGCCAAAAAAGTGGAGCTTAGCTGGGTAGTTAATCTGTCCGGAGCCGTTTTCGAAGGCGAAAGCGCGAAACGGCGCTTGGAGGAGGCTTTTTCGCATTTCGAAAAGCCGGCAAACCTGCGCGCAGAACTCCGGCATCGAGTTCAGCAACCGGACGCGGTTGAGTTCTTCGATTGCTGGCAGGATCGCATCGCATCGTTGCCGGATAATCTGACAATTCCAAGAAACAACAAAGGCGCACCCTCGAAAATCTTCGCCTGTCTCCTGTTTCGGCATTTTCCTCATCCGGTTACGCAAAATCTTCTGATCAGTTTCCCAAACCAAAGACTCCAAAACCACCGGAAAACCCCCTTCCGACCGGTTTTGAAGACGACCCGATTAAATTGGCGCGGGCGGCGGCTGGTGGCGTCGTCTACCGCAGTTTCACCAGCTTGCCAATCTGGCGAGGGGCGTCAATGGCGGCCATGGACTGGCAATGGAAGACGCTGGATGTGGCCGCTGGAAAGGAAGCTCTCACCGTTTTCAACCAGATCCGGCTCAAAGAAGAAGAACGAAGGGCCGAACGGGAACGCCTTCAGGCGGATGCAGAGCGCTTGGTCAAGGGAACAAAAGAGCAATCCACGAATGACGGTGAGCCTTCCGAGGACGATGCGGATGAAGAGCCGACAGCAGGTTTGGCAGAGGACCTGCGTTTTTTTTGAAGCGTTTCAAAAACTGGTCGGGGACCTAAAGAAAAAAACCGTCGATCCGGAGTACAGCAGCGAAACGCTTCCCCGCGAATATTTGTCAGGCTACGTGGTCAGAGGATTTCGTGAGGTTTTCGCCCTGTGGAACGCAATTGCCGATGCCGAGCAAGAGAAGGAGCCGGCGAAACTCACGGAGAGTCTGCGCA
The DNA here is from genome assembly GCA_965224535.1 of Verrucomicrobiales bacterium. Taxonomy (GTDB): domain Bacteria; phylum Verrucomicrobiota; class Verrucomicrobiia; order Verrucomicrobiales; family DEV007; genus JBCDHN01. The sequence continues at coordinate 341,646 of CBDCZR010000032.1, forward strand.
AGCAGATGCAAGAGTGGCGCAAGAGTCATCTCGACAAACTCGGCTGGGCTTTACTGCTGAAAGAGTTGGCGGATGAAGGTTGGCAACCCGTCTGGCGCCACCGGAAAGATGGCGATGAAATCCACGAAAACCGCTTCCTCGAAAACTACGTCAAGTGGTGTGGGGCGCTGGCAAAATCGCGCCAACTTGAAGCACCGGTCCGCTTCACCCCAGCCGATCCGCTGCATTCGCGACGTCTGCCGCGCTTCACGGACATGTGCAATTTCAAGCCAAAGGGCCGGTTTCACCACAATCCGGGCGAGCTTTCGGTTATCGTGCCGATCGCCTACCATTCTTCCCAAGGTTGGGAGCAACGCCAAGCCAAGCTGACCTATTCCGCCCCGCGAATGCTGCGTGACGGGCTGCGCAATCCGGAGAAAGGGGAGCGACTTGGCGACGAGCCATGGGCTTCGCCGCTCTGGAAGGCGCTGCTGGGTGAGGAATTTGCAAGTGACCCGGCGTTTCAGGATTTCAGCGATTGTTCGGTCCAACTCATGCCCAAACGGCACGCAAAATCGCCAAACGCGGATGGTTTTCTGCTCACTTCGCGATGAGCCTGAATACGGGAGAACTGCGGAAACGTCTGGCATCGAAACTGGGATGGAATCCCACTTGTTGGGAAGACGCCGATTTGGTTGAAAACGGCAAACTCCGCAAACATCGCAAGGTTAACGAACGAACGTCGGACTACGCTCTCACCAAACGGGAATTCTACTACCTGGCATGGCCGGGGTTCGACAAGAAGGAATCTACGTGGTGGCAACGTGAGGATTTGAAATCATTTTCGATGCTTTCGGTCGATTTCAACCAGCGGGTTGCCGCTGCCGTTGCCCGGCTCAAGGTGCAACGCGACGAACCGGCTCCGGGAAAAATCCATCGCGAACTAGGAGCGGCGAACGACAATCGCTGGTTCGCCACATTTGCCGGTTCCTGGAGAAGGATCGGGCGAATTCGCGGGCGCGGAGAAAAAGGGGCGCAAAGCAACGAATGAGGTAGATGAAGCCCGCAAAATCATCTCTCATCTGCGACTTTGGCCGGATGACTACATTTCGGCAGGCCATCATCGGGTGCCAAAACTCGCGGAGGGATTGGTTCGAGCCTTCGGCCACGCAAAATCCCACCTCAATGCGCTCACCAGGCTCATCCGTATGCTCGATGACCCGAAGGTTACTCCCACCGAACTTCGTAGCGAACTGGATGCCTTGCGGCCAAAGGAAAAGGAGGAAAAGAAAGGCCAGAAGATCCCAATCCGAAGCAAGTGGCAAAAATTTCTCAAGCGCGCCGTTGGCCACTTTCATTTCGCGGGAGGCTCAGCCAAAGAGCCGGAATTTGGCTTGAGCGAGAGCAATCGGAGCGAACTGAAAGAAGCCCTGACCGAACAAAAAAACCTCCACGCCGAAACACTGCCGCGTTGCTTGGAACGGATTGCAAATGTGGCCATGCCCATGCGTCGCCATCGCTGGTTCTGGAAACGTGTCGAGGATTTTGCGGACGAGGGAGAAAGCTACCAACTTGCTCGCGTGCCGTTGACTGCTGAATCCATCAAAATCGCACTAAAGTAGCTACACCCAAAATCAAGGGCCAACGTGGCTTGTCCTTCGAGCGTTTGGAGTTGTTGGAACGGTTGCGCAAAAACTGCCAGGGGCTCAACGCCAGCCTGCGCCGCTTCCGGCAGGCGGAGCCGGAGGGGACGCCCAAACCTGGCGAATATCGTGATAGCCTGCCTGACGCTTGCCCTGAAATTCGCGAAAAAATCAACCGGATGCGCCAGGAGCGCGTCAATCAGACCGCCCACTTCATCCTGGCCGAAGCACTGGGATTGCAACTCAAAAAACCGGGCGAACGCAACCCATCCGCCCCCTGCCATCATGGTGAATACGAACGGGTTCGGGATCCAGTCCAGTTCATTGTGGTGGAGTTGGAAGGCCAAGGATGGTCCCGAAAAGTACCGCAAGCATTTCGAACTGCTCTCCGAGATGCTTGACGAGATCAACGGCGCCGAGAACAGAACTCCGCGAACCCTGGTCCGTCCCAAGCCGGGCGGGGATTTGTTTCTTGCCGCAACAGGCGAACCGAAATTGCTGCCTGCGGACATCAATGCTGCGATCAACGTAGGGCTACGGGCCTTGGCCAAGCCCGACCGGTTCGAGTTTCACCACCGGATTCGTGCGCGGGTCAAGGCTGGTAAATTGGAGAAGGTTTTGGGAAACTGTCCAATGCCGTTTGCCAAAGAATGACCGTCATGCCAAGTTGAAAGTCATGCCTGCCACAACGGCAAAGCATGGAGGCCTTATTGACCGCCTTGAATGAGGCCAAACCGATTTTTGAAATCGCGAGTGCGTGGTTCATCCAACACCAGCCCGATGGTGCTCGCACCTGTTGAAAGCAAGGCAGTTGCGGAATCTCTGCACCCCAGTGGGGCACCCGGATACCGAATCTTTTTCAAGCTTCTCGCAAGCCCCATCCGAAGGCGCTCAAAATGAACTGGTTGCAACGACTGCTCTAGCATTCCGCGAATCTGGTCGGTTTGTGGCGGCATTCTTGCTCGCTCCAATTTGTTGGGGCTATTCGGACTTTCAAGATCCAGCCGCCCTCAAATTATCCCACAAGTCTTTTCACGTGCTATTGTTTAAGTTTAACTTATGCAGGCCGATCCTGGAACCGTCTATACCGTCAGCGATGGGAACTTGTCCTTACCCTGGAGGTTTTACCCGCGAATGATGGTGGTGGCTTTGGAGTCACCTTCCCAATGGGAACCCGCCCTCGTCACCGAAGCTAACTATCTAAGAAGCCGGGGGTGAGGAAGTGAAAGAGGCTCCACAGCTCGCCGAGGTGGTTTTCCATGGGCGTGCCGGTGAGGCAAGGGCGCTGGCGCGTTGAACCCGCGAACGGTCTCGCCGGCCTTGGCCTTGGGGTCTTTGATGTGCTGGGCTTCGGTAAAAGCTTGGCCGCGAAGTAAACGGGATACGCCTTACTGCCAAATCATCATCCCAATCGCCATCAGCGCGAATCCCGCCGCGACGAAATCGCGTCTCCCAAGCCGGTCGCTCGACGCTCCCAATCGCAGAAAATTCAGCATCGCGCCGGTCGGGCAGCCGTAGCGGCAGTAGGCGCGGGGGACGAATAGCGAGGCTATCAGGCCGATTGCGGCTACCGTGATGGTCGCCCATCCGGCCACCCGAAAAACGAAGGCGTCAAAGGGCTCGATGCCGACGAGGCTGAAACGCAGGTGCCCCATCGCGACGAGGACGACCCAGCCTAACAAAATCACAGGCAGAAGGCGCAGCAGGCGATCGATTTTGGCGGAGATTCCCAGTTTCCAGGGTAGCCGATGCGCTGTCAAATCCTGGATGGCGCCGAACGGGCACAGGTGGGTGCAGTAGACCTGGCGGCTCGTGAAAATCGGCGCGATGAGGGCGGCCGCGGTGAGAAAAACCAGCCCTGGCGCGACCCGCCACGCCACCCCGTTTTGAGCCCAACCGACCAGGAGAGCTTGGGAAACCATGTCCGCGTTTACGAAGCCCAGGTAGCCGATCAAGATGAGCTGAAACGCGATCCGCAGCTTCCGGTTTCCTCGCAGATGGCTGAAGGCGATGGTTAGCCCCGCCAGAACGACCAAGCTTGTTCCGACATCGCGAAAATTCAGGTCCACCAGCGGTTTCGGGCGTGGGGGCGGGCGAACGCGGGCTAATTCTCCGGCGGTCCGGATGATGCCTTCGGCAACCGTGACGCTGGTTTTCGTCGCGCCGGAAACACCGTCAATTCCGGCATCGACCATGTCGAGTTGCGCGATTTCGTCGAGCGCGAAGCCCTTGAACGTGTTGAAAAAATACTCGTCCTCGGTGACGTAGCTGACAAAGGGCTCGTTGTCGAAGCTCTGGCGAATCGCGGCGTCGGCCAGCCTCATTTTCGGGTCGAGAATCAGCAGAACGTCGGTAGGTCCCTGGTAGCCAATCATGTGATCGGCATGGGGCGAAGTTCGCGAGGCATAGCCGAGAAGCTCGCCCGAGGAGCCCAGGATGCTAAGCAAATTCGGGCGATCCTCCCGCGGCGTTGTCGATGCCGCTTCGGGAACGTAGGCGCGAATCTCGGCGAGGCTGATTTTTTCCGGAAACCTGGCCGTGCGCCGGTTTCGGCCCAGACGCGTCGCGATTCCGTCCGCGATGGCCGTGCTGGTGAGCGTCGCGCCGGAAACGCCGTGGATTTCGCGGATTTCGGCCGCTTCGTCGCGGGTCAGCCCATTCCACTGCTTCAGGTAAGCCTGATTTTTCAGCACCACGGCGAGGTGCTCCCGCGTGTCGTCGCTGCGCAGCACGGAAATGCCGCGAATCTTCCGGTCGATGCCAAACGCGATCAACGTGTTCGTCGGTCCGGAGAATCCCACGACGCGATCGGCCTCCGGCGAAGTCTGGATGACGTGCCCAAGCCGCTTGCCCGCCTCATCGAACACGTTTTGCCGTCCATGATTCGCGTCCCACTCGCTCAAACTCGCCGCGTTCGGGAAAAACTCGCGAACCTGCGTCACGCCGACGAGTTGCTTCATCGCCCCGCGCTTTTGCGCCACGAACCAAGCGTGTTGCCAGTGGATCATCGCCAACAAAAAGACGAAAACCGCCACGCGGTAGGCGTGGAGCGCCCAGCGACGGAGTTGGTTCTTTTTGGGGGCAGCCATGTCGCGGAACACGACTTGACGAGGCACGACTCGTCAAGGCGCGTTCCGGTCAAGCGATTGGCTATTCTGGGCGTCATCAATTTTTTCCTTTATTTCTCGTCGCGTAGTCGCGTAGCGACAATGTATGGTAGCCGTGGGTTTTAACCCACGGATGGCAGGCGTAAAATTGCCCCGTCGCGTAGCGACCGGTTAGGCTGGGTTAACCGCGAATCCTAACTCACTAAGCAGTCGCTACGCGACGCACACATCCGATTTCCTCCGAGCATCCGTGGGTTAAAACCCACGGCTACCATACATTGTCGCTACGCGACTACGCGACGAGAAATAAAGGAAAAAATTGATGACGCCCAGAATAGGAACTCTGGTTGCAAATTCCCGGCTCGCGGATTTGGGTCGCTGTTAGCATGAAAATCCTGCAATTCTTCCCAATTTGGCTTAGCTTGGCGAGCTTTGTTCTTGCCGAAACCGTGGTTGAATCCGCCCGCGAAATTCCCGTCGCTTACGATGTGGACGTCGCCGTGGTTGGCGGAACCGTTGGCGCGGTGACGGCGGCGGTGGAGGCGGCGAATCAGGGCGCTTCGGTGTTTTTGGCGGCGCCGCGGCCGTATCTCGGGGAGGACGTGGCCGGAACCCTGCGGCTTTGGCTGGAAAACGGCGAAAACGCGGAAACGCCGCTGGAACGCCAGCTTTTCGAACGCGCCGACCCGATTTCCGGGTTTCCTAACCGGATGGCGTTCACCTACGAGGCAGATCGGCAGCCGAATTCCAAGCATCCCGACCCCAACCAAAAAATCCTAACCAACGGCAAATGGGCGACGGCTTCGAACGATTCGGTGCAATACGACGAGGATGTGACGATCGTCGCCGATCTCGGCAAGATGGCGCGTCTCAAGGAGCTGCACCTCATCGCGTTTCAGCGGGCCGGCGAATTCGTGGTTGGTGAGGCGAACGTGTGGACCTCGCCGAACGGCAAGCTGTGGCGCGATCTCGGCAAAGTCGAGCAGGTCCAGGTTTCCGGCGGGGGCGACAAGGAGGTGCAGATGTCGATGGAGGTGAAGCAGCCCTGCCGATTCGTGAAAATCACGGTGACGGTTGCCGAGAACGCGGAGCGAATTTTGCTGGGTGAGTTGCTGTTGATCGAAGACGCGGAGGTGGTGGCGGATCCGGATGCGGTGCGGCCCCCGGCGACGCCGATGCAGGTCAAAGTCGCGCTCGATGAGGCTTTGTTAGGCGCCGGGGTGCAGTTTCTCTACAACTCGGCTTTCACGGATGTCCTCGTGGACGAAGGTGGTCAACCAGCTGGTGTTGTGATCGCGAATCGCGCGGGCCGGCAGGCGGTTAGGGCCAAAGTGGTGATCGACGCGACGCCTCGTGCTATCGTGGCTCGGGCAGCGGGAGCCGAATTCGAGCCTTACCCGGGTGGTAAGCAGGTTTTTCAGCGCATCGTCGCCGGAGGAACGGTCAAATCCGGCGAGGGGATTGCCTCCGCCGAAACCGCTGCGGTCCAGTTTTACTCCAAGGAAGGCGCGCATGATGTCTTCGTTTACCAACTGGAAATCCCAATGCCCGATCTGAGTGCCGCTTCCTTTGCCAAGGCCGAGGTTTTGGCCCGGGATTGGACGTTTGACCCCGCGTTGGTGGATGAATCGGACGTCCTTTTCCAGGTTCCGCCGGACATGGTGGTCGCGCGCGGAGTGGACGCCGGGATTGTCGTTTATCCCAAGACGCTCGATCTCGCCACCCTGCAACCGGCGGAGATTGAGCGCCTTTTCATTCTAGGCGGCTGCGCCGGCATGTCGCGAACCGCGGCGGCGGGTCTGCTTCGTCCGCTGAATCAAATGCGACTGGGGCAACGCGTGGGAGCCGCGGCGGCGCAATTGGCCGCAAACACGCCAGACATCGCAAGAGCGGTTGTTCGAGCCGAATCGGCCGGGGAATTGGCGAGCTCGGGCGACGTTCGCGAGTTCCTCAACGGCGCCCGGCCTACCCACCAAGGTCTCCCCACCGTGAAATCGCCGGATCGCCAAATCCCGGTGCTCGGCCGTTACGATGTGGTGGTCGCGGGTGGCGGAACGGGCGGTGCTCCGGCGGGAATCGGCGCCGCGCGGAAAGGCGCCAAGGCGTTGGTCATTGAATTCCAGGATCACCTCGGCGGAGTTGGCACGTTAGGCCTGATTTCGAGTTACTATCACGGTTACCGCAAGGGCTTCACCACAGAGGTGGATCTCGGCGTGAAGGAAATCGGCGGCCCCAAACGCCGGGGCGGCTGGAACCCGGTGACGAAGCGCGAATGGTGGCGCCGCGCCAATGTCGAAGCCGGTACGGATATCTGGTTTTCCACGTTAGCCTGTGGTGCCTGGGTAGAGAACGGAGTTGTCAAAGGCGTCGTCGTCGCCACGCCGCAGGGAAGGGGAGTGGTCCTCGCCAAGACCGTGGTCGACTCCACCGGCAATTCTGACATCGCCGTCGCTGCGGGCGCCGATTTTATCACCACCTCCGCCGAGCACGTCGCGATGCAGGGCACCGGCCTTTCGCCCCGCGCCCTCGGCACCGGCTACAACAACACGGATTACTCCTTCGCCGACGAATCCGACCCCGTCGATCAATGGCGCATGATCGTGGCCGCGCGCCAGAAATACGCCAACAGCAGCTACGACATCTCCGCCTTCATCAACACGCGCGAACGTCGGCGCATCGTTGGAGACGCTTTCGTCAGCCCGCTCGACATCATGAACCAGCGCACCTACCGCGACACCATTTCGCTGCACCAGAGCAACTTCGACACCCACGGCTACACGGTGCATCCCATCTTCCTCATCGACTTCCCCGACAAGAAGGGCATGATCGCCCCGGTGCCGTATCGGGCCCTCTTGCCGCGTAACGTCGATGGTGTGATCGTGACCGGGCTTGGGATGAGCGCGCATCGCGATTCCATGCCGATTTTGCGGATGCAGGCGTGCATCCAGAATCAAGGTTACGCCGCCGGAGTCGCTGCCGCCACGGTTGCCGCGCAAGGCATCCCGCCGCGGTCGCTCGACGTCAAAGAGCTGCAACGTCACTTGGTCGAAATCGGCTCCCTGCCGCCGGAGGTGCTGGAACACAAAGACTCGCCCGCGCCGAAGGACGCGCAGATTGAAGCCGCCGTCCGCACCGTGGTCCAGGATTACCGCGGCTTGGCGACTTTGATGGCGGAACCCGGACGCGCCCTCCCGCTCCTGCAAAAAGCCCATGCCGAAGCGGCAGAACCCGCGCCGAAACTGATTTACGCCAACATTTTGGGCATGTTAGGCGACGAAACCGGCGTACCCACGCTCATCAGCCACGTTCGGGCCCAGGAGTGGGATGCCGGCTGGAATTTCCGCGGCATGGGCCAATTTGGCGGCAGCATCTCGCCGCTCGACTCCCACATCATCGCGCTCGGCAAATCCGGCTCACCACGGGCGTTAGCCGTCATCCTGGAAAAAGTCGCCACGCTCGACGCGACCAAGGAATTCTCCCACCACCGCGCCGTGTCTCTTGCTCTCGAAGCCCTACGCGCCCCGGCGGCGGCCCAACCTCTCGCCGACCTGCTTTCTCGCGAAAACATGACCGGCTACGCCATCACTGACATCGCTGAAAGCAAGCGCCAGGAGCAGCGTTCCGAGCCGTTGCGCGAAATCATCCTGGCCCGCGCGCTGTTTCGCTGCGGCGATCACGAAGGGCTAGGCGAAGGGATCCTGCGCCAATACGCCCAAGACCTCCGCGCGCTGTTCGCGCAGCACGCGCACGCGATTTTGGGCGAAGAGGATTCTCCGTGAAGTGAAGCTGTGGCACGCCCGATGCCTCGATTTTTTGCCTCAAAGGCCGTCACCGGAGCCTCATTCGGCGAAACGAATGCGTTTTTCGCCCACAACCTCGTCCCAACTCGAGTCGTAGCCCAGGTAGTGAATTTGATACCGCCGTGGCATCGGTTCATCAAGGACGATCGCCGGGTACCACCGCCCTTTCCATTTCACCTCGCAAAGGCGCAAACGATCGGACAGCGTCGTGGCTGGTAGCTTGATGTCCGCATGGGCGGCATAAGAGTACAACCTCACCAGGATTTGATCTCCGGGAACGTGGTGGAGAATTCTCGCGATGCTTCCGGCCCGCGGCCCCTTCAGGATCATCACGTGATCGCCGGGAGAATGGGGCGATCCTCCTGATTCGGCCGGAACCGGTTTGGCTGAGACCAGACACAGATCGGGGTTGGTTCCTTTGATGCTGATTCCGGCGTCTTGGCCCTCGCGAAACACCATCGCATCTTCCACCGCGTCGATAAGCTCGCCGACTTCGACAAATCCGTCGCCATCATCGTCGTGGCTGGAATCTCCGGCGAAACTTTCGACCAGGGTTTGCGTGAACGTCCAGTTCCCGGTCGACCGGCTCTCCGGAATGGCGGAAGTGATTGCCGCGGCTGAAATTCCGCGGCCAGCGAGCCGATCTACCACCGATTCCAGGGACCCCGAGTGACAACAATCCGCGAAGCCGAAAAAGCGGGCTCCCTTGAAGTTTTGCTCCAACACTTGGGCAATATCCTCCATGCGCAGCATGTGTTTGGCGCGGGCATCGTAGTTTGCGAAAGAGCCGCCGGCTTTCCTGGTTCCATGGCCTGCATAGTAGACGATGAGGGTGGAATCCTCCGTTGCATTTGCGGCAATTCGCGCCAATTCCGCCAAAATGCGATCCAGGGTCGCGTCCTCATCCAAAAGGACCGCCAATTGATCTTCCGGCACACCCTGAGCGTTCAAGGTCCGGGCGAATTTCACATCCTGGCGATCGGCTTTCGAAAATTTGCCCCAGGTTGGATCTTCCCACTCGAGCACGCCGACGATCAGTCCGTAAACCTTGCTCAAATCCATTTTTGGCGCCGCTTGGGAGGCTTGGATGGGCATGGGAAACCCCAAACCGCAGGTGAGAAGTGGAATCAGGAAGCGCATGGCAACGGGAGAGATCATCAGTTCGAAATTTAGACCGTCAGGCGCTGAAAAACGTCGTCGTCAATATTGCCGCCGCTGACGATGACGGCCGGATTTCGGTAATTTTGACCGTGCTGTTTCCAAGCTGCGTAGGCGATCGCGCCGGCTCCTTCAATGCGGCGGCCGGTTTTCTCGTAAATCTCGCGAATCGCCGTTTCAATCTCGCTTTCGGCGACGGTGACGACCGATGCGGCGTGCTCGCGAATCACCGCGAAGCTGTCGGCGTTGGGGATGCGGCAGGCCACGCCGTCGGCGATGGTTTTGGGAATTTGCTTGCTTTCCATGACGCGTCCCGCGGCAAACGATTCCGCGTAGGCCGGGGCGTTTTGCGCGACGACGCCGATGATTTGCGGGGTTGTCAGGCCGAGCGCGTTTCTGGCTGCTATCGTCCCGCAAATTCCCGATCCGAGCCCGATCGGCACGAAAACCGCGTCGAGATCCGGGGCGGCCGAAAACAGCTCGTAGCCGCAGGTCGAGACGCCCAGTACCAGCTTCCAATCGAACGATGGGACGAAGTGGGCGCCGGTGGTTTTTGCCTCGGTTTGGGCGAATTCCAGCGATTCGGCAAAATCGCGGCCGTGTTCGACGATTTCCGCGCCCAACTCGCGCATGGCCTGGTTTTTGGCCGGCGAATTTCCCGTCGGAACGACCAATTTGCAGGCCAAACCCGCTTTTTTCGCGGCGAAAGCGACGCTTTGGCCGTGATTTCCGCGCGTTGCCGCAATGGCCGCGTTTACCTGCGGATGAGCCGCTGTGAGCCAGTCAAAATAGACCAGTCCGCCGCGAACCTTGAACGCACCGGTGGGGTTATCGCTCTCAAATTTGGCCCAAACCGGCCCGATTTTCTCCAGCGGGCTCGGTGGAAGCTCGGACCGGATCAATTCTGCCGCGGCGAGGATTTTTTCCCGCGAAATGGCGCCGAACGCGTTGAGATCGCCGGTCATTTTGCGCCTTTAACCTAGCCCAATGCCAGCGGTCCCCCGACACAGTGTTTGGCGTTGCCAAATTTTTCGATTTCGTGGCCCATGGAGCGCGCAATCGCCAGCCAAAGCCGGTTGTGCGCCGCTTTGTTCAAATTGAGCTGCCGGCCCATTTTGAAGCCGTGCGCTTTGCCGCCGATGAGCACGCAGGGGATGTCTTCCAGCGTGTGGGAGTTGCCTTTGCCCAGCTCGTTGAGCCAAACGATGAGGGTGTGATCCAGCATCGTGCCGTTGGTGCCGGGTTCCGGGGTTTCGGCGAGTTTTTGCGCCAGGTAAGCCAGCTCGCCGCAGAACCATCGGTTGATTTTCACCAGCTTTTCCTGCGCGTCTTTCTTGCCGTCCGGCTCGTGCGAAAGGCTGTGGTGCCCTTCCTGAATTCCCAGCCAATTCATCCGCGCCTGGCCGACGCTGCGCATGAATTGCAGCGTGGCGATCCGCGTCATGTCGTTGGCCAGCGCGTTGACCAGCAGATCGATCTGCATGCGGCTGATTTGCGGGGTGTTGTCGTTCACCAGCTCGATGTTCGGGTCGACTTCCGGCGCGGGATGCGCCAATTCCGCGTTGGCGTCGTTTTGCTGCAATTCTGCCTCCATTTGGCGAATGAGCGCGAGGTGTTCGTCGAGCAAGCCCCGGTCTTCAGCGCCCAATTTTCCAGCGACGCGCTTGAGTTCGCCTCCCACGCCATCCAGCACGCTCACGAGGCTCTCCTTGTCGCGAGTTTGGCCGTAAAGCCGCGCCAGCATCTGCTTGGGATCGTCGATGGGAGCGAGCGGCTTGTTGGCGCCGGCGTAGCTCATCCGCGTCCACGGATCGGCCCGGTTGGGAACGGCGACGCCGAATTCCAGCGAGCCGAAGCGCGTCCGGGTTTCCTCGCGGCTTTGCAGAAAATTGCGCAATTCCTGGTCGATCGAGATGCCACCGGCCCAGCCCGCGGGGGTGTGCGAGCCGCCCTGGATGTTGCCCGGGAGCAATTCGGTGCCGGTGAGCAGGCAACTCATCCCGCGCATGTGCCGGTCGCCATCGCCCTTGATTTTGTTCCAAATTCCGCGCAAAACGAGGGTTTGGTCGCGAAACGCGGCGAGGGGCTTGAGGATGCGTTTGAACTGAAAAGTCTCGCCCGGCCAGAATTCGCCCGGAATCGTGCCGTTAGGCGAAAACGCGATGATGAGGCGCTGTTTCGGCCTCGATTTCGCGGAGGCGGCTTGCAATCCCGGGAGCCCGGCCAAAAACGGCGTGGCGGCGGTGGAGACTCCCAGGTTTCGGAGAAATTGGCGGCGGCGGGTGACGTTCATGAGGTGGTTTAGGTTGGGGGCGATTCGTCCGGACTTCAAGCTTGCTTTTTCGCCGAAAATCCTTACAGAACCACCATGAATTTCGGGAAAATCGGCCTGCTCTTGGCCTTCCTTGGCCTGGTCTTCGCGGCCATTCCGCTCATCGAGCGCGAACAAATGTCCACCACCGAGCGTTTTGCCAGCGAGATGCAAGATTCCGTCGAGCGGCTCAAGCGGCACGTGGCTGAAGACAGCCGGTTTGAGCTAAGCCTCAGCGGCGGCCGGTTTTGGCACACCCTGGCCATGGTTTTCGCGATTTCCGGCGGCGTGATGGGGCTGGTCTCGCTGAGCACGGAGAAATTTTGCGGTGGGCTGGCGGTGGTGATCGGAATTGGGGTGGCGGCGTGGGAGTATTTGGCAGCGTAGGCCGTTTTACAGCTGTTGCAAGGTCCCGGCTTCGACGCGGTAGAGCAGTTCCGGCGTGAGGTGATCTTCCAGCCAGTCCAGGTGCGTTGTGGTGATGAGTTTTTGCGCGTCGGCGGGTAGGCTGGCCATCAGCGCGTTGCGGCGTTCGGGGTCCAGTTCGCCGAAAATGTCGTCCAGCAGCAAAAGCGGCGATTCCTCGGTTCGATCGCGAAAAAGGCGGGCTTGTCCGAGCTTCAACGCCAGTGCGATGGTGCGTTGCTGGCCTTCGGAGGCAAATTGCGCGGCGGGCATCGCGTTCAGGCACAAATCCAGGTCATCGCGGTGCGGACCGGCGGCTGTGGAGCGTCGCTTGAGTTCGTCGGACCGCGCTTCGGCCAGCGCTTCCAGTAAACGGTCGCCCTGGGCGGGTTGGTAGGCGATTTCCAGGTTTTCGTCGCGCCCGCTCACTTCTCGCTGCACGCGTGCGGTCGCCGGGCCTAGCTCCGCGATCATTTCGGCGCGCCGGCGAGTCAATTCCGCGCCATGCTCGGCCAAAATTTGGGTGTAGGCGTCAATTTGGCGCCAATTCGGCTGGGCGTCGCGTTTGAGCAGAAAATTGCGGGATCGCAGGGCGCGGCCGTAGGATTGCAAGGCCGCGCGGTAGGTGGGGAAGAGCTGCGAACCCATGAAATCGAGGTATCTGCGCCGGCTCTCGGCTCCGGCGGTCACCAGGCTGAGGTCGTCGTTGGCCATCCACACGACTTTGGCCGTGTAGCGCAGGTAATTGGCGGATTTTCCCTGATTTTCGCCGTCCACCTGCATTTTGCGCCGCGTTTTGCTGTAGCCGAAGAGGAGATCTTGCTGGCGAAAATTTGCCGTCACCGCAAACTCCCGGCAGCCGAATTGGATCGCGTCGGCCAGGGTTGAGGCTCGGGGCGATTGCAGGCGCATCACCAGGCAAACGGCCTCCAAAATCGAGGTCTTGCCCTGGGCGTTGTTTCCCACAAAAAGGGTCACCCCGCTGCCAAACGGGCATTGGGCGGCATCAAAGCAGCGCAGTTGGCGGATTTTCAACGAGGCGAGCATGACGGGGAGCCTCACCTTGCCTCAAAAGCCGCCGGCTACCAAATGCGCTTCACCACGCGGTTGACCGGGCCTCTTTTGGGCTCAACGGGCTTCGCCGGCGCGGGAACGGAGATTTTTTGCTTCTTTTTGGGCGCTGCGGCGGTTTCTGGCGCACCGGGAGGAGGTGCCGGCGCAGCTTGGTCGTCGGTCAGGACCGGTGGTTGGATGGCCGGAGCCGTTGGAGCCGTGGGAGGCGCGGCAAGGGCTACGTCCGGGGCTGGGGAGGGCGGAGCGGCTGCGGCTGCATCGGCCGCATTTGAGGACCTTCCGCGGCCAAACCGAATGTTCGGCAGCTTGGGTTTGCGCAATTCCGGCAAGCTGGGGCGCGGGATTCGCAGTTTGCGGCCCTCTTTTGCCGCGGCTTCAGAAGCCACGGTGGCGGCTTCAGCGGGCGATTCGACAACCGGGATTTCGGTGATTTCCTCCGCGGCATCCGCGGTTGGGAAGGCGTTTTCCGCGACTTCATCGCCGCCATCGCTCTTTTCCCGGCCAAAGCCGGGAAACTTCGGCAAAACTCCCGCAGCGGCGCCGATCATTTTACCGGGCGCCTCGCGCACTCCGCTGCCGGTCGCGACTTCGGCCACTGAACTGCCGGCGTTGCGAACGGCTCCGGTTGCTCCGGCGGCCGCGGCGGCTACGGGGGCCAAAACGTTGGCGCCGGACGGTTTGGCGCTGGGGGCGCTGAGCGCGGCGACTTCGATCCGCTGAATCGGCACGTCGTTGGTGTCCACGGTTCGCTCGGAAATATAGTCCAGGTGCTCGATGCCGCGGATGACCTTGCCAAACACGGTGTATTGGCCGTTGAGGTGGTCCAGGTCATCCAGCGCGATGTAAAACTGGCTCCCGTTGGAGGCTCGGGCGCGATTTCGCGAATCCGGCAGGCGCGCCATCGCCACTGCGCCGCGTTCGTGCGGGAGACCGATTTCCGCCGGGATGGTGTGACCCGGTCCGCCGGTGCCCCAGAGGGCTTTTTTCGATACGTCCTTGGTGAAGGGGTCGCCCATTTGCACCACGTAGCGGGGAATGGAGCGATGGACGGCCAGGCCTTTGTAAAAGCCGGATTGAGCCAGGCTGCGGAAGTTTTCGCAGGTTTGTGGGGCAGCCGCGTCGTTGAGCTGGATGACGACTTTGCGGATCTGGTTGTTGACGAGCAGGTCCAGTTCCAGGATGTCCTGGCCTTGGGCGGGGATCACGATGGCCAACAGGCCGGCGAGAGCGATGGTGAGACGATTCATGAGAAGTGGGAAGGTTGACCTACCTTTATTCATGCGATTTCGGCTGCGAGCCACGATATGGCATCCATAGCGGCGTCAGGCTTGATTTTCCCGGCTCGACGTATCTTCGGATACGCCTCGTCGTGAAAATCGGCGCCTTCCTTGCTCTGAATGCCATCTCGCGGCTCTCGCTTCGAAATCTCATGAAAAAGGCAGGTTAGGAGGATGTGGGGGTTATGTAAGTGGAGTTTCCCGAATTTCCAAGAAAGATGAAAGATTATTTTCCGATGATTTTGCCTCCAGGCGCGTTCCTGGCGCTTCGTGACCCCGTTTGACGAAGCCCAGCGCGATGATTCGCCCCAATTTTGGCGAAAAAATGGCGCTGGTCACTTTTCCGGCCGATTTTCCGCCCTGACGAAGCTCCCAACCGGCTCGAACCGCGCAATCCGCCTCTACCGCGGCCATGGCCACCAAACGCCGGTTGACTTTGCCGGCGCTTTTGATGCGCGAGATGACTTCCTGACCGATGTAGCAGCCTTTGTGGAAGTCGATGGCGCGATCCTGGAGATTGGCCTCTTGCGGGAGGACGTCCGGCCCCAATTCCGAGCCCCAAGCGGCAATTCCATGCGCGATTCGCAGGTTTTCGGCGTCATCCCGGGTTAATCCGGGCTTTTCCGGGTTTTGGGCGAAAAGTGGCGCCCCTGCGGAAATAAAGTCTCGTCCCGGCGGTCCGTAGCGGTTGGCCTCGCGGCGCCACGTGCCTCCATCCACCTCCAAATCCGAATCCAAATCGGCATCGCCCAAAACGTGGGCCAGGTGATAGCGCTCGCTCACGTCTTCCAGCACGGCGTCGTCGGCGATGATGTAGCGGTCCAGCCGCGCGTACAGTTCCTCGCCCAACTCGCGCGGAACGTCGATGAGGAAGGCTTCTTCGCCCGGAATCGGCGAGATGAAGGCGTCGGCCTCGATTTTTCCTTTGGCGGTGGTGATCAGCGCGTAAATGGCGGCGTCCGGGCGGGCTTTGCGCACGTCGTTGGTTACCTGGCCGTTCAGGAAGCGCTCCCGGTCGGCGCCGCTGAGCCGGAGAAAGGTGCGTTTGCCAGTCAGATGGATGATTTGAGGAGGGGTGGTGATTTTCGGTTTTCGGTTTGGGGTTTTCTGCGCCATCTTGCCACCATGGTCATCATTGCGGAAAACGTCAAAACCGGAGAACGCATCGTCGTCCTCGAAATCGCCCAGCAAGTGTGTTATTCGACGGCGGACGGCCGACTGGGCTGGGTCTCGCCGCAGGAAGTGCGGATCGTGTCGATTGACGGCAAAGCGCCGCAGGACGTTCTTTGGGAGCACGGAGATGCCGGCGCCGGCGCCAAGGAGGAATCTTGAGGGCGAATCGATCGATAGCGCGCGCCGTTGTTCCCTTGATTTTGGCGGGTTTGTCGGGGATCTGCGCCTGGAGTCAGGAGGATCGGGCCGCGCCCTACAAAATCGCCATTTTCACCAGTTCGCCGGAAGACGAGGTTTCGGACAAAGTGGAGGCGCTGCGTTATTTTTGCGAAGAGCGCGTCCAGGAATTCAACGCTGAGGGCGGCATCGAAGGCGCGCCGGTGGAGTTGCTCTTTCTCGACGATCGTTTCGACGCGGAGAAGACGAAGGCCATCGTCGACCGAGCTTTGGCCGAGGAACGGCTCATCGCCATGCTGGGCATCGTGAGTTCGACCCGCGGAGAAGGAATCGCCCAACGGGTCGGCGAGAGCGGCGTACCTCTGATTTCCGAGATTTCGGTCGATTCGTTGTTCGCGGACTACGGCAACATGTTTTCGCTGGCTCGCTCCGCGTCGCACGCTACGGAGGTATTCTTGCGGTTTTTGGAGCAAAATTACGACAGCACGATCTTCGTGGGCAAAGACGGCGACCGCTACACGCGGGAATTTCACAAGGTGCTGGTCGATCAACCGGATCGGATGACGCTGCTTGGGGCGCATTGGCTGGAAGACATCACGCCGGAGAGTTTGGAGCCGTTCATCGCCGAAATTCGGGCCCAAAATCCGGACGTCATCGCCATGGCGGGGTACACCGGCGGGGGCGCCACGATTTTACAGGCGCTGGCCGACGCCGGGATCGAAAAGCCGGTCTACGCGGCGACCGGCTCGGTGCCCAGCATGATGCAGCGGATGGACGGAGCGCTTTACCAAGGCGATCTCTACCAAATCGGCCCCTCCATCCCCCACGTCGACAACGAGCGGCTGGCGGCGGTCCAACGCAAGCTTCATCTCTCCCAAAATCGCGATCACCTGCGGCGTTTTACCTCCTACGGCATGACCTACCGCGACATGCTGACCATCATGCTGGATGCGGCCCAAAATTCCAGAAAAACCGGGCCCACAGACCTGCGAGCCGCCATCGTCAGCGAATTGGGCGAGCTTCAATCCGGCAAGCGGATCTACCGCGGTCTGGCCCGGAATTGGACGTTCACGCCGGAGCGCTCCGCCGCGATGGAAGGGCTCATCCATTGGCGGCCGGCAAACGGCGGCTACGATTTGAAGCTCTTTCCCACGCAATTCCAGGAAACCGAGGCCGGCCCCCAAAGCGTCCCGGTGGTCTACACTGACGTGGACATGGTGCGCGTTTTTGCCGTCGATAGCACCACCAAAACCTTTGACGCGGAATTTTACATGGCCATCGGCAGTGCCGAAGACGAGGTGGGCCTGGAGCACTTTGAGTTCACCAACGCTTACCGCGGAGACGACAGCCGCCAGCCGCTCGTCAGCTACCGGGAAATGCACGGACAGCGTCAATCCGATCCCTTCGCCGTTGGGAATTCTCCCCGGTTTTACCGCGTTTCCGGCCGTTTCAGGTTCCAACCCAAGCTCTCCAACTACCCGTTTGATTCTCAGCTCTTTTCCATCTCCTTTCAGCCGAAAAACACGGCCCAGCCCTTCCTGGTTCAGCCTCCTCCGCGCCGCAACCGGGATCGGGACTTCGAATTCGAAAAATGGAAGCTGCTCGGCGGCGAAAAGACCGATTACGTCGGCTGGGAAGAGGATGTCATCTCGACCACCCGGGATTACGGCTCCGAACTTCGCACCCAGACGTTTTATCGCTTCAATTTCACCTGGATGGCCAAACGCAACGTCATCGACTACTACCTGCGCGTGGTCATCCCGCTGGCGTTGATTGTCATCGTGGCCTATTTGTCGGTTTTCATCCCCAACTCAAAATTTGAGAGCGTGGTTGCGATCCAGGTAACCGCGCTGTTGTCCACCATCGCGCTCTACCTGGCCATTCCCAAGCTCGACACCGAGACGGCCACCGTTTCCGACCAAATTTTCATTTTTACCGAGGCCACCATCGGGCTCATGCTGGCGCTCTCGGTCTTTCGCGTCAACGCCGTGGCACGGGAAATGAGCATCCTGACAAAAATCCTGACAGGGGTGCAAATTTTTGTCTTTCCGCTGATCGGGGTGTTCGTCTGCCTCTACGTCCACGACATTTCCCGATCGCTTCAGTGACACCCATGACCCCGGAATTCAGCCCCCTCGTCGATCGCCTCACATCCGGCGTGTGCGGACCGCTGAAGAGCGCGTTCGTGGGCAAGGACGACATCGTCGATTTGATGAGCGTCTGCCTCATCGCCGGTGAGAACCTCTTCATCCTGGGCCCGCCCGGCACGGCCAAAAGCGCACTGGTTCACGAGCTGGGCAAACGCATCGAAGGGCAGACGTTTGAGTACCTGCTGACCCGGTTTACCGAGCCTAACGAACTGTTTGGCCCGTTTGACATCCGCAAGCTGCGCGAGGGCGAGTTGGTCACGAACACCGATGGGATGCTGCCCGAGGCGGCGCTGGTTTTTCTGGACGAACTGCTCAACGCCAACTCCGCCATCCTCAACAGCCTGCTAACCGTGCTGAATGAGCGCGTTTTGCGACGCGGACGCGAAACGCTGCGGTTGCCAATCCTCATGGCCGTGGGCGCCAGCAACCACTTGCCGGAAGACGATGCGTTGCGCGCGCTGTTCGACCGGTTTTTGCTCCGCGTGCGTAGCGACAACGTGGGCGACGACGGCCTGCTGGACGTATTGCGCGCCGGTTGGCGGCTGGAAGGGGGAAACAACGGCACGGGCCCCGAACCGGCCCTGACCTTGCCAGAAATTTCCCAACTTCGCGGGTTGGTGGCCCGCATCGACCTGACGCCGGTGGAGGCGGCTTACGTAGACCTGGTGACGCGGCTTAGGACCGTGGGTATCCCCATTTCCGACCGCCGCGCGGTCAAAGTTCAGCGCCTCATCGCCGCCAGCGCCATTTTGTGCGGACGAACCGCGGCCCACCCCAGCGACATGTGGGTGATGGAGCACATTTGGGACCTGGAGGAGCAGCGTGAGTTGCTGCGCTCCGCCGTGCGCGAGGTGCTCGACGCCAACCAGCCTGACGAAGCCACCAACGTCCATCCCCGCGCCCAATCGCCCGACGCGCCAAACCCGGACGAGTTGCAGGCCGAGTTGGAGCGCGTAACCAGCGAAGCTCAGCAAATCCGGGCTCGCGGCGACACTTTGCCCAACGCCCTGTCCGATCGACTCAGCGCCGTGGAAAATCGCTGCCAGTGGCTAACCAACGACGAGCAACGCACGTTTTTGGCCCAAAAAATCGCCGAAGCGTGGACGAACCTGAAAACCGGGTGAAATCTGAAACCCGAAATCCGAAGCTTGAATGGGTGGCGCGGGTCGCTCGCGAGGATTCGCGGGAAATCTGCGCGTTGCGCGGCGAATCGGGGCTTGAAGCGGCTGACCGCGGTGAGTGGATTTGGCTTCGCGGGACGTCTGAGGACGGCGAATTGCCCAGCGCGTTGGTTAGCGTGCGTTGCCAGGTTTTTTGGCGAATTGAGGGCGATTGGCTCGCAAAAATGGGCGAGGAGACCCCTGTGCTGCGATTGCCGGATTTGGCTTGGAAGGCGCTGGACGCGGTTTCGCGGCCAAACGTCGAAAATCCGGGTCTACCCGCCATTGTAAGCCAAAAATCCACGATTCGCCTGCACGTATCCAAATCCGCGCCGCTGGACCCGAACGGCCTCCGCGTCGCGTTGCCGACGTTGGCCGAATGGGCCGAGCGCGCGCCTCAAATTCGCCTCAAGCACCTGAGTTTTGCCTGCGGCTACGACGGTGACGCCGTCATCCGCGGCACGCCGATTCCCTCCCTGCCCGGATCCCGATTTTTCGAGCAAAATGGCGTAGCCGCGCCGTTAGGCCAAGCCTGGGACCCGCCCGTCCCCCCCAACGTCCTGTCCCAAGCCATGAACCTCGCTCCCGGCGACCTGGGATTGCTCCGCGCGGACGGTTGGGAGCGAATCGACGCCGCGAATTTCGTTCCGCTGACCAGGGCATCGGTTAGACTGACGGCGGACGGTCACCGAATTCAAGCCGTTCCGGGCCTGCACGCCGAGGATTGGTCGAAATGAGCCCGGAGGAACTGCTCATCGACTACGTTTGGCCGGAACCGGGGACGTTTTGGCGCTGGAGCGACGATTGCGCGGTTTGTTGGTGGGATGGCTCGACGCTGGCGCTTTATCCGGAAATTGAGGCTGTGTTAGAGCGCTTGCTGCCACATGGGTTGCCGCGGTTTGAGGAGATGCTCCTGGTGCTAAGCGCGTGCCGGAAAAACTGGAGCGAACCCGGCGGCGGCGCTCAACGTTTGGATGCGTGGATCGATAGCTACGACGATTCCGCTTGGGGCGGGATGTCGATCGAACACAGCCGCCAGATGCTTCGGAGGCAACTCGACGCCGTGCACGAAATCGCGGAAAAAGCCGCGTTCGCGCCGCAGGCGGCGGCGAACGTTTTGGAGGCTGTTTTTAGTGCTCGCGACCCCCATCTAAGCCAGGAAGACGGCAAGCAGGTGGTGGGCATGTTTCAGAGCGACGAGGCTGCCCTCGAAATTCACCAGCGAACCTTGCTGCTGGGCGTGGGAACGTCCTCGATGGGCCAGTTTGAGACGATTCGCAACGTGATCGCGGCAATTTCCGATGCGCCTGGCCAGGATGCCGAATTTTCCGAAAAAACCGGCCTTCCCACCGAACTAAGCCCGGCCAAAATCGACGATTTGCCGTTTGTGGAGCGAGTTCGCGCGTTAGTCGAAGCCTTGCAAGAGGACGATAAGAACGCGGAGTTGGCCGGGTTGGCGCGCATCGCGCAGACGTTGAGCGCGGTGGTTCGCTTGCCGCGTCCGGTCAGCGAACCCGAGGAATTGCCGCTGGGCGGCTACAGCGACATTGCCAACCGCGGCAACCTGGACCGCTTGCTGGTTTCCGAGCTGGCGCTGGATGCCGACGTGCTCGCCGTTCGCGTGGCGCTGAATGAGGCGCTCTACCTGCGGCGCGAATCCCCTCCCCGGCAACCGGCCCGGCGCCGCGCCATTTTCATCGACGTGGGAATCCGGCTCTGGGGCTTGCCGCGCGTCTTTGCCCACAGCCTGGCGCTGGCCTTTGCCATGCAGTGCGAGCGCGATGCGGAGGTGACCGTGCAAACTCGCGGTGAGCCCGATCCCGACGCGGACGGCGAGCTGCCGATCGTGCCCCTAACCGATGCAAAACTGGATTCCCGCGAGGGGTTGATGGATCTGTTAGGGCGACTAACGCCGGAACATCAGCCAGGGGAGGCGGTTCGCGGGTTTTTGGCGCAATCCCAGGATTCCCGCGCTCTCGCGGAGGCTGCTGATTGCATCGTCATCACCCACCCGGCCGCGGCGGACGATCCCGAGTTTCGCCACGCGTTGCGCCAAATTCCCGGCGCGGAGTTCTTCCTGGCCACCGTTGACGCCCAAGGCAACTACCGGCTCGCGGCTCACAACCCGGCTGGCCGGCGCGAACTCCAGCAAGCCCGGTTGGACCTGGAAAGTCTCCTCTCCGGGGGTTCGAAATCGCTCTCCGCCGATCTGCTGCGCCACCGCGACGCCTCCTTGCCGAAAATTCTCCGGCAACGCGAATTTCCCCTGTTTTTGGCGCCCTCGCTCGAGCTTGCCAACACCGTGTTTCATCCGGAAACCGGCCTTGTCGGCTACACCAAAACCGGGCTGCTCTACCACTGGCCGGACGCCGGCCAAGGCGCAAAACTACTGACCGACTCCCTGCCGGGCGGCGTCATTTCGTGGCGGGAAATCGACCCTGACGAGCGCATCGCCAGGCTCCTCATCCCGCGCGCCGACCGCACGGCCACGCTCATCACCGCCAACCTGGAAAACGGCGAAACGACGCAGATGCAGCTGAAACACGGCCTGGAATTCGTGCGCCACACCTGTCGGGTGGACGACCTGCTCGTATTCGCCGGCGATCGCTCCCTGGTCGCTCACCGGCTTAGCGACGGGCACAAATCCGCGACGCTGGAATGCGAGCGTTGCCGGCGTGGTTGCGGGCGATTTGTGCGCCTGGGCTACGAGTGGTATGCCATCAACGCCGGCATCATACGGCTCACGTTAACTCCCGCTCCCGAGCTTTCCGGCCTAACCACGGAGCTGGTCTGGGAAGCCGCGAATTGGCCCGCGCCCATCGCCATGACCACTGACCTGGCCGCCTATTGCCTGCTGGACCCCGCCCAACTGGTTAGCCGGCCCGGAGCGGCGCGATTCGTCAGCCTGCGCGGGATGTCTTGGGACGGCGAGCGCCTCATTGTCTCTGCCACGCCGCGGGGCGCCAACGTCGTGGAATCGCGCTACTTCGTCGATCTCAACCGCGGCGAGGTGGAAAGCGCCTCGGCCACCGACCAACGGCTGGAACCGGGAGCGGCTAACATCCTGCGCCGCGGGCAAAACGTCCGCAACCGCTACAGCGCGGTGGGCGTTAGCCCTGGCGGCGTTCTTCTGGTGCGGTCCGGAGCGCGCGAATTCGTGATGAGTTCTCCGGCGGGCGTTCCCCGGCTGCAATGGGATCAATCAGCCGAGCGCCGCGCTCAGGTGGCCGACCGCGTTTTTTGGGAGGAGCTGGAAGCAGCCGTTCCACCCGCGGGAACGCGGTTTCGCCTGCAAAAAGCGGCCTGGCCGGATGGCAGCGCCGCCTACCTGGACGCGCGCGGCCTGCTCCACCTGAAAAGCAGCGACACCACCGTGCCGGAGGTCACCCTGGTCATGAAAGAGGGCATGATTTCCGCTTGGGCGACTTCTGGCGAGTACACCGGCAACGCCTACTTCATCGGCGCCAACGCTCCGCGGCCGCCCGAGTGCATTTTGGCGCATATCGTGCGTTTTGCCGCCATCGCGGCCAAATCGTGTTAGGTTGAACCATGAAACCGATTCTTTGCTGGTTGCTGCTTTCCGCCGTTTGCCTTGCCGCGGACCTGTCCGGGCTCTGGAAGGGCGCGATTCAACTGCCGGGCGACGCGGAACTGGGCATCCAGGTGAAACTCGCCAAACCTGAGGGCGGCGAGTGGCAGGGATTCATCAGCATTCCGGCCCAGGGCCTGGAAAATTTTGGCTTGAGCGAAATTCAGGTGGATGGCGGCAAAATCAGCTTCGCCATGGCCGGAATTCCCGGCAAACCCAACTTTGACGGAGCGTTGAACGACGGCGGCGGCGAGATTTCGGGGAAATTTCGCCAGGGCGGCCAAAATCTGACGTTTGCGCTGAAACGCACCGACAAGCCGCTGGTGCTCAACCGGCCGCAAGAGCCAAAACCGCCGTTTCCGTATGCCAGCAAGGAAGTTAGCTTCCGCAACGAGGCCGACGACGTCAAGTTAGCCGGCACGTTGCTGATTCCCGATGGCGAGGGGCCGTTTCCCGCCGTCTTGTTCGTGAGCGGCTCCGGCCCGCAGGATCGCGACGAGACGCTGGTCGGCCACAAGCCGTTTTGGGTCATCGCCGATTTTTTGGCGCGTCAGGGCATCGCTTCGCTGCGTTACGACGACCGCGGCACGGCGAAATCCAGCGGCGATCACTTTGAAACGACGACCGGCGGGTTTGCTGATGATGCCGCCGCGGGTTTGGGATTTTTGAGCCGGCAAGCGCAAATTCGCCGCGATGCGATCGGAATTGTCGGTCACAGCGAGGGCGGTTTGACCGGGCCCAAGATCGCGGCCAAAGGCGGGACGGAGCTGGATTTTCTGGTTCTGTTAGCGCCGCCGGGAGTTCCGCTGGATGAGCTGGTGCTGCGGCAAACGCAGGAGATTTTGCGCGTGGAAGGCATGGAAGCGGCTTTCATCGAGCAATCGCTCAAGTTCCGGCGCGAAGACCTGGCGTTGATGCGCGATGCGGCCCTAACCAACGAACAATTGCGCGAAAAACTCAAGGCGGCTCACGAAAAGCGGCGCAAGGAAACGCCTGCCGACCATTGGGCGTTGCTGCAACTGGATGAGGCCGGCGAAAAGGTCAAATTGCTCATGTCCGCCTCAACCTGGATGCGCTCGCTGGTCGCGGAAAATCCGGCAAATTACCTGAAAAACGTCCGAATTCCCACGTTGGCGCTGCTTGGCGAAAATGACC
Organism: Verrucomicrobiales bacterium; assembly: GCA_965224535.1. Classification (GTDB taxonomy): domain Bacteria; phylum Verrucomicrobiota; class Verrucomicrobiia; order Verrucomicrobiales; family DEV007; genus JBCDHN01. Next base: position 365,804 of record CBDCZR010000032.1, read on the forward strand.
TCCAGGTGGCCGTCGAACCCAATGCAGCGGCCATTCGCGAGGCGCTGGTTGAAGCGAAAAATCCGGATTTTGAGGTCGCCATTCTCCCCGGGCTCAACCACCTCTTCCAGCACTCGCCAACCGGCAAGCCGAGCGAATACGGCAGCCTGGAGGAAACCATCGCGCCCGAGGCGTTGCAGCGCATGAGCCGGTGGATTTTGGAGCGCTACGGCGAGTGAGGCTTAATACGGCGCCTTGGGAACGCGCTTGCCGAAATCTTCCTGCGGATGGAAGAGAAACCCCGGCCGCCGGGAAATCACCTCGTAGCCGGTGAGGAGAAATTCGGGCAAAATCTGATCGCTGTTGGGATCGTAGATGCGCGCGCCGGTGAATCGGCCCGTCAGCCGGTATTCGTAGTTGTGGTCGAAACCGTGCGCTTTTCCGCCGGGATTGACCTCCGGCAGCCGGTCGGGGGTGTGTTTGACCGACTCATTCATCATCACCAGCTTGGCGTCGCGCCAGGTTTGGCCGGGTTTGCGGACGAAGCCCCAAAATCGCGTGCCTTCCAGCCAGTAACGCCGGCCGATGTAGTGGTTGCCCCGGGGTTCGGCGGAAATTTGCGCGTTGCGGGCGGCCACCGCGGGGTGGTTGGGATTGAGCCGTCCGCCGCTGCTGCCGCCGCCGGGCGTGGAACAGCCTGGCAAAACGATCGCAGCCGCCGTCAGGGCGCCGGTGGGGAGCAAAATGGAGGGGAACTTCATGGGACAGGTGAGGAAATACCGAAATTTGGGGCAAATGTCAGCCGCGAACTGCTTCGCGGACCCGTTCGCGCATCGCTGGGTCGTCGTTGAGCTCGCGGATCAGTTGCTCGATCCCGCGCAGCGTTTCTGAGCTGATGTGGTGCTCCATGCCTTCCAAATCCTGGTAGGCCACCTCTTGCGCGATGCCGATCAAGCCGAGGAATTCTTCCAAAAGGTTGTGCCGCTTGACGATGCGCCGGGCCAGGCGTTCGCCTTCTTCGGTCAAAGTCATGCCGCGGTATTTTTCGTAGTTGATCAGCCCTTTTTCGTCCAGGCGCCGCACCATGTTAGAGACGCTGGGTTGCGCGATTCCCAGCCCGTCGGCAATGTCCGCCACCCGGGCATAGCCCTTGCCGTTAATTAGCTGGAGAATTTTCTCCAGGTAATCTTCCACCGCTACGCTTTCAGATTTCGTGACTGACATGTGCCCGGCAAAAAGCCTGGATTGAATGCTGAACTTCCGGTTTTGTCAAAACTGGGAACGTGCTATTTTGACGGACGTTACCCCAATAAAACCATGACAAATCCACGATTTTTGCGCCTTGTGACTTTCAGCATCGTGCTGGGAGTGGTTTCGCAAGCTTGGGCTGAAGACCGCCGGCTCTTCGGCGGACGCCGCGGCCAGGAAAAGAAGGCCGCGACGGCTGCTTCCGCCCCCATTTCCGCGTTCACCGGGCTGGAACTAATGACGGCCAAGTTTGGCTCGGAATCGGTCGAGACCATCGTCGAAATGCGGGGCCGCGAGGGCCAGTCCCAGCCCCTGAGCTGGGATTTGACCGTCTACGATCCCGAAAGCCCGCTGCACGTTCGCGAATTTCGGCTGAAGAACCAGGAAGGCACGGAACAGACGGCGGCCGAGCATTATCCGGACCGCGCGCCCACCGGATTTATCGACAAAGCGAAGCTTCTCATCGATTCCACGGCGAGTTTCCGCATTTTGCAACTGGAGGCGATTCGCGCGGGAGTCGGGTTCAACCACGTGGATTACCTGCTGCGCAGCCGGGAATTCAGCGACGAGCCGATTTGGCAACTGACGGCTGTGGACGTGCAAGGCCACACCGTCGGGCGGGTGGATCTTTCCGGAGCCACCGGCACGGTGTTGCGCACCATTTGGTACGCCTGGGACCCGCGCCGTAAATCCGGCGCGCCCTTCGTGACGGATTCCGCCGTTCCCGAGGATCTCAGGCCACCGCGGCCCCGGGTTGAGCCGCGCCCGGCCGTCACCGCGGCGGATGCGGCCATCACCGCGCAACCTCCACGGTCGCCGCAGTCGCCACAAGCGCCGCAATCTCCGCAGCCGCCAGTTAGGGTGCCGCAAGTTGGCGGAACGGGTACCCTGGCGCCGTCCACGACCTCCGCGCCTCCGCCCGTGGTGGAGGTTTCTCCGGTGAAGCCGGCAACAGCTCCGACGATTCCGCAAAATCCCGGCGCCGCGCCTGGCGGAACGCCGCAACCGCCGCGGCCGCCGCAGCCGGATTTGCGCCCAAATCCCGCACCCACGGAGCCTGGAGCCGTCCCTCCCGTGGAGGGCGAGCCGGTCCGCGTTGAGCCGCTTCCTCCCGAGCCTCAAGCTGAAGTGGAACCGGCTTCTCCGCGCTAACGGACATGCCGCTGGGCAACCAGGCCGCCATGCCGCGGCGGCGGATGAGTTTGCAGGCAACGTGGCGTCTCTGGACGTTTGGCGTCCTTTTCGGCGCTCTTTTGCTCACCGCGTTCACGGTCTTGCAGCACAGCGGCCACAACGCCGGTTGGCGGGCGCACGACCAACAAATGCTGCGCCGCTACGCCAGCCAATTGCTGGAGGTGCACGCCGCCTACACGCAGGCGGAAGAGGCCGGCGACCCGCGCCGATTCCTCACCGGTTACCTGAACGCGGATGAGGTCACCGAGGAACTGCAGCTGGCCTATCGCGGCGCGATTCAAAACGGTTGGCTGAACTCAGCCGGGCATGCCGACTACGCGCTGGCGCTCCACTATCTGGGCCAGGACACCGCCCCCGCCGGTCCTCTGCGTTCGCCGGACCAGGCGTTGGTTCGCAAGCTCATTGGCGGTGAGGCGCCCACCGCTGCCGATGTCACCTGGATTGAAGCCCACGCCCGCGATGCTCCAAGCTGGTTTGCCAATTACCTGGCGAATTGGGCCGAAATCCAGGTTCCCGCGCAAAATTCGGCCCCGGAGCCAAATTGGTATCGCCGTTATCTCCGCAGCGGCGCGGTCAACTACGGCATTTGGGCGTTTACCCTGCTTTTTTTGCCCGCCGCCCTCATCGGGCAACTTCGCCGGCCGAAATCCAGGCCCGCGTGGCGGTTGACCGGGGCCTGGTTTCCCGTCCTGGGCCTAACCTACGCGCTGTGGACCGTTCTCGCCACGCACGGGGTTTACGACGCCCTTTCCCAGTTCACCAGCGCGAAAATGCCCGCCATCTGGCAGGCCCCGGCCTACCACCTAACCACCAACCTCTTCTACCTCATCCTCCAGGCCGGCCCCGTCGTCCTCATCGCCGCCATTTGGTTGCCGAGCAGCCGCAGTTTCCGCCGCGTTTTCGGGCTGGGACTGGCGCAACTCGTCCGGCCGGCGCACCTAACGCTCGTGCTCGGCCTCTTTGGGCTCTACGCCATCCTTGGCCTGGCGTCTTACGAGCTGGAGCAGTGGCTGGGGTTTTGCGACACCCGCGATTTCCTCGACCCCGGCCTCATCGATTCCGGCTGGCTCGGGCTCATCTCCCAACTCGTCCTCGCCGGCGTCACCGCGCCGGTTTTTGAGGAAATTCTCTTCCGCGGCTTCCTTTTCACCTCCCTGCGCAGCCGCTGGAACGTGTGGGTTGCCGCGCTGGTTTCCAGCCTCATGTTTGCCGGGCTGCACTACTACTCCTGGCTCGGCTTGCTCTCCATCGCGGCGTTCGGCATGGTGATGTGCTGGCTCTACCAACGCACCGGCTCGCTTTGGCCCGGAATCCTTTTCCACGCCTTGTTGAACATCCAAATCACCACCAGCAACTGGTTCCTCCACTCCCTGGATTTCACCTGGTGGGGCTATCTTGGCTGGGGAGGCTGATTTCACCCTGAATTTTTCGCCAATTTCGCGTTGCGCCGAGCCTAACCCATTTTTCAATGGGCGGATGATCGAGATCGATGAACGCTTTGTCGATGGGTTGGCGCCGAACGCGGGGGCGATCAAAAACGGGCGCGATTTGGTGCGAAAAGGCAAATTCGTCGCGCTGCACCGCTCGGAAGACGGAACGGTGTTTTTTGGCGAATGTCAGGGTAGCGGAAAATCGAACTACCACTGCTCCATGGACTTCGCCAAGCCCGATGCGCCGACTTCGCGCTGTTCCTGCCCCAGCCGCCAATTTCCGTGCAAACACTGCCTGGGCCTGCTCTACGCCGTGGCGCAGGGAAAACCGGTGACCGTGGCCGAAGTGCCGGCGGATTTGGCCGGAAAACGCGAAAAAGCCGCGGCGCGCGCGGTGAAGAAGAAAGCGGCCTCCAAAACGCCCAAAAAAGTCAACAAATCCGCCCTGAAGAAGAAAATCGCCGCGCAACTGGATGGGCTGGATCTGCTGGAGACGCTGGTTCACGACCTGACCCGCACCGGCCTGGGCAACATTAACGCCAAAACCGCCACGCAGGTGCAAAACCAGGCCAAGCAACTGGGCAACGCCTACCTGCCCGGCGCGCAGGCCGCGTTGAACCGGTTTTTGGGCATGTTCGCGACCTCCAAGCAGTTGGATGAGTCGTCCTACACCGAGGCGCTGGACTTGTTGACCCGCACCCATGCGCTGGTGAAACAAGGCAGGGCCTACCTGCAAGCGCGGCTGGACGATCCGGAGCTGAAACCGGAAACCGGCTCGGAAATCGCCGCCTGGCTGGGTCACGCCTGGCAATTGGCGGAACTGCGTGAGGCCGGCCAAATGCAGCCCGGCGCGGAGCTGGCGCAGCTCGCGTTTTACAGCTACGACGACGCGGCGCGCAAGGAATTCGTGGACGTGGGCGTCTGGTGGAACCTAACCAGCGCGGCCGTGCAACTGACCTGGAATTTTCGCCCTTACAAGGCGGCGAAATTCATCCGCGAGGACGACAGCGTCTTCCACGCGCTGAAAATCGCGGAGCTGTTCGTCTACCCCGGGGACATGAACCCGCGCATCCGCTGGGAGGAGGAATTGCCGGCCGGCACGCCGGATTTCGCGCGAGTGAAAAAGGGCGCATTGCCAGGGCTGGAACCGGCGATCAAGGCGGCGCGCGGTCAGCTGAAATCGCCGCTGGCCGGCAAAAATCCGCTCGCTTTGGTCCGATTCGCGCGAATGGGGAAAATTGGCGAAAATTTCGCGCTGGAAGACGAAAACGGCTCGCGAATTGTGCTGTGCGACCGTGGAGCGCCGGGCGAACCGCCGTCGCTGCATATGCTGGCGTCGCTGCCGAAAAAAAGCGCGGGAAAACCAGGCGATGTTGCTGAGATTTCACCACGATTTGGACGCGCATTCCCTCCAAGCCAAGCCGATTTCCGTGGTGACGGACGGCGAGAATTATCGGCTAACATTTTGACAAAATGAGCATCAAAACGCTGCAAACCGTGGGGCAGGAAACCCGCCGCCTGGCGATCGCCGGCAGTTCGCTGGCGTGCGGAGACTTTCGGCTCAAAAAACTGATCGCGCCGTTGGAGAAATCCGGCGAAAAAGCGCCGGTTTTCGCCAAAGCCGCCCAAGCGGCGGCCAACGCGATCGAAGCCGACGAAAAGGCCTCCGCCAAGGCGTTGCTGGATTTGGCCACCCTGACCAACGCCGTGCTCTACACCCGGGGAACGGCCGGAATGGACGGCGAATTGGAGGCGTGGTCGGAATCCGATTTCAAACTGGCCACGCAGACGAGTTACCGCGTTTTGGCGCCGCTGATCGAGGCGCTGACCAAATCCGGCGGCGGCCGTCAGGCCATCATCGAGGACGCCTGGAAACGCGGCGCGTTCGACGATTTGCGCCTGGTGGAACCGGCCGTTGGCGCGCTGGCCGACTCCTACAGCGAGATCGCTGAATTCATGACGAAAACGGTCGTCCCGTCGTTCGGACCCATCGTCTGGCCACTGGTTCGGCGTGATTTCGACATCAAGGGCGGCAAGGTGGATGGCCGCCGTTTGCGGGTCATGATCGCCGTGGATCGCGGCCGCACCCAAGAGCTGTGCCGGCAAGTCGTCGATGAAGGCAAAAAAGAGCTGCGCCTGGCCGCGATCGAAGGTTTGGCGGGCTCAAAGGCGGACATCGACCTGCTCTTGGAGCTAAGCAAAGACAAAACCAAGGACGTGCGCCATGCCGCCTACCTGGCCCTGAGCCGAACGCCGGTCGCCGCCGCGTTAAACGTGCTGAAAGCCGCGCTCACCAAAAAAGGCAAGGAATACGAGCTGGTGGAGCAGGTCATCCCCGGCGCGGACCAAACCGTGTTTGCCGAGGCCAGCGCCATGACCGATGAATTGCTGGAACGCGTTATTTCCGGCGAATTGAGCGCCGATGGCTGGAACCGGCTCATCTCCCTGCTGCGCGGCATTCACCTGCGCGGCGAGGTGACGCCCAAAACGCTGGATTTGCTCGTGCGCACCCTGCCAAGCGTCGAAAAAACGCCGGAAGAGCCCAAAGAACCCCTGTTTTTGCGCACCCTGGCCGGCCACATCATCGCGGACAACGGCGGCCCTGCTGAGGTTGATGCGTTAGCCGAGGTGTCGAAAAACATGGTCGACTACGAGCTCTCCACCCTTCTCAAAGCCACCGCGCGTAATTTCGAACCCGACGAAGTTTTCCGGCGATTTTCGGCCGAATTCAAGGACCGCAAAAAAGGCAAAGCTCCAACCCAGCGGCAGCGCGACATCCTCAACTCCGTGCGAAAAGCCTGCCAAGCGGCGGACAAAAAGTGGTCGCTGAAATGGCTCGAATTGGCGATCGAGCTGGATCTGTTCCACGCCGCCAAGACCTTGGCCATTCCCGGCCACAAACCCCTGGAGCGCTACCTCACCACCCTGGCCGACGCCCAAGGAAACATCCAAGTCGGGAGCCTGTCGCCGGTGGACTCCTACGAAGTCGTCATCGCCTTGATGATGGATTCGCGCCACCCGCGACGCCTGAAATACCTGGAACCCTACCTGCTGGAGCAAGGCGCCAAGGCCAAATCACACCTCTGGCGCTTCCACACCGCCGCGCAAATCGCCCTGCCGGACGACGACCCCGAAATTTGGCCAAAAGTGGAGGAAATGGCCGCAAAACTCCCGGAAAACTGCGCAAACCTCATCCACACGCGCCTGGCGGATTTACGCGCGAATCGGGAGAACGGCGACTGACGGCCGACCTGGCGGATTTGGCGATCCCGCATTCCGCCGACGATCGCGTGTTGGTTCTTCCCACTATCGCTGTTAGTTTTTCGAGGTGTATGATCCGTCATATTCCCACCAAGTCTCCTCTTCGATGATACTCCACTTGTCGCCTCGCTTAGTGACGACAAAGAAGGTCTGCCGCTGCGCCTCATGCTGGTAGATAGCAGCGAACACGACGGCCTTGGATTTGGCAACGTTGTAGCCGGGCAGAGAAAGCCGCACGATGCTTCCACAATCCTCAAATGCCTTCGGACTGATCCACCATCCAGGATCGAGCACCTTTCCAAACTTTTTTTCCATGGTCGCCTCGTCGAAGTATCTTTGCTCTTCATTGGCGCGAAACTCCGCCTCAAGCTTGATCCGATTCTTACGACTCCAGTTACGTTCGTTGAAGGAATCCACGAGTTCGTCCTCCAGTTCCTTCATCGATTCGCGGAACCGGTTCATCGCTCCGTAGTTGTAGATCTGACTACGCTCCAACCATTTCCAGATGACAAGCTGCCCGGCCTTCCCATCGTGTTTCTCGTCCAAAATTGAATGCCAGACAGCGACATCTTCTTCCGTCACCGGCTCTGCCACTGCTACGCCGATTGCGATCCAGCATCCTGCTATCGAGAGTATGGCGGAAGGAGGCATTTTCTTCAGCAAACGGTTACGGCTGCGCTGACGGCGCCCGGGAGCGCGGCTGGCTACTGTTGAGCGTATCGGACTGCGCCACAAAGTCAACTTCGCAGCGGGGTGCAGGTCTGTCACCAGGCATTGGTTCGCTCATCGTGAGACTTTCGTGATAGCCGCAAAGCAATGGATGCCGCCCCGGTCCGTGCTCGCAAAGAGCCGGCCATTCGCGGCGGCCAGGCCGTAGACACGGCCCGAAACCTCGGCATTCCAGGTTTGCTCGCCGGAAGTGGCATCGACGCTGAAAATCATTCCATCGCCGCCCACGACGAGTCGATCGCCTGCCAGAATCAATGCCGATGGAACGGGTTGCCGGACGCTCCAAATCTCCGCCGCCTCGCGAGCAGTCCGCGCCTCGGCGATGATCTGGCCCAGGTGTTTCTCCGCTTCGGTGGAACGCGGTTTTTGCTTTTGCAGCGCCTTCAGCTCCTTCATCTCCTTCTCGGCTCTGGTGATTTTTCCCTGCGCTTCGGCGGCTGCGAACCGGTCGATGGCTTTCAGTTTTCCGCTTTGGTGGAAGTAGGCGAAACGGCCCGAAACCAGGATTCGGTTCGCCCCGTGGATGCCTAGAATCGACTCCCGCTTCGCCGTGTCGGTCAGCTTCATCACGTCGTCCTTGGACCTCTGGTTGTGGGGCATGGCGACGAATTGTTCTTGTTCGGTTAGGATGCAAAAGACGCCGCCCGTGCCGGGAACCTCGCCCACGCGGCTGCCGGTGAGTTTCGCGAAAACCAGCGGGACGCTGCGGCCTTGCGGGGCGTAGAGCCGTTGCGTGGATGCAAGCAGCGCGCCTTGAAAGGTGACTCCGGTTTGTTTTTGGACGAATCGAATCTTCCCCGTCGCGGCATCGGCGGCGCAAAGGTAGGACGGCTCCCATGGGAACAGGGATGCCGCGAAATAGGCCGTGCCGCCGTCGATGCAAACGCCGGTGCGAATCGGATGCGCGGACATGAGCTTGCCGTTGCTGGGAATCATCCGCGTTTCCTCCGTGGGCCGGAATTTCCAGATTTCCTCGCCGGAGCCGCCATCCACGCAGTAGGCGAATCCGTCGTCCGAGGCGAAGTAGACGCGGCCGTTGGACCAGGTGGGCGGCAATCGCACCGCGCCGTCCGTGAAGGCGACCCATTCCTCCTCGCCGGTCCTAACATTCAAACAATGCGCGGCGTGATCGACGGACGAACCGAAGAACACTCGGTCGCCAACGGCGGTGACGAAGAATGCGGGATCAAAATTCCGCATGGACTGCAGGCCTTCGTTCGCAGCGTAAGCGTCCCATTTGGCGGGGCCGGTCCAAGCGGTTTCCGGTGGAACGGGAGAGCGATAAACCCAGGTTTGGCTTAGGTTTTGCGGTAGTTTTTCCGCGGTCACGTGGCTTCGCCGGTTGTCGTGGCCGTAGGTTGGCCAGTCCTCGGCGAAGGCGGGGATGGCGAGGAAGAGGAGCAGCTGAGAGCAAAATTTGGGCAGACACATGTTAGGGCGGGGTTTGAATTTCGCCGTTCGCATTTCCTTTCGGCCCAAAGCCGATCGAAGTCTCCATCCAGCCGCCGCAGGAGCACCCTCCGCCGCCTTCCGGCACTAACAACATCCCATTCGCCGGGACGAAGCTCAGCCAGCAGCTTGGACGCAGCCGGTTCCAGGCGGAGACCGTTTCCGCCTGCCGGTCCCACATCGCCACCTGCCGGCCGGCGCCGCGGTAAATGAGCGCGTTTTTGGCGCCGACGTAGGTGTGGCAGCCGGAGCGCGAACCGACGTTGGTGGTGCGAATTTCGCCGCTGCGCAGGTCGTAGCCGTTCGGTTGGAGATAGATCGTTTCGTCCAAAATCACGGGGTGCTGAATGTGGCCGCTGTGATGGTCGTTGGGCCAGGGATTGCTGCGATTCCAGCGCGGTTGGCCGGCTTTCAGATCGAAGGCGTAGAGGTGGTAGGCGGTGTTTGAGGCGGTGATGAGAATGGTGTTAGGGGTGGCTTGCAGGTAGAAGGTGACCGTGCCGTCTTCGGTGTCGATTTGCCGTTCCCAGAGCACTTCGCCGGATTCCAGATCCAGCGCGACGAGGAACTGATCCCGCCAAAGCTCCGGCGCGGAAATTTGGCTTGTGCGGTTGGATTTGACCTGCGAATTCCGGGATTCGACGAAGATCACGCGATCCTTTTGCAACGCGATGGTGGGATTCAGGATGACGCCGTTTTGGTAATGCCAGGCTAAATTCGGCTTCCCAACGTGGTAAGCAAAAATCGAGTCGCTGCAAACCTGAGCCGTGCCGTAGGAGCCGCCTTTTCCGTCAAACCACATGCGATTGGACCAATAGCCGGTGTAGGCGGATTTCGGCTTTGTCGCGCTGCCGACGAGGAAGTCGCCGGCCCGGCCAATGTAGCCCCAGTCGCGGTCTCCGCCTTCAAAAACAGGCGGCAGCGTTGCTTCCAAATCGCCGGTTTCCGCGTCCAGAATCCAGGCGCGCTCTTGGACGGCAACGTAGAGGCGGCGATCGTCAAGGCACCAGTTCGAGGCATCGCGCGGCATGTTCAGCCGCTGAAATTCGGGCATTTCCAGGCTCCAGAGAACCGAGCCATTGTGCGCGTTCAACGCGATGAGCCGATTCATGCCCTGGTGAAAAAGGCGGCCGTTCGCAGCCAGGGGAGCGGGCATGCGCGATTGGCGGTCGAGGCCAAAATCCGCGCCGGGACGGCCAAACCACCGCACCGCCAGATCCTGCGTCGACTTCGCGCCGCCCAGGGATTCGCCGCTCGTTGCCGTGTTTCCGGCATCGCCGTACTGGTGGGTCCATGCGCCGGTTTCTGGAGATTTTGGGCGCTTTGCCAGGGTCCAGTCGCCATCGCGGGAGGTTTCCAGGCCGGTGTCCCGCAATTCCCGGGATGGCGCGTTTTTCAGCCAAGCGGTTCCGCGTCCCGGAGCGAGAATCCTGGCAATTTCCGCAGCGTCGAATGCATCGCGCCAATCCTGACAAACCACCAAATCCGCCATCCCACTGGTTAGCGGGAGCCGATCTGAATCCACGTGCGTCACGGTTGTCCGGGAGCCGTAGATCCCCTGCTGGTAGAGCTTCCGTCTCGCCTGGTTTACGGCGTTTTGGTCCGAATCGAACGCAGTCACGGTCATTTCGCTCTGTGCCGCCAAGTCGGCGGCGAGATCCGCATCCGCGCCTAACAAAACCAGAAATCCCTTGCGAATTCCCGACGATTTCAACGCCGGATGCGTGGCAGGATTCGAATCGAACCTCGGCTGGCTGAAGTTCAGCGCGGTGTTCAACTGGTAGACGGGGCTTTTTCGGTCGCCGTGGGCGATTTGGTAGAAATAGACGGTTTGGTGCTCCAAATCGGCGAGTTCCGCGGTTAGGCTACGATTCGTCCGTTTCGCCGCGATTTTCGAACCAAGTTCCTCCGTTTTCCCGATTTCGACCGCACCTGCGCCAGCGCCATCGGCCAGCCAGGACACCTCCGCGCGCGTGGGCGAAACGAAGCGCACCGCGGGGCGAACCGTGAATTGCAGCCGCTCCGGCAATCCCGCGGCGTGGACGGATTTGTCGTTCGGTTAGGGCGCGATCGTGGAGTCGCGCGGAGGAGATTTTGCCGTGCATGGGGTAAAACTCGTTGTCGTCCCGATAGGCTCCGATGGTGTATTTCGCCGCCTTGGGGTAAGCGATTTTTCCCGGCGCGGCCGCTGTTCCCGCCAGCTCGCCATTCACGAAAAGGCGGATTTCGCCGCCATCGAAGACCCCGGCTACGTTCGTCCATTTGCCTGGCTCAAACTCGCGGTCCGCCACCACCGAGATCATCGGCCCGCCGGTCGAAATCCAGAAAACGAACGAGGATTCGTTGTAGCCGAGCGACCAGCCGCGTTCGTAGGAGCCGTTGTCCTGCATGAAGCCGATGATGTTCCCCCAGCGCTGGCCTTTCGCGATCGAAACTCGGGCCTCGACGCAAAGCGAATCCGCGGGCAACTGCTCCGGCAGGATCCCTGACACGTCCACAAAACGTTTTGCCGACGATTCCGGAGACGCGATCCCTGATTGCCACGCCATCCCAGCGCGAACTGGCGAAGTCCCAGTGGTGGACGACCTCGGCCCTGGCGAACATGGCGAAACCCAGGAAGAGGAGGAATTTTGGCGGGAATCTCACTCGGCCCGTAGATACAACGCGGACTTCGAAAAGTCGACAACTGCCTTTTGTTTGGTCGGAAAATCCATTTTGAGAGTGCCGTGCTGCAAGGGCGGTTTGCGATCAAAACCGAGGATTTATCGCGGATCAGTCTTGTGCAAGAAACACCTCCTCCGCCAGAAACGTGTGATCAAACACGAGGCGGACCTCGTCCAGGTTGGGAACGGGTTTTCCCAGGATTAGGACGGTTTCCACGCCAAAACCTGGAAACGCAGCCTTCATCGCGGAGACTTTGGATTCCAAATCGCGCTGAATTCGGGCGACGCCGAGTTGGTC
>CBDCZR010000033.1:0-298910 GCA_965224535.1 Verrucomicrobiales bacterium
CGACACTCCTGTCGCGCCCGGAGCCCGTGCATCCGAAGCTGGCAAATCGTTCGCCGGTTCCGTGCGAAGGCTTCGCGGCCAAGCTTGTCGCTTGTCCAGACAGGTTGCAAACCTGTCCTACGTAATACGCGCGACCGCCACAAGAACACAAGCGCACGCTTGCGCCACGGCGTCAAATCCGCCATAATCCCGCCGTTACCATCATGAAAACGACCACCCCGGCAGGACACCTCCTCGTCTTCATTATCATCTTCATCCTTGCGGCCACTGCGATCGCGCAAACCCAGGACCACCGCCACGCCCTGGTCATCGGCAACAACGCTTACGCCAATAGCCGCCCGTTGGCGAATCCCGCAACGACGCCCAAAAAATGGCTGCCCGGCTCAAAAGCGCCGGGTTCGCCGTCACCCTCATCCAGGACGCCGGGCACAAGCGCATGGAAACCGCGCTCAAAACCTTTGGGCGCGATTTGAAGCCGGCTTCCACCGCCGTGGTGTTCTATGCCGGGCACGGCGTCCAGGTAAACGGAGTCAGCTACCTGCTGCCCATCGACGCGGAGGCCGATGACCCGGCGGCGCTCAAATACGAGGCGGTGAACCTGAACATGGTGCTGGATGTGCTGGACAAAGACGGAGCCGGCGCGGGGCTGAAGATCGTGATCCTGGATTGCTGCCGGGACGATCCCTTTGGCCGTGGTTGGCGCGGCAGCCGCACTGCCGCGGGCGTCAAGGGCATGGCCGCGCCCACCAGCACGCCGCGGGGCACGGTCCTCTGTTTTGCTACGGATCCCGGTGAGGTGGCCAGGGACGGCCAGGGAACCAACAGCCCCTACACCAACGGTCTGCTGGCCCATCTCTTCACCCCCGGCGTGGAGATCGACCGCGCCCTGCGCCGCGCCGGAGCCGCCGTGCAGAAAGTGACGAATCGGGAGCAGAATCCCTGGCGCAACAGCAATTTTAACGGGGAATTCGCCTTCGTGCCGGGTGGTAGTGGGCCGGTTCCGCCGCCGCCTCTCCAAGTCACCCCTCGCACTGCCACCAAGGAGCGCCCGTTCGTCAATTCGCTGGGGATGAAGTTCGTCCCCGTGCCGGGCACGGACGTGCTCTTCTGCATCTGGGAAACGCGGGTGCGCGATTTCGCGGCCTTTGTCAACGATCCCGCTTCCGGCTACGATTACGCGAAGGGAGACGATCCCTACGTCCTGACTGCCGAGGACGGTTGGAAGCAAAGTTCCGAAGCCAGTTGGAAAAACCCCGGTTTCCCGCAAACCGACGATCACCCGGTCACCTGCGTGAGCTGGGAGGATGCGCGGGCCTTTTGCACCTGGCTCAGCCGCCAAAACGGCGGTCGCTACACCTATCGCCTGCCGAGGGACCACGAATGGAGCCTGGCGGTGGGGATTGGCAGCCGGGAAGACGCTGCGGTTTCACCGGAGGACAAGGACGAGGAAATCGAGGGTGTTTACCCGTGGGGAACCGCTTGGCCGCCTCCAGCCACTGCGGGCAACTACGGGGGCGGGGAATTGGTGGACGATCCGGTGTGGAAGCTCAAGAATGGTCGACGCTCGAGGGATTCAGTGACCGGTTTACCCGAACCGCGCCCGTTGCATCATTCGGCGCGAATAATCTGGGAATCCACGACCTGAGCGGGAATCTCTGGGAATGGTGCGAGGATTGGTATTCTAACAACCACGCGAACCGTGTTTTGCGTGGCGGTTCGTGGTACAGCAATTCCGAGGTCGATCTGCGGTCGTCGTGTCGTATCAGCGGCGCGCCCGCGGTTCGTCTCGACAACCTCCGCGGGTTTCGTTGTGTATTGTTGGTTGGAGGTGGCGGCTAGGTTTCTTACCTTTTTCCCTTTTACCGGCGCGAAGCGCCTTTACCCTTTACCCGCGAAGCGGGTCGAATTTTTTTTCGCGAAATATCGCTACTCCTTGAACTCTCTCCGCGTTGGCTCACAATTCGCCTCAAGGAGCCGCGACACTCCTGTCGCGCCCAAAGCCCGTGCATTCGACGTTGGCAAATCGTCCGCGGGCGACAAGAGTGTCGCCTCTCCTTGAACGCTTCTCGAACCAATGGACCCGCTTGACGAATCCCTGAAGTTCTTCGACGAACACGCCCCAATCCAAAAACACGGATTCAAATTGCCGCACTGGCAACAGCCCGGCGCTTGCTACTTCGTCACTTTTCGCCTTGCCGATTCAATCCCACAAGACAAGCTGGAGCGCTGGAAGGAAGAACGCGAGGCTTGGATCATCCAGCACCCAAAACCGTGGGACACGGAAACCGAGGCCGAGTATCATCGCCGCTTTTCGGGACAGATCGAGAAGTGGCTCGACCAATCTTACGGCGAGTGTGTGTTGCGCGATCCCGAGATAGCCGGGGAGGTGGAGAAGGTCCTCATGTTTCACGATTTGGGGCGATACGTCCAACACAGTTGGGTCGTTATGCCCAATCACGTGCACGCAATGTTTTCGCTGCATCCCGACGAAGAGATCGACAGCGTTCTGAAAAGCTGGAAGGGCGTTTCCGCCCGGCGGGTTAACGCGCGATTGGACCGCGCCGGGACGAAGCTGTGGCAAACCAACTACTTCGACCGGTTGATCCGCGACGGATCGCATTTTCGCAATGTCGCCTGCTACATTCGGCGCAATCCGGAGCGGGCGCGACTGCGGGCCGGGGAGTATCGGCTCTACGAAAGTAGGTTGGTGAAGGCATTGGTGGGGTGAATCTTGTCGCGCGGAGCCACCTCAAGGAGCCGCGACACTCTTGTCGCGAGGAGCCCTGGCATTTTGCCTTGGCAAAGGCTTCGCGGGCGACAAGAGGGTCGCCACTCCTTGAAAATCTGTCGCGCGGAGCCACCTCAAGGAGCCGCGACACTCTTGTCGCGAGGAGCCCTGGCATTTTACCTTGGCAAAGGCTTCGCGGGCGACAGGAGTGTCGCCTCTCCTTGAAAATCTGTCGCGCGGAGCCACCTCAAGGAGCCGCGACACTCTTGTCGCGAGGAGCCCTGGCATTTTACCTTGGCAAAGGCTTCGCGGGCGACAGGAGTGTCGCCTCTCCTTGAAAATCTGTCGCGCGGAGCCACCTCAAGGAGCCGCGACACCCTTGTCGCGAGGAGCCCTGGCATTTTACCTTGGCAAAGGCTTCGCGGGCGACAGGAGTGTCGCCACTCCTTGAAAATCTGTCGCGCGGAGCCACCTCAAGGAGCCGCGACACTCTTGTCGCGCCCAGAGCCCTGGCATTTTGCCTTGGCAAAGGCTCCGCGGGCGACAAGAGTGTCGCCTCTCCTTGAAAACCTGTCGATGCGTCATGAAACGTTTCTGCTTGCTTTGCCTCACGCTCATCTTTCCCGGCCTTCTCAGCGCCCAAGACGCCGCCGGGGTGAAATCCGCCGCGGAGATCCTGGCCAGCTTTGAGGAGGCCGAGCGCACGCGGGGTTGGCCGCGCAAACGCACCACCACGCGCTCCAGCACGCGCGGGCTGCCGGAGGACGATCGCGGCATTAAATACGTGCGTAAGGACGGTGCGGAAGACGAGGACGCTGGTGAGGACGAAAGCGCCGCGGCAGAGACGTGGGAGGTGTCCGTGAGCGTGATTCCCGATAGCGCGCAACATTTCGAAAACATCCTCTTTGGCTTCGGCACGACGGAATTCGCCGACGAAGCCTCGCGCCAGCAGGTTCACGAGATCGCCGCTGCCATGAAGGCCAAGCCGGCGCTCAAATTCCTCATCGAGGGGCACACCTGCGACATTGGCAAGCCGCGGGCGAACAAGCGCCTGTCCGAACGCCGCGCCGACGCGGTTTACGCGGCGCTGGTGCAGAAAGGCGTGCCCCGGCGGCAACTGGTGACCCTGGGGTTCGGGCAGAGCGAGCCGGCGGTGGAGAACGTGGATGAGCCGAGCCGGCGGAAGAATCGGCGGGTGGTGGTGCAGGTGCGGCGTTGATGACTGCTTTAGCGCCACCCTAACCGAAAAAGCCAAGCCGAAGGCTTGCTAGCCATTAGCCGGGGGTCGAGCGTAGCGACACCCCCGGATTGAATCCCAAAACACACCGCATCCCGGAGGATGCCAGCGCGGGCGCCCAACCTGTAATCGGATCACTCCAAGTATTGCGGGTCGTATTCAACGCCTGCCTCCTCAAGGAACTCGACGAATTCATCCCTGAATGTCTTTGTGCGATGATGTTGTTCCTGATTGGCAATATATCTGCGAACTTTGTCGCGGGCGGTTGGGCTCACGGTGAAAGCGCCGTAACCATCCTGCCATTTGAAATTGGGCACGCCGATTTGATCGTGAACCCAGATCGAAGCGGATTTTTTCAGTTCGCGCATGAAATCGGCAAGGCAATGAGTGGATTTGAGACCGGCGAGGAGGTGAACGTGGTCGGCGGTCCCGCCAACGCCTTGGGATGTTCCGCCCAAACCGTTGACGGTTCCGCCGAGGTATTCATGAAGGCGCGGACGCCATGTGGCGTCGATAAGAGGTTCGCGGTTCTTGGTGGAGAAGACGATGTGGTAATGAAGGCTGAGATAGGTGGACATGGTTGCCGGTGTTTCGATGGTTTGCTGGCATCCCTTCGGGATGCGCCTGTTTTGATGCTCCAATTCCGGGGGTATCGCTGCGCTCAACCCCCGGCTAATGGCTCCTAAAGCCTCCGGCTTACCTTTGGCAAGGGCGTCATCATTAAATCTCGATGGTTTGCTGGCATCCCTTCGGGATGCACCTGTTTTGATGCTCCAATTCCGGGGGTATCGCTGCGCTCAACCCCCGGCTAATGGCTCTTAAAGCCTCCGGCTTACCTTTGGCAAGGGCGTCATCATTAAATCTCGATGGTTTGCTGGCATCCCTCCGGGATGGGCCTGTTTTAATCCTCCAATTCCGGGGGTATCGCTGCGCTCAACCCCCTATTGGCTAATGGCTCTTAAAGCCACCGGCTTACCTTTGGCTAGGGACAGATTTTCACCCAAGAATCGTCGCGGCGCAATACAAGGCACTCCCAACGCTCCCAACGCGTGGGTAAGCCGGCTTGGTCCTTACTCGGAAATCAGCCATTCCCCGCGGCCGCCTGGTTGCAGTTGGCGCCTGGGCGGGTCCCAATCCAGGATCATGAGCCGCCAGATGTCGCGCAGCATGGTGATGTTGTCGCCATAGTAGCTGTGAGAGAGGAGGTCGGTGTCGATGGCGGAGGCGTCCACGGTGTCCATCCCCGGCACGACGACCAAATCCTTGCCGGAGAGGCCCAGGCGCGGGTTGCGCTTGAGTTTTTGCGAGGCCAGCAGCGCCTTGTCTGAGGCGGAGGCGTACATGGTCAGCCGGCCGGCGCTTTGCCGCACCCGGGGCATGATTTGGTCCACAAACACGTCCGCGTCGATATCCGGCGCGGCCAGGATGACGTTGTTGAGCTGGAGGTCGAACCCGCGGTTGCGCGCCTCCATCACCGCGCGCCCCAGCACGCGGGTGCCCATGGAGTGGGCGATGACGTGGATGCGCCCAACGCCCGTTTTCTCCTGCAGGTCAACCAAGACCTCCGCCAGGTGCGGGATGCTCCACTTGGCGTTGGTTTCATCCGGCAGGTAGTCCTCCACGTTGCCGTAGGAAGGCCAACTGTAGGCCATGGCCGCGCCGGGAAAATCCAGGTCCACCGCCATTTGGCCGGTGCGGCGCAGGGCATCGTAAAAGGTGACGTTGAAACCGTGGACGAAGAGCAAAACTTCGCTATCCCCGCCGCCTTCAGGCCGCGCATTCCGGTTGACCCGGTTCCAGAACGCTTGCCGGTTGAGGGGCACGGGTTGCAGCATCATTACGTGCCTGGCCGGGTCCTCCCAAAACTCCAGCTTGAACCACTTGGGGCTCTCCACCACGCCGATGCGGTGAGTTTGTGGAATGGTCACCGTGGCGACGCCGAACTGCAGCGGCTCATTTCCGCGGTTGCGCCGTGCGCCGAAGAACTCGGACGGTTTCGACCTCCCGGTTGGTTTTCGATCCGTGGCGTAGTAGACCTGCACGGCGTTGTACTGCCGGCTGGCGCCCTTGCGAACCGGCGCCTCGCCGCGGGCCACGATTTCTTGCGGCAGGACCTGGTAAAACACCACCGCCGCCCCGATTTTCTCCACAAATTTAATCCCGCGCGTGCCCAAAGTCCGCAGGCTCTCTCCACCGCCGGCAACCTCGCTCTTCAAGGGCGGAAACGGCGTGGTGGAGACCATGGCCTTGATCATCTCATGCCCGAACGGCTCGGCCATCTGAAAATCGCGCGCTTCATCCGGACCCGTTACTTCCAGCGGCACGCCGGCTTCAATTCGCGCCCCACCCTCCCGGTCGTGCGGAAAGAGAAACTGCTGGTTGCCCTCCGCGTCGATGAGGAACAGGCGCAGGTAACCACTGCGCTCAGCCGTCACGGTCACCGTCATGGGATCGCCCGCCACGTACATCCCCTTGTCAGTGGCGACCTTCACCGCAATCTCGCCCCAGGCTCCGGAGTTCTTGCTCGCCGGTGCGCCGGGGCGTTCGGCCACATCCGGCGTGGCCATGGCGAGCGCCCTTGCATCGGGGGCCACGCTTTGACCCAACAGATCGCTCAGCGTCCAACTCAGGTTGCCCTCGAACTGCGGGGTTTGCGAGGCGGCGATCCACTCGAACTGACGGCCGATTTGAGCCGCTCGGGTCGCCACTTCGCCGCCGGTTCGCTCGCCCAGATCGCGGAGGGTCACGGACTTCTGGCCGACGGTGAAGCGCGTCCAGGTATCGGTGAGCAGGCTTCCGTTGGCCAGGGCGATGGCTTGTTCGGTGGCTTTGCAGGCTGCGATGTAGGCGTGGTTGGCGTTTTCAGAGTGATGCAGCGTTGCCGTCGCCCTCGGGCCCGCCTTGGGGCGGCGCTTCCAGTTAAACCCGCCGGGGAACCACTTCAACTCCGCCTCGCGCGGTGGGCCATAGGGGTCCAGCCAATTGCGCGTGGCCGTGCCGGAATGACAGCAGTCGAACATCACCAGCACGCGATTGGTGCGCAAACGCGTCAGGTAGTGGCGAATGACGTCGTCAGTCAGCCAAACCGCGGGATCCCGGCGCTCGTTGGCGATGTTTTGAGCGAAATCGTAGGTGACGAGCACCTCATCCAGGCCGTCGCCGGTTTCGTCACCATCGTAGTCGGCCACCTGGCCGCCGTGGCCGGAAAAGTAGAGCACCACCGAGTCACCGGGCTCAACCAAGGCAGCGAGGCGCTCCAGCTGTTTTTTGATGGCGGGCGTGGTTGCCGCGCTGTCGTAAAGCTCGGCGATGTTGGCAGGCGGGAAGCCGAACTCGCCGGTTAGCCAGGTTTTCATCGCCGCGGCGTCTTGGCGGCAGGCCGGCAAGTCTGGCGCGTACTCCTCCGCGGAGTATTCGGAGATGGCGATGAGCAACGCGTGTTGTTCGGCCCGGAGGATTGCCGTCCCGGCAAGGAACGCGATGGCCAGGGTGAGGGCAAGGGAGAAGCTGCCTTTCATGGTGGTGAACCCACTTAGACCAAAAACTGCCGGGGCGGCAAGCGCGGAAATGGGGTTCAGCGGAGGCGCGGAATTCGCGCGCCAAGCCGGCGCCAACACGCCGCCGGGCGAGAAATTGCACGATTTGTTCGCCGGGATCGAGTGGTGAGGCGAAAACCAGGCCCTTACTCCGCCGGCCCTAACCGCACCACCACGTGGGGATGCTCCCCGAAGCGTTCGGCGGCCACTTGGCGAATCCGCCCGCCATCGATCGCGTCCATCTGACCCGGCGTTTTGCGGGAGTGATCCCAGCCAAAGTCGTAGAGCTCGTCCATGGCGTGAACGCGGGCGCAACTCGCCAGGCTCTGGAGCCGGTTTTTGTGGTTGCCTTGCCAGGATCGCTTGGCGCGCTCCAATTCCTCCGCGTCGATGCCGTTTTTCGTGAGGTGGGCGATTTCTTCGGCCAATCCGGCTTCCACGGCGTCGGCCTCTTCCGGCGATGTGGCGGCGTAGAACGAAAAACAGCCGCCGGCGAATCCGAGCATCCGGTTTGCGCCGACCATGTAGGCCGCGCCGAGTTCTTCGCGAATTTTCACGAAAAAACGCGAACTCATGTCGCTGCAGGCGTCGTCGATGAGTTCGAGCGTGAGGAGGTCGCCGGCAAATATTCCACCGGTGGGGTAGGCGACCATGACGATGGTCTGCTGCTTGTCCGGGGCAACGTCTTCCACGCGAGCGGAAGCGCCGAATTCCGGCAACGCGTCAACCTGCGAAAACCGGCGTTCGCCCGTGGGGAGCCCGCCAAACAGCTCCTCGGCTGCATCGCGCACCGCGTTGGCGTCCACATCGCCGTAAACGGCCAGCACCGCGTTTTTCGCGAGCACATTTTCCGCGTGGAAGCGCTGCAAAGCCTCGGGCGAGATTTCGCCGACCGATTCCACCGTGCCGGCCAGCGGATTTTCGTAGGCGTGGCCGGAAAAGAGCGCCTCGCGCATTTTTTTGGCCGCGATGGTCATGGGGCGGTCCAGCTCCGACTTGATCGCGGCAAGCTGAATTTCGCGCTCGCGGTCCACCGCATCGCTCGCGAAGGCGGGTTGGGTCATGGCGTCGGCCACGACCTCTAGGCCCAGCTTCCAATCCGGCGCCATCAGCTCCGCGCTGAGCCCAAAGCTGTTGTAGCCGGAAAAACTGGTGAATTCGCCGCCCGCGCCGTCGATGAGTTCGGCCACCTCGGCGGCGGTGCGCGAATTTGTGTCGCGGGTGAGCAGTTTGGCGAACAAACGCGTTGTGCCGCAGCCGCCTTTTGGCTCCGCCAGCAACCCGCCGCGCAAGGCCGTGTGCACGGTGACCAGCGGCAGGCGCGGATCCGGGCAAACCAGCAACGTCAGCCCGTTTTCGAGCACGATTCGCTCCGTTTCGCCGTTTTTTTCGCCAACGCGCGGTTTTTTGCGCGTTGTCAGGCTCCCCTCCGGGTTGAGGGAGACGATGCTGGCGTTTTCCGGCTGAATCCAGCGCCGCGCGGCATCGTTGACGCGATCCACGGTTGCGGATTGCAGGTCGCGCAGGTAGTCTTGGGTAAATTCCGCGTTTCCGGTCAAAATCCAGCTCGATCCGATATCGCCGGCCACGCCGCGGGTCGTCGTCAGGGCGTCGAGCGCCTCGCCCAGGGCCATGTTCAGCGCTTTGGGCAATTCCTGGCTGGTGACGCCGTTTTTCAGGGCTTCGTCCACCACCTCAAAAATTGCCGCTTCAGCCGCCTCGCGCTTGTCGGCGTCCACTTCCGCGCCGATGACGAAAAGGCCGGTGTCGGTCATGGAATAGACGTAGGCGGCGATGGAATGCACCAGCGCCAATTCCTCGCGCAATTTGCGGTAGAGCCGGGAACTGCGCCCGCTGCCCAGAATACTGGCAAAAAGGTCCAGCGGGCCGGTATCGCGATCGGTCACTTGCGGCCCGTGCCAAATCAGGCGCAACTGGCTGTGCTGGGTGCTGCCCTCAGCGTGGCTGACTCGCCTTCCCTGCTGCCGCGGCTCCGCGGGCAACACCACCGGCGGGAGCGGCGCCCGCGGGGTTTCGCCAAATTCTCGCGCAATGAAGCCGACGGCCTCTTCCGCCCGAACCGGCCCGGCAACGACGAGGAAGAGGTTGTTCGGCACGTAGTGACGCCGGTAAAACGCCTGCAAATCCGCGTGCGTCAGTTGGTCGAACACTTGGCGGTGGCCGATGACCGGAAAACGCACCGGATGCGCCTGAAAAGCGGTGGCAAACATCTGCTTGCTCACCACCGACCCCGGATTGTCGTCGCCCATGGCCATTTCCCGCCGAATCACGTCCAATTCCTTGACGAATTCGTCTTCCGGCAGGGTGGAATGCAGGACCATGTCGCCTAAAATCTCCAGGCAGCGCTCCGTTTCCTCCGGCGGCGTTTCGATCCAGTAAACCGTGCGGTCGAACGAGGTGTAGGCGTTGACGTAGGCCCCCGCGGCTTGCACGTCCTCGCTAACCTGGCGCGGGCCGCGTTTTTCCGTGCCGTTGAAGAGCATGTGCTCCAAAAGGTGGCTCAATCCCGCGCCAAGCCACTCGTCTTCGTGAATGCTGCCGACGCGCACCCACACCTGCAAGCTGACGATCGGCGCGCGGGGGTCCTCCTTGATCAAATATTCCAGCCCGTTGGGAAGCGTTCCCTGATGCGGTTCGTGAGCCGGCAGCTCAATGGTTCGCTTCGCCATGGTGGTAGTCTTGGCTCTCGCGAAGCGGTTGGGTGGAGCGCGATCCCTGACCCTGGCCGGAGGGCAGGTAGGGGGCCACGAACGCGTCGTAGAAGTCGAAAACGTTCTCAAAATCCGCCAGAACGTCGTCGTTGGATTGCGCGAAGCTGCCTTCCTCGATCAGGGCGAACACCATTTCGCCCACATCGCGGGTTTGGCTGATTCCCCAGTCCTCCAGCACGGTCGGCGCCATGGGACCAAAGCGCTCGATGGCTAAATCGCGAAAGCCGCCGAGCAATTCCGGCCCGCGGACGTGGCGTTCGGGCTCGGCGAAAGTTTCGCGGCCCAGCGCCTTGACGGTGTGATCCAGCGCCTCACGCAGAAACATGTAGGCGTCGCGGTGAAAGCGCGGATCGCGCTGGATGATTTTATCGATGGCGTCGTCGAAGCCGATTTTTTGCATAGCTGTGGTTTTGGGGCGAAGGGACCTGCTTAAACTTGGTAGGTTAGCCAGGATGAAGGTTGGCGCAAGTCACGTCTTGATCATCCCGCGAAGTTTCTCCAAAAGGCCGCTGCCCACCATTTCATCCGCTTGAGCCAGCAAGTGCTGCACCAGATCCAGGGCATTGCCTTCGCCGGCCCAATTGCGCTGCACGATGGCCGGATCCACGTCGTTGATGATGCGGTTGACCACGAAAGCGGCCAGGGCCAGGTCGTCCAGGTAGCCGACGGGTCCGAGCACGGCCTCCGGCATCAAATCCACCGGCAACACGAAGTAGGCGATGGCTCCGCCTAGGGCGGCTTTGTGCTTGGCGGGCACGTCGGGATCCGCCACCAGCCGCGTGAGCAGGTGGAAGAAATCCGGGACGATGAGGATATAGCTCAGCCAGCGATTTTCGCTTCCGGTTTGGGTTTCGGCCCACGCGGTGACGCGTTCGCGCAGTTGGCGGTAAAAACCGTCGCGCCCGGCAACGAGTTGACCCCCTCCGGCGGCGCCGGGGATGGTGGTGCGCAGGATCGAGGCCGGTTTCGTGCCGCGGGAGACCAATCGCAGCTCTTGCGAAGCGCACGCGGGAATCGCGAAAAACCGGCCGGGGCCGAAAACCGACGTTCCGCAGCCAATTTGGCCCTGAATCACGGTGATAACGGCAAATTCGCCATTTCCGCCTGCGATTCGCGATTCGCCGCGTTCCAGGGTCCATTTTTCCACGTTGAAGTGCTTGCAGCCCACGAGAAGCTCGCCGCTATCACCGGGATTGCCGGGATTGATGACGCCGGGCTCGATGTCGCCGAAGTCGATGCTGGCCAGCGATTCGTCGATGTGGAGCTGGCGCGGTTTGCCGTCCAGCCCCTTGCGATTCCAGTCGAAAACGCGGTAGGTCGTGTCGCTATTTTGCTGGATTTCGTAGATCAGCAGGCCTGCGCCGATCGCGTGAATGCGGCCGCTGGGGATGAAGAGGCAGTCGCCGGTTTTGACCTCGATTTCGTGGATTTTGGCCGCCAAATCGCCGCCGTCGCGAATCGTTGCCTCGAAATCCTCGCGGGTAACGCCGGATTTCAGCCCGGCGTAAAGTTTGGCCCCCGGCATGGCGTGGGCCACGTACCACATCTCCGTTTTCGCCTCGCCGCCCAGCGCTTCCGCAGCCTCAGCCGGCGGATGAACCTGGATGCTCAAATCCTTGGTCGCGTCGAGAATCTTCAGCAGCAGCGGAAAGCGCTCGCCCACCGCGCCGGAGCCGAAAATCTCCGCCCGCTGATGTTGCCACAACTCGCCCAGCGTCAATCCGGCGAAACTGCCCTCGCGCACGACGGTTTGCGCCTCGGGCCGGTCGACCATCTCCCAGCTTTCGCCGAACGGCTGATCGTTGGGGAGGCGGCGCTTGAGCCACTCGTTGAGCTTGCGCCCGCCCCAGACGCGCTCCTGGTAAACCGGCTGAAAAACGAGCGGTTCGCTGGCCGGGGCCGATTTTTCCAGGATTTTGCGCTTTTGCGCTGCCCAATCCTCAGCCGTGTCGATGTCTGAGGCGACCGGCAGCGAGCCGATGCGCAAATCCAGCTCCACGGCGCGTTCCACGCTTTGATCGAGGGTGTTTTCGGTGCTCCAGGCGATGTTTTCGAAGAGTTTCGGGTGAAATCGGCTTAGCCCGATGAGGTAGTAGCCGCCGTCCGACGCCGGGCCGAAAACCACGTCGTAGGTGTCCAGCCGATCCCAGGTTTCGGCGAAGGTTTTGGGCAAAATCTCCACACAATCGGTCCCGATCGCGGCCACTTTGCGCGTTCCCTCGGCAAACGCGGCTTCAATCGCGGCGCTGAGGCGATTTCCCAGGTCGCCGCCGGTTTGCGGGGCGAATTCCAAGTTTTCCGCGTCGTTACCGGGCCACTCCGCCTCGATCCAGGCGCGAATGTCGGCTTCACGCTCGGGCGGATCGAAGAGGATGCGCACGCCGTCGGTTGGAGCCAGACTCACCACGCGCAGGACGTCGCGAACGAGCCGCCGGTAGACCACGGCCGCGGTTTCGTCGCCAATTTCGGCAGCCAAGCGGGTTTTGACCTCGCCGGGAGCGGGAAACTTGAGGAAGATCAGAATTTGGGAATTCTTCACGAGGCACGGATTAAACGGGAAAAGGCGCGAAGGTAAACCGAAAAGCGGGCGGAAAGGGCAAGAATTGTGGACTTGTTAGGGAAAAAGGCTATGGTGGGCCCGGTTTTGGCGCGAAAGTCGCGAACCGGCGAAATTCTGGTCGCTATCGGCGCTGAAACCCGCTAAACTGACGTTCGGAGTCGTCCATGTCTGCATCCATCGGAAAACAGCTCAAGCAAGCCAGGCTCAAACGCGGGCTCACCGTCGAGGACATCGCGCACGAAACGCGCATCCAGCAGGACAAGCTTCGCAGCCTGGAGGAGGACGACTATTCGCCCTTTCCCAGCCCCACTTACGCCAAGAGCTTCCTCACCATTTACAGCGAGTATCTGGACGTGGACGCCAGCGAGGTGATCGAGGCCATGGCCGGCCCGAAAGGCGGTGGATTGGGCGGGAGCCAGACCTCGTTGCAGCCGGCGATCGACCTGACGCCGAGCGACCAGACCATCCCCATTTTCAAGGGCAACGAGGAGCCGAAACAGGGGCATCCGATTTTAATGGTGTTACTGTTTTTGATGCTCGTCGTCACCATCCCGGGTGTGTATTTAATCGGCAAACGCATGGCCCACGAAGAAATAAGCGCGCAGGCGGCCCTAACGGAGCCACCAATCGCCCCGGAAGCAGTTTCACCGCCCGATTCCGAGAATACGCCGCCGGCCAAGCCGGACAAACCGGCGGCCGGGGCCGACAACCGCTCGGAAAGCGAAATTCTCAACGACTTGATCTGGACACCCGGCACCGCCGCGGACGGCGACGTGCGCGTAACGCCGGCAAGCGCGCCACCCACGGAAGGGAACGAAACTCCACCAGTGGCGACCCCGATCGATCTCGATTCGCAGCCTGAAGATCCCCCAACGGAAGACGTCCCATCTACTAGCGGAGAGCCGAATCCGTAAAAAACCCTGCCTTCCTAGAAAAAACCCCATGTCCACCGAAACCAAAGCCATCGTTTACGAAACAGACGGATGGTTTATGGCGCTGTGCAACGATTATCCCGGCATCACCGGCGAGGGAACCTCGCGCGACGAATGCATCGCGGATTTGACGACGAAAATCGAGCAGCACCTCGCCCAAAACACCGCATCGTCCATCCCCGTGGCTGAGATCGTCCACGGGTAAATCTGCCGACATCCGCCGCCCCTTTGGGGTCCATTTTTGGTCCCTTTAATCCGTAGCACACACCGGCTACGCGGATTTTTGGAACAAACCCGCCAAACCGGCCCTGGCTTGCGCCCGTTCGGCCGCGATTTTTTGGAGGCGGGCGAAGACTTCGTGCACGGTTTCGTCGAGCGTGGACGTTCCCGCGGTGACGCCGACGTTTTGGCTGCGTTTGAACCAGAGGGGGTCGAGATCGGCCGCGTTTTCCACGTGATGGGCGCGGCAGCCGAGCGCCAAGGCGCGGAGCACGAGTTGGTGGGTGTTATTGCTGTTGCGGCCTCCCACCACCACCACGGTGTCGTTTTCCCGGCAGAGTTTTTCGAGCGATATTTGCCGGTCTTTGGTGGGTTGGCACACCGTGTCGGCAAACTTGACTTCAGCCTGCGGATGCTGCTGCTCGATTTTGGCCACAAGGTCGCGAACGTGATGGATGGGCTGGGTGGTTTGGGCGACGACGCCGATTTTTTCGCGATTCGGGATGGCGGCGATGTCCTCCGCGTTGGAGACGACGGCCGCCTCGGGCCAATCCGCGATCAAACCCTTCACCTCGACGTGATTTGGTTGGCCGATGACGACGGGAAAATAGCCGCCGAGCGCGAGGCACTCCAAGGCGCGGTGAGCCTTGCGCACCAAGGGGCACGTTGTGTCCGCAACCGCGTAACCAGCGTCTTTCCAGGCTTGTTTGGCCGAATCCGCCGCGCCATGGGCGGTGATGACGACGTGGTTGGTGGTGGCTTGGCCGGGTTCGTCCAGATTTCCGCGTTTCACGCCCAAAGTCTTCAGGTGGCGCTCGACGTTTGGGTTGTGGACCAGTTGGCCAAGGACGGTGACGGGTTCGGCGTTGGCGAGATCATGCGTTAGGCGGAGCGCATCGCGCACGCCGAAACACATGCCGTAATGTTCGGCAAGGGTAACGTTCATTTTGGGAAGGATGTTAGGAAGATTCGGGGTTAAGGTTGCTTTGAGAGGCAAAGTTTTGGAACAAACGCGCGCGCTCCACGCGGTTGATGAAACTGCGGCAGGTTTGGTTGGATTTTTGCGTTCATCGTATTTTTTTGCTGATTTGCTGACGGGTTGGAGGATTGGCCGCGGATTTGAAGAGAATTTGAACGGTGCGCGAAAACTGGGTGATGAATGCGTGAAGTTACTTTGCCAAGCAAAGTTTGTTAGAGCAAGGCAAAACTTTGCGAAACAAAGTTCCCGGCGCCCAAAGTTCGTCTCGTTGTCGCTTCCGGCCGGCTTTCAGGAAAAATAGCAGGCCAATTCCTGCTGCTCGGCTGCCAAGATGCGTGTGTTCATGGAACACCGATCGTCCGGCGCGTAGTCGACCGCGTGGGTGCCGGTTGCGTCGCTCACCGACACGGCCCGGCCATTGCGATCGGGGGTGTAGGTGATGGACGGCGTGCCGTCGGAGTCATAGGTGACGCTCTGCCGGTCCCCGGCGGCGTTGTAGCCATAAGCGGTCGCCTCGGTGGGCGGCAACCCGGGCGAGGCCCCAAACTGGGAACGGGATGCTGATTTTCGTGGCCGGGCGTCGCCGTGACACGACGGTCCAATTCGGTTTGAGGTGGTTTAATCCGACAGCACTATCTCATTTCTCCCCGGTGGGCTTGCAGCTTCTGATGCAGCTCCCCTTCCAAGAAGAATGGGTATGACGGCGTTCGCCGGAGATCCTGCTAGGGTCGCTGCTCTCAAAAATGGCGGTTCGACTCCGTCCCGAGCGAGCCACTCTCATTTTCAGCGAATTACGGCACGAGTTTCCAGGTCCATCGCTTTTTGCGCGGTTTTTTCCGCCGAATGCGGCGTAGCGCCTTGAGTGCGCGCAAAACCGGCCGCTTTCGGGCTCGATGGCGGAACGAACCCGGTTTTTCGCCCAAAGTCGCCTCCGGCGCGGGTTTTGACCTCCCCTCCGGCTCTTCGTCGGCGTCTTCGGCCATTTTCAATCCGCGGCCAGACACTTCCATCGGCTTGACGAACTCAATTCGGCCGACTGATTCGGTAATTTTCGCTTCCGGCTCAAGCTCGATGGGTTCGGCCAGAACTTTCCGCAATCGCGGGGGGCTCGGGCCGTTGCCCGGCAGGGTGAAGCTGACGCAAAGCCCGCTGCCGGCTCCATTTGGCTGAATCTCGATGCGTCCGCTGTGCCGCTCGACGATGCGCCGGCAAAGCGCCAGTCCAATGCCTGATCCTTCGTAGTTTTCCCGTTCGTGAAGCCGCTCGAACAACGAAAAAACACGCTCCCGATCCGCGGGGGCGATTCCGATGCCGTTGTCCGTGAGTTTGAAGCGCAGCAACCGGCCTTCGGCGGGTTCCGCGTCGATCCGGATCACCGGCGCCGCTTCCGAGGCGAATTTTAGCGAGTTGTCGATCAGCGCCCGGAAGAGCAGCTTGATCTCGCCACGGTCGCCTTCGATCGGGGGCAGGTTGCCGTAGTTTACGGAGGCTCCCGCCGCGCGAATCCTCGAACTGAGGTTGAGGCACACCTCGCCGAGGGCCTCGTTGGCGTCGAAAATACGGCGGTTTTGCTCGGCGCCGTCGATTTGGCAAAAAGCGAGCAAACTATCGAGCGCTTGCTCCATTTGGCGCACTTCGTTGGCGGCCAGGTGCATGAAATGGCGGCCTTCGCGGCTCATCGTCGATCCATCGCGGCGATCCACGAGTTGGATGAATCCGCCGATGGAACGCAGCGGCTCACCGAGGTCGCGGGCGGCCATTTGGGCAAATTTTTTGAGGTCGGCGTTGGCCCGTTGAAGTTGTTCGACTTTGCGGACCAACCGGTCGAATTCGAGTGGGTTGAGTTGGCTCATATCACCTGAAAAGCGGGTGAGCCTCGCACAAAACCGGGCAAATTCCACGGCAAGTTTTGACAGTGTTAGGGGCGTCAGAGTTGGTCCGCAGGGCCGATTGGCGCATGTCTTTCATTTTGCCAGAAATTTTTCACACGTAGTGTGGTTAAGCTGCGGATTTGACAGAACGCAGGATTGCGGTCAGGCATATTCCCCCCCAAAAAAGGACGCCATGCCAAAAACACTCATCATTGCCGAGAAACCCAGCGTCGCGCTCGATTTGAGCCGTGCGTTGGGCAAATTGCCCGATGTCGGCAAGTTCACCAAGGAGAAGGATTACTACGAAAACGAGGGCTACATTATCTCCTCGGCCATCGGCCACCTGGTGGAGCTGCAGATGCCGGGTGGGAAGCAGAAGTGGGATTTCGATCATTTGCCCATCTTGCCGGTCCAATTCGAGTTGCAACCCATCGACGACGGAAAAGGGGGCAAAACCCGGCTCAACCTGCTGAAGAAGCTCATGAATCGCGAGGACGTGGACCGCATCGTCAATGCTTGTGACGCTGGGCGCGAGGGTGAGCTGATTTTCCGCTACCTGGTGGAAATCAGCGACGTTCAGAAGCCGATCCAGCGCATGTGGATGCAATCGATGACCCAAACGTCCATCGCCGAGGCATTCGAAAACATGCGCACGGATGAGGAGATGCAGCCGTTGGCCAATGCCGCCCGTTGCCGCAGCGAGAGCGACTGGCTGGTGGGGATCAACGGCACGCGGGCGATGACGGCGTTTAACTCGAAATACGGCGGGTTCAGCAAAACGCCGGTCGGCCGGGTCAAAACGCCGACGTTGGCGATCATGGTCGAGCGGGAGCGCGAAATTCAGGATTTCCAGCCACGCGATTACTGGGAGGTGCACGGAGATTTCCGGGTTGCGGCCGGAAATTACCCCGGCGTCTGGTTCGACGAGAATTTCAACAAAAAGCGCCCGCCGTTGGGCGAGGACGGCCCGGAAATCGACGAAAAACACCGGCGCGCCGACCGAATTTGGGAAAAACAGAGGGCCTACGACGTCAAAGCGCGCTGTGAGGGAAAAACCGGCAATGTTGAGGAAACCAAGAAGCCGTCCAAGCAAATTCCGCCGCTGCTATACGACCTGACCAGCCTGCAACGCGAGGCCAACGGCAGATTCGGGTTCAGCGCCCGCCGCACCCTGGGTTTGGCCCAGGCGCTTTACGAGCGGCACAAGGTGCTGACCTACCCGCGGACGGATTCCCGCTACCTGCCGGAGGATTACTTGAGCGTGGCCCGCGGCACCCTGGAAAAAATCGAGAAAGCCGGAAGCGTCGCCCTGCCGGACAAATGCGACGGATACGCCGCCAAGGCCCTGCAAAACGGCTGGGTGCGCCCTAACAAGCGCATTTTTGACAGCAGCAAGGTTAGCGACCACTTCGCCATCATCCCCACCGGCCACTTCGTCAACAAGCTGGACGAGGCGGAATTCAAAATCTACACCATGGTGATGCAGCGCTTCATCGCGGCGTTCTACCCCACCGCGGAATTCGAGCTAACCACCCGCGTCACCCGCATTGCCACCGGGCAAATTGTCGACGCCTTCAAGTCCAACGGCAAAATCATGCTTAAACCCGGCTGGATGGAGGTTTACGGCGGCTCCGTCGGCAGCGACAAGGACAAAATTCTCGTCGCGCTGACTCCCGGCGAGCCGGCCAGCGCCAAGCAAGTGGACGTGGAGCAGAAAACGACCAAAGCGCCCCCCCGCTTCACGGAAGGGACGATTTTGACCGCCATGGAAAGCGCCGGCAAGCTGGTCAGCGACGAAGAACTGGCCGAGGCCATGAGCGAGCGCGGCTTGGGAACGCCCGCCACCCGCTCCCAAACCATCGAGGGCCTCATTTCGGACAAATACATCGTCCGTGCCGAAAAAGACCTCGTGCCGACCTCCAGCGGCATGCGCTTGATCGAGGAACTCAACGACATCGGCGTCGACATCCTCTGCTCGCCGGAAATGACCGGGGAATGGGAGTACAAGCTCAAGCGCATGGAAGGCGGTCAATTTCCGCGCGAAGGGTTCATGAACGAAATCCGCACCCTGACCAGCGGCGTGGTCGATCGCGCCGCCAAAGCCGCCAAAGCCGCCAAAGAAGCGCACTACGACGACCTGGACCTGCCCTGCCCCAGTTGCGGGACCCAACCGCTCAAGCAAGACGAGCGCATGTATCGCTGCGGCAACCCGGAGTGCAAATTTTCCATCTGGAAGGTCGTCGCCAGCCGGCCCATGGAGTTCCCGGAGCTGGAGCAACTGCTCACCAAACGCTTCGTCGGCCCGCTCAAAGGTTTCCGCAGCCGCCGGGGCGAGGAATTCGACGCCGCGCTGGAATTCGACGACCAATTCAAGATCAAGTTCATCACCGAAGCCAGCCGCGAGCGCGAACGTCAACGCGCCGAAGAAGCCTCAAAAATCGGCAGCGCCCCGGTCATCGCCGAATGCCCGCTCTGCAAGGCCACCGTCCACGATCTGCCCGAAGCCTACGTCTGCCGCAACAACCTGGAAGGCGACTGCAAGGCCCGCCTGAAGAAGGAATACTGCAAGCGCCAAATTAAGCCGGAAGAAGCCAAGGAATTCTTCGAAAACGGCAAAACCCCGCTCATCGACGACTTCATTTCCAAGCGCGACCGCCCCTTCAAAGCCCACCTCGTCGCCAACCTCGCCGGCAAGCGGTTCGTGGAGTACGAATTCCCGCCCCGGGAGCCCAAAGCGAAGAAAAAAGCTGGGGCGAAGAAGAAAAGCGCGAAATCGTCGTCGTGAATCTTTGGAGTGCGGCAGCCTGCTGCCGCTTTTGGTGGTGGCGCAGCCTGCTGCGGGAGGTGGGTGCAGTCCATACAGTCCACGCAATCCACGGAGCTTTCCCGGCTTAGTCTTAGTTCACGACGTTGCGCAACGGTTCGCCCCGCAGCGCCCGCAGCACTTCCTGCGCGCCCTTGGTCCGGAACTCCTCCGCGCCTTCCTCGCAGTAAAACGCGGTGTGCGGGTTCAACAGCAGGCGGTCGTGCGCGGGGTGCTCGGAATCGCGCCAGGCCGTGAGAATTGGCGAATCTTTGGGGGGCGGTTCCTGCTCCAAAACGTCGATCCCCGCGCCGGCGAGGTGACCGGACGCCAGCGCCTCAACCACCGCCGCCGTTTCGACCACGCCGCCTCGCGATGTGTTGACCAGGACCGAACCACGCGGCATTTTCGCGATTTCGGCAGCTCCGA
This sequence comes from Verrucomicrobiales bacterium, assembly GCA_965224535.1. GTDB lineage: Bacteria > Verrucomicrobiota > Verrucomicrobiia > Verrucomicrobiales > DEV007 > JBCDHN01. Next base: position 20,027 of record CBDCZR010000033.1, read on the forward strand.
TCATCCCGCGGGTTTCCTCGGTGAGCGGACAGTGCAGACTAACGATGTGCGAGGCCGCCAGCAAATCGGTTAGGCTCTCGGCGCGGCGAATTCCCAGCGCTTTGTCCGCGCCGTCCGGCAGGTTGGGATCGAAAAACCGGACGTCGAACCCGAAATTTTTCGCCCGAATCGCGGCTGCCGTCCCAATTCGCCCACAACCGACGATTCCGAACACCCGTCCACGCAAACGGGGAATCGGCGCTGCTTGATCGACGTTCCAATCGCCAATTCCGCGCCGCAGCCGGCTGTTGAGGAAGTGCGTGCCGCGGGCCAGGGCCAGCGCCATCGCCAACGCGGAATCGGCCACCTCTTCGGTGCCGTAATCGGGCACGTTGCAGACGGGGATGCTGCGCTCGCGGGCCGCGGCGATGTCGATCCCATCGTAACCGACGCCGGGGCGGACGATGACCTTGCAGTTGCGCAACCGCTCGATGCTGGCGCGGGTGAAACGAAAATAATGGTAGACCAAAATCGCGTCCGCATCCTCGATCTGGCCCTCCAATTCGGCCTCGGTCCTGGCGTTGAGCGCGCGAATTTCGGCGGCGCCGTCCAAAATGCGGCGTTCGGGCTCCAGCGGCTCGACGATGAGGTCGGTGATGACGACTTGGGGCAGTTGGCTCATGGTTTTGGTTCGGTTAGGGACGGGCAAATCGGTTCCTCAAGGCCTGTCACGAATCGATGAGCGATTTTGCCGGTTGGTAACTCCTCACTCGACGGCGTTTTCCAGCGTCCCCAGCCCGTCGATCGAAATCCTGACGACGTCCCCGGATTTCAGCGTAAAATCGGCTTCGGGCACGATTCCCGTCCCGGTCATGAGCAGCGCACCGCACGGAAATTCGTTCTCGCGGAAGAGAAATTCGGCCAATTCGTCGAATCCGCGCTTAATCTGCGAAACCTGCGTTTCACCGGCAAAACAAACCGAGCCGCCACGCGAAATTTCCAGCCGAATCCCGGTTTCCGGCGTTACCGCGCCCTCACCGACGATCAATCCGGGCCCGACGGCGCAAGATCCGCGATAAACCTTGGCTTGCGGCAGGTAGAGCGGATTTTCGCCTTCAATCGAGCGCGAACTGACGTCGCTGCCGATGGTGAAGCCGAAAACGCGGCCGGCGGAGTCGATCGCCAGCGTCAACTCCGGTTCCGGCACGTCCCAGGTGGAATCCTCGCGCACGCGGATCGCCGCGAGGTTGCCGCGGGCGCGTTGAGGCGTGGCTTTGAGGAACAGTTCCGGGCGCTCGGCCTCGTAGACCTTGTCGTAAAAAATGTCGCCCCCGGCGCTTTTGGCTTCCTCCATCCTGGCCGAACGGCTGCGGAAATACGTGACTCCGGCCGCCCAGATTTCCTGCGACTCAACCGGCGGCAACCAGGCTTGGTTCGCGGTTTCGACCGGAGAATCCAGCTTTTCGAGGGATTGGATTTTTTCCGCCAGCCACGCTTCGGGCGCTTCTGCGCGAAAAAGCGCGTCGAACGAAAAGTCGGCGGTTTGGTATTGCGCCCCTTCGGACTCGATGATGTAATCCCGCTCACCTCGGTAAATTGCGATCATTCGCCAATCCTAAAAAGCCCTCACCATGTTGCAAGCCCTTCCCGATTTTATGCCGTTGCTGGCCCAGGCGGCGGAAACCGACCTGCCCGTCGCACGATTGCTCACCGTCCTCGTCCTGGCCATCGGGATGCTGCTTGGGCTCATCCTGGTTTGCCGGCTTCAGGCCTATGTTTCGCTGTTGCTGGTGAGCGTTTTCGTCGCCATCGGCGCAGGCATGGACATGACCACGATTGGCGACACCATCAAGAACGGGATGGGCAAGTCGTTAGGCCAGTTGGCAACCATCGTGGGGCTGGGATCGATCTTCGGACAGGTGTTGCAGCACTCCGGCGGGGCGCAGAGCCTGGCCCTGGCGCTGCACCGCGCTTTTGGTGAGAATCGCTCGCCGCTGGCGATGATTTTGGTCGGATTTCTGGTTTCCATCCCCGTTTTTTTCGACGTCGGGCTGGTGATTTTGGCGCCGATTTTGGTCGCGTTAGCCAAAAATTCGGGAAAATCCATCCTTTACTACGGGCTGCCGCTTTGCGCGGCCATGGCGGTGACGCATGCCTGCATTCCGCCAACGCCGGGGCCGATTTTGGTGGGGCAAAACCTGGATGTCAGCCTGGGGAACATGATCCTCTTCGGCGGGATGGTCGCATTGCCCACCGCGCTGATTGCCGGGCTGTTTTCCGCGCGACTGGGGTCGAAAATCTACGTCGCGCCGCCGGAAATTTTCGAGGAACCGGATTCCGGCGGCAAATCCGTCCCCGCGGTGGAGGTCATCCTCCTAATTTTGCTGCCCATTGGCCTGATTTTGGGCGCAACCATTGCCGAGCAACAAATCGCCAAGGAAATCCCGTCGGTCACCGAATTGCTGCCGGAAGGCGACCTGTCGGAAAAAGCGATCGGTGAGGCCAGCGATCAACGCAAGGCGATGATCAAACAGGCGCTGGTGGAAAGCTCGCTCGGGGTCAAGCTCCTGTCGTTTTTGGGCCACCCCATCGTCGCGCTTCTCATCACCACCCTGGCGACGCTGATTTTGCTGGGAACGCTGCGCGGGACGGACAAAAACACGCTCATGGATCTGTGCAGCAAAGCCCTGGGACCGGCCGGAATCATCATTTTGGTGACCGGCGCAGGGGGCGTTTTCAAGGAAATTTTGGTGGAGACACAGGTCGGCAAGGCCGTGGCCTACAGCCTGGGCAGTATGCCGATTTTCGTCCTCGCCTTCCTCCTCACCTTCATCATTCGCGTGGCGCAGGGCTCGGCAACCGTTGCAATGATCGGGGGTTCCGCGCTCATCGCCAGCGCGGCGGCCGCGGCGAACATGAGCGAGCCTGACAAGGCCTTGTTGGGCGTGGCCATCGCCTGCGCCGCGACGATGGTCTCGCACGTGAACGATTCCGGCTTCTGGGTGGTGAAAAACTACCTGGGGATGACCGAAAAACAGTGCCTCTCCACGTTTACGGTCATCACCACGGTCATTGGGCTGGTTGGGTTCACGCTTGCGTGGATTCTGAGCATGATCGTGTAGGCGGCTTTGCCAGAAAATCCTGCCATTGGCAAAAAATCGGGAATTGGCGATTTGTCGTTTTGTTGTCTTGATTTTTTGGGTTTGTTAATTTTTGTGAGGCAATCCGCCCATGACCTCCCCAAATTCCGACAACGCCGATTCCGACCCGGAAATGGTGACGCCCGTCCTCTTCAACGCCTCCGAATCAACCCCGAAATCCGGTTCCCGGGCCAAAACGCGCAAAAAAGAGCCCGCCTCCGGCCTCAAAGCGCCCTCCGCTCACGGCAAAAACTTCGTCCTGGACACCAACGTCCTCATTCACGATCCCCACTCGATCGAGCGCTTTGCCGACAATCACGTTTGCATCCCGTTTGAGGTGCTCTCGGAGCTGGACCGGTTCAAAAACGAGCAAAGCGACCGGGGCGCAAGCGCGCGCGAAGTCCACCGCATCTTGACCCGAGCGTTCGAACACTGCTCGGAGGCGATTACCGCCGGCGTGCCGACTGCGGAAGGCGGTACATTGCGCCTGGTGGTGGCCGACAGCGCGAAAAACGGCGCACGCCAGCATTTGGCCCGGTTTCGCCGGATTTTGCCGGATGACGAGCAGGTGGATAACCGGATCCTGGCCTGCACGTTGCTGGTCAGCGACGCGCCTACGATCCTGGTGACCAAAGACCTGAACATGCAGCTCAAAGCCCGCGCGCTGGGCATTCCGTGCGAGGACTATCAAAACGACAAAATCGCCCCGGCCGAGCTTAGCCAAAGCGATTTACCGCGAATTGAGGTGGAAACCAACGACATGCAGCGCTTTGCCAGCACGGGTTCGATCGAGGCTGAAGGCCACGACCCTAACCTGGACGCCAACCAGTACGTTCTGCTCCAAATCGGCGAAAAACGCACCATGCCCGCCCGTTTTTCCGGCGATGGCGAATTTATCCGGCTCAACGTGCCCGACGCCCTGCGCAATCCCAAGGGAACGCGGCTCAAGCCGGTGAATCTGGGCCAACGTTGCTTGGTTGATGCGTTGCTGGACCCCGAAATTTCGCTGGTTACCTGCTTCGGCCCCGCCGGCACGGGAAAGACGCTGGTGGCGGTTGCTGCCGGTTTGCACGCCCTGTTCGGGCGCTCCTACACCGGCCTCACCATCAGCCGCCCGGTCGTTCCCATGGGCGATTCCGTGGGCTTTTTGCCAGGCGACTTGGAGGAAAAAATGCGCCCGTGGCTCCAGCCCATCTACGACGCGCTGGATTACCTGATGCCGCCCGGCGGAGGAGGCAAAAAGAACGGCGGCGGCGCCAATCAGAAAAACCCGGTTCAATCCAACGCCAAGAGCCCCTACGAGGACCTGATTCAGCAAAAACTCATCGAAATTGAGGCGCTCTGCTTCATCCGCGGCCGCTCCATCCCCAACCGCTACTTCATCCTGGACGAAGCCCAGCAAATGACGCCGCTGGAGGCAAAAACCGTGGTTACGCGCATGTCCAAGGGAGCTAAGCTAATCCTTATCGGCGATCCCGCGCAAATTGACAACCCTTACGTCGATAGTCGCAGCAACGGCCTGGTTTACACGCGGCGGCGACTGCGCGGGCAGCCTTTTGCCGCCCACGTCACCTTGGAAAAGGGCGAACGCAGCGATCTTGCGGAGGCTGGCGCGACTTTGATGTGACTTTTTGAAAATCCGAAACTCGAAACTCGAAATCCGAACGAATCTGGGTTTGAGACCAAAAGTGGCGGCCGGCGCGGATTGGACCTTCCCTCCGGGCTGGGATTGCGCTTAGGTTGCGCGCTTACGTGACCAAGTCCCAACGCGCCGATTTCATCCAGACTCGACTCCGGGAGCTTTATCCCGAGACGCCCATCCCGCTCGATCACCGCGATCCGTTCACGCTGCTCGTCGCCGTTCTGCTTTCCGCGCAATGCACCGATGCGCGGGTCAACAAGATCACGCCGCTGCTTTGGGACCTTGCCGATTCGCCCGAGACGATGATGCGGGCGCCGGTCGAGCGGATCGAAGCGATCGTTCGTCCCTGCGGCCTGGCTCCTCGCAAAGCGCGGGCCATTTCCGAGCTTTCGCGGATTTTGGTCGAAAAACACGGCGGCGAGGTTCCCGCGGATTTGGCGGAATTGGAGAAATTGCCGGGCGTTGGCCACAAAACGGCGTCGGTCGTCATGGCCCAGGCGTTCGGCGAGCCGGCGTTTCCCGTGGATACGCACATCCATCGCCTGGCGCAGCGCTGGAAGCTAACCAACGGCAAAAACGTGGAGCAAACCGAGCGCGATTTGAAGCGGCTGTTTCCGCGCGAATCGTGGAACAAGCTGCATTTGCGCTTCATTTTCTACGGCCGGGAACATTGCTCGGCGCGCGGTTGCGACGGGACGGTGTGCGGGATTTGCCGGACGTGCTTTCCGGATCGAAAACGGGCGGTGAAGACGAAAAAGTAGGCCTCGCAAAATCCCCAAATTCTTGGCTTGTGAAAGGCGGAAGCAGGTGCTTGCGTCGAAGGGCCTTCAATCAATGAAAAACAACCAAAACCGATTTATCCCACCATGCTGACGCGAATCTCGATTCGTGCCAGTTTGGCAGCGATAATCACTCTGTTGGCCCTCACGGGATGCGGCAAGGACGATGACAAGTCTGCCGCCTCAGGAGGGGAAAATCCGGTGCTGTTTCTGTCTGCGATTCCGGACGAGAAAATCACCGATCAAAAGGCGAAATTCGATCTGTTGGCGGCGTATTTGCAGGAAAAACTCGGCGTTTCCGTTGAATTCCAGTTTTCCAAGGATTACGCCGACAGCGTGACCAAATTCAAGAACGGCGAGGTCCACCTGGTCTGGTTTGGCGGGTTATCCGGCGTTCAAGCGCGAATGGCGGTCGAAGGAGCGCAGGCCATCGCCCAGGGCCGAGCCGACCCGCGCTACAAATCCTACTTTATCGCGCATGTCGACACGGGTTTGGAGCCATCCGAGGAGTTTCCCGAGGCCATTCGGGACAAAACCTTCACCTTCGGTTCGCCTGGCTCGACTTCGGGCCGGCTCATGCCGCAATTCTTCATCACCGAGAACACGGGCAAGTCGCCGGACGAATGGTTCGAAAACGAGCCCGGTTTTCAGACCAGCGGCGGTCACGTGGCCACAGCCAACGCCGTGGCCGACGGGACCTACCAGGTGGGTGCGTTGAACTACAAAACCTACGATTCGCTGGTGGCGAGCGAAGAGAAAATCCAGACCAAAACCCGGATTATCTGGACCACGCCGCCCTACGCGGATTACAACTTCACGATTCACCCCGATGCGGAAGACTTGTTCGGCGAGGGCTTCATCCAGAAGGTCCAAGCCGCGCTGATTGCGGCGCCGGCGGGATCCGACGCGCTCAAAGCCATCAACCGCGAGGCCATCATCGCCGCGAAAAACAGCGACTTTGACGGAATCAAGGATGTGGCGATGAAAGTCGGGTTGATCGAGTGACGCGCGAAGAATCCCGGCGCCTCGCCGATAAGGGGAAATCGGAAAAATAGATGATCGAAGGTGCGTAGGGCTCTTGTTTGAGTCCAAGGCGGATCTTGGTGAATCTAGCACCAAAATTGATCAGCAATTTTTCCGATCTCCCCCAAGCTCCGGGAACTGGGCGTGGATCCGGATTCCGTTTAAAAAGGCGCGATTGACGCGGTTGACGCCAAGAGGCTTGCCCTCGGGGCGGCGGGACCCTATCATTTGCGCCATGACCACCATTCTCGACGCCCTCCAAAAAGGCACGGGCTACCTGGAAAAACAGGGCGTGGAGAGCGCTCGGCTCAACATGCAGCACCTGCTGGCGCACGTGGTCGGCTGCGACCGGATGCAACTCTACGTTGCCTTCGATCAACCGCTGGAGGAGGAGCAGTTGGAAAAACTCCGCGCGCTGATGAAGGAGCGCGCCGGGGGCAAACCACTGCAACACCTGCTGGGAACGGTCGAATTTCGCGGGTTGGAGTTTTTGTGCGACGAGCGCGCCCTAATCCCCCGTCCTGAGACCGAGCATTTGGTCGATTTGCTGGCGCAGCGGGACGATTGGCCGGACGGCGCGCGAATTCTCGATTTGGGGACCGGTTCGGGCGTCATCGGCTTGTCCCTGGCGGCTGCGTTGCGCGAAAAACGGCCAAAAGTGACGCTGGCCGACATTTCCGCCGAAGCACTGACCCTCGCCAAGGAAAATGCCGATCGGCTCGCGGAAAAAATCGACGGCAGCGAGGTGATTTTGGCCGAAAGCGACCTGTTTTCCGCGCTGGACGGCGAATTTGACCTGATCGTCGCAAATTTGCCCTACGTCGCCGACGCGGACATGGCCGATTTGAGCCCGGAAGTGCGTCGCGACCCGGAATTGGCCTTGCGCGGCGGCGGCGGCGATGGAAACGCGCTCATGCGCAAATTTCTCGCCGATGCGCCGGCTCACTTAGCGAGCGGAGGCACGTTGGCGATGGAGTTCGGTTTGGGCCAGGAACAGGCGCTGGAAGCCGCCGCACGAGAAAACAACCTCTCAGATGTGCGAATTTTGAAAGATCTTGAGTCGCGAGATCGAATTCTCCTCGCCGAATCCAGAAACTCGGCGTAATTTGCGAAAATTATGGAAAAAATCATCATTCGAGGAAATGGCCCGCTCGAAGGCCGCGTCACCATCAGCGGTTCGAAGAATTCTTCGCTCCCAATCCTGGCTGCGACCCTCTTGACCAAGGAGGAATGCGTCATTCGCCGCGTGCCGGACGTCAGCGATACCAACTACCTGCTGCAAATCCTCCGCAGCCTCGGCGCGGATGTCGAGCGCGCCAGCGGAACGGTCACGGTGAAGAGCGAGAACCTGAAATCTGAGGCGCCCTACGATCTGGTGCGCAAAATGCGAGCCTCCGTCTGCGTCATGGGCCCGATGTTGGCGCGTTTGCACCAGGCCACGGTTTCTTTGCCCGGGGGATGCGTCATCGGCGACCGCCCCATCGATCTGCACCTGCGCGGGTTCGAGGCGTTGGGCGCAAATGTCCGGGTGGAAGGCGGAAACGTGGTGGTGAAAGCCGGCGAATTGGTCGGCGACGAGGTGAACATGCGCGGCAAACACGGCTCCACCGTCCTGGGCACGGACAACGTGATGATGGCCGCCGTTTTGGCCAAGGGGACCACGATTTTGGAAGGCGCGGCCGCCGAGCCCGAAGTGGTCGATCTGGCGAATTTTCTCAACAAAATGGGCGCCCGTATCGAGGGCGCCGGCACCCCGCGCATCGTCATCCAGGGCGTGGACGAGTTGCACGGCGTCGAGCACACCGTGATTCCGGACCGAATTGAAGCCGGCACCTTTCTCGTGGCCGGCGCGCTAGCCGGCAAGCAGGTGAATCTCCGCCGAACGCGCCCGGATCACCTCACAGCCGTGACCGACGTGTTGAAAGAGTGCGGCCATCACGTGGAAGCCAACGGCGACATCATGTCCGTGCGCCCTGGCTCCAACCCCACCGGCGCCGACATCCAAACCGAGGCCTACCCGGGGTTCCCCACCGACATGCAGGCCCAAATGTGCGCGCTATTTTGTTACACCCCCGGCATCAGCGTCATCACCGAGACGATTTTTCCGCAGCGCTTCATGTACGTGGCGGAATTGAAGCGGATGGGCGCAAACATCCAACTCGAGGGCCACACCGCCATCATCCACGGCGTGGAAAAAATGAGCGGCGCGCCGGTCATGGCCAGCGACCTGCGAGCTTCGGCGGCATTGCTCCTGGCCGCCATGCGATCGGAAGGCGAAACGGAAATCAACCGCGTTTACCACATCGACCGCGGTTACGAACACATCGACGACAAATTGATGGATCTGGGGGCGGATATTCGGCGCGTGAAGGGACTTTAGCGGCCCCAAAACGGCAAAAAAGCCGAGAAACGGCGCGATTTTCGAAGCTGCCGTCAAAAAAATCAGCAAATTCGGAATTTTTTGCTTCACAAGCCGCTATCCGAGCCGCTAGCCTTTTGGACTACCCAAAATATGGCGGCAGCTCCCCAAACCACACCTCCCAGCACCCTCAGCGGACATTCCGCGCGCCGAAAACTCGGCATCGTGGAAGATTGTCGCGAACGGTTGCGCTCGATCGGCGAAGCCCTCGACCACTTCGAGCGAAACGTGCCCGACGGGGTCGAAACCAAGGCTTGGGAGCATTCGGTTGTCGATATGGCGAACAGGCGGGTAGAGCTGATGTTGGAGCTGGACGACGCCCTGGCGGAATTTCCTTCCGCCGCCAACGGCCGCGCCGTGATGGTGCTCCTTGCGGACGTCAAAAGGCTGGAGGGCAAATTGGCGAGTCTGCTGGCCTCGCACGATCTGCGGGCGCCGGATGGCGTGATCTGACGGGAAATCCGACGCGTTCAACTGCCGGATTAATCCTAAATCCAGCCGTTGAACGCCTTGCCGACGTTGGCGCCTGGATTTTTGGGTAGCTTGACTCTTTTCGCGATCTTGACTTGTGACGCGTCCGTCTCAACCCTTGGAACCAACGAACCCTATGCTCCTACGAATCGGAACCCTTCTTTTTGGCCTGTCGCTGCTGGTCGGCATGGCGGCGCGGCAATTTCGGCTCAAGCGGGAGGGGAAATTTCGGCTGGAGCCATTTTCGCTCGATTTGACGGGGGCCGAGCTGGCGCGGCGCGTTTTGGAGACGAAGGGCATCGAGGACGTGGAAATCGTGGAAAGCCGCGCGCTGCTGACGAATCACTACGATCCGGGCTCGAAAACGCTGCGTTTGGCGCCGGAAAACTTTTTCGGGCGAAATTTGGCCTCGGCGGCCATTTCGGCGCATGAAGCGGGGCACGCCATTCAGCACGCCGCGGGGCACAAACCGCTGTTTTGGCGTCAATCGGCCATCAAATCCACGATTTACCTGACCAACCTGTTTTTGCTGCTTTCGCTGCCGTTGCTGGTGATTCGGCCCCGGCTGGGCATGGCCGTTTTAGGCGGAAGTTGGGCGCTCCTCCTCCTCAACAACATCCTGAGCATGCCGGTGGAGATCGATGCTTCCGGCCGCGCCAAGGACGTCATCTACAACGCGCGAATCGTCCCGGTGGGCAAGGAATTCAACCGGCTGGAGGAAATGCTGCACGCGGCGGCGCTGGAAAAACTGGGCGGGTTCGCGCCATTTTGGTCGTGGGCATTTTCTTGGATTTTCCCTTGGCGAAGACGCGCGCAGTCGTCAGGATAGGCGGCGTTCCCACTCCCCCCCGCATGAATTTGTTTGCCGTCGTTGAATTTGATGGGCTGCCTGCCAATTTCGGCCTGGTCGCAGCCGGAATCGTGGCGCTGTTTTTCGGCGCGGAATGGCTGGTGCGCGGCAGCGTGCACATCGCCAAAATGCTCGGCGTTTCCTCGCTCATCATCGGTTTGACCATCGTGGCGTTCGGGACCAGCGCGCCGGAGATGTTCGTGGGCGTCCGGCTCAATCAGGAAGGCTTCTCCGGCACGGCTGTGGGCAACATCATCGGCTCTAACATTTGCAACGTGCTGCTCATGCTGGGAATCGCCGCGCTCATCCGTCCGCTGGATGTGAATCGCCAGATCCTCAAATTCGATATGCCCGTGCTCATGGTAGGTTCGCTGGTTTTTGGCTACGTCATCTGGGATCACGCCATTTCCGCAGCGGAAGGCGGCATCCTTTTCGGCGGAATCGTCACTTACCTGGTCGCCTGCGCGATTTTGGCCAAAAAAGGCGCAGATGTCGCTGTGGTGGAGGAATTTGACGAGGAATTCGACGAAAAGAAGCCGAAATCCAACGCGCTGATGGCCATTTGGAGCTTGCTGCTCATCGTCGCCGGTTTGGCGCTTCTCGTCCTGGGCGCGGAGATGCTCAAAAACGGCTCCATCCGCATCGCCAAAATGCTGGGAGTGCCGAACCCGATCATCGGGCTGACGCTGATCGCCGTCGGCACTTCGCTGCCGGAAATCGCGACCGCCATCGTTGCCACCGTTCGGCGGCATGGGGACATCGTCGTCGGCAACGCGGTGGGCTCGTGCATCTTTAACCTCTGCGCGGTGCTGGGTCTGGTGGTGCTGCTCAAACCCATGGACGCGATCGACGGCATCAACACCATCGACATCGGCGTGATGGTCGCCTCCCTGCTCATCGTTGCGCCGTTCATGCGCACGCGGCAAAAGCTCGACCGCATTGAGGGGCTGGCGCTCTTGCTGCTCTACGCCGGCTACTGCTACTACCTCTTCGTCCGCACCCAAGGCGCATGAAAACCCGAGAACGGATCATCGTAACCGGCGGGGCCGGATTTATCGGCAGCGCGCTGGTTTGGGCCATGAACCAACGCAGCCAGGAAGACATCCTCATCTGCGACCGGCTTCATACGGACGAAAAATGGCGCAACCTGGTGGGGCTGCGCTACGCGGATTTCATCGACGCCGACGAATTGATCGGCAAAGTCGAGCAAACGCCGGATTTTTTCGGCGAAGTGAGCCAAATTTTCCACCTGGGCGCCTGTTCGGCCACCACCGAGCGCGACAGCGACTATCTGATGCGCAACAACTTCCAGTTCACCAAAATTTTGGCCGATTGGGCCCTGGCGCGGGGTTCGAGATTCACCTACGCCTCCTCAGCCGCCACCTACGGCGATGGCGAGGCCGGAATGGACGACAAAGACCCGGATTTGGCGAAATTGCGGCCGCTCAACATGTACGGCTACTCCAAGCACCTCTTCGACCTGCACGCCCAACGCGGCGGATTTCTCGAAAAAATCGTCGGCCTGAAGTATTTCAACGTCTTTGGCCCTAACGAAGACCACAAGGGCGACATGCGCAGCGTGGTCAACAAGGCCTTCGCCCAAATTCGCGAAACCGGCCGGGTGCAACTTTTCAAGAGCCACCGGCCGGACTATCGCGACGGCGAGCAACAACGCGATTTTCTCTACGTCAAGGACGCCGTGGCCATCACCCTGCATCTGGCGGAAAATTCGGAGGCCGGCGGTTTGTTCAACGTCGGCTCCGGCCAGGCAAAAACGTGGATCGACCTCGCCAACGCCATTTTCGCGGCCATGAAGCTGGAGCCGAGCATCGAGTTCATCGACATGCCCGAGCATCTGCGCGCCAAGTATCAGTACCACACCTGCGCCGACATTTCCCGCCTGCGCCAAGCCGGCTACAACGCGGAAGTCACCAGCCTGGAAGAGGCGGTGCGCGATTACGTCCAAAATTACCTGGAACCGGACAAATTGCTCGGAATGTAGCCTTGCGGGAAGCGCAGCAGCCGTGCGAGCGTGACTGCGAGGACCGTTTTGGCCCAAAATGCCGCCGATCCTGATGCCTGGACCATCGAAAGCCACTCCTTCCCCGCGAGTGACACAGCCGGAAGATTGCCGAGTGCGTCGAGCGCAATTGCTCCGCCTTGTGGGTACATTGAACATTGAATGCTAAGATTCAATTCAACTTTGCTTTATTCGTGGTCCCGTCAGGAGCAACTATGAAGTCTGCGGTATGCTCTTTTCCGCTCCTGGCATTCGCAACATAATCCAGAGCCGACTTAAGATGCCTTTTCCCAGATTTTCTATCATCCGATTGAAATGCGAGGTAGCTCCTTCGACTTTCTCTAAGTGCCATTTCGGTCCACTCACGTTTTCCTTTGGATCGGATTCGATCTACTACGAATTCGAGTCCACCAATGATCTGGCCAAACTGCTTATCTAGATCTGTGTTGTCTTCCTCAGGATAATCAAGGGCATACAACTGGTTGTAGGTCATTAGATTTGAGATTTCTCCAAGCTCTTCATTTATTGTCATACTACGTCACGGTGCAAACATCGGCCCTACTTCTGGCCTCACAACTATAACCTTATCACCTCTTGAGAACAAAATGAAGCCTCTAATTTGGGCAGGTTCGACCACCGAAAAGCTAAATTGGCTAAGTTCTTTGCAAATAGCGGGTTGGCATACCTTGCTATTGGTTGGTCTTGTGCGTTCATTCTAAGCTAGGCCCGCCATACACTCCGCTTCAACGGAGTTTGTCAGCTCCTGAAGATCTCTACCAATACCACTGTCCACAAAATCGGCAGCCACCAGGAAGGGGTCAACCATCGCATTTTCATTGGCGACTCCTTTAAATCTTCCAACCACATATTGGGCGAAATATCTTGAACCTCGGATTTCATTCACAAACCAACACCCACCCAATCGTGCATTCAATATTTCACCAATAAGGTAGCCGATGCGGGTGATAATCCAACTGCGGTCGTCTGGAGTAACCTCCTGAATCTTCATAAACTGTGTGATTGGAGCGAGATAAGATTCAGGATTAGCAACTATCAATTTAGGCTCGAGAATCTCCAGCAATTCAGCAAAATCAGACAACACATCGGGCATCTCACTCAAAAAAGAATCGAACCCCTCCTTGCGCCGATTTAGTAGTTCCAAGTCTGATTCAGGAGATTGCTTCATTTCACCTATTCGTATATAACAAAGGGTATATTCGCCCGACGGAGTCGATCTGCAAGCGCGGGAGAAGGAGGTGCGTCAATGAACAAAAACCGGGGATCATATCCGGGCACATTTCGGCGCAACCAGACTTCTTTCAATATCTGTTGACGAACGTGCTCATTTAGAGGCACTGATTGCTCCGAAGGTTGGCCATCAATCATCAACCACCGTTGCCAAGTTTTTACTTGGGGAAGCGGAACTAATTGAAGGTAAGAGGAATTCCGCGCAAACTCAGATGCCCTCCAGGAAATCTAGCCGGAATAAAATTCCACTAAGCGGCGTTCGAACATCGTTAGGGACGCCGCCTGAGCCCAGCCTTAGTGAATTGGAGCTACATTTCTAGCGACGTCCAATTTATAACATGTGATTTCGACGTTGTGTTCTCGGTCGAATATACGGTATCCTTTACTTCGTTTGGGATCCGATTCTACCCTGATTTTTATGGACGACCACGACGTTGGGACCCGGATACTAGTAGTTGCTGAGCACGCAACATGAAGATTTCCATCTAGATTTGGATTGGTTAGCCGAATTACAAGCTGCTGAAACGATTCAGAATACCCCCAAACAGTCGCGGTTCCGCCATCCCATTCGGAGATTCTATCTATTATACCTTTCATAATCCTGCAGCTTGAAGCGCCCATGAGGTAATCTTTTCTTGTCCTCCAAAGAAAAACTTTGTTTTCCCAAGTAAAATTGAATCTCGAAGAATAGTAGCAAGCTCCGTGTTTGTTGCATTCTTAACGATCCAACGCCCCGAGTTTGGATCATAGGTGTATCTAAATCCACCCTTGCCTGCCTGAAATGCTCGCCATATGTCATCTATTCCATCCAGTCGGAACATTACATTGAGTAGCGAGCCAGAAAGTCCAAGCTCTCCTGATTAATCCCACGTTGACGCAACGTTCTCAACAACTCTGCTGCTCTTCCCCCCTTCAATAGGGTTTCTTCGTTCGACATTAGCCCAATTAGACGTGCGGCGTAAGATCTTGTTTCTATATGCACATCGGTGGCAGCAATTTCGAGAGCTGCTAAAATTCTCTCCCCGTCGTCAACTGATCTGAGGAACCAAAGAACTCTCATAAGCCCGCAACGCCTTGTTGGACGAACGAAGTCTGAATTTTCAAAAAACTCGAAAGCACATTTGAGAAATCCAGCGGGATCTTCTCCAAACAGTGACTCATATACGTCGTATTCGCGCTGGGATTTTGAACTTACCAAATCAATTAGCTTGTTTTTCTCTTTTTGAGAGATCATCGGATTAGAATTTGCAGGCGCCGTGTTTGAATTACGCCATCTTTCAGCGCTTGATTGAATTTAGCTGTATTAGTCAGACATTTCGCAGGAAAATATCTAACGTAATTACGTAAGAAATTTGCGGTGTAGCTGCCGGCGATGGATAAGGTTGGATATGCTAACAAACAATCTATCCATCATCGCAACCAAAGAAGCGAATTCTCCAGTCCTCAACACTCTGAAAGCAATCGGCTCGTTTGTCGACAACGCTTTGAGTGAAAGTTGCCAGCAGCTCGGCTTCTTCAAACTCGTTGCCCAACTGCAAGTGCAGAAGAAACTCGGCGCCGATGTCTCCCAAATCCTCTTCGTCATCTTCCTTGCCCCTGTGACCAAGGTCAACTCAACCTGGGCATTTTGCTGTGAGTTTCTCAATAACTTCGGCATTGGCAAAAAAGAGGTCATTTACCGTTTCTGCACAGAGAGGATATCAAATGGGCCCACCTCCTTCTGCATTTGGCAAAAAAGTTTACAGCCGAACATCCCGAGTGCTCTAACGACGAAGACGCTTGCGTTCTATTCACAACCGACATGAAATTCAACGCGTCGGGAATACACTCCAATTTTACAATTGTGGATATCATCCTATATCCTATGCAACCTGAACTACAGTCTTTGTGACACCCGTCTTCTTATCCCAGAATAAAAAGAAGGCCGCATCGTCATGGAGACCCGAATCTTTCGGTTTGAGATCAATTTGTCCTACGAACGTCATTGGTTGCCCGTCAGAATATTGCCACTCTGCTTCTTGAATCCAATTGGGTCGTGTATTGATGCATTGAAACCATTCCATGATGTGGTGCTCGCAAAAAGAAACCAATTCCGTGGGTGTACCAGCAAAATCGGAAATTAGATTTTCAAAGAATGCTTCACCCTCAATTGGTACATCAATTTGTGCTCCTGCCTTAGATACAACTCGCAGTAGCGGTTCATACACATCATCTAGGTTCATAGTCGCGCTAGTCAATCAAGGAACGTGACAAATTCATACCCGGTACGCCGAAAATGGTCTATTAAATCATGTTCCCATGGCCACACCTCTCTAAGATGAAGCGGCTGGTCAAATCCCGGAACTCCACGGTTGCCCAAATTGTGATGAATTTCCTTGCTAACGTTTCGAATCTCAAGAGTTCCATCCGGCTTACGCACAAGCACTTTGGCCTGAGGTGCAAATCCATGTTGCATCTTAGATAGTTGGCGCGATGAAAATTCTCCAGGGCGGGCAGACGCGGCTCTGTTCATCCAATAGCGTCCTTGAATGGTGTGGATTTTATCATCTGCTACTCTTGTATACCACTGTGGATAGACGCCTTCGGGAGTCAGCTGAGTAATCGAATTTCCCGGCCGCCACAAAGGAAATTCTCGCCCCAGTCCCAAATAGCGAGGTGTTCCAAAGCTACCTGCCGATCCAAAGTGCCCCTCTCGCATCGGCTGAAGCCAAATTTCGCGATAATCATAATTCAGAGGGTTGCCACGCCCACCCACGCGAAACCAGCGGATACCTGATGAAGTTTTTGATCCAAAAATCCCAACTCCTCGCCGCAATGCCATGGCCATTCCTGGAAATTTTGTGGGTGTAGGCATTAGCAAGGTCGGACCTTCATAAATCGCAAAATCAACGACACCCTGATTGGTCGTTGGAAAGAACACCCCTCCTTCGTGATCAATCCAGGTTGCGACCATTGGGTTTCCGTTCGGCCGCCACAAAAGCCCACCAGGTGGCATGTCCATTCCACCAACGTAGCCCCGATTGTAGGCCTCAAGAATCTGATCCGGGGTCAAGCGTCCGAACGGATATTTGGCTGTTGCTTCCTCTGTAACCGTTCGGATAAACAATTGCGCAAAGCCGTCGTGATCCTCTGGTGATGCAATACCCTGGGCGAGCCATGCCGCGAGCTGCTCAGCGTCAGCTTGGACGTGCGAGGTTCCTGTCTCACCTGGGAATTCATAGATCCACTCAAACTGCGAGACTCCGTTTGCGTCCACATAGAAATGAGGCTTCGGCTTTAGGCCCAGGTAGTCATAGTTATTGACCGGATCATTGTGGACGTAGGCATAGAGATTAACGCTTTCTGCCTCTCCCAACGGCTCGCGACTGAGCCAACGGCCGGTTTCCGGGTGGTAATAGGAAAACCCATTGGCAACCGCCAGCAGGAGCCAAAGTCCTGTGAAGACGATCGCACGAAGGCGCTCAATTTTTCGGCGGCATGATGATGAGTTCACGATTCTGGATGTTGGAGTTGAAGTTCGGTTGGCGAGAGTCCGCTAGGTCAGCATTGATCATCGCCATGTGAATTTTCCCTAGGCGCGGTGCTAGCTGGTTGGCCATGTCATAAGTAATTGCAGCCGGGCTGTACTGCCCGTGAGCCATCCGCACATTTCCAAGGGTTCCGAGAAATAAAGCCAATTCTTCTTTGGAGCTCAGCGATTTGAGATAACTATATTTTTCCTCTTCTTCCGGAGTGATCGGAAACGGCCATTTTCGGTAGTAATCGTCGGACTTACGGCTAACACCTTTATTGGTCATTTCGATGTTAAATACTTCCTCGCCATCGTCCCAACGGCAGAAGACATGCCCCTTGCTGAGCACCAACTTGATCGGGTAGCCTAGGCGTCGTCCCAAAGCTGCGAACAAAACGGGCAGTGATGTGCAAGTTCCCAAGCGGTCTTTAGGGCCTAGCATCCCAGGCAGGAACACCTTGGCTGGATCGCTGAAAAAAGCATAGCCGGAATTGTTTCGATCTTCGGGGGACTCCATCAATTCCGGGTCATAGCCAACTTTGAAGTCCTCCTTGATGATGGTGTTCATCATGAGAACCCGAAAATAAGCCTCCGAGTTGTCGAAGCTCGCTGGATCTCGCTGGTAGAGATAGAGATTGCGCTCCATCTCCTTTCTTAAGTGATCCGTCCATTCGTCCAGGGTTTTGAGATAATCGCTGTAGTTGGATCCAAGAGCCATTTTGACGACCGCCAGATTCATTTTGGCCAGATCTAGCCTTCCTAACTCTTCTTCGCTCATCTTCATCAGCTCACTGAGTTCCGGAAGCTCCGTGTGCTTACCCAACTCAAGGCCGGCCATTATCCGTTCGAATTCCGGAGAACCTTTGTGGTAGATCTTTGGACGAGGACGCGGCTTCGGCGGCGGAACCATGGAAATGGGAGGTGCTGGCTCCAAGAACTCATTTACCGGCGTCTGCTCAGCAGATCCGGATACCCGGTGCCATGGAAAGAGAAAGGCTCCAAAGCAAAGGAGGATTATCCCGCCAAAAATTGCCGGGCCTACCAGCGAAGCCTCCTTAGGCTTCGTCCTGGCAACAGTCGGCGGTTGCACCCGTCTCCTAATGGGTTTACCTCCTTTAAGCCGATTACGCTTTGACACAGTGTCAGTGAGTGTGAGGGAGGATGAGGCTTGCGGTCAACCACAAAGTTAGAGAAAATTTTGCTCGCTGAGATTCCCTCGATGGAACAAAAAAATGCACGTTAACGAAATGACCTCAGAATCGGGCGTTTGCCTTACCTCTGGTGGTTAACGTTTATCTTTTTTGGTGAATCTGGGCGCTACCCTGCAGGGCGTGGTGGACCAAAAGGGGAACTGGTATCGGTTTGATCCAGATAACCTGAAAGTTCAAGGGCGCGCGAAACTGGACGCGCGTTTGTTGGAGGACGATCCTCTGCCGAGAGCGGTCTTGGGGGCGTTACCATCAAAGGCAACGGAGATCGCGTTGAAAAGGCGCATGCCCCCCGCTTTCACGCGATCACCGACGCTCAACTCGTTGGCACGGACCTGGAAATCGACCCCGTCATTGGCGCGGACAACGCCACCGTCGATATTCGCGTGACCTTGGGTTACGACTACGCTCCGCCAAAAATGGAGGGCGAAAGCCGGTTGGATGAGGACGGCAACCTCATTCTCGACGCGGCTACCACCAGTTTTCGTGAAACGCGCGTCAGCACCGCCCTAACCCTGCGCAGCGGAGCCATTCGCCTGTTCGGCCTCTGGCGACCTACCGGAACGCCGGAATTCGACAACGCCGACATCCTGCAGGCCGCGTTCTGCCAAGACGCGCGCGCAATTGGCCGCCGGGCTGTGTGAGGACACACTGTCCAAGGCAAATTTCGCGCGGAACGCAGGCAGAATGCGCCGCAGCAAGCCGCAGCAGAAAACCCGTGAGAAATGCAGGCTAGCTACGCAGCGCGGCTATTTTTCGAGAATCTCGACCTCGTAGCCGTCCGGATCGGTGACGAAGGCCATTTTCTGCTTGGCGCCGGATGGGAAGGCTTTGCGCCAATCTTCGGGCCAAATTTCCACGCCGCCGTTTTCCAAGCGATCGCAGAATTCCATGATGTCGGGCACGCCGATGGCGGTGTGCATCAAATCTTCGGGAAATTCGACGTTGAAGCCGGGGGAATAGCAAAGCTCCAGAAAATGGTCGTTGCCCTCCAGCTCCAGGAAAGCCAGTTGGTTGCCGGCGGGCGATTTGTCGGTGCGGCGGGTGAGTTGGAACCCCAGTTTTTCGTAAAACGCGATGGTGGCGTCCAAATCGCTGACGCGGATGCGGGTGTGGAGAAATTTGATCATGGTTGGTGTGATTTTGTCAGGCTTGCGATGCGAGAAATTCGAGGCTATCGCGCGGCGGAGGTGAAATCAAGCGGCCTGCGTCAATCCGTCAACCCGTGCCCTTGGCCAGTTTCGCCAACTCGGCTCGGAGGCGCTCCAACTCCTCGTCTTTGGCGGCCAACTGCTGGTCCTTTTTTTCCAGGCCTGGTTAGACTTCTCTAGCGCCCGAGCCTTTTCCTCGACTTCCTGCTGGATCCAGATCCCAGTTTTCCCGGATGTGATCGGGAATCCAGGCGGGACGGTCCAGAACTGAGACATCGCTCATGCGCGCAGCCTAGCACCAATCACCGGTTCCGGCAATCTGGCGGAGATGGCCGTTTTATGGCGGCGAGAGGAGGTCCGGCCGGTTTTGGCGAGTGCGTTTTGCGGCCATTTTCGCGCGCCAATCGGCGATTTTCCCGTGATGGCCGGAAGTCAGCACCTCCGGCACCTTCATTCCGCGAAATTCCGGCGGCCGGGTGTAGTGGGGCGCCTCCAGCAGGCTTGGCCGGGCGAACGATTCCTCTTGCGGGGAGCGTTCGTCGCCCAACACGCCGGGAATGAGCCGAACCACCGCATCCACGAAAACCACGGCGGCGATTGCGCCATTGGTCAGCACGTAGTCACCGATGGAGATCTCATCGTCCACCAGCGCCTCCACCACGCGGTGGTCCACCCCTTCGTAGTGGCCGCAGAGGATGATGAGATGCGGTGAGCCGGTGAAAGTCTCGACCGTCCGTTGGTCCAACCGACGTCCCTGCGGAGTCATGAGAATTACGCGCGACTGTGGCGTGCGCAGATCCTCCACCGCCGCGAAAAACGGCTCGGGTTTCATGACCATGCCGGGTCCGCCGCCGTAGGGCTCGTCGTCCACTTTGTGATGCTTGTCCGTGGTCCAGTCCCGCAGGTCGTGGGCGTGAATTTCGGCCAATCCGGCGTCTGCGGCCCGTCTTATGATGCTCTCGGTCAGCGGGACGCGGCACATTTCCGGGAACAGTGTCAGGATGTCGATCTTCATGCCCGAGCGGCCTAAAGTGACCGGTTAGTCCAAATCCTCATCGTCTTCGCCAGCGGTTTTTCCGCGGAGTTTGGCCTCGATGAAGCCGTCCAGGTCGCCGTCCATGACCGATTTCACATCGCCGACGGTGTGTCCCGTGCGCAGGTCTTTGACCATCTGGTAGGGCTGAAAGACGTAGGAACGAATCTGGCTGCCCCAGCCGATTTCCGATTTTTGCCCGTACTCTTTTTCCATCTCCGCGCGGCGCTTGTCTTCCTCCGCCTGGTAGAGCTTCGACTTCAAGACTCGCATGGCGGTCTGGCGGTTTTTGAGCTGGCTGCGCTCCTCCGTGCAGCGAATTTTGATCCCGGAGGGCAGGTGGTGGAGGTGGACCGCGGTCTCCACCTTGTTCACGTTTTGCCCGCCCTTGCCGCCACTGCGCGCGGTGGTGATTTCAATGTCGCTCTCGTCAATTTCGATGTCGATGTCGTCGTTGATTTCCGCGGTTACGTCCACGCTGGCGAAGGAGGTGTGTCGCTTTTTCGCGGCGTCGAATGGGGAGATGCGCACGAGGCGATGTACGCCGCGTTCGGCCGTTAAATTGCCAAACGCGTAGTCGCCAACCACCCGCAGCATGGCCGATTTCGTGCCGGTTTCCTCCCCGGGCTGGTGTTCGACGATTTCCGCGTTCATCCCGCGTTTTTCAGCCCAGCGCTGGTACATGCGCAGCAACATGTCGGCCCAGTCGCAGGCTTCGGTGCCCCCCTGACCGGCGTTGATGGAGAGGAAGCAATTTTCCTTGTCGTGCGGGCCGTTCATGAGTAGCCGCAGCTCCAACGCGTCCAAATCGGAGAGGGCCGCTGGGAAATCTCGCGTTAGTTCCTCCGCGCTTTCAGAATCGCCCTCAGCCGCCATCTCGCCGAGAGCCGCCAAGTCCGCGATTCGCGATTCCAACTCCCGCAGCGGCGTTACCTTGGATTTGATGGCGCTGGCTTCATCGATCGTCTTTTGCGCCGTTTCCTTGTCGTTCCAAAATTCCGGGGCGCCCATCTTTGCCTCCAGTTCGTCCAGCTTGCTGGTTAGTGCGGGGAGGTCAAAGATAGCGCCTGAGTTCGCCCAACCGGCGTTTGAGCGCATCGGTATCGAGCGCGGAAACGTCGCTGGGATTTTCAGGCTGATTGGTGCTTGCCATTTTGTTAGGATCGGTGAAATTTGTCAGGGCGGCTTACAATAATTCGCCAAGCGTTCCCGTCAAATAGAGCACACCCAGAAGGTGGATAAAACCATGGCAACGCTAATTCGAACTTCGCGGCTGACCGAAACCAGCCTGATCGTTCACTGGTGCAGCGACCAACGCGGACTCATCAAAACCGCCGCAAAAGGCGCGCTGCGGCCCAAAAGCCCGTTTGCCGGCAAGCTGGACCTGTTCTTTGAAGCGGAACTGGTCTACGTGCCCAGCAAATCTAGCGACCTGCACACGCTCAAGGAGCTGTCGGTCGTCAATTCGCGCCAACACATCCGCGAATCCTACGATTCCACCCTGGCCGCGGCTTACTTCGTGCGTTGGGTGGAGATGGCCTCCGAGCGCGAGACGCCAATCCCGGACGTAGCCGACCTTTTGCGCCGGGCGCTCAATTACCTGGACGAAAAAAGCGCCGATTTGAAGGCAATCCGGCATTTTGAGAAGCAGTTGGCCAAATTTTCCGGCGTGTTCAGCGGACGGCGTGACCCGGTGGATGATCTTTCCGATGCGTTTGGCGGAAAACCGCCTCAGCGCGAAGAATTGTTTCGCAAAATCGAACGCCGATTGCAAAATGAATGAGCCTGCCACCCGCCCGGCGTTTGCGCTTGCGAATTTGCCCGAAACCCAGCTATAGTTCCAACAACGCCGATCATCCCTGCCCTGCCGTGAATCCGCAACTTGCCCAACGTCCCCCCCACGAGCTTCCGTCCGGTCCCACCAACCTCCTCCAAGTGCTGCAAAGGAGGGTGGAAACCCTGCAAGGGGAGGGAAAAATCGAGGACGCCGCCCGTGTCGCCCAAACCGCCCTTGACACCGCCCGCCGCAACGTCTCCAGCGACGCCTCCTGCGTTCCCCAACTGGTATCGACGCTGCTGATGATGGCTGACCTGAAACGCATGTGCAACGACTTCGAAGGCGCGGAAAACATCTACCGCGAAGGGCTACAACTGGCGACCGAAAACCACGTGGATGTGCCCAACCTGGAAGTGGCCCGGCTACAAAGCGGCCTGGGCTCGCTCTACGACTTTACCAACCGCGAAGAGCAAGCCATCCCGCTCTACGAGGAAGCCATCGGGCGCTTTGAATCCAACCAGCCGCCGGAATTGGAGGAATCTGCCTATCTTTGCAACAACCTGGCCATGATCTGCAAGCAACTGGGCCACTACGAAGCCGCGGAAAGCCACTACCTGAAGGCGCTGGAGGTCTTTGAAACCACCCGGGGAGCCAGCCACACCTCGGTCGGCACGGTGCTCAACAATTTGGGCGGTCTTTACGGCCAAATGAACGAGCCGGAAAAAGCGCGCGAAATGCACGAGCGCGCCATGGCCATTCGCGAAGACGTTCACCCAAAAAATCACCCGGATTTGGGCCAAAGCCTCTGCAACTTGGCGACCGTCTACCATCAGTTGGGCGACTTTAACAACGCCAAGAAGCACTACGAGGCCGCCATGCGCCTGTTCGAGAAAAACGTGGAAGAAGCCGGCGAAGATTACGCCATCCTGACCAGCAACTACGCGGAATTGCTTCGCGAACACGGGCATGAAGACAAGGCGACGGCGATGGACGAGAAAACGCGCAGCCTTCTCCAGGCAGCGGGCGAATAGGAGGCGCCAAGAAATAACTTACCGATTTTCAGTCGTTTTTTTGTCCGTGAGCTTTGTTGAAATCCGACTCATTTAGCCCGCTAAACTCCGTCGGATTTCGCCTCGCCCACAAACAAAAATCCTTCCCGAAATTCGGCAATTTATTTCTAGGTCTAGGCACCTCCTGAGCGCGGAATCGGCGGTTTTGCGGCGTCAGCTACGCGATTTTGGGTGCGTTTTCCGGCCGGTCCAGGTTTCGCAGCTCCATCACGGTGATTTCCGGCCGGCAGGCGAAACGCGCGTGGATCTTTAGCGTGCCGATCCCGCGATTGACGTAAACGTGCGTGTCTTCGCCCAAATCGTAGTGCCCCCGCGTGTAGTGCCAACCCCACGATGCCCGGCTCAAGACGATTCCAAACGGGGCGCAAATTTGCCCGCCGTGGGTGTGGCCGGAAACCTGGAGCGCCACGTTTTTGCGGATGTCGCGCGGCAAGCGGTCGATGAAATCCGGCTCGTGCTGAGCCAAAAGCAAGCGCTCGCCCGCATTTGGCCGGATTCGCTCCGGTTGAGGCTTCCCGCCCCAACACGACTCCAATCCGGCCAAAGTCACCCGCCCTCCCGCAGCGGGAACGCTCGCAATGCGGTTGCGCAGCACGGAGATTCCGGCGTCTTCCAGATTTTTCTGGACGAAACCGGCGCCATGCCAAAAATCGTGATTGCCCAGGATGGCGAACGTCGGCGCCGTTAGTTTTCCCAACTCGCGCGTTAGCTCACCGACACGCGCCACGCGATCGGAGACGAAATCGCCCAGCAGCAGGACCAAATCCGGCTTTGCCAGGTTGGTTAGGCGCACATAATCGCGGGCGTAATCCGCCTCGCACAGCGGATCGAAGTGAAAATCGGCCAGCAGCGCCACGCGGAGCCGTTCCGGAGCCTCGGCCCCCAGTTTTACGTCCAGTTTCGGGCGCGTAACCTCGATCCAGCGCCGCTCCACCCTCGCACCGTAACCAAACGCGCTGCCCGCGGAGAGTCCCCCCAACACGCCGAGCCCAACGAGGCTGCGCCGCGAGAGTCGATGGCGAATCCAATGCATGCGAGGGCTACGTTACCAAGGCCGGCCGATCTGTCGCCAATTTTTCGTGACAACGTGGCCTGGATTCCGATGAACCGCCATCTTTCGCGCGAATTCAGCTCGGTTTTTGGGCTTGGCGCAGTTTTTCGAGTTCAGCCTGCAATCTGGCCATTTCGGCGTCCTTTTTGGCCAAAGCTTCGTCTTTCTCGGCCACTTCGGCGCCTTTTTTAGCCAGCGCCTCGTCTTTCTCGGCCACTTCGGCGTCCTTTTGGGCCAAGGCCTCGTCTTTTTCATCGAGCAATGCCGCTGAAGTCTTTCGCGGCTCGCCGGTCGCGCCATCGTGGAGCGTGAAGTCTTTGCGGAGGGCCTTGGCCGGGATTTTCAGGCCAATTTCCGGCAAATCGAGCAATCCGTTCGCATCCGGCTTTTGCCGTTTGCCGTCCGGTCCCCACACCCGGACTTTCACGGTTTTGGCAACCTCGCCATTCTTGTCCAACTGATCGACCACCACGTGCCGTTGGGTGCCGTGCGCGATGAAGATGTCTTTCTTTTCCGCCACCTTTTCGTCCGGCGCGGAGGGGATTTCCATGGTGATGAGGGGCGCGAGGCGTTGATCGAGATACCAGGCTTTGGGCGGAGGATCTTCGTGCGGGACCACCATGATATCGGCGGCCTTGCTGTTGCGCCGCTGCACGCCGTGCTGATCGCGAAAAATGATGAAAACGTCGGAAAGCGTCATTAAATCGCGCGCCTCAAGGTCGGGCCGGATAACGTCGCGGATGTGAACGATGATGTGGTCGTGCGGACCTCCCTGCGGCATGAGTTCCTCCTCGGTTTGGTAGGCGTAGGGATTGGGATCCCAGTTTTCGGTGATATGAGCGGGAATCCAGCCCGGACGATCCACAGCCTTGGCTTTCGCCTTTTTTTCAACGGGCGCTTCGGCAAGCATTTCGGCGGCTGGAGTCATTGCCTAACAGCGTACGGAAATTCCGCGTTTTGACAACCAAATGTTGCCACGGACGATGCTAAAGATCCGCGGCCTGGATGCGCCGTAACTCATTTTGACGCTGGCGCCGCAGAAACCCTAACCAGCCCACCAACGCACCCGCCGCGCAAACCATGCCGGCCACGAAAATCAGCGAAAACAACCTCGATTGCGTGCTGACGCCGGGAATCACGCCCAAACCGTCGATCAGCCGCAAATCGCGAATTTCCACCGTCCCGCCTTGGGCCAAATGCAGGTTGATGCTTAGCTTCAGTGGTCTGCGCTTGCTCCCGTCGTTGACAAGCGCCGGCAAGCGAAAATCCCGCCAATCCGAGTCGCCGGAAAGTTGCCCCAACGGCCCGCTCGATTCCAGCGTTCGGCTGAAAAAGGACTGGGTGATGGTGCTCTCGCCGGCCTTGCCGGGAAGGTGATTCCACATTTCCAGGTAGGAGACGCCGGCCACATTTTCGTAGCGCACTTCGCCGGTTAGGGCGTAGGAATCCTGCGTGATTTGCGGGTTTTCCAACTCGAAGAGGCGGACGACTTTTGCCTCCCCGGCGGAAGGAAGCTCGATGCGGAGAACGTCGCCGTTTCGGCGAACATCAGGGCCGAATTGGAGCGGTTCGAGGTCGATGGGCATGGGTTCGGCAAAAACGCCGGTTAGCATGAAAAGGTAGGCAACAAATTGGCGGAGCATGGCTTAATTTGGCTTAATTTTGTTCGTGTTAGGCTATGGATTGAATTTCTTGTTCGTAGGCTTCCAGGAGGGTTTTGAACGTGGCGGCGCTAATCGCACCATCCGCCAGCAGAAGGCGCAATTTGCGCTCAAACGGGGAAAATTCGGCCGCTTCATCGATGACCTGGATTTTTTGGATCAGGCGGTCCAGACGCAGCCGCACGGTGGGGTAAGAAACGCCGTAAACCCGGGCAAGTTCTTTGAGTGAGCCGCTCGCAATCACGAAGCGTTTGAGGAAATTCAGGTCTTCGTCATCCAGCGCATTGAGCCAAACGGGAATCTGGGAGGGGACGTTGGCCATGGAGCTAAGAATCGACAAAATCGAAGCATTTTGCAACAAAAATCTAAATTTTGTTCAAATTAACCTCAATTTTATTCAAAATCCCGCGACCCGCGCGGTTTTAACTTCATCGAAACGGCATCGCGGAGCACATTGGAGTGATTCTGCACATCGACATTCGCGACGGCAAGGTCTGGCTCCAACACGATGGAATCGAGGGCGGCGTGACCGATGAGCTGGTCGAAATGGGCGTCGAGCGCGATGACATCGTGCAGGCGTTTCTCGATCCGTTCATGCGCGAGCTCGCGGAAAAAGCCAGGCGCGAGGCGGCGGCTTAGGCCAATAGCCAAGAAGTGCAAGATTGGCTGCTGTTGAACCACAACTGGCACCTCAATCACCACGCCCATCCCACGGTTCCCTGGTTGCACCTGCCGAAAAATCGACGTTGGCGAGCGCGGCAAGCGGCGCAGTTTTTGGCTGGCCTACCGGCGGCTGTGGAGCGGCCCGAAATTGACTGGCGAACGGGTCGAAAACCGTTTCGCGGGCAAGATCATGCGGTAGCCGACGCCAGCAGAGCCGCACGATTCACCACCGGTTTGCGCTGGTGTAAAAACCCGGTTTCCAACCCCAATTTGGCGACCGAATCATGTCCAGCGCCTGGCGCATGGTCAGGCCGTTGGCGGCTCGTTGGCTCAGCTGCGCCAGGTGGTTGCTCCACGTTTGGGTTTCCTCCGCGCTCGGGGCGTAATCCTGGCGGCGATGCGGCACTTGCTGGCCCACGAGCATCACCAGGTAACCTTCCCAGTTGAACGGATCGTTCGCTCCCATGGCCTGACCGGCCCACAAGGTCGCCGGGCCGCAAGCCTGGTAGTAGTCGACAATTTCCTCCGCACCGGCCAAATCGACCTCGTTCCAGCAGTACTTCCAGAATTCGTTCTCGATGCGGGTGTTGAACCGGTAGTGCATCGCCAAAAAGCGCCGAATGGCCGACCAGGTGCGCTGGCAGTAGCGGTTGTAGTAGTTGACTGAGGTCTCGTTGAAACAGAGCCCGGAATCCGCCAGCACGTGCACCAACTTGGCGGCGTGTTCGCAAATCACCGCCAGCGCCGTGGCTTCCAGCGGCTCCACGAACCCGCTGGAATTGCCCAGGGCGACCACGTTTTTCACCCAACTGCGCCGGTAAGCGCCGGATTCGAACTTGATGACCCGCGTGTCGGTCACTTTCGGGTTTTTTTCGCGAAATTCCGCCTCAGCCTCTTCGTCGCCGATGAATGCCGGGCTGTAGACGTAGCCGCGGTTGATGACGTCGTCGTGCTCGATCTGCCAAGCCCAGCCCGCGTTCATGGTCTCGGCGGTGGTGAACGGCAAGAGCGGCTCATCTTCGCGTTTCCACCCGCCGGCCACGGCTCGGCTGCACGGCAGGCTGGACTCGTAGTTGTCGAACGGCTCGCCGAAGGTTTTGCCCAGCAATTCCGAGCGAAATCCGGAGCAATCCACGTAGAGATCGGCAGTGACCGAGCGGCCTTCGGGCAGCTTCAGCTCGCTGATCCCGTTTTCGTCCTGCTCCACGCCTTCCACCACGTCATCCACGATTTTGACGCCGATGGTTTGGGCATGTTGAACCAAAAATTCGACGAACGTCTCGTTTTCCAAGTGATAGGCCACGTTGGTATCGACCAGCGGCCCGCCGTCTTGTTGGCGCTCGAATCCGCGCTCGTGCGCCGCCAAAGCGCCGGTTATGTCGCCAAAATCGTAGTTCTCGTGGCAGTAAAACCCGTTGGGCCGCGGTTGGCCGGGGACAAAGGCGTCGAGCTGGCTGGTGAAGGTGTAGTGGAAGCGTTTTCGCGGTCCCCAGAGGAAGCGGATCCCCAGTTTGTAGGTGGGGCGAACCGCGGCGTGAAACTGGTCGGGGTCGATTCCCAGGTAGCCATGCAGGTAAACCGGCATCGTCAGCGTCGAGCCTTCCCCAACCCCGATGATCGGGATTTTCGAGGAATGGAGCACGGTCACGTCCAGGTTCGGCATGCGTGCTTTCAGGGTAATCGCGGTCAAAAAGCCGGCGCTGCCGCCACCCAGGATCAGCACGTTTTGGATTTGTTTGGGAGGGGGTTCGGGAGACATGAGGAGCTTTCATCCAATCACCGGCGCGATGGCGAGTCAAGCGGCCAGAGGCGGCGAACCCGGTCACGAGTTTTCGGATTTCGAGTTTCGAGTTTCGGATTTCGAGTTTCAAGCTTGAGTCCCCACCAAATGACCTTCTCCCAAAAAGTCGCCAGATTTTTCCAGGCTGCCGAAGACAACGTGGGCTCTCACGCCGGTTTCCTCATCGGCTGGGTGGTCCTGCTCTGGGGAATCGAGGCCATCGACCTGGTTACGCCCGTGGATCTGGATCAAAAGCTGGGCTTGCGGCCGTGGAAGCTTGGCAGCCTGCCGCTGGGGATTTTTTGCTCGCCGTTTTTGCACGGAAACTTTGGCCACCTGGCTTCCAACACGCTTTCGCTGGTGGTTTTGGCGTGGTTGGTGATTCTTGCGGGTTGGCGCCGGTTTTGGGTGACCAGCATCGTGGTTATGCTGGTTTCCGGGCTGGGAATCTGGATTTTCGGCCGGCCGGGGTCGGTGCACATCGGCGCCAGCGGGATGGTTTTCGGCTACCTGGGTTTTTTGCTCAGCCACGGCATTTTGCAGCGCAGCATCGTCTGGATCGTCGTGGCCGTCATCGTCGGCAGCGTTTACGGCAGCATGTTTTGGGGCGTTTTGCCCACTCAGGCGGGCGTATCCTGGCAAGGCCATTTTTTCGGCCTCGTCGCGGGATTTCTTTCGGCTTGGGTTCAGCGAAAGTAAGGCTGGACCCAAACAGCCTCCTAGAACATTCTTGCAGGGTCATGACCGCCCGCCTACCCATCATCCTGGGATTCATCCTCCTCGCCGCGACCAATGCCGGAGCCCAAAACCGCCCGAACATCCTCTTCATCTACGCCGACGACCAATCCCACCGCACCGTGGGTTGTTACCCGGAGGCCTTCGACTGGGTGCGCACGCCTAACATTGATGCGCTGGCGCAAACCGGGGTTCGCTTTGCCCACGCCTACATCGGCACGTGGTGTATGCCTTCGCGCGCGACGCTGTTGACCGGCCACCACCAGTTTGGCGTGGAATCCATGCGCATGGAGGGGCCCTACCCGGGCAGCGCTTACGATCCTGACAAATGCCCCTTTTGGCCGAAAAATTTTCGCGAAAACGGCTACCTGACCGCTCACATCGGCAAGTGGCACACCGGCACGGACACCGGCATGGGGCGCGACTGGGACTACCAGATCGTTTGGAACCGGCCCAAATTTCCCAAAAACTCGCGCAACTACTTTCACGACCAGATGATCACCTTCAACAACGGCGAAACCCGGCTCGTGGAGGGTTATTCCACCGACAATTACACCGACTGGGCGCTGGAATTCATCCATGGGAAAAAAGGCCGCCCGGATGCCGCCAAACCGTGGTATTTGTGGCTGTGTTATGGCGCCGTGCACGGACCCTACACCCCCGCGGTGCGTCACCAGGGCGCCTACGCGGATGCGGAGGTTCCCGTGCCCGCAGACATCTTTGGACCCCGCCCCGGCAAGCCGGATTGGATGCAAAATCACAGCGCGTTCGCCAAAACCGCCAACGGCGCCATCAAGAGCGGCAGCAAGACGTTTGCCGAAGCCGTGCGCAAATATCACGAGGGTGTCCTGGCGATTGACGAAGGCGTGGGCCGGCTGGTCGCCGCGCTGAAGGAGACCGGCCAATTCGACAACACACTCGTCGTCTACACCGCCGATCAAGGATTCGCCTGGGGCCAGCACGGGTTTCGCTCCAAGGTCGCCGGCTACGACGCGACCATCCGCGCACCGCTCATCGCCAGCATGCCCAAACGCCTGCCGAGCGGCAAAGTGTGCCAAACGCCGGTCGGCGGCGTGGATCTGGTCCCGACGTTTTTCAGCTTCGCGGGCATCGAGCCGCCGTGGACGATGCACGGCCACGACTTAACGCCCTTGCTGGAAAATCCGGACGCCGCCTGGCCGCATCCCGTTTTGATCGCAAACACCTGGCGCGCCTACGGCTCCGACACCGCGACAATTCCGCCCGACGGGGGATTTCGCAACAAAATCCCCTGGTACGCCATGGTTCGCCAGGGACGCTTCAAGTACATCCGCTCGTTGGTGGAAGGCGAGTTGGACGAATTCTACGACCTGCAAAAGGACCCTGACGAACTCACCAACCAGGCGAAAAATCCCGAATTCGCGGAAAAGATCGCCGAATACCGCGCGACCCTGAAAGCGGAGCTAAATCGCACCGGCGCCCCGTTCGCAGACCATCTCCCGCCGCCGCGCCAATAAGCCTCGGATTTCGAGTTTCGGGTTTCGGATTTCGGATTTCAAGTTTCGAGTTTCGAGTTTCGTGCTAAACACTGCCTGTCCCTAACTTGAACCTTCAATCCCAGCACGTCGCCATCGCGATTGACGGACCCGCTGCGTCCGGGAAAAGCAGCGTCGCCAAAGCCCTGGCCCGGGAATTCGGATTCACCTTCGTCAATTCCGGCGCCATGTATCGCGCCATGACCTGGCACGCGCTGGAAAACGGGATCGATCCCGCGAAACCGTCGGACGTCATCCGGCTTTTGCAGGAAACCCGCTTTTTTTGCGGTATTCGCGGCGGAGCCTCGACAATTGCGGTGAACGGGCGCGAACTAGACGGAGAATTGCGCGAACCACGCGTCAACGCGGCCGTTTCGGCGATTTCGGCGATTCCCGAGGTTCGCGAGCGCCTTGTGGCCGAGCAACGGCGTTACCGCGATTTGGACGACGTCATTGTCGAAGGCCGGGACATCGGCACGGTGGTTTTTCCGGACACACCCTTCAAATTCTACATCGACGCCTCACCGGAGGTCCGCGCCCGCCGACGTGGAGCCGAGGGCGTAACGGACAACATCCGCAGCCGCGACCAGCAAGACCGCAACCGCAAAACCGCCCCTTTGCGCCCGGCGCCCGATGCCGAAAAAATCGACACCAGCCACCTCAGCCTGGAGGAGGTGGTTCGCCGCGTCTCGCTCAACCTGCGCACCCGCGGCGTTCGGCGCCGCAAAACGCGGCCGGCGGGTTATTCGGCCTCGCCGCTCTACCGGCTGGCCCAGGGCATCGCCAAATCCCTTTTTGGCGGGCTCTACCACTTGCAGGTGCACCATCCGGAAAACGTGGAAATCCCCGGCGGCGCGCTCATCGCCTCCAACCACATCAGCTTCTTCGATCCGCCCACCGTGGCTTGCTGGATGCGCGAACCGATCCACTTCATGGCACGCAAAACGCTTTTCAGCACCCGACTCTCCAACTGGCTCTACACCAACCTCCAGTCCATCCCCGTGGATCAGAAACAGACGGACATGAGCACTCTGCGCACCATCATCGGCCTGGTGAAAAACGGCGAAAAAGTGCTGATTTTTCCCGAAGGCGAGCGCACCCAAGACGGCCGGCTACAACGCGGCCAACGCGGCGTGGGCATGCTCATCGGCAAATCGCGCGCCCCGGTCATTCCCATGCGAATTTTCGGCTCGCACGAGATTTTTCCGCGCGGTTCGCGATTTCCGCGCCTTCACGGAAAAATCCACCTCGTCGTCGGCCGCCCCCTGCGCTTCAGCGAGGAGGAACTCAGCGCCAAAGGCAAACAAGCCAGCCAACACTTGGCCGACCGCGTCATGGAAGAAATCGCCAAGCTGCGTATCCCCGGCGGCTGAGCCAACTGCCCCAAGCAACCCACCCAAAAACCCCGGTTGCAACTCCGCGCCATCTTTGCTTTGGTTGGCGCTTAAGATGCCAGAACACACCGAGCGGCGCTCGTTCAAGCGAGTCGTCCTGAAACTCAGCGGGGAGGCTCTGCGCGAGCCTGGAAGCCACGACAATATTTCGCCGGAAATCGTCACCGACATCGCTTCCCAAATCAAACAAGCCCACCAAACCGGGCTTGAAATCGCCGTCGTCGTGGGTGGCGGCAATTTTTGGCGGGGCGCGAGCGCGGAGATGCGCGGGATGGAGCGCGCCACGGCCGATTACGTGGGAATGTTGGCCACGGTCATGAATTCGCTGGCCCTGCAAAGCATGCTGGAGACCATGGAGGTGCAAACGCGCGTGCAAACCGCCATCGCCATGGAAAACGTGGCCGAACCGTTCATCCGACGCCGCGCCGTCCGGCATTTGGAACGGGGACGGGTGGTGATTTTTGGCGCGGGAACCGGCAACCCGTTTTTTTCGACCGATACGGCGGCTTCCCTGCGTGGCAACGAGATTGGCGCCGACGCCATCCTCAAGGCGACCATGGTGGACGGCGTTTACGATAGCGATCCGAAAAAAAATCCCAACGCGGTGCGCTTTGAGGATTTGACCTTCACCGAGGCCCTGACGCGCGGGCTGCAGGTCATGGACGCCACCGCTTTTAGCCTGTGCCGCGATAACAGCGTGCCGGTCATCGTTTTCAATCTGAAAGAGCCCGGCAACATCCGCCGCGCGTTGCTGGGTGAGCCGGTTGGAACCATCGTCACTGCGGAAAAGGCGGTCTGAGCCGGGGCCTGCCCGCCCTCCCGGAAAAAAAAAATCGAAAATTCGAAGCTTGAATCTTGGGGCTCCAACCGGAGACTGAGGGCATCATGGACATGGACGAATTGATGCTCAACACCGAGGAAACGATGGACAAGTCCGTCGAGTTCCTGACCCACGAATTCGCCAGCTTGCGCACCGGGAAAGCATCCCCGGCCTTGGTCGAAAACATCGACGTTAACGTGCAAAGCTACGGTACCAGCAGCAAGCTCAAGCAACTGGCCATCATCACCACGCCGGAGCCAAGATTGCTCGTGGTGCAACCCTTCGATCCCAGCACAACCGCGGACATCGAGAAGGCGCTGAAGGAGAGCAAGCTGGGCATCAACCCTAACGTCGACGGTAAGATCATTCGGCTGCCGATTCCCGAGCTATCCGAGGAGCGGCGCAAGGAATTGGCGAAAATGGCCTCGCACATGGCCGAAGAGGCGCGCATCAGCATTCGCAAGGCCCGGCACGACGCTATGGACAAGATCAAAACGGCCAAAAAGGACGGCGATATTTCCGAAGACGACCAGAAGCTCTACGAAAAGGACGTTCAGAAGCTCACCGACGATCACGTGGGCAAAATCAACGATCACTTGGAGAAAAAGGAGGCGGATATTTTGACGGTTTAGCCTGTTTTTTGTGTTTTGTGGCTTGAAACGGCATGTCCTTCCAATCCGAGGAGTTTTTGGATTTGAGCCACACGCGGCACGGTGGTCTCTTTGCTGATGGGGAGCCGATTTGGGCCGCGTTGGGACGAATTAAGCCCTATTTGGCCGAAAAAATCGCCTCCCGGCAGGTGGATGCCGAGGCTCAGGTCAGTAGCCGCGCGGAAATTGGCGAAAACGTGGTTTTGGGGCCGGGAACGGTGGTGGAGCCGTTTGCGACCATCAAGGGTCCGGCGTGGATCGGCGAAGGCTGCACCATCCGCAGCGGCGCCTACGTCCGGGAGAACGTCATCGCTGGCGACGGCGTCATGTTCGGCAACAGTTGCGAGTTCAAAAACTGCCTGCTCTTCGATCGGGCGCAAGTCCCGCATTTTAACTACGTGGGCGACTCCATCCTCGGTTTCGAGGCTCATCTCGGCGCCGGCGTCATTTTGTCGAACGTGCGGCTGGACAAGCGCAACGTGCGGCTCAACGCCGGGGGCGAGCAACTCGACACCGGTCTGCGAAAATTTGGCGCGATTGTCGGCGACCGCACGGAAATCGGCTGCAACAGCGTCTTGAGCCCCGGGAGCATCATCGGCCGCGATTGCATCCTCTACCCCGGCTGCCAGTGGCGCGGATTTTTGGAGTCGCGCAAGATCGTGAAAGTGCGCCTGGAGCAACAAACCGTGGGGCGGCGGTAGCAAGAAGGCCACCACGTCGCTGCCGAGCCGGTTTTCGGCAGTCTACGGCAGCCATTTGCGATGATCGGCCAGAATTTGGGCGGCGTCCGCGTTTTTGGCCAGGTTAGCCCATTCGTTAGCGTCGTTTTCGTGATCGTAAAGCTCCTCGGATCCATCGGCGTAGCGGATGTAGCGCCAGCGCTCGCTGCGAACGGCGTGATTTCCCGCCAGGTGCGTGGTGAGCGCGGGGTACGGCCAATCGGCCTCGTTTTTGCGCAGCAACGGCGTTAGGCTGCGGCCTTCCGCGGCCTCGTTCGCGGGAATTCCGGCGACTTCCGTGATGGTGGGGAAAAAGCTCAGCACTTCCACCGGTTTGGCGCAAACCCGGCCTCTGGCCCAGTCCTCGCCTTGCGATGGCGGGACGACGATCATGGGCACGCGGGTGGAGCGCTCCCAGAGCGTGCGCTTGGCCCAGTGCTCCTTTTCGCCCAGATGCCAGCCATGATCGCCGGTCAGGAAAATCCAGGTTTTGGCTGCGTTAGGGCCGGCCTCCAGTGCATCGATCGCCAAGCCCAGGCAATGGTCCATGAACTCCACGCTGGCCAGATACGCGGCCACCGCGCTCTTCCATTTTCCGGTTTCCACGAACCAATCATGAGGCGGCGCCAGGCTGTGCTCTCGGGCCATGCGTTGGCCGGCCGGCGGCAAGTCATCACCATCCCCATCCAAAAACGCCGGCAGCTTCACCAGCTCAAGCGGGTAGCGCTCGATCCACTCCGGCGGGGCGTAGCATGGCACGTGTGGCCGATAGAAGCCGATCCCCAAAAAGCGCGGTTTTTCCGCGCTCGCGCGCAATTGCTCGGCAGCCCAGGTCGCGTTGATGAAATCGTGCGCCTCCTCGTTGGTGGGCGGGAAAGCTCCCCAATCCCACAGCTTCGTCCGGGAGGCTTCCTTGGTCACGTGGAAGCGCTGCGGCGGAAACGGGCCTTGGCCGCCCGACGGTCCGTAAACCTGGAATTCGTCCGTTCCCTTGGAGCCGTGAAACAGCTTGCCGCAGCCCAGCGTTTGGTAGCCGTGCTTGCTTAGGTGCTGCGGTAGGGTGACGGCTTCCGCTGTGAGCGCGTTTTTGCGAAACCGGTCTGAGTTGTCGTAAATTTCGCTGGTGCTGGGACGCAGCCCGGTGAAGAGGCTCACCCGCGAGGGATTGCAAATCGGCGCCTGGCAATGCGCGTTGGTGAAGAGCACGCCGCGTTTGGCCAGGCGATCCAGGTTTGGCGTCCGGGCCTGGGAATGACCGCCCAGGCAACCGACCCAATCATTCAAATCGTCGATGGTGATGAGAACAATGTCAGGCTTGCCGGCGTGAGTGGAGCCGAGGCAGAGCACGATCGCGAAAAAACCGAGGGCGATGGCGAATTTCATGCATACGCCTAGATCCGCTGGGGCCGCGAAGCAACTTCAATGCGGGGACCCAGGGGACGTAATGGACCAAAAGGACGCGATTTGGAGACCTCTGCGTCGTTTTCGTCCCTTGCGTCCCTCCTACCACGCCACCCCCACCGGTTCGGCCACTTGCGCCGCAATTCCTCCTAACGCATCACCCTCAGCCGACTCCACCAACCGCGCGTGAAAAACGTTCGGCGCAGCCGTCATGAATTTGTCCAAACCCAGCCGCCCGAAGCCGAACACCGTCATGTTCCCGTGCATGGGCCAGTAGCTGTCTTCGTGCTCGTCGGGCGTCTGCTGCACCAGCAAAAGATCCTCCAGGCTGCCGATCCCAGCCCCGGTTTTGGCCAAAAACCAGGCACCCGCGCGGGTTTGGATGCGCCAGGCGTCCGTGCCTTCGTGTAGCCCCGCTTCGCTGACGGAAACGCCGGGTTTTGCGCCGGATTTCGCCTCCGCGGACCGAATTTCGATCCTCTGACTGGCGCCGGCCGCGAATTCGCCGGGAATCTGGACGAAGAGCGTTCCAGTCCGCGCTTGCCATTGGCTGGGCAAAATTCCGCCATCCGCAGCGACGACTTCCAGGTCGCGATGCGCGGTTTTCGGCGCGAAACGAAGCTCGGCGATGACGTCTAACCTCGAAGCTCGTCCCGCGTGAAGCGTAGCTTCGGCGGGCAAAACCACGGGTCGCGCGTTTTCTGGCGAAATGCTAGGATTCTTCGGCGCTGGCGCCGGTGCTGCGGAGACCGGCTTTGCCGCGTCGCCGATCGCCGATTTGTAGCGCACCACGGCTTCCTGACCGCCGATGAAGCGGTTCAAAATCGCGATCGCGTCGAAAACGCCGTCCCAATTGCGTCCGTCGCGAAATTCCGCGCCAAAGACGAGTTGTTGCTCGTCATCCCAGTTGCTGAAGCCGCCGGTTACCCGATCGGTTAGCTGGACGCGCTTCCCATTCAGGTAAGCCGCCAATTCGCCGTCGCGGTAGGTGACGATGACGTGGAGCGCTTTTCCGGCTTCCAGCTTGCAGAGCCGCGTTTCCGGCTTCATCCCGTTTTTGCCTGTGTTAGGCGTGCGCAGCCGGAGCAAAAGTTGATCGCGCTCCTGCGCCAGCGTGAAGTTGCGGTGGTAGCCGTCAGTGGAAAAGCTGATGATCCGCGCGGGGCCGGTTTGGCGCAAATTCGCGGTGGTGAGGACGGCCTCAAGGGTTAGCTGGTTGGTTTGGCGCGCGGCATCGAGCAACGGGCCGGTCGCGCCCATGACGTGGAAGGAACCGCCGCTCGCGTCCATGCGCCCGGCGTCGTCGAACTGGGCCCCATCGCGCGCAGTCAGGCGAACGCGAGATTTGCCGAGCGATCCCAGCGGCGCGCCTTTGCCCATGCCGCGTTTCCAGCCGAAAATCAGCGAATCGTCGCCCTCGCCCGGCCAATTGCTCAGGTCCAGACTCGCCGGCGGCACGGCCGGAGCGGGCGCGGGCTACCCGGCGTGCTAACCACAGCCGGCTCGGCATTTTGCTCCTCCTTGCGCAGGCTGAAGCACTTCATGTCGCCACCAATGTCGCGGCAGTAAATTCGGCCATCGGCAAAAACGACATGCGGCCAGGCCATGCCGCGAAACACGCCGTCGCGACGCAAAAGTTGGGTGAAACGATCCGGCGAACGCTTGGCGGTTTCTGCGAATGTTAGGCTGCCGCTGTCGCTCCAGACGATGAGCCGCTCGTCGCCGGTGACGATGCACGAACCAGCGTCGCCGAACTTGCTGCCTTCCCAGCGTTTTTGGCCGGTCGCAAGATCGATGCAATGCAGCCCCTTGCCGCTCCAGTAAACGTGACCGCCGTGGATGACGGGGCTGCAAACGCCGGATGCGTCGCCGATTTTCCAGACCTCTCGGGCACCACCGCTCAGGCTAACCTCATACATCGCCATCGCATTGATGTTGTAGCGCGAGGTGACGATGACGCGGTTGCCGCTGACCGCCGGAGTAGGGATGTTATTGATGAAATCGGTTACCCAAGGAACCTCAGCCACGGTCTTGCCGTCGTCCAGCCGCAGCACTAGCAAATGCCGCGCCGTCAGCACCGCCGCGCAAGCCACTCCATCGACCGTCATCGGCGCAAGACTGCCGGAATGACCCGCCGGATCGCGATTTTGCGACGCCCAGACCTCGCGGCCCGTCGTTTTGTCGAACGCGATGACGTTGCCGCGATTTGGCGCTCCGGCCTCGACCAGAACCAGGTTTCCGTGAACCAGCGGCGCCGAGGTGTAGCCGTAATCGCGATGGCTCCCGCGCCGTTGCGTCACCTGCGGGCGAACCGGGATTTTGTAGGCCTCGTAGAGGTTGAGCCCCCAGATTTTTCGGCCCTTTTCGGTCGTATCCCAGGCTTGCAACTCGCCATCGCAGCTCATCGTGAACAACGCGCGCGAATCGGGATCAAACTCCGGGGTTGGCGTCGCGCCGCGGAAATACCCCTGGTCGCCGCGGGCATGGCGGCCATACTTCGGCGCGGCGTAATTTTGCGTCCAAATCACCTCGCCGGTGGCCGCGTTCAGCGCGAAAACAGTGTCCCGTCCGTTGTTCCAGCCCAGCGTGTAAAGCGTGCCGCCGACGATGAGCGGGCTCGACGCCCCCGCGCCCAAACTGATGCGCCAAAGCTCGCGACTCGGCAAACGCACCCCATCGTCCCAGCCCGTGGATTCCGCGGAAACGTCGTTCCGATTCGCCCCCCGCCAGTGCGGCCAATCCGCGCCCGTGGCGAAGATTGGGAAGAATGTCAGGGCGACGGCGGCAGCGAGTTGCGGTTTCATGGAGAGGTTAGAGTCTCCAACGAAGCCAGCGTTGAGTTTTCGCCGCGCATCAAAAAATTGCTGATTTGCTCCGCCAGGCGAGCGGGGACGGTTTGGCGGTCTGTTAGGCCCTCGGAATTGCCCTCCGACACGGAGCTCTCGCCTACAAAGCGCCCCGGATTCGCGCGTTGACGGAGTTTGCGGCGGCGTAAGGATAGAAGCCGGCGCCGGCGCGGACGCGGTTCGGCTCACGCCACCTTGCTGGCCCGCTTACGCTCGTGGCGACAGAGGATTTTCTTGCGCAAACGCAGGTTCTTCGGCGTCGCTTCCACCAATTCATCCGGCGCGATGTATTCAATCGCGCGTTCGAGCGAAAATCGCACCGGCGGGGAGAGCTGGATGCCTTTGCCGTCGCCATTGGAGCGGTGATTCGTCACGTGCTTGGCCTTCGTGGGATTCACCGGCAAATCGTCGGCGCGCGGGTTTTCGCCCACGATCATCCCTTCGTAAACTTCCTCGCCCGGGGCGATGAACAGCTTGCCGCGGCTCTCCAAATTATCCAGGCTGTAGGCCATGGACGTACCGCGTTCCATGCTGATGAGCGTGCCGGTATTGCGCGTGCGAATACCACCCGTCAGAGGACCGTATTCCTTGAAAAGATGCGAGAGAATTCCCTCCCCGCTGGTTAGGTTCAGCAGCTCGAATTCGAAGCCGATGAGCCCGCGGGTCGAGATCGTCGCCTCAACGGTCGTGCGGCCGTTTTTCGCTTCCAAATTCACGACCTGAGCCCGCCGGCTCGCTAGCGCCTTCATGATGCCGCCGAGGGTTTCGTCCGGCGCCTCGATGTAGAGCGTCTCGTAGGGTTCGCAGCGTTTTTCATCCACCACGCGCTCGATCACTTGAGGCCGGGAGACGAGCACTTCATAGCCTTCGCGCCGCATGCTTTCCACCAGCACGGCCACTTGCATGGCGCCACGCGCGCTGACGCGAAAAATGCCGGCTTCGTCGGTATCTTCCACCTGGATCGAGATGTTCGTGCGCGCTTCGCGAAAGAGGCGGTCGCGGACTTCGCGCGAGGTGACTTTTTTGCCCTCCAGGCCGGCAAACGGGCCGTCGTTGATGCTGAAAGCCATGGCCACGGTCGGCGGATCGATCTCGACAAACGAGATCGGTTCGGCCTCCTCGTTGGCGGCGAGCGTTTCGCCAATGTCCGCGTCCTCAAACCCTGACAAACCCACAATGTTGCCGGCGACGCCCACGGTGGAATCCTCGGTGCAAAGCGCGTTGTATTCGAACACCTTCGTGATCTTGGCGCGTTCGCGGGTTCCGTCGGTTTTGAGGCGCCAGACGCCATCGCCCAGCCTAACGCTTCCGCTAAGCACCTTGCCGATGGCGATGCGGCCCACGTAGTCGCTCCAGTCGATGTTGGAGACCAGCATCTTGAATTCGCCCTCCAGATCGGCGTCCGGCGCGGGAATAGTTTCCATCACCGCCTCCAGCAGCGGGGTCATCGAGGCCGCGGTTTCGTCCAAATTTCGCGCGGCGAACCCATTTTTCGCGCTGCCGTAGAGGAAGGGCGCGTTGAACTGATCGTCGTTGGCGTTGAGGTCGAGGAAGAGTTCGAGCACGCGGTCGTGGATGCTCTCAGGATCGGCGTTGGCCCGGTCG
Organism: Verrucomicrobiales bacterium; assembly: GCA_965224535.1. Classification (GTDB taxonomy): domain Bacteria; phylum Verrucomicrobiota; class Verrucomicrobiia; order Verrucomicrobiales; family DEV007; genus JBCDHN01. The sequence continues at coordinate 60,187 of CBDCZR010000033.1, forward strand.
ATCTTGTTGACGAAGACGATGGGCGTCAGGCCCTCGGCGAGCGCTTTTTTCAGCACAAAACGCGTTTGCGCCTGGGGCCCTTCGGCGGCGTCGACCACTAGCAACACGCCATCGACCATTTTCATGACGCGCTCCACTTCGCCGCCAAAATCGGCATGACCGGGCGTGTCGACGATGTTGATGATGTTCCCGTTCCAACGTACGCTGGTGTTTTTGGCCTTGATGGTGATGCCGCGTTCGCGTTCCTGGTCCATCGAGTCCATTGCGCGCTCCTCGATCACCTGATTATCGCGAAACGCCCCGCCTTGGCGCAGGAGTTGATCCACGAGCGTGGTTTTGCCGTGGTCGACGTGCGCGATGATGGCGATGTTGCGGATTTGGGCGGGATTCGGCTGCATGAGCGGCGGGGAATGAGCCCATTTTTGGCGGAATTGCAAGCGGGGAGGCGGGTGCCGGTTTTGCTTGCAAAGCGCGAAAGCAAAGCCGCGTGTTAGCGAGCATCACCCGTGCCATGAACCGATTCATCCCCATTTCCGCCGCGTTGCTGCTTTTTTCCTGCGTTTCGGCCCACGCCGAATCCACGCCCTCCGAGCGAATCGACGCTTTCATCGACGCGAACCTGGCAAAGCACCAACTTGAGCCGAACGCGAAAATCGACGACGCCACGTTTCTGCGCCGCGCCTACCTTTCCATCGGAGGGCGCATCCCGACCATCGAGGAGGCCGAAGCCTTCCACGCTATCGCGGAAACCGGCAAGCGCGCCGAGTTGATCGGCGAATTACTCGGCAGCGAGGCGTTTGTGAGCCATTTTTACAACTTCTGGGCCGACATCTTGCGCATGACCGATGGCGGCCCGAGCAAGAACGCGTTCATCCACTATCAACTGTGGCTGAAGCAGGCGCTGCGCGAAAACATGCCCTACGACCAGATGGTGTACGAACTGGTGTCCGCCCGCGGGAAAACCTGGGAAAACGGCGCCACCGGCTATTATCACAGGGATCGCGGGATGCCGCTGGATAATATGTCCAACACGGTGCGAATTTTCCTGGGAACGCGCCTGGAATGCGCCCAATGCCACAATCACCCGTTCGATAAATGGACGCAGATGGACTACTACCAAATGGCCGCGTTCAGCTATGCCATCGACGCACGCGATATTTATACCTACGCGCCGCATCGGATCAACGCGGGCCAAATGTTCAAGGCGCGCACCAAGCGGGCTTACCTGGATGGAGTTGGCTTGGGCGAGAATTTTCCCATGCCGAGCCTGGAACGGCTGGAGGGACACATCCAGCGGCATTCCCAAAGCCCGCATGACGCCTGGATCGGCGGCAAAGGTACGATGACCAAGGACCAGTTCCGCGCCGCGGTGAAACGTGGCTGGGCCGCGGCGAATAAGGCGGCAGATACGCAGTACGGCGCCTATTGGGCGGGCGTGCAGATGTATCGGCCGCTATTGCGCTACGCAACGGTGGAGAAGGATCACGTCTTGCAGTTGCCGCACGACTATCAGTACGACGATGCCAAGCCGCACGACGAGGTTTCGCCCGCAACCATGTTCGGCGCGGAGATCGACCTGGAAAACTTCGATGGAGCCGCGGTCGAGGCTTACGCAAAGTGGCTGACTTCGCACGATACGCCGCGTTTCAGCCGCGTGATCGCCAACCGGTTGTGGAAATTCGCCTTTGGCATCGGTTTGATCGAGCCGGTGGATGATTTGACCGATCAGTCCCTGGCATCGAACCCGGAGCTGATGGCTTACCTGGAATCGTTAATCGTTGAGCTGGATTTTGACATGCGCGCGTTTTTGGAGGCGGTTTTCAACACCCGCGCCTGGCAGCGCGCGGCGAACGACCGGGAAGTGTACCTTGGCGCGCCCTATCACTTTGCCGGCCCGGCGTTGCGCCGGATGAGCGCGGAGCAAATCTGGGATTCGATGGTGGCGCTCTGTATCCCGCACCCGGAGCAATACCGGCCGCTGCTGAAGGGCCAACTGATGTCCGTGGAGCGGGAGCGGCTCATGTGGACGAGCTTGGAAGGCAGGCCATTCGAGGAATACGTGCAGATGCTGGAGACGCTGGCCCCGCTGGTGCACCGTCAACGCACAGAGTCCGAACGGCTGAGCCACGCCATGACGGAGGCCAAAGTTGCCGGCGATGAGGAGCGTTTCCAGAAACTGCGCCAGGAACTGCGCGAGTTGGATCAAACCGTCAACAAGGCGATCGCGGAGATTGGCTACGTGAAGCTGCACGAGGCCAAAAAGGGCGGCGAATTACTCGGCGCAATGGGTCTGAGCGAATCAAAGATGAGCATGGAGGGTAGTCCCGCGTCGATGACGGGTGGTAGCCGCAAGAGCGTGTTCACCACCTTGCCGGAGATCCAACTGCCGCCGATGCCGGAAGGGCTCAACGGGCAGGAGCAGCACGAAAGGCGGCGACAGCAACAGCGCGACCTGCGCACCTTCAAGGGCCTGGTTTCGCGCATGGCACGCGCTTCCGAGTTGGAGATGCCAGCTCCGCGCGGCCATTTTTTGCGCGATTTCGGCCAATCGGACCGCGAGGTGATCCAAAACGCCAGCAATCACGCGTCCGTGCCGCAAGCGCTGAATTTTCTGAATGGTCCGATGATCGAGGCGCTAACCAACCAGTTCGCCGTGTTCGGCCGCCGGCTCCATGCGGTGGAGGATCCGGACGAAAAGACGCGGCTCATCTTCCAAGCCATGCTCACCCGCCAGCCGAGTCAGGAAGAATTGGCGCTGGCGCGCGAAGATGTCGCCAAATTTGGCGATGAAGCGTACGACGGAATCGTCTGGGCGCTGCTGAACACGCGGCGGTTCTTGTTTGTGGAGTGAGGGCCAAGTTTCGCCCGTTTCCCACGCGAAATCTTGAAGTGGCCGGAAACAACCCCCGCTTTGCCGACGTGATTGGCTTTGCCCCAAATGCTTCCGCTCAGAAACCTGCGAAACTCTCCCCAACTCCTTACTTTTCACCTCTTTGCCCTCGTTTTTGCGCTTTGCTCCCACGCTCAGGAGCGCCAGCGCAATCGGGTCGACCGATCGGTGGAAGAGGTGTTGAGCGAAAAGGCTGCAGCGGCGAAATGGCGGCTGGGAAGCGGCGGGGGACTGTTCCCAAACCGGAAATCGCGCTTTTTTGATTCCGACGACCCGGATGCGCCCAATCAGCCGCCGGATGATCCTCAAGCTCATGCGCTGATGTTGAGCGTGGACGGAAAACGCGGGCCGAAAATCTGGAATCCCGATGGAACGGCCAACGACATCGAATCCGACACCTGGCGCGAGTTTTTGCCGGCGAATGCCGAGGGAAACGTGGTCCTGAACCTGGAAAACGCGATGATGCTGGCGTTGCTGCATTCCCGCGGCTACCAAAACGCGCGGGAGACGCTCTATCTCAACGCTTTGGACGTCACCGAGCAGCGTTTTGCCTTTGATAGCCAGTTTAACCTGGGCAACAACTCCACCCGCGGCTCAAGCGGGGGAAATCGCCAAAGTAGCGGCGCCGGGGAGGAGAATTCCAACGCTGGGGCCAATTCCAGCCGCAATTCGCTGGCTTCGAACACGGATTTTGGTGTCAATCGGCGGCTTGCAACGGGCGCGGAGTTGGTGGGAGGGCTGGCGAACTCGATTTTGTGGGATTTTTCGGGTAGCGCGGACACGGTGCTGTCCTCGGTCGTGAATTTCGGGGTCGTGCAGCCGCTTTTGCGCTTCCGGGCGCGGGATTTCGTGCTGGAGGAGCTAACCCAGAGCGAGCGCAACTTGCTCGCCAACGTGCGGCGGATGAAGCAGTTTCAGCAGGGCTTTTACATCGACGTGGTGGCCGGTCAAAACATCGCCGGCGGGCCTTCGCGCGGGGAGGCGGGCTCCAGTGCGCCGATCGTTGCCGGCGGTGGAGGAGCCGATGGATTTTTGGGCCTGCTCCAGACCAAGCAGCAGATTCGCAACCAGGAGGCCAACGTCGCCGCGTTGCGCGATTCGCTGGCCCAGTTGCAGGCCGCTTTCGACGCCGGACGCATCAGCAACCGGCTTCAGGTCGATCAGGCGCGGCAGGCGCTTTACAACGGCCAAAGTTCGCTCCTCAGCAGCTACGCGGGGTTCGATTCCGCGGTAGACAGCTACAAAGTCTCGCTCGGCTTGCCGCCGGATTTGGAGGTCGTCGTCGAGGAGCGGTTGTTGCGCCGCTTCAACCTGGTGGACCCGGCGGTGAGCGCGTTGCAAAGCGAAACGGCGGCGATTTTGGACCACATTCGCGATGGCTCGAAAGTCACGACGCCCGAGGATCTCAGCGCCGAATTGGCGCACCTGCACGAGCTGGAACCGCGGATCGAGGCCCAAATCGTCCGCGGGCGCACCGACGTGAACGAATTGCGCGAGAGCCTGCCGAAACGGCGCAACCAACTGACCGAGCTGAAACAGCGTCCGGAGCTGCAAAACGTGCACATGGACCCGGCGCTCTTCGATCCTGATTTGCTCTCCGGCGTGGCGGACCGGTTTGCGGCGAATTTGAGCGACTTGGAGGCCGAAATCGCCGCCGCGCTGCGCAGTTTGAAGGCGTTGCGCGATGTGCCGGCGCCGGCGGATCAGCTCGAACGCGCCCGGATCAACGTGAAGGCGGTGGCGACGGATCTGTCCAGTCACCTGCTTCAGCTTTCGCTCATTCAGGCCGCCGCGCGCTTGGAATCGGTCACGTTGCGGCCGGTGCAAATCGATTTTCCGGACGCCTATCGACTGGCCGAGAGCAACCGGCTGGATTGGATGAACGCGCGGGCCCGGTTGGTCGATTCCTGGCGTCAAATCGCGGTCGATGCCGAGGCGCTGAAAACCGGCCTCAACCTCATCGTCAACGGCGACGTTCCCACCGCCGGAAACAGCGCCTTCAGCTTCGATCAGGACGGCGGCCGCGTGCAGGTGGGGCTGGAGGTCGATACGCCGCTAACGAAGCTGAGCGAGCGCAACGCCTACCGCGAGACGCTCATCGGCTACCAACGCGCCCGGCGCGATCACATGCTGTTCGAGGATCAAATCCGCCAAAGTTTGCGAAATTCGCTGCGCACCGTGCGTTTGAGCCAGTTGAATTTCGAGGTTCGGCGCGCCGCGGTGCGGGTTGCCATCGCGCAGGTGGATTTGGCGCGGCTGCGGCTCAACGAGCCACCAAAGCCCGGCGCGGGCGGGGCCCAATTCGGCGCTACAACCGCGCGCGACCTCGTTTCGGCGCTGGGCGATTTGCTCGACGCGCAGAACGATTTTTTGCGGGTTTGGGTCAATTTCGAGGTGCTGCGCATGTTGCTGGATTACGAGCTGGGAACGATGAAACTCGACGACGATGGCCTGTGGATCGATCCCGGCGAAATGACCGCGAATTCGCTGATTTCGGCGCCCTCCGGGGAAACGGACGAGATCGCCGGGCGGAAAGATCCCGCCTCTCAACCCGTGGTAGAGGTAGGCCAACCTGAGGTGCACTCAACTCGCCGCAATCGCGGAATTTTTGGTATTTTCCGCAAATCTCAGACACCGAAACATGACCGACCGTCCCCCGAAATCCGCTAAACTCCCTCGCCTGCTGAAATGGCTGCTGCCCATCGTGGCGGTGATCGCCGGTGGAGCCTGGCTGACGCGTCCCAACGGCGCCAAAGCCGCGCTGGAGGAGGCGGAAACCGCGGTCACGGCCCCGGTTGAGGTGGGGACGTTCATCCAGGAAATCATCGAAAGCGGTGAGGTGGAAAGCTCCAGCAACGTGGAAATTCGCTGCGAAGTGGACACCGGTTCGGCGGGAATCGCGATCCTGGAAATCGTGCCGGAAGGGACCTACGTGCAGGAAGGCGATTTTTTGGTGCGGTTGGACGATTCCGAGCGCCAGGAACGGCTCACCATCCGGCAAATTGACGTCAACGGCAGCCAGGCGGCGCTGGCTCAGGCCAAGGCGGACCTGCAGAGCGCAAAATTGGAGCTGGAGGAGTACAAATCTGGCACGTTTCGCGAGCAAGAGGAGCAAATGGAAGGCGAAGAGTTCGTGGCCAAGGAAAATCTGCGCCGCGCTCAGGAATATCTGCGTTACAGCCAGGAATTGGCGGAAAAAGGCTACGTTTCCGAGGTTCAGTTGGAAGCGGACCGTTTTGCCGTGGAAAAAGCGACCAAGGAGCTGGACGTGGCGCAAACCAAGCTGGAAGTGCTGCGAACGTTCACCCGCGAGAAAATGTTGACCCAACTGAGCGCAGCGGTGGAGACGGCGACGGCGCGGCTGGCCAGCGCGGAGCGGGCCTACAAGATCGACTACGAGCAGATGCTGGAGGAAGAGGAGCAGATCAAAAAATGCGTAATCCACGCGCCGACTGCCGGTCAGGTGGTTTACGTACAGCGCAGCAGCAACAATAGCGGCGAGCCTGACATCGAGGAGGGCAAGATGGTCATCGAGCGTCAGCGAATCATTCGCCTGCCCGATCCCAAGCGAATGCAGGTCAAGGCAGAGGTGAACGAAGCGCGGATCGATCAGATCGAGGAAGGGATGCCGGTCGCGATCCGGGTCGATGCCCTGCCGGCCGCGGAGTTGGAGGGCGAGCTGGTCAAAGTGACCGAATATCCCGTGCCGCGGAAGAATTCTTACGTTGCCCACATCAAAAATTACGGAGCCACCATCACCATCAAAGATCCGCCCGAAAGCCTGCGTCCGGGCATGACCGCGGAGGTCGCGATTCTAGCTCAAAAACGCGAAAACGCGACCAAAGTGCCCGTCCCGGCGGTTTTTGAGCGCGAATCGCGCTTTTTTTGCCTCATTAGCGAAGAAGATCAGCCGCTCAAGGCCCGGGAGATCGAAATCGGCGCCGCCAACGAGAAATACGTCCTCGTCGAAGCCGGTTTGGAGCGCGACGAGCAAGTCGTGCTCAGCCCGGACAGTTTTCTCGAAAACATCGAGCTGCCCGACCCGGAAGAACTCGCCGCGCGCAAAGCCGCAGCCAAGCAACTGGTGGCAAAGTAGCGATTTGGAGTGCGAAATCGCGCCTCAAGCGCGGTTTCGCTTTCCGAAAGTCGGCAGCGAGTATTGTGTTTTGAGCAACCAGAATTCACCGGCATCGAAGCGGTGTTTCCGGAAGTCAGGCGGCTGCGAATGGCTGGCTGGCGCAGAATGGTGATGATTTTTTGCGCGGAGTTGGCGATTTTTTAGCTTGCCGGCCTTCTGAAAGCGAAACCACGCTTGGAGTGCGAAATCGCGCCTCAAGCGCGGTTTCGCTTTCCGAAAGTCGGCAGCGAGTTTGTGTTTTGAGTAACCAGAACTCACCGGCATCGAAGCGGTGTTTTCGGAAGTCAGGCGGCTGGCTGGCGCAGAATAGTGATGACTTTTTGCGCGGAGTTGGCGATTTTTTGAGCTTGCCGGCCTTCTGAAAGCGAAACCACGCTTGGAGTGCGAAATCGCGCCTCAAGCGCGGTTTCGCTTTCCGAAAGTCGGCAGCGAGTTTGTGTTTTGAGTAACCAGAACTCACTGGCATCGAAGCGGTGTTTTCCCGAAGTCAGGCGGCTGGCTGGCGCAGAATAGTGATGATTTTTTGCGCGGAGTTGGCGATTTTTTGAGCTTGCCGGCCTTCTGAAAGCGAAACCACGCTTGGAGTGCGAAATCGCGCCTCAAGCGCGGTTTCGCTTTCCGAAAGTCGGCAGCGAGTTTGTGTTTTGAGTAACCAGAACTCACTGGCATCGAAGCGGTGTTTTCGGAAGTCAGGCGGCTGGCTGGCGCAGAATAGTGATGACTTTTTGCGCGGAGTTGGCGATTTTTTAGCTTGCCGGCCTTCTGAAAGCGAAACCACGCTTGGAGCGTGATTTCGCACTCCAAATGTCAGCGTCCTGAGCGACCAACCAGAATTCTCCGTTTCCGAAAGGCGGCTGGCGCAAAATGGTGATGATTTTTGCGCGAAGTCGGCGATTTTTTGCGCTTGCCGACCTCCTGAAAGCGAAACCACGCTTGGGGCGTGATTTCGCACTCCATAGGCGCTCACCATAATTTTAAACTGACATTTCGTGGGTTGCGCCCCTCAGCGGGGTGCGTTTCCCGGTTTGCATTTGGCGGGCGATTCGCCATATCCCCTGCAACGATTCGTGACGAAAAAATCTCTTCCCCCCCCAGAGAAGATCGCCGAAACGCTGCTGCAGCGCTTTCTCGATGAAAGCTGGCCCAAGACGGCCGTCTCCGTTGCCGGAGCGGCCAACTGGCTGGAATCGACGGGAAGTCTGCCGCGCTTTCCGGCGCCGACTCTATTTTTGGGGCTCGAAGGCCAGCAACGGCTCGAGGCTCAAGACGCCACGCTGGAGCTTTCGCCCGGCGCGGCCATTTTGGTGCATGCCGGCCTCCCCACCCGGGAATTCAGCTTCGGTGGCGAAGGCTCGTGGCTGGGTATGCGGCTGGATTCCCGGCCTTTCACGATTTACGGCCAGTTTCTCAGCCGCCACCCGTTTGCCGCGGCCATGACTGAGGTGGAGGGCTGGCCGCATTTTCGCCAGATCCGCCGCGCCTACGAATTGTTGACCCAGCCGGACGTTCGCGGGCAGGAGGACGGAAATCGCGAACTGATTCGGGTGCTGATCCACTACGTGTTGCAGGCGCTGGACGAATATCCGTGGCGCGGGGGGAAACTGCCGGGGACGGATCTGGAACTCTCCTCGCCCAAGGTCGTCGGCGAATCGGGCTTGCAATTGGGCGCGCTGTTCATCGACCGCCAACTGAAACGGCCGGAGATCGCCAGCGGCATCGGCATCAGCGAAAGCTACCTGGCCACCGTTTTTCAGGGGCACCTCGGCACCAACTTCACGGAGTATCTTTTGCTACGGCGCATGACCCACGCCGATGGCCTGTTGCTGGGCGGAAAGGTCCCCATCGGGGAAATCGCGAAACTTTGCGGCTTCAGCACCTCCAACTACTTCATCCGCGCGTTTAAACGTCTGCGCCAAACCACGCCGCTGCAAATTCGCAAGCTGGCCCGCAACAAGGCGCTGAATCGGGCCGAAGCCGCGCAAATGTTCCACTACGAGGGCTTTCAGCGCCTGGCGCCCATTTCCGAGGACGAAGCCCAGGCCATCAGCCACGGCATGCAGCCTCACGCCTCCCGCGCCTTGATGGTGGCCAACTCAACTTCGCAGCCGGTGTGCTACGATTGGCAACACGCGCCGGGCGAATATTTTGAGTATTCCACGGTCCCGCCGCTCAACGTCCGGCTTTTTTGGCATCCGGCGCCGGCGGTCTGGAGAATTCGCTCAGCGGGCCAGATCATCGGCCATTACGCCACAGAACGCAGCGCCAACCAGATTTTAGTGTGAGGGCCGGAATTTTTTTTGGCCGGCAAGGGCGTCGCGAACTCATTCCGCCGTGCTATTTTGGCGCCGGCAGTTAAAGCGCGAATTCCCGAATTCCGCTTCAGAAATTCTGCGTTTCAGTAGGTTTCCACCGGCGAGCGTTTGCCGTCTTCCACGCTGAGAATTTTAGCGCGTTCTTCCCCCAAAACCGCGACTCGCAAATCCCAAATTTGCGCGTCGATTTCCCGGAACGCGGACATCGAAAAGCGCGTTGGCGCCGGGAGCAGGCTTTTGGCTTCCTGAATTCGCCCCAGGGCGGCGTCGAGCGTTGCCTCGGGCAGGGTTTGCAGGATTTCGGCCGCTTCCTGCGCTTTGTGGATGCGGTGACAAATCAGGACCATGTCGTTGCCGGCCAAACCGGCGTGGCGGACCGTATCCTCGAACGGCAACTCGTTGATGAGCGCGCCCATGTCCAGGTCGTCGGTGATGAGCAACCGGTCGAAGCCCCATTCTTCACGCAACAGGCCCTGAATCACGCGCTGGGAGAGGGATGCCGGCCAACGCGGGCGATCCGCGTCCCAGCACGGATAATGGGTGTGCGCGGGCATCAGGCTGTCCATTTTGTCCAGCAGCGCCCGAAACGGCTTCAGCTCCCACGCCTCCATTTCCTCCACGCTCTTGTTGATGACCGGCATGGCTTCGTGAGGATCGACCTCCGCCGCGGAGTAACCGGGAAAATGCTTGCCGCAGGTGAGAATCCGCTGGCTGCGCAGCGCGGTGGAGAAGGCTCCGGCGTTGCGGATCACTTCCTCCGGCGTGGTACCGTAGCAGCGGCCTTTGAGCGAGTTGTTTTCGTCGCCATCGTGGGAAACATCCAAAACCGGCGCGATATCCAGGTTAAAGCCGAAAAGCCGCATCAGCCGGCCTGTCAACTTGCCGTGGCGCTTGATTGCCGCCAGGTCTCCGTGGGTTCGCAACTGCTGCGCGCTGGGCGGTTCGCTGCCGATCAAACGCAGGCGCGAAACGCGGCCTCCTTCCTGGTCCAGCATGATGATTGGCTCGATTTCGCACAAATCGCGCAAATCATCGAGCAAACGGCGCAATTGCTGGGGAGATTTGATGTTGCGGCCAAAAACGATGAAGCCGCCGGGCTTCAGTTTGCCGAACTGGCGGGCGATCTCCGGGGTAACTTCCGGTCCGGGGACACCAACTACCAGCAGTTGTCCGATTGTGTCTAGACTCATGGGTGTAGGGCGTGGTTAGGGCGTGTCTTAGGGTTCAGGGCTTCGACCGGTGACTTTTCCGCCTTATTCGAGCGAATCTTTCGCGCTAATGCTGGAATGAAGGGCTGCTTGGAACCGAACGGAAAGCGCCAAACCGGCCAAAACCGCAAGCCCGCCCGCGATTTGCCACGGCACGAGCGTTTGCCCCAAAATCGCCCAACCCAGCAACGCCGTCGCCACGGGTTGAACCAGCAGGGAAATCGCCGCCAAGCTCGCCGGCAGTCCCGCCAAACCGTAGGCGATCAATCCCTGCCCCCCGGCGTGAGAAATTACCCCCACCGCGATCAGCGGCGCCCAGCCAAGCGCGTTTTGCGGCAAAAACCGGTCCCCGTGCCAAAGCGCGACCGGCAGCAGCAGGCAAGCGGCCACCGTGCTGGACCAAAACATGAGCCTCGGGGCCGGATGATCGCGCCGAAAACGTTTGGTCGTCAGCAGGTAAGAGGCGTAAAAAAACGCCGTCGCTAACCCTAACGCATCGCCCAGGATCGGATTGCCGCCGGGGACGACTTCACCGCGCTCGCTGGAGCTGTAAACCAGCAAAATCACGCCAATTCCCGCCAAACCGGCTCCCACCACGAACATGGAGGCAATGCGCTCCTTCCAGAACCACCACGCAAACACCGTGACGATGACGATCGACACATTGGCCAGCACCGTGGAGTTGGCCACGCTGGTGTGGGCGAACGAGGCGTGCCAAACCGCGAAATCGCCGGCAAAAAGCACTCCCGGGAGCCACAACCACGCTCCGGGAGCGACTCCTCGCGGCCAGGCTTGCCCGCGGGGCCCCACCACCAGCGCCATGGTCAGCGCACCGATCGCCACCCGCCAAAACGCGGCGTCCAGCATCCCCACGCCGCCGATATTTCCTGCCAGAACCACAAAAATCGGCGCAAACGCGATGCAAATGGCGCCGCCCGTCAAACCGGCAAAATGCCGCCAGGAAATCGCGCCGTTTGAAGAAGAATTGACCACGGCGCCCACCCTTGCACAGTCCCCCATGCATCGCCAACCCCTGCTCGAACTGATCGGCCGCTATGCCTCGCGTTTTCCCGATGAAACCGAGACGGTGCGCCGGTTTCGCGATTTCGTGCGCCAAAACGCCGATTGTTTCCAGCGGCAACTCGCCGTTGGCCACATTACCGGGGCGGCCTGGCTGGTGGACCGGGATTTGGAGCGCGTTTTGCTCACCCACCACCGCAAACTGGGAATTTGGATTCAGCTCGGCGGTCATGCCGATGGCGATCCGGACATCCTCAACGTAGCCTTGCGCGAAGCGGAGGAAGAATCCGGCCTGGCCGGGATCGAACCCCTCGGCGACGGCGAAATCTTCGACCTGGGCATTCATCGGATTCCCGCCCGCCGCAGCGAACCGGCTCACTGGCACTACGACGTGCGATTTGCCTTCATTCACACCGGCAACGGCCGCTATCGCGTGAGTGATGAGTCCCACGACCTGGCCTGGGCGCCGATCGAACGGATTCGCGACTTCACGAGCGAAAAATCGATGCTGCGGATGGCGGAAAAATGGCTGGACCGGCAAAAATCGCCCCTCGCGCCAAAACAGCCCGAAGTTGGGTGAGTTTTGGGGTTGCCCGCCCTCGGCAAACAAAAATCGCATCTTTGCTGGTTTTGGTGTTTATTGCCCGTCCCGGGAACTCCACTCGGCCCCTAGAAATGAAAACCAAGACCCCCGCACTTCTCTTCTTCCTCTCCGTCCTGGCCAGCGCCTCCGTTTGGGCTCAAAACTCGCCTCCGGCGTCCAATTCGTCCTCGAAGATCGATTTTCCTCCCGCCGAAAAGATCACCGCCGGCTACGAAAAAGTCGTTTCGACCCTCGACGGTCAGAAGAGCTTCTACACCATCTGGCGGCGCAAAAAAGACCAACAATTGCTCGCCGAGTTGCCGAAAAGTTACGCAAATCAGCGTCACTACATCGCGCTAACCGTTGCCAGCGGCGATTCCTACGCGGGGCTGCAAGCGGGCGATGCCTACGTTTACTGGCGGCAGTACGGCAAGCGTTTGGCGCTCATCGAGCCGAATTTGGAGGTGCGCTCGACCGGCGACAATGAGTCGAAGGCCAGCGTGAAGCGCCTTTTCACCGACAAAGTCCTGCTGGACGTGCCGATTTTGGCCATGGTGAAAAACGGGGGGCCGCTCATCGATCTCGACGCGCTGCTCATCGATAACGCGAGCAAATTTTTCGGCAACAAGGCGCGCGGGCTCAAAAAGGAGCTGATCTCGATCAAAACGGCCAAGGCGTTTCCGGAAAACGTGGAGGTTGGCTTGGAGGTGCCGACTTCCGACGGGCAGTTGCGCACGTTCCATTACTCCATCAGCCTCATCCCGGAGAACAAGGCCTACAAGCCGCGCAAGGCCGACGAGCGGGTCGGGTTTTTCACCACGGCGTATGTGGATTACGGCAAATTCAAGGAGGATGAGACCATCGTGCGTTACATCAACCGCTGGCACCTGGAGAAGGCCGATCCCAAGCTGAAACTCAGCCCACCCAAGGAGCCGATCGTCTTCTACATCGAGCACACCACGCCCATCCGTTACCGCCGCTGGGTGCGCGAGGGCATCCTCATGTGGAACCGCGCGTTCGAGCAAGTCGGGCTCATCGACGCGATCGAGGTGCGCCAGCAAGACGCGACGACCAAGGCGCACATGGAAAAGGACCCCGAGGACGTGCGCTACAACTTCGTGCGCTGGCTCAACAACGGCATCGGCACGGCCATTGGCCCAAGCCGCGTGAATCCTAACACGGGCCAAATTTTGGATGCGGACATTATTTTGACCGATGGCTGGATTCGGCACTTTTGGACGCAGTATCACGAAATTTTGCCGGATGTGGCCATGGAGGGTTACTCGCCCAAAACGCTGGCCTGGCTCCATCAAAACCCGAAGTGGGACCCGCGCGTGCGCCTGGCGCCGCCGGAACGCAGGGCGGAAATTTTGTCGATTCGCGCGAATGAGCCGATGCCGGCTTTGGGAGGGCATCCAATCGGAAAAGTGGACGGTGAGTTGCTGGGCGACCAGGAATTTGACGGTTTGTTAGGGCGTAACGTGCAGCAAAACGGCCTCTGCATGGCCGCCAACTGCAAAACGCACGGAATCGGCCTCATGCAGATGCTGATGGCCGCGAAAGCCGCCGAAGCCGAGCAACCCAAACCTGCCGGCGGCGAGAAGAAAGACGAGAAGAAGGAAGGCGAAGAGGACGAGAAAAAGAAGGGGGAGGAAGAAAAAGAGGAAGAGAAGAAAGAGGAGCCGAAAAAGCCCGAAAAGCCGGAGGTGAACGAAAAAGGCGAGCAACTCATCGACGGCATTCCGGAATCGTTCGTGGGGCCGCTTTTGGCGGATTTGGTCGCGCATGAAGTGGGCCACACCATTGGATTGCGCCACAACTTCAAGGCGTCGTCCATCTACACGATCGAGGAGATCAACAGCAAGCGCGTGGCCGGCAAAAAGGCGATGACCGGCTCCGTCATGGACTACACGCCGGTGAACATCAACGTGGCGACGGGTGAAATTCAGGGCGACTACGCCATGATTGAGGTGGGCCCCTACGACATGTGGGCGATTGAGTACGGTTACACGTTTGGCGACACCAAGCCCATCCTGGCGCGGTGCAGCGAGCCGCAACTGGCCTTCGCCACCGACGAAGACACCTGGGGCCCGGATCCGCTCGCGCGCCGCTACGATTTCGGCAAGGACCCCCTAACTTACGCCCAAAACCAGATGCGGCTGGCCAAGAAGAACCGCGCCGCGATTTTGAGCAAATTCGTCGAATCCGGCCAAAGCTGGAGCAAAGCTCGCCGCGGATACGAGTTGACCCTGAGCGCCCAGGTCCGCGCGCTTAGCATGATGGCCAACTGGATTGGCGGCACCCATGTTTACCGCGACAAAAAGGGCGATCCCAAAGGCCGCGCACCGCTGGAAGTCGTCGCCGCCAAAAAACAACGCGACGCGCTGGATTTCGTGCTGAAAAACGGGTTCGACGAAGCCGCCTACGGCCTAACGCCTGAGCTGCTCCGCTACATGACCGTCGACAAGTGGTGGAACGATCCCCGCGGCCATCGCAATAGCGCCATGGCCGATCCCGCCTGGCCGATTCACGACAAAATCCTCGGAATCCAGTCCGCGCTCCTAACCAGCCTGATGCGACCCGAAACGCTCGAGCGCATTTACGACAACGAATTCCGCGTTCCCGCCAACGAAGACGCCTTCACCATCCCCGAGCTTCTCGACCGGATGCAGACCTCGGTTTGGGGCGACTTGCAAGCGACGCTCGCGGCCAACGGCGGGCAATTTAGCGCGCGCAAACCGGCGATTTCCAGCTTGCGGCGCAATTTGCAGAAAGAATACGTGGATCGGCTCATCGATCTGGCCGGACCGCAGAGCGGGCTGAGCATCGGCGAACGTCCCATCCAGGATTTGGCCGCGATGCAGCTTGGCGAGATTCGCGACGCGATCGATGCGGTGAAGGCCGACGCGCGTCTGGACCCCTACACCAAGGCGCACCTGCTGGAGACGAGCAAACGCGTCACCAAGGCGCTGGATGCGGATTTTGTGGTGGAGGTGCGGTAGAAGAGCCATGGAAACCGGATCGAACCCTTACCTTACCCCGGCTCAAGCCAAGCCCGCGTCCAAAAAAGCCACGCGCAGCCAACGCGTGGAGCGCAAGATTCAGTTCGGCTGGGTTGCCGGCTTGTTGTGGGGTTTTGCGTGGCTGGGCGGGCTCGCCTGGAGCCTGGTGGGAAGATCCGGCGCGATTTCCGGCAAAATTCTGGATCCGGTGATCGTCGCGGCCATTTTTGGGGCGACTTTTGGCGTTTTTCGCAAGAGCAGGGTGGCGGCTTTGCTCCTGGCGCTGGGATTCGCCGGTAATCTGGTTGCGATGGGAATGGCTGGGCGATGGATCGCGTTTGCCCTGTCCGCGCCCTGGCTGATTTGCTTCATTTTGGGGGGCATCGGCACGTTTCAGTTTCACCGCGGCAAGCAGTAGGTTAAGCTCATTTTTTGGTCTCCACTTTCTCCTCTCCGATGAGCGACGTCCGGCAACCCAACCTGTCTTTCGACAGCTTTCCGGTAACTTGGAGCGTAACCCACCGCAAGCTGGGTTTGGTCGTCCTGACCGTGGCCGTGGCAGTGCCAGGTTTGCCGCTCTGGTTTCTGGCAGGCAGCGGAAGGGCCATTTTGCTGTTCGTTGGCATTCCCGCGCTGTTGCTTGTTTTTTTGCCGCTGGCGCTGTGGGGGCTGAATTTGCTGTTCGCGCGGGAGAAATTCACCCTCACTCCCGGAGAATTATCCCTGGCCAAAGACTCGCTCTTCGGCAGCCAGTCGTGGACCAAGAACCTGTCCGCGCTGACCTTGATGAACGTGGTGAGCCACTCGCGCAGCGGCGACAGACGGCACAAACTCATCACCCGCTACACCACCATGCTGGTGCACGAAAAACCGGGCAGCGAATTCGAGGCCGAGCTTGATTGCACGCAGGACTTCGCCGCCGCCCAGCAGCGTCTGGAACAAATCGCCGAAAAGTTGCCCGTGAAGGTGGACCGCCGCCTTTTTCACTACAACCTGGGCGTGCCGGTGGACGATTGATCGGTTGATTGATCGGTCAGGTGCCTTCGGAATCGTGCTCTTCGGACTTGGCTTCGCTCAACGCCGGTGTCTCCGCGTTCTCCCCCTCCGCAGCGGCGGGAACAATCTCCACCTTGGCCGCGTGGGGGCTGTAAACCAGCCGCGAAGTGGCGAGCAAGGCCCCTTCTTCGATGGTGGAGTCGGCCACGACCAAATTTTCCTCATTCGACCAAATCGCCTCGATTTCGCGCCGCTCCAGCGTCAATTCTTCGCGGTTCACCAGGAAAATGTGGTTCAACTGACGCACGGCGGAGCGCGGAACGACCAAGACCTCCGAAAGCACCCGGCCTTCGATCGCGGCCAGGACCGGCTGACCCACGCGCAGGGGATTGGCGCCCACAGCGCCGTCGATTCGCGAAAACGGGTCGCTCACGCGCGCGATGGCGAACAATTCGCGCGATTCCTCGTCCAGCGCGCCTTCGGTTCCGACGATTTTCGCCCTCCAAACCGCGTTGGAGTCCGGGCGCAGGGCATCGCGCAATTCCACGTCCACGGGCGGTTGGGCCGCGCTCTCCGGCAACGCCAAAAACGCCATTTCCCGCGGCGCAACCGGCAACCGCACCTCCACAAAGTCCGTGCCGAACACGCGCGCCAATTCCGTGGAAGGGGCGATGGTTTGCCCCACAGAAACATTGCGCTGCAACACCCGGCCCGCGAACGGCGCCCTCACCGTGGTGCGCTCCAGATTGCGCTCGGCCCGCTCCAGGGAGGCCTCCGCCGCCTTCACGTTGGCCTCGGCTTCGCGCAATTGCGGCAACCGCAACACCAACTCGTTCGGCTCCTCGTCGTAGCCCAAATCTTCCCAATTGAGCCGTGCCTGCTTGGCCTTGGCCTGTTCCTGCGCAAAAGCGGCCTTCGCCCGCGCCAAATTCGCCTCGGCGGTGATTTTCTCGGTCTCGAAGTCTTCGCGGTCGATTTTCAGCAACACCTCCCCCTTCTCGAAAAAAGAGCCGTCGTGCAGCGCGCCGGAGATTTCCGTCACCTTGCCGGCCACCTGCGAGGTAAGCACCGCCTCGTCATGCGGGCGCACGACACCCTGCGTGCGCACGACCGTTTGAAAATTCTGCCGCTTGAGCGCTAGCACCTCCGTCCGGATGACGCGATCCTTCGGCGGCGGGCGTTTCGGTTTTTCTGGTTTGACCGATATCCGCGAATACCCGTACCAACCACCGGCGAGGATGAGGATGGGGAGGAGAATTCGGATCGCGAGTTGCATCAGTCGGCTGGCAGAACTTCGAGGCGTCGGTCAAATTCTCCATGAGTTTGGCAACTTAATCAAGTTCGCATGGAACGACGGAACTTGCCGCTTACCAGTTAGGCTGCCGTATCCAGAAAAACCTCCGAATTCCAAACCGAACGCTGCCGTTGCACCGCGCTAGCCAAATTGGTGACCTCTTGGACCAACTTCTTTTCCGCGGATCCCGCTTCGAGAATCGACTGGCAAATCTGCAACGCGTGGTGAAAATCGCCGGCACGCGCCCAGCAACTGGCGGCGCTGAAAAGATGGATTTCGCGCTTGGCTTCGGGCGCTGGTGAGGGCTCGGTTTCCGAAGCCAGGTTCCAGAACTGAAGGCCGTGCGCCCGGCCGAAAGCGTGCGCATTCCATTCGCGGAAAGCGCCACCGCGCTGAGAAAATCGCCCTGGCCCGGGATTCGCGCCAGTTCCTCCCCGGTTCGCGGATCGACCAGTTGCAACGCGCCGCTGGCGTTGCCGATCAGCACATGGCCGTGGTGACGCGGCTCGGAAAGTTGGTCCAGGCGGCCGCCGATCAATCCG
This sequence comes from Verrucomicrobiales bacterium, assembly GCA_965224535.1. GTDB lineage: Bacteria > Verrucomicrobiota > Verrucomicrobiia > Verrucomicrobiales > DEV007 > JBCDHN01. The sequence goes on from CBDCZR010000033.1 coordinate 78,172, forward strand.
GCACATCAGCATTCGGCGGGGCCGGTTCGTCGAAGGAACGCCACGCTCGCGCTTCCTCGAAAGCGATTTTCAACCAAAGTGGCAGCCCACTCGCACCCGCGAAGCTTGCGAGAACGGCGGTGCGTTGTGGCTCGGTTAGAGCGCGGTTTTCCCGCCCTAACCCTAACAGACCGTCCAACATCTCTTCGCCAGCCTGGCCGGAAAGCGGCGAAACCTGGAGCGCCGGCAGGTCGTGGGATTTCGCCACCTCGCCCGCCCGGCCCGCGCCAGTCGGCTCATTCGGGCGATCCAAGACCGAAACGACGAGCCGTAGCCCCTCCGGCAAGCGCGCCGGAAACCAATCCAGATCGTGGGCCTCCGGTTCGCTCAATTGATCCCAGCGCATTGACGAAAACCACGGCGGGTTGGGTGAAAACCTCGGCGAAACACGCGGCCAGATCTTCGTCTTCCGCGGGCAAGGTCACCGGCTCGGATCCGGGTTCGCGCCCTTCGTCGAACAGATCCTCCAAGAGCGTTCGCAGGCCCGCCGAACGCGGCGTTGCGCCAACGTGCCGCACGATGGTTCGCGTGTCGCCTCCCGCGCAGGCAGCCTTCGCGAGGAGCGCGGTTTTGCCCGAACCCGCCACGCCCGAAACGACGAGCGGCCGTTTGTCGCTATCCCGCTGATAATCCGCGATTTGCGCCAACTCAGCCTCGCGGCCGACGAACAATTCTGCGTTTTTTCGCGCGAAATCCAGATGCGCGGCGCGTTCCCGCTCCGCCAGCGATCGCACCTCGAAGCGTTCGATTTCGCGATCCATCAGCGCACGCAAGTCCGCTTCAACCTGGCGGCAAAGCGCGTCAATCCCAGGTTCCGAACCGGCAAACGCGCGAACCTGGGTTTCCGGGAGTTTCGCCGCGATTTCCGCCTTCAGCGTCTCCAGCTTCGGGTCTGGCGGATTGACCTCGTCCGCCGCCCGGTCGCGAAACCAGGCGAACACATGCTCCCCTGCGTCCTCCGGCTGCAATACGCCCTCGGGGATCTCCTGGTGCGTGGCGGAGTGGAAAAACTTGGCCCGCAGCGGGTCGCTCACCTCGGGAAACGCGGCCTCAACCGCCTGGCGCAACGTCTCCCGCAAACGCGCCTTCACTTGGCCCCAGCGCGCTGCGTCTTCAAACTCGCCCTCGCGCGGGAGGAGGACGAATTCCGGCGGCACAGCATTGGCGTCACGCCGATACCAGCGCTCCAAAAGCTCCCGCTCGGTGGCATCGTCAACCGCGGCCAGCAGCGCCTCAAACTCCGTGGCTTCCACGTTGGCAGGCAAGGGTTCCCAACCATAGCGGTCGCCTAACAGAACCAAAAGATTCGGCCTCGGCGAGACTTCCCGGTGGGCGATCTTGCTCTGCGTTTAGTCGAAGTTTGCCCGTGGATGATCGCCAAGCCGAACTTCTCGTTAGCGCGACCGTTTCTCAGCTTGCTGAGGCGCGAAAGGGTGCGGGTTTGTCGCTCTATCGCCTTGCAGAACTAACGGGCCTCAGCCGCGAAGCGATTCGTCTCATTGAAAACGGGGAGCGCAGCCCGACATTGCACTCCCTATTCTTGCTGGCAGATGCTCTTTCAGTCGATTTGGGAAGCGCGATCTCTCAATCATTCAAGGGCAAAGCCGACAATTAACCCTCTTTCGTCCAAAACACAGCGACGAGAGCAGTGGCTTTGGTGATGTTGGTTTCCCTTGACAGGCAAATCTGGGACGCAAACCTTTGTTACGGACACCTCACCGCACCCCCGACTCGAAAAGCTAGCTACGACGTTTATGATCCGGGACAAACCCCTGCATAATTTTTTCTTCGAGTACGACCGCGACCGTTTCTTTTCCAATCTCGATACTTTTTGCACCCCTTGGATTGACGTTTGCGTAATCCTCCATCTGGCGCGTTGCTATCAGCCGAGGGCGTTTCTGGAAATCGGGACGCACCGTGGCGTTACCACACGAATTCTTGCCGACCGCTTTCCTGACATGAAGATAACCACGGTCGATCCAGGCGACCAAGTTGAACCGGAGAGACGTCCCTCAAACCAGGCTGCAGAATTTTTGCCTCAGGATGAGATTGGAGAACTGGTTTGCGATCGGGCAAATGTGGAAATCATCAAGAAACCGTTCGGTGAAATCGATTGGAGCGGGCAGTCGTTTGAGATGATTTTTGTGGACGGAAATCACGATTTGCAGCCGGTTTTGGAGGATTCCCGACTCGCGCTCAAGCTCTTGACCGATCCCGGAGTGATTGTTTGGCACGACTACAACAATGTCAAAGATGTGAACACAGCCTTGGATCAATTGAACTTGAACCAAGAGATCGTTTCGTTGCATAACACCTGGGTCGCTTATCTTGACACGCATTAAGCACATCTTTCGACAGGACGCGCCTTGCCTGCAGTACGCGGCGCTGGGAGACACGGCGGTTAGAATCATCACAATCCATCATTGGATCGAGACCCGCGATTTGGATGCGTTGATCGTTCCCCAAAACAATCCGAAACTTGTGCCGCTTTGGCGGGCCGTGTTTGGTGAGGAACGGATCATTCTAAATCCCGCTGACATCCCCGCAAATTTCCGCGATGCGCGCGTTTCCATGCCAACCGGTCTCGATTGGGGATTTGGTTCGGCGGGCTGGAACGTGTTCGAGTCTGTCATGTGGGAGAGCGCCTTTTTTGATACGCGGGGCATGAAAATTGTGCCGCCGGTGACTTTCCCGTGTGATCCTAAGTCAAAAGCGGTCATGATCTATCCAGTTGAACACACTGACGGCAATCAAGTCTACAATACCCAGTGGTGGATCGATACTTGCCGCAAATTTCAAAAAAAGGACTATCACATCAACGTTTTGGGCGAACGCAGCCACCCGCAACTGCTGGAGTTGTGCGAAGAAATTGAAGCTGTCAAACATTTCGATCCGACCATTGAGGACCTATGTCGGTGTGCGGCAGAGTCATCGATTGCAATCGGTGGGAGCACCGGCCCAACGTGGACATTGCTTCTTTCCGACATCCCGCAAATTGTTCTCGAATCCAAGCGAGCGCCGCACGGCTATTGGCATTTCGATCGTTGCCAGAGCGTGCTTAGTAAGAAGTTGAAAATTCTGCCAACCTTGGAAGCATGGTTGCGGGACATATGAATTTTGCTGGCATCTATGACGAGAAAAACGATCAAACAGTTCGGTCTACAGCGCTCGGGAACCAACCTGACGAAATTTTTGTTGGAATCCAACTATGCCGTCGAGGTCGAAGTAAACCGCACATCCTGGAAACACGGTTTTTGTGATAGTTTCCATCAGCAGACCGATATCGTCGTCACTACGAAGAACGTCTACGCTTGGCTGGATTCGATTTATCGGTACTGGATCATCGGCAATCATCCTGAGGCCCAACGATCGAAAAAAGTTTACGGCGAGCGGTTTGCCGCCTTTCTACGGCAACCGTTTCGTTTCGAGCACGCCAATTCGCCTGATGCCATCAGTCATTGGAACCTGATGCATCGCCATTGGCTGGGGTTGGAGCGGGAGATCGCACCGCGGCGAATTGCGGTCTTGCGTTATGAGTCGATATTGGAGAATGCTGAATCCGCCTGTAATCAAGTGGCGCGCGAATTGGATTTAGCGCGAAATCCCTCGGCGTTTGTCCGGCCCGAACGTAAAATGGCGGTTGGTGGGGAACGTACGGGTGTGACGAAACGCCCTTTTGATCCGAGTTTCTATCTCGAACGTCGCTATTTGTCGTGGTTTCTTCCAGACGACCTGCGTTGGATTGGACTTCGCGTTGATCCGGAGATCATGAAACGACTAGATTATTCGATTGCGCCTAACTCGTGAATGAAAGGAGCCCGACCATGTCGTGAAGATTCTACCAGCATGGAACAAGGCTGTTTTCCTCTGTGGAGAGGTAATGCACGGCGCCGCCCGCAAAATAAAGCTCAACGCGCCGAATCACTTCATCCGCCGTTATCATATCCATGCATCGCGGTAAGTCGCCAACCACATCCACGCAACAATTTTCGATCCTGTCTTTTTCGTCGCCATCACCCAATGGAACGGTCCGGCTCCGCCAGCACCCACCATTCTCGCAACATTTCAGCGCTCCGAGGGTGTGGATGAATTGGTGGTGGGGGTAGGCCTCCCATTGTGTCGGCTCGCGCCCTCCTGCCACCACCACACAGGGCCGGTTCTTGGGCATCCCCGGTTTTGTTTGCACCGCAACAGCCAAGTGCATCATCAGCGTCACCGGGCTGAGCACACCTTGCGCATGGTAAACCAGGCGCACCAGTTGGCGCAAATCGGTCTTTCCACGCAGATCGATGACGTTGTTGAGCGCGGGATGATGGTGACAACTCTCCCCCACTTGGACGAACAGAATCTTGCCCTTGAAATGATCCACTACTTCCTGAAACCGCGCTTGAGCCCACCATTTGATGGTGAAATCCTGCTTTCCACCGGCCACCACGATCCAAAATGGAATCGGCTGCTTGGTGATCTCCTCCACCTGAGAAATCCAGCTTTTTTCCAAGTCGGAAACGGTGATGTCGCCCCGAAATTCGGTCGGCTCGACGGTGAGTTCAAGTTTGTCGGATAGAAACCGGTGAAACCCATGGATGAAGTGGTAGGGAGTGTGGTTGCTCTGGTGGATGAGTGGATATTCGCAGGCGATTCGCTCCGCTTCAGCGTCGTCGTCAGAAATCGGCGTGATCCACGGATTGTTTTCCCAAAGTGCGTCGCAAGGAGTGCGCACATCGGTGAGAAACTGGTCTGGGTAGGCGCGGTGAAGGTCGCGCACCGCCGCGGTCAACATGACCACATCGCCCGGTGATTGGTGGTTGGTGAGGATCAATTTTCGCGGCTTGCCCACAAAAAAGTCATTCAACGACAAAAAAGACTTGTCAAAGTGGATGGAAACCTTTTTGATTTTTTTCCTAACCCTTTTCAAGGACCATGTTGCCGGGCAAAACCAGGACTTCCTCTCACTCGGGCCAAAATCCGCGTGTTGTAGGGACACAGGCCGGAAATTTTCGTTCACCTTTGTTGTTGGTCACCATTAGCCAGGAGGCGCCATGAGTTCGAGTAGTAGTAGTTCGTCAGCCAACTCATCCAGTTCGAGCAGCAGCAGCAGCATGGGCGGGTGCCCGATTCCCGACCCGGACGTTTACTACAATGCCGAGGAACAATCATCGGTCGCCAGTTTGCTCGATCAGATTGGCAGTCTGAATCTGGGCCCAACCGGAAGTCCACCCTCAACCACCGGCAAATATAACGACGCGCGTGAGTTTTCAGCCGGAAACAATTTTTCGCGTATTTCCGCCACCCCGTTCAATCCTGGAACCAGCAGTGCTTTTGCCATTTCGCTTTGGTTTAAGCCGGATGCGACCAGCCAACAGTTTCTGTTCGAAAAAGACGGCGAATACCAGGGCTTTTTTGATAGCGGCAAGGCAACGTTTCGCATTGCAACCACTTCAACCAGTGGCTGGGACAAGACCGTGGAACTGACCAAGACGTTTTCCACCGGAACGTGGTATCACTTTTTGGTCTGGATTCGGCCGGGCGTGGAAATCGGCATTCAGGTGGATGGTTCCGGTCAAACGACCACGCTTTCCAGCGGGCAAGCCGCACATGAAGGCGGTGGCGATTTGTTCGTTGGGCCGCCAGGCCGGGTCGACCACCGGCGAGTTCGATGGCGTCATTGATGAAGTCGCCATCTTCAACGCGCTGCTCAGTGATACGGCGAAAACCGATCTCTGGAATAGCGGTGTGGGTAGTTTTTGGACGGGCACAACCTGGACGACTTGCATCAGCTCGAGTTCCAGTTCGTCGTCCTCGGCCAGTTCACCGTCGTCCTCGGACAGTTCCTCGTCATCATCGGAAAGTTCGCCATCATCTTCGGACAGTTCCTCGTCATCCTCGGATAGTTCACCGTCGCCATCATCAAGTTCGCCAAGCAGCAGTTCCTCGCTAAGCAGTAGTTCTTCATTGAGCAGCAGTTCCTCGTTGAGCAGCAGTTCCTCGCTGAGTAGCAGTTCCTCGCTGAGTAGCAGTTCCTCGCTGAGTAGCAGTTCCTCATTAAGCAGCAGTTCCTCGCTGAGCAGCAGTTCGAGTTCCTCGCACAGTATGTCGAGCCTCTCTTCAATGGAGGACCCGTGTTGCGACTGCGAGCAAATGGGGCAGGAGGACCCCGATTGCGAGTCCGGACAATCCTTGCCCGGTGACGCCGGATTCAGGCGGCGGCGAAGGTGGAGCCATGGGTGCATCTCCGAACAGCCCACCGGATGGCGGTCCTGGAGACACTACCAGCTTTTTTCCGGGCGCTGGCGCCACTCCGGTTTCCGGCGGACTTTCCAATTTGGCCGGGCTACCCGGCGGAGGGGCCATCCCCACGCCTGGCGGAAGCCGCGATGTGTCCGGCATTCCGGTTCGCAACGGCAACGGGCAACTCAACTTGCGCGAATTCGACCTTTCAGCGAGCGGGTTTGGAAGTCCCTGGCACCACACTCGTGGTTACGGGAATCGCACCAACATCAGCGGGATCAACGGAAACCGCTGGCAAACCGGGGAGTTGCCGCAGCTTGGTTTCCGTGGTGCTGCACCCGGCAACAATAACCCCGCCGGCGTGTTCTTACGCACGCTTCCAAACCGTGGCTTGTTGTTCAGAAACCAGGGTGGCGGTCAATTCACCCCGGCGACTCTGTTTCGCGGCGAATTAGCCCACGACCCGGCCGCAAAGACCTTTGTGTTTACCGATCCGCAGGGCACTCAGCGCACGTTTTATGATAATTCCACCGAACATCCCGCAGCCCTTCGCGGTCAACTCAAGGAACTGGTCGATCCCTATGGCAAGCGCGTCGAAGCCACTTACAATGGCGCGCAACAAATGGCAAAGGTAGAGTGGAAGGGCGATAGCGGGGAATCCGAACGCTGGGACTACCGCTATGTGGCGGCGGGGCCCAATACCGGGCAACTGGAAGAAGTTTGCCTGTCAGTAAACGAAAAACCCGTACGCCGGTCCTGCTATAAATACTACGGAATGGCGGACACGGGCGGAAACCTCAATGATCTGCAGGAAGCCGCCGTGGAGGAATTTGACGCCAATGCCAAGAAGTGGAAAACCTTGCGTCGCCAACATTACCGTTACTACAAGGCAGGCGATGCCGGAGGATTTGCCGGCGGCATGAAATTTGCCGTGGGATCGGAGGCTTACGACCGCATGAAAAAGAGCGGCTTGGACCCATTGACCGCCAGTGACGCCCAGGTAGCTAAATTCGCGGACGCGCAATTGGAATACGATGCCCAGCAGCGGGTTACTTCGGAAAAAACGCGCGATGGAGCTGATGAATGGACCTTTGCTTATGAAAGCAACCCAACGCCAGGTGGCGACAGCAATACTTGGAGATCGAGAACAACAATCGATCTGCCCGATGGGAATCAGCACCGCATTTACGCCAACGCAAGAGTGAGCCAACTCGTTACCGCCATTGAGGCGAAGGCGGGCGCATTGGGCAACAAATGGTACACGGCATACACGCGTAACGCACAAGGCTGGATGACGCAAAAGGCCAGCCCGGCCGCAGTGTCGAGTGTCACCGAGCCGACGCCTGGCAACCCCAATCTTCAGGTCAATTTGCGCACGCAAAACGGACGGATCGATAAGTACGAGTATTATGACAACACCGATCCCGCGGAGGGCGCGGTAAAAGGCCGCTTTAAGAAAAACTCGGTGTCCAAGGGTACGGCCGGCGAGGTCAAGGCTCTACGAAAGTTAAAGTGGAGCCTGCGTAGTGTTACCCGCAGCCCCGTGGCCACCATTGCCACCGTGGAAGAAGAGCAAGTCTTCCCGACGGGTCAGGAGTCGGAGCCGGTGTCGACCAGCACAACCCTCACCTATTATCAGGACGAAGACGGCAACGATACCTTTCAGGTGAAGGAACGCGTGACTCACCTGCCGGTCATTCCGGTAACCCAAAACGGTGACGGGCAAGCTCATACCCGTACCGAGATTTTCGATGAGTACGGCAACAAAAGCTGGAACAAAGACGCGCGCGGTTTTATCACGCATCGCCAATATGATTTGGCGACGAATGCACTGAAACGGCTCATTCGCGATGTCGATACCACCCGGGTCGAGGGTGCGCCCGATGGCTGGGCGACTCCGGCTGGCGGCGGGCTCAATTTGGTGACTGACTACGAGTTCGACGACCAAGGCCGCACCACCAAAAAGTTGGGCCCGGCTCACGAAGTGCAACTTCACGAAGACGACGCCGAGCCAACCGTGGTCCGGACCGTTGCGTTCACCGTGTATCGTGACGACATCCGCGAAACCTGGAGAGCGCGCGGATACGCGACTGGCAACGCGCCAAGCTATGGATACGAAACGGTCGGACCGGTCACGATCACGCGGCGCGACGGAAACGGAAACGTCATCGACGTCATACAGAGCAAGCGCAAATGCACCTGCGGTCCGCTCAAGACCAACGAGCGCTTTCCGCAATGTAACTGGGTGCGCTGGATCCGCAATTTCCGCGACCAATGGGGAAGGCTCACCGAAACCCGCGCTTACTTCAAGATTCCGGCCAACGGGGAAGGCTTGGAAAGCGAAAACTACAACGCAACCCGGTTTGGTTACAATGAGCTGGGCCGTCAGGTTGTGCAAACCAGCCCCGGAGGAACCATCACGCGTTGGGTATACGATACGCGCAGCCTGGTAACCGAACGCTGGGTTGGGACTAATGACAATGGCGCGACGAATGCCGATCCCAGCGGAGGCGGAGCCGCCGGGAACAATATGAAGCAGGTTTTGGCGAATGAATACGACGGCGGCCAGGCTGGTGGGGACGGTAATCTGACCAAACAAACGCTAAAGGTTGATGATGTCGCCGCCAATAATCGCGTTGCTGAATTTAGCTACGATTTTCGCAACCGCCTGGATGAAACCAAGAGCGGCGACGGGACCACCGATTTTTTCGTGAAGAACACGTATGATAACACCGATCGCATCACTGAAGTAACGCGTTATCATACCAGCGTGGTTGACGCAAATCGGACCGGACTGAGCAAGACCTTTTGGGACGATCAAAACCGAATCTATAAATCAGAGACCTACGCGGTGGCCATTCCTGCCGGCACGGTCGGCAATGCGCTGCGTGACGAAGCATGGTATGATCCCGACGGTAATGCCATCAAGCAGATCAACGCCGGAAGCGAGGCCGTAACAAAACTGGTCTACGACGGGTTGGCCCGCCAAACCCACGAATATATCGGCTATAACCCGAGCGGCTCCAGCAATGACAACAACGTGACCGGCGACACCATCGTCGAGCAAAACGAATCGGCTTGGGATCCAGCGAGCAACCTGATATTGAGCACGAACTGGCGTCGCTTCCACGATTCCACCGGCACGGGCGCGCTCAACGGTCCGAACGACGCTCAACCCAAAGCCCGGCGCACCTATGTCGCGAATTATCCCGATCCTATCGGCCGGCTCCGCGTCACCGCCGAATTCGGCACGAATGGTGGCGCGGATTTGGATCGCCCCGGTGTTGCTCCCAAGGCCAGCGATGCAGTGCTGGTAAGCTTAAATCTGTTTGGCGAAGATGGCCAAGGCAAAGGCAGCATCGATCCGATGGGCACCGAAACACGGTGGAAACTCGACCATCTCGGCCGCCAAATTCAACTCATCGAGAATTTTGTCGCGTCTTGCTGCGAAGCCGTTGGAACAAATAACCAAGCACAATGCACAAAGAACCCGAAGCCCGATGAAAATCGGACTTCGGAATACGCCTACCACGCCGATGGCGGTCTCGAACGCCTAACCCTGATCAACAACGTCACCGGCGACCAAGTCACGCGATGGATATACGGAACATCGCTGGAAGACTCCGAAATCGCCACCTCATACCTCCTCCGCGCCAAAATCTACCCCGAAAGCGACGACAGCGCCGCCCCGCTCGGCGATGGCCCCGACGGCGTCTACGAGCGCCTTGAATATAGCTACAACCGCCTCGCCAATCTGACCCAGCTTAAAGATCCAAACGGCACCATCCACGAATACGATTTCGACAAACTCGGCCGGCAGATTCAGGACCGCGTCACCACCTTCGCCAGCGATATCGATCAAGCCGTCAAACGCATCGCCAACGCGTTCGATTTGCGTGGTCTGCTCGAAAAAGTCACCAGCGTTGACAACGCCACCATCGGCAGCGGAAACGTCGTCAACGCAGTCGCCTTCGAATACAACGACTTCGGTCAACTGACCGCCGACAAGCAATCGCACGCCGGCGCTGTTACCGGAACAACGCCAGCGGTCGGCTACGCCTACGCGGACGCCAGTTCAGGCAATACCGCAAGGATGACGTCCCTAACCTACCCGAATGGCCGCATCGTCGACTACGGCTACGGAACTGCCAACGGCGCTGACGACCTTCTGAGCCGGGTCGAATCGCTCCAAATCCAGGGTGAAGCCACCGCGGCCTGTCAATACACCTACGCCGGACTGGACTGGTATCCAAAAATCGAGTATCCTGAACCTTCCGTGGAACTGACCTACATCAAAGACGCCAGCCAACCGGTCGGCGACGCCGGAGACGACTACATCGGCTTCGACCGGTTCGGTCGCACCATCGACATGAACTGGCGCAAGACCGTTGGTGGGGATGAACTCGACCACATTCAATACGGCTACAATCGCGCGTCGAACCGCACCTGGCGCAAAAACCTCGTCGCGCCATCCGGCCAGGATGAAGCCTACCAGTACGATGGGCTCTATCAGCTGAGCGACTTCGCCCGTGGCAATCTGAACATCAACCACACCGGAATCGGGGCCATCCCCGAAGCGGAGGAACAGTTCAGCTACGATCCCACCGGCAACTGGCAAGCCTACATCCGCAAGAGTGACGGCTCCGTCGACCTCGACCAAACCCGGGTCAACAACAAGGATAACCAGATCACCCAGATCGACGACTCCAGCGACGGAATTGCCCACGATTTGGCCGGAAACACCACCCAAATGCCGCCGGATGCCAGCGGGGATTGGAGTAACAGCCTCACGATCACTTGGGATGCGTGGAATCGAATCGTCAAAGTGGAGGGTGGGGCGACGGAGACGGGTGCTTATCAGTATGACGGCCTCTACCGGCGCACTACAAAGTCGGTGAGCGGAGTGACACGGCATACGTATTATTCGGACCGCTGGAAATCCCTTGAAGAGCGTCTCGATGCCTCTACGGATGCCGAGCGTCAATATCTGTGGGGAGCGCGGCCCAACCACCGCGATGAGTTGATCCTGCGGGACCGGAAGACGGGAACGTTGCCGGTGTTGGATGAACGCCTCTATTGCGCGATGGATTATTTCAATCCAACGGCGGTCTTTGACAAGTTAGGTGTGGTTCAGGAGCGCTACGGGTTTAGCGGGTTTGGAGTTCGGCAGGTGATGGCAGGGGATTTCAGCGCGCGAAATTCGAGCGATTTTGAAGTCGCATTTGGGTTCCAGGGTCAGTTTCTGGATGAGAAAACGGAGTGGTATGATTATGGATTTCGATACTACCTTCCTAGTATTGGAAGGTGGTCTAACAGAGACTCAATCAACGAAATCGGTGGCGTCAATTTATATCGGATTGTTGATAATGACCCAATAAATCTCACCGACCAATTTGGGCAAGCTCCCAAAGATCTGGGAAGGCCTCGCGGAAAGGGGCCAGCAGGCAGCAATTGTGCCAGCTTTGCCACTTGTGAAAAAAGCGACAAAGGATTCGATCCGGCGCTCAATCAGGATTTTACTTTCCGAAACCCTGAATTAAAAGAGTGCGAATATCTTGGACAGACAAAATCCAAGCAATGCATAAAGCCTGATATTCACTTAATACTCTATATTAACGCCACGCCCGTAGTAGGGGGTATGCGGGTAGATCCTACGGGAGAACATAAGAAGCTTGGCGGCACCCAGCCGACTAGCTATCATGTCATAGCGGAAAATCCAGCGCCATCAAAACGAGGCTCATACCGCCATCAAACAGGTCTAGGAGGCGATGTCTATGACGATGTTGTCGATCCGCACAAAGCAGCCAAAGAATATTTTGACAAGATTCCGGGATTTCGAAATTTTGTGGAATTCCACTATTGCTGTCCATGTCAAGCAGCACACGGCCCAAGTGAGCCTGGAGACAAATTGGGACCATGGGGCCACGCTGAATGGGGAGATTGATAGCAACAATTGCAATTTAGACCAATTTGAATTTACGTAATGTTTATGCTAGTTGATTGATGTGATGCGCAAATGATGAATAGAAAAATACCTTATTGGATCGTTGGAATATTGGTTTTCGGCGTGCTATTTGCGGACGAACCTGATATTGTGACATTGCTCGAAGCCGAGTCGCGAAAGGCGTATCTTGAGAGTGTCCCTAGCGCTTGGGTATATTTGGCATCGGAAGTAGATAGACGAGTGTTGTCGAGCGAGCGGGTTCGTATTTTATCACAAGACGGAAAGGTAATCTGGGTCAAGGTGCTATCTTTGCAGAAGAGCCAAGTTGTAAAAAAAGCAAGATCTCTGCCTGCATGGGAAGATTTTGTTGCTGTTTGTAAGCGCAACTCGGCGGGATCTTTTGACCATCTTGAAAAGCTGTGGCGCGCTCAAAACCAAGATGATTTAGGACTTCACGAAGACGTTAGATGCATTATTCCCTTCATTGCCTTAGAAATCCTTGGTCATGAACGTCAGGTAAACGAGCTGTTGAATTCCCATGCGTCGATTGAGAGGTTTCTCAGCGACGCCGAAACGGTTGAAAGCGTTTTTGACAAAGGAACCAACCAATAGCCGAGTAAGTCCGCAATCGAAATATAGACAAAAAACAAAAACAGCAGACTGTTGGAAATCACAGCTCCGCTCGGCGATGGACCAGACGGCGTCTACGAGCGGCTCGAATATAACTACAACCGCCTCGCCAATTTGGTGCAATTTAAAGGTCCTATTAATCCGAAAATTAAATAGCCGACACTTCACGCGGCACAGAATTTTACTTTTGGGCTGTTGAAATACTGGATTACTCTGCTTGGGGATTTCTGAAGCATTCTCAGGAAGCTTATGACATTAGCCTTCAATTCAGCGAGGGTCCTTGGCGCCTTCTTCCCGTGGACGTTCTTCTTGATATCGCGATTCAGATATTCATCTGGATTGAGTTCAGGGGAGTACGCGGGAATGTAGAAGAGCTCTATCTCGGACTCGTTCGCCTTGGCCCACGCTTTGACTTTTTTGCCATGATGCACAGAAAGATTGTCTGCAATAAAGAACACTTTTCGATCGTGGCTCTGAATCAATCTACCCAGAAAGAGGATGTACTTGAGTTGGGTCATTCGAGCTGTGTAGGTCATGAATCGCATTTCTCCCTTGTTGGTGACAGCCGAAATGTGGTTGAGCTTCAGCTTTTTGCCGCTCTCGCGAACTTCGGGAGTCTTGCCCTTCTTCGAATAACTTCGTCCAGCGTGAACTTCGTTAGTGGTTTTGCCTTCATCGCCCCAAAATATGGTTGCGCCCTCTTCCTTGGCTCGCTTTTCAATAGCTGGATACTCCTCCTCACGCCAGCGCCGGACAGACTCGCTATTCTGTTGGTAGGCCTTGCGAATTGGAACTTGAGGAGTCATACCCCAGCGCTTTAAATAGTTTCCCATTGTAATTAGACTCAAGGTGATCCCAAACTTTTCTTCGATCAAATCTCTAACCGCAGCCCTCGTCCAAAGGACAAATGGCAATTTCAATTGATCGGGCATATTATCGGTGATCAGATTAACAATCGTGGCGCACTGCCAAGGCAATAGTAACCGTTTTTCGCCGACCTTACGACCCCGCTTCACTGCTCGAAGTGCGTCCCACCCTCTCTTTTCATACTTACGACACCACCGGTTTACTTCTTGCCGACTTACTCCAAGCGCACGAGCTGTTTCCCGTTGGGTGTAGCCTTCTTCAACAACCATACGCACCGCAGTCATTCGGAGGTGCTCTTGCTGGTCAGGCGAAAGCTTTCTGGCGTCTCTCTTCATCCCTAACAATACCACATCATTAGGTGTCGGCTATTTAATTTTCGGATTAATAACGGCACCATCCACCAATACGATTTCGACAAACTCGGGCGTCAGATCCAGGACCGCGTCAGCACCTTCGCCAGCCATATCGATCAAGCCGTCAAACGCATCGCCAACGCGTTTGACCTGCGTGGTCTGCTCGAAAAAGTCACCAGCGTTGACAACGCCACCATCGGCAGCGGAAACGTCGTCAACGCAGTCGCCTTCGAATACAACGACTTCGGTCAACTGACCGCTGACAAGCAATCGCACGCTGGAGCTGTGTCGGCGGGCACGCCCACCGTCGGCTACGCCTACGCCGATGGCAGTTCCGGAAACACCGCGCGATTGACGTCCCTAACCTACCCGAATGGCCGCATCGTCGACTACAGCTACGGAACCGCCAACGGAGCCAACGACCTCCTGAGCCGGATCGAAACGCTCACGATTCAGGGTGAAGCTACGGCTGCCTGCCAATACACCTACCCCGGACTGGACTGGTATCCGAGAATCGAGTATCCTGAACCCGGAGTGGAACTGACCTACATCAAAGAAGCCGGCCAGCCGGTTGGCGACGCCGGAGACGATTACATCGGCTTTGACCGGTTTGGGCGGACCATCGACATGAACTGGCGCAAGACTGTCGGAGGAACGGAACTTGACCACATTCAATATGGCTACAACCGGGCATCGAACCGGACCTGGCGCAAGAATCTGGTGGCCGCCTCCGGCCAGGACGAAGCCTACCAGTATGACGGGCTCTACCAACTAAGCGACTTTTCACGGGGCAACCTCAACATCAACTGCACCCTGGTGGGTGCGATTCCCGAAGCCGAGGAAGAATTCACCTACGATCCCACCGGCAACTGGCAAGCCTACGTTCGAAAATCAGATGGCGCGACCGACCTCGACCAAACCCGGGTCAACAACAAAGACAACCAAGTCACCCAGATCGACGCCTCCAGCGACGGCATCGCCCACGACCTCGCCGGCAACACCACCCAGATGCCGCCGGATGCGAGCGGGGATTGGAACGAGAGCCTGACCATTACCTGGGATGCCTGGAATCGGATTGTGAAGGTGGAGGATGGTGGGGCGGAAGTGGGGGCGTATGAGTACGACGGTTTGTATCGCAGGACGACGAAAACGGTTTCCGGCGTAACGCGGCATGCGTATTATTCGAACCGGTGGAAACCGCTGGAACAACGTCTCGATACGTCAACAGATGCCGAACGGCAATATCTCTGGGGAGTGCGCCCCAATCACCGCGATGAGTTAATCCTGCGGGATCGCAAGACAAAATTTACATTAAAACATCTTGACTGTTGAAAAGCACTGGTCTAGATGATCGGCGAACCAGAAATCTCCCATGAACACACGCATCTTGGCTGCCGAGCAGCAGGATTTGGCCTGCTATCACGTTTACTCCAGAATAGTAGGTGGCGAGTTTCTCCTGCATGACGAGGAGAAGGAGCATTTTCGCCGAATCATGGAGCAGTTGCTCAGCTTTTGCGGGTTGGAGGCGTTGGCTTGGTGTTGCTTGTCAAATCACTTTCACATTCTTCTTACTACGCCAAACGGCGATTATGCCCAGCAAATGCGCGATGAAATTGGCGAGGACGCGCTTTTCTCGCGGATGAAAATCGCCTTTAGCGAGCAATATATCCAGGAAGTCCGCTGGCGGGTGAATCACTTTCGTTCCCAAAGCAATGAAGCCGGAGCTACTGACATTATCGAGCGCATCAAGGGACAGATGTTCGATATCTCCAAGTTCATGCATATGCTCAAGCGCCGATTCTCGGCCTGGTACAATAAGAAGCATAATAGGCGCGGCACGCTTTGGGAATCGCGTTACGGAAGCGTCTTGGTGGAGGGCCAGCGCGATGCGTTGATGACTATGGCGACCTATATTGATCTCAACCCGATTCGCGCGGGTTTGGTGGATGATCCCAAGGATTATCGCTGGTGCGGATATGCTGAGGCGTTAGCTGGGAAAAAGCGGGCGAAAAATGCGATCCGGACAGCGGTGGGTGATGAGTTGGGTCTAGATGGCGGCATCGTCCAATGGAAGGAGGCGATTGCGCTTTATCGCACGTGGTTGTTTGGACGTGGAGAAGAGCAATTCGATGAATCCGGTAAAACTACCCCCCGGCGCGGGGTAAGCCGCGAGCAGGTGGAGGCGGTTTGGAGCCAGGGCGGCAAGTTGAGCCGGCGAGAGTTGCTTCATTGCCGGGTGCGTTATCTCACCAAGGGCGTCGCCATCGGATCGCGAGGTTTTGTGAACGGCGTGTTCGAGGCGCGGCGCGATTTTTTCAGTTCCAATCGCAAAAGCGGAGCGCGAACAATGCGTTTTGGCGATTGGGGCGAGCTGTGCTCAATGCGTGATCTGCGTAACGATGTGATTCGAGCGCCGGGGTAAAATCAGCAACCCATTGAATTCGAGCTATTGCGCAAAGACGGGACGCGCTGGGTGTTTTTTGATAACGATGATTCCTTGCCCGAAGAATTGCGCGGCCGGCTCAAACAAATGATCGACCGCTTCGGGCACATCACCTCGGCTGTCTACAACGGAAACTTTGAGCTGGAACGGATGGAATTCGTCAGTGAAGACGGCGAACTGACCAGCGGCTATCACTACACCTATTTCGGCGGCAACCTGGCCGGAAGGCTTAAATCGGTTACCTTGCGCGTCCATGGCGCCGATGTGCGCCGCGCGGACTACGAGTATTACGGCAACGGGTTGCCGTTTGGCAGTTTGGGCGACCTGAAACGCGTATCCATCGGCGCTTATGATGCCGAGGCCGCTAGCTGGCGGTTGCTGCGCCAAAACTACTACCGCTATTACCGGGAGGGCCAGGCGAATGGCTTCGCTCACGCGCTTCGCTACGTTGTCGGCTCTGAGGGCTACGCGCAATTGCTAAAGCGCGGCGTCGATCCGCTCACGGCCAGCAACGCGGAAATCGCCGCTTCCAGCATGCTGGCCTTCAAATACGACGCCAACCAGCGCGTGGCTGAGGAAAAGATCCGCGGTGGCCGCGAAACGTATTCCTACACCTACGAATCCAATCCCAATCCGCCCCTGACCACCAATTACAACATCTGGACGCGGAAAACCACCGAAACCTTGCCCGACGGCAATCGCCGCACGGTTTATACCAATAGCAAAGGCACAACCATTTTGAGCAAGTTGGAGGAAATCGCCACGGGTAAGAAATGGTTCGAATACCTGCAATACAACGGCGATGGCCGGGTCACCATCTCCGCCAAACCATCGGCGATTGAGAGCGTTACCGAACCCACGCCGGGCAACACCAACCTGACCGTCACTCTGAAGCAACACGATGGCCTGGTTTATCTCAACGAGTACTATGCAGCCACCGACCCGGCTCAGGGCCATGTAGCCACCTATCAGAAAAAGCTCTCCGTCAAGCAAGGCAACCAAGGCGCGTTGCTGCCGATGCGTAGCGCAACCTATCGCACCCACACCGTAAACGGCGTCAGCATCCATCCCTTTGCCAGCAACACGGTTTATCCGGAGATCAACCAACCGGCGACCACGTTTTATGATTGCGCCTATTATTCGGATGACGGCTCGGCTACGGGTTTTGGGAATATTCCTGTAACGCGCAACCCCGCCAATCAAACAAGCGGCGACACAATTTACGAGCAGACCACGACCGGTTACAACGAAGCCAGGGAGGTGATTTTGACGGCGACTTTCAAACGCTTTCACGACGCCACCGGTTTCGGCTCGCTCAACGGCCCAAACGACGCGCAACCCAAAGCGCGGCGTAGTTATACTGCGAATTATTTTGATCCCATTGGGCGAAGCCTCGCAAGCGCCGATTTCGGCACAAATGGAGGGGCGACTCTTAGTCGCCCGGATAGCATTCCCGAGCGCAGTGATTTGGTCTTGGTCACCAGCACCCGCTACGGGAAAGATGGCCAAGGCAACGCCACCATCGATCCCAACGGCATCGAAACCCGGTGGAAGAACGATGCAACCGGAAGAAGAATCCGCCTCTTGGAGGGCATAGATCCGTACTGCAACAAAGCACCAAGCGCCAAGAACAAGGAACAAACAAATCCCTGCGCCGAGGCGCCACGAATCACAGAATTCGCATACGGCCCCGACGGCCAAATGACCCGCCTAACATTGATCAACGACGAAACCGGCAATCAAGTCACCAGATGGGTCTACGGCACAACATTAGATGATTCGCTGATCGCGCGTTCTGATTTGCTCCGCGCCAAAATCTACCCCGAAAGCGACGACGAAACCGAACCGCTCGCTGACGGTCTGGATGGCGTCTACAATCGCATCGAACACACCTACAATATTCAGGGCAATATCACCACCACCAAAGATCCTAACGAAACCATTCACGCCTTCGATTTCGACCTGCTCGGCCGCCAAACCCAGGATCGAATCACCGCCTTCGGCAACGACATCGACCAAGCAATCAAACGTATCGCCACCGAATACGAAGTGCGCGGCATGATCGCCAAAGTCACTAGCTTTGATGACGCAACCGTCGGCAGCGGCAATGTGGTGAATGAAATCGGCTACGACTACGACGATTTCGGCCAACTCATCAAAGACAGCCAGGCTCACAGCGGCTCGATCGACGCCTTAACCCCAAAATATAGATTAAAACAGCTTGACTGTTGGTGACTGTTGGAAAACGCTGCTCTAAATCGTCGGCGAACCCAGAAATTTCCCATGAACACACGCATCTTGGCTGCCGAGCAGCAGGAATTGGCCAGCCCTTTTGCTATCACGTCTACTCCAGAATCGCAGGCGGCGAGTTTCTCCTACATGATGAAGAAAAGGAACACTTCCGTCGGCTCATGGAGCAGTTGCTCAGCTTTTGCGGGTTGGAGGCGTTGGCTTGGTGTTGCTTGTCAAATCATTTCCACATTCTCCTCAGCACGCCAAATGGTGAAATGGTGAACACGCTCAAGGGGGTGCAATGAAATTAGCAAGGAAGCGCTTTTCTCGCGCATGAAGATCGCCTTCAGCGAGCAATACATCCAGGAAGTACAATCGGCGCGGCGCTCTGTGGGAGTCGGGCTACGACAGCCTATTGGTGGAAGGTAAGCGCGATGCGCTGATGACCATGGCCATTTATATTGATCTCAGCCCGGTTCGGGTGGGATTGGTGGAGGATCCGAGACTTGCGAAACGCCCAATCCAGTGCGTTACGCCAATTGCGCTTAACGGAACCGGACATTAGCTCCGGCGGATTCGGCATGCCCAGGGACATCGAATAAACCGAATAAACTGAAAAGCGTCCACATCTTTCATGAGCAACCGCGACGCCGCGGGCCCATCGGATATCGGATCCGGAAGACGAAGGCACCCTGCTCGACAACACCATGGCAGTCTACAGCTCAACCGGCGGAACGATCAACGCGCACAACAATCACCACCTACCCGCGATCCTTTGCGGAGGCGCTGGGTTGGGTGTCCAACATCGCGGTCATATCATCAAGGAAGACGACTACCTCGGAAACCTCTGGCAAGACGATGTTCGAAGCCGCGGAAGTGCCCGTTCCGGGGAATTTTCAGGGCGGTGAGGCCGATGGAGTGATCCGGGAATTGATTTGAGGACGAAGTGGCTTGGTTCTCACCTCAACTTCTTTCCAATTTCCAATTTGTGCCCTTGACAAACAAAGCGCCCTCCCTAACATCGCCAACCTAACACTTCATATGGGGAGCCCCGGCCAATTGGCGACCATCGTTCTGCCCTGCCCTGCCTCCTAGGTCGCTCTACCCGTGGGCTCCCCGCTTTTCCCTTCTCATTCCCCTTGGCTTCTCTTATCCCACCAGGCGCGCCAGTTCTTTTTGCACGTCGTCAACCCAGCCTTCGTCCGGCAGCGCGTAGGGGCGGAACGTTTCCAGGTAGCCCTCTTGCTCGTTGTAGAACAGGGCTCGGTTGAGGCCCAGGTTGCTGGCCTTGGGCGTGTCGATGAGGCTGGAGGAGTCGTTGGCGCTCATTTGGAACAACACGCGCATCTCGAACTCGCTGAGCGCCTTGCGGCTGAGGCAGCGGTTGACGTTGTTGTAGGTGTCAACCATGGCGGTGACGTGGATGCCGACCGCGGGGCCTTCGGTGATGAGGTCGTTCAGTTGCGCGCCGGGGTTGGCCGGGGCGTTGTCGTCCATGGAGAAGCCGTAATCCTCCTCAAAGCGCAGTTTTTTGAACTTTTGCAGGCCCTGGATCATGACAAACGTCGCGGGGCCATCGGCATTTTCGCCTTCCGAACGCGCCTGCATTTCTTCGGTCAATTTATTCATGACCTGCTCGACGTCGCCGCTTTGGGCGAGCTGTACGTTGTGCTGGAGACCGGAGCAGATGCGATGCAGGTAGGCCTGCTCTGGCGTGTCCGGCGCGGTGCCGTCAAAGATGATGAACCGCACGCTGCCGGCGGGATACTGCGCGCTGAGCGAAACCAGTGAAACGGCCAAAATCGCCAACGCCGCTTCGTCGCGCTGACCCACGACGAGCAGGTTGTTGCCGCTTTGCCGGCGAAAAACGGCTTCGGTCGGGCCTTTGATCGAATTCGGCGCGCCCAGAAACGCGTGAACCGTGCCGTTGGGGCCCGAAACCGACTCCGCGGCGAGCAGTTGCTGCAAAATCGGGTTTTCGCGGATTTCACCGGGCGCGTTGCCTTCGAAAACCACCGGCGCGCTGAACTGTTTGCCGGATTCGTCGGCCATTTGCCGAACCTTGGACAAATAGACCTCGCGAGTCTCCTCGTTGAGCCAAACGACCTGAAACGGGTTGTTCCCTTCGATCGCGCCGGCGTTGTCGTTGTAAATCCCCTCCCCCGGCCGAGAGAGCATCCTCGCCGCGGGATTGGTGTCGTCCAGGATGAGGTAGGAATCGGCCTCGTTGCATTGCAGGGCGATGCGGATGACCATTTGCCCGAGGGTGGAACGCGCCAGCGTGAATGCGCCGCCGAGCGTTTGGGAGCCCAAAATGACGTGAATGCCAAACGCGCGGCCTTGGCGCACGATGCGGTCGAGCAAAACAGCGGCGTTTTGGGAAACGCGGTCGTCCTCGGTGAAAAATTCCTGAAATTCGTCGATGAGCAGCAGACAGCGCGGCATGGCTTCCTCCCCACCCGCGGCCATGTAGCCGGGAATGTCTTGGGCGCCGAGTTTGCGGAAAAGTTCGCCCCGCCGCTTCAACTCGTCGTCCACGCGTTGCAGGACGCTGAGGCCAAACTCGCGGTCGCTCTCAATGGCGATGACTTTGGCGTGCGGCAGCCGGTGGGTGGCGTAGCTTTTGAATTCCACCCCTTTTTTGAAGTCGATGAGGTAGAATTCGACGTCGTCCGGGCTGAACCACGCGGCCAAATTCGTGATCATGACGTGGAAGAGGGTCGATTTTCCCGAACCGGTCTTTCCGGCCACCAGCGCGTGCTGCTGAGTGCCTTTGCCCACGGAAAGTTGCTGCAATTTGGTGGCTCCCGTTCGGCCGATCGGCACCACCAACTCCTTGGTCGACTTACGGCTCCAAAATTCGTCGTCATTCGGCGCGATGGTGGAGAAGGGGACCTCCACGCGGGTGGAATCGACGCTGGCCTGGCCGACTTTGTGGACGAAATCGATCGCGAAATCCGGGGCCGGAGCCGGTTCGGGCACGATTTGGGCGCCGCGGATGGCGTCGTCGGTAAAAATGACGCTGCCGCTCTTGCAAGTGAGGCAGGCGGCGCTGTGGCGCAGGTCTTCAGCCTTGAACGAGGAGGGAGGATGGCTGCGGGTGTCCCAGTGGATGAGGGCGTAGACGCCGCAACGCGCGCCGCTCTGGGCGACGCTCATGAGCCGCTTGACGGCCTGATCGCTGAATCCGTTGGGAAAGTCGGCGACGACGAGGTAGTGATACTTTTCGGCGATGTTCCCGGCGGCCTCGTTGTATTCGGTGATGGACTCGTAGTCGTTGCGCAGATACATCTGGATGACCTTCTCCATGTGCTCGTTCAGCTCGCCCAGGCGCTTGTCGATTTGATCGCTCTGCGTCCAGATTTTGCTGTTGATGAGGCTCTCCTCGTAGTCGGCCATGTGCATGATGCCGGCGAAGTTTTCTCCCAAACCAACGGGATCCAAAATGGTGAAGGCGAGCCGGCCGGGTGGTGTGGTTGCCATGAGCCGCATGACCACGTTATTGAGCGTGGAAATGCCGATTTCGCGCCCTACGTTGCCGCTTTCGATCAACACGCTGGCTTGCTCGGGGATTTTCAGCGTCAGCGGGATGGAGAATTCCGCAGGACCGGGCAAGGCGAGCTTGGGATCCTCGGGAATTTCGCCGGCCAACTCTTTCACGTTGACGTTTACCTGGCCCAAATTGGCGACGTTGTGGAAATCGTCCGGCGTTTGCCAGGAATCGAGAAATTCCCGCGACCAGGGCGGAAAAAGCGCGGAACTGGCGGCGTTGGAGGCGTTGATGAGGCCGTAAATCTCGGTCATCTCCGTTTGCCACTCGTTGTGGAGGTTTTGCCAGTTGGTCTCGTAGTTTGAGCCCACTTCGCTCAGGCCGCCTTCCATGGACTGGACGATGTCTTGCTTGCGCGTCTCCACTTCGGAGCGCATGGCGTTCATTTTCGACTCGTGCTCGGTGTTGGTGCGGCCCAAGGCGGCTTGCCGGGCGTCCTTGAATTTTTGCGCCAACCGGCCGTTTTGATCCTCGATTTTTTGGGGATAAGTCGCCCGCATGGCCTCGGCTTCCTGAAGCGCCTGGCTGTAGTTGCGCTTCAATTCGGCGATCCGGTCGGCGTGCGCGCCTTCGATCAGGGCGATTTGCTGCTTGTAGTGCGCGTCGGAATCCAGCGAGGAGGCGTCGACGAGTTGGCGGGCCCGGCCCAGCGATTTGGCGATTTTTGCCGCAGATTCCGAGGCGTTTCTGCGCCCCGCCAGGTAAAAAAAGCTCACCATAATCAGCATCCACACCGCCGAGACCGCGGTTGCGCCCAGGTAGAGGGTTTGGGCGCCGCTGGAGTAGAGCACCCCGGCAACCGCGCCATGGATGAGCACGATCAAAACCACCAGCAGCGAGACCGGAAATACGCCGAAAAATCGCGGCATGGTGAATTTTTTGAACTCCTCCAACTCCCCGGCAGCGGCGTTCATGTCTTTGCGGTAAACGTCGAGCATTTCCTCGACGTTTACGGAAATTTCCGCGACCGGTTCCTTGCGTTCGCGCGCCATCATCCGGCGAAAGGCCCAATAGCCGCGGGTCGCCTTTTTTGCGCCTTTTTCCAGGCGAACGAGATCTTTGTTGTCGTCGGCAACGATGGTGCGCAGGGCTTCAACGCGTTCCCAGGCCTGGCCGAACGCCGCATCTCGCTCGCGGTCGGCCAGCATGCGGTTTTTTTGCATTTCGTAGGTTCCCTGGCCCTCCCTGGCGGCGATGATTTCGCGCACGCGCTGGCGGCTGTTCATGTAAGCCTGGCCGATGCGGTTTTTGCGCTTGGTGAAGTGTTCCTCCACGCGAACCACCTCCTGCGCGTAAGCTTCCTCCGCCTCGGTAAGCAGCTTGTCCAAATCCTTGTCCTGGGCTTGTAGCGCTTCCTCGGTTTCGGCCTCCAGGCGCGAAGTGTTGACTCGCGAACCGGACTCCACCCGCTGCTCGCGCTTGGAAAAATTGGCGACGCTGGTTTTGAGGCGATCGATGAGTTCGCGCGTTTGGCGGACTGTCAGAAAATCGTCGGGCATAGTTGGGTTAGGGTCGGTCCGGGCTCACTTGCAGTCATTCCTGACATGCGTCAGGATTTTGTCCAGCTTATCGATCACGGTGACGGCTGTGTCCACATTTTCCACCAGCGGGGTGATGTAAATGGACTCAAACTCCAGGGCCTTTTGATCGCGCCAATACGCCTTGGTGTGATCCCAGCGGCGGGCCAGTTCTTTGGTGCTTCCGGCCAGGCGGCCTTTGCTCGCGTTGAGGTTCATTTTTTGTTCGTTGTGCTTTGTGCTTTGTTCGTTGTGCTTTGGCTTAGGCCTCTTCGGATTCTTCGGGCTCCGCGGACTCTTCTTCTTTTTGGGGCAAAATCGGCGCTTCGCCGGCGGCGGGCTGGTTTTTTTGGATTTCTTGCGCCATTTCGCGCGCCGTTCCCGAGTATTCTTCCAGGTTTTTGACGGATTGAGCCAAAAACGCGGCCGCTTTGGGCAAATCCGTCGCCACCATGTTGCGCAGGCGCTCTAAATTGCGGGCCATGGGCTCCACTTCCGAGTCGTAGACCCGAATCCAGTGCTTCGTGGCTTTGAGCTTGGCTTCAGCCTCGCGCAATGCCGCCTTGCAGCGTTCCACCTGGCGCATTTGCAGCGTTTTGGCGTCGGTCATGCTCGACATCTCCGCGCTAAACAGCTCTTGCTGCGCGTCGTTGAGTTTTCGCGTGCGGCGGCGAATTTGCGTCTTCCAGTGCGGGATTTGCTCGTTGAGCAACCAGACTCGCAACCGGGAAACTTCCTCGCTAGTCTCCGCCAACGAAATGCCGGCCTTCTCCATGTAGGTGATGAGCGAGGCGCGGAAATCTTCCAACGCGTCGATTCGGGTGATGTTCGCTTTGTCGGCCATTTTGAGAAAAAAATCGGGGAAAATCCGAAAATTGATCAGCGCTGGCTGAGGTAATCCTCAATGCGCTGGGCCTTGCGAAGCAACAACGGAGCGTGCCGGTTCGAGGCTTCGAGGAATTTTTTCAGCGCCTTGTTTGTGTCCAGAAACTCCTCGGCAAATTGCTGGTGTTCCTGGTCCTGCCAAGTGTCGCCTAACGCGGCAAAACGCGCTTGCAGCGAACTCATGCGATTTTGCAGGTCGCCGTTGAATCGTTTCAGTTCTTCGGCGAAACGCCGCACTTCTTCGGGATCGATGATTGCCTGGGCCATAGTTTTGGGTTATTCGAGTTTGGACGATTCTAACAGGGAAATCTTGAGGGTGAAAGTCTGAATCTCCAAGCCGTTGCCTGAGGCGCAAAAACGAAACCTTGAAACCCATGAAATCCGATCAATCGCAAAAACCGGAAAAACTGAAGCTCAAGCCCTACGAGTTGATGACGATGTTGGGCGCCAACGAGCCCTGCCTCTCCCTGAGCCTGAAAGCCGCTCTGGACGAGGAACTGAAGAAGGATGAATACCAGGCCGATGACATGCCTTACGAGCAGTCCTTCGGCAAAGCGATGCGTTACCTGGCCGCCGAGCGCAAAGACGTGTTCGACCCCGACAACCGTGACGACGACGTCGCCCTGCGCCTGAGCACCATCTTCTTTCGCGAAGACGGCACCCGGGCATCGTCCGAGGAGGTCATGGCCCAAGTCGAGCCTGACAGCATGCAACTGGTCAAGCGCGACCACGGCGACCACGCCGTCCTCGACATCACGGCCGACGACGACAAAGACTCGCTGTCAACCAGCCTGCGGGTGGAAAAATTGAAGCCGTCCGAAGCCGATCCCGACGCGGTCCCGTCCGTTCATCGCTACCACTCCAACCCCGTGCATCAGGAGATCGAGGATAGGCTGCTCCGCCTCAAAGAGCGCGTTCTCGACGCGGAAGAGTTCAGCGCGGTTTTCGAGTATTTCATGGACGAATTTGTCGACGATCCCGAATTTCTCGAACACGGCAAGCTGGTGACCAAAGCGCCGCGATTGAAAGCTGCCCTGCGCCAAATTTCCAGGCAAATCTTCCCCGAGGGCAGGCACCAGGTCACCCAAATCATGCTCAAGCACCTGAAACGGCACCAATTTTTTCACGGCACGGCGACGGTGAACGAGCAACTGGCCACGGTGTTCTTTTTTCGCGATCTCGGCTTCGGCATGGTCGCGATTACCGCTCCGGACAGCTACGTGCACTACGCCAGGGTGACAATGGCGGTCAAGAAGCAGTGAGCGGCGTGAGCGGCGAGCGCAGGCCAGGTCAGGACTCCAAAACCGGCCCCGGCGCGTTGATTTTCGCCGCTCCATGGTCCTCGCCCGGCATCGTTCCGCGCTTGTGATCGGGATTTTTCTTCCCGTAGGCGTCCTGGCGGTCGTTGGTGATGTCTGGCGGCACGGAATCGCCGGTTTCCTCCGTCCAGCGGTCGAGCAACGCCCGCGCTTGCTCCAAAACCGGCGCGTTTTCCGGGTTTTCCGCAATGTTTCGGATTTGATGCGGATCCTTGCTCACGCGGTAAAGTTCCTCGCCCGGGCGCGGTTTCAGGAAGATGTCGCGCTGCTCCGGACGCAACTTGCCGGCCGCCTCGAATTCCCAAAGCTCCTCACCCGCGGGAAACGTGGGATCGCCCTCCATGCACAGGTTTTGCCGCTCCGGAAAGGCGTTGCGGATGTAGAGCCAGTCGCCGAAACGCACCATCCGCTCGTGAGCCTGGAAAACGTGCCAGTTGTGCTCGGCAAACGCGAAATCGCGCGTTTTGGCGTTGGGATCGGCCAGTAATTTGGCGAAACTGACGCCTTGAATCGTAGGCAGCTTCTCCACACCGGCTAGATCCAGAATGGTCGCCGAAAAATCGATCGAACTGACGATGGAATCGCAAACCGCGGGTTGAATGTTAGGGCCGGCGACGAGCAGCGGCGTCTTGATCCCGCTATCGTAGAGCCGAGTTTTCGCCCGCGGCAAAGGCCGGCCGTTATCCGCGCAATAAATCACGTAGGTGCTGTCCGCGATGCCCTGACGCTCCAACTCCGCGCGCAATTGGCCGAGGTAAAAATCGGTGCGGCTCACTTCGTGGAAGTAGTCGGCGAGATCCTTGCGCGTCTTGGGTCCGTCGGCCAGGTACGGCGGCACGGGCGCTTTGTCAGGATCGTAAACCGGTGCTTTGTCGTTGAACTGCCACTTGCGATGCGCGTCGGCCGACCCGAACCAGCAGAAAAAGGGCTTCCCCGCCGGTCGCGACTTTAGCAGCGAAACCCAATCTTCCTCCTTGCCGGGTCCCTTGCCCTTGGATTCCACGTCGAAACCCAGGTTTGCCGCCTTGCCCATGTGATTTTTGCCGGAAATGACCGTGTGGTAGCCGGCATCGCGCAAAGCCTGCACGAAGGTGGCCTGATCGGTGGGCAAACTGGTGTGCAGCTCCGGCGCGCCGGTGTTGTGCGGATAGCGCCCCGTGATCGTGCTGCACCGGCTGGGCGAGCAACTGCTGATGGCCAGATACGCCTGGGTAAAACGCAGCCCCTCGGCGGCCATTTTGTCCAGGTTAGGCGTTTGGGCGTAGCTGCTTCCGTAGCAACCCAGGTCCTCGGCGGAAATGTCGTCGGTGATGAAGAAAATGAAGTTCGGGCGGTCCGCGGCCTGGGCGAAAACCTGGAAACCGAGCGCAAAAACGGCGATGAAAAGCTTCATGCGCCAAACTGGAGAGCAAACCGTGGCCGAGGGCAAACGGATTGCAGCCTCAGCGTCGCGTTCCGATCGAACTCGTTGAAATCTCGGGCAATTTGACGAGACAAACGGCCCAAAGACGTCCTTGCTTGCTCCCTGTCATGACAATTGCCCGTTTTCTCGCGCTAACCGCCTTCCTGTGCCTCGCCACCGCTCACGCAAAGTCGCCAAACATCCTCATCCTCTACGCCGATGACCTCGGCTACGGCGATCTTTCCTGCCTCAACCCGGAGGGCAAGATTCCCACGCCCAACCTCGACCGGATGGCCAAGGACGGCATCACTTTCACCGACGGCCACAGCAGCTCCGGCATCTGCACGCCCTCACGCTATGCCCTGCTCACCGGCCGCCACCATTGGCGCAAATTCCACGGCATCGTCAACGCTTTTGGCGACTCCGCCTTCGACGCCGAACGCCTCACCCTGCCCGAAATGTTGCGCGGCAAGGGCTACCAAACCGCCTGCATCGGCAAATGGCACCTCGGCTGGGATTGGTCGTCGATCCGCAAGCCGGACGCGGCCGCCACCGAGGTCGGCGAGGGCCGGCGCAAGCGCAAAACCTGGGGTCCGGACGCCTTTGATTGGTCCCAACCGATCGCTGACGGCCCGCTGGCGCACGGTTTCGACCACTACTTCGGCGACACGGTCATCAACTTCCCGCCCTACTGCTGGATCGAGGACGACAAGGTCACCGAGGCGCCGGACACGATGATGGACACCAAAAAGTGGAAGCCGATCAAGGAGGGCAACTGGGAATGCCGTCCCGGCCCCATGATTTCCACCTGGGATCCCTACGCCAGCCTGCCGACGCTGACCAAACGCGGCGTCGACTACATCAAATCGGCTGCCGAGGAAGATAAGCCGTTTTTCCTCTACTTCGCCTTCCCTTTTCCCCACGCTCCGATCATCCCGAACGACGAATTCGACGGCAAATCCGGCGCCGGGCCGTTTGGCGACCTTGTCGTCGAGACCGACGATTCCTGCGGCCAACTGCTCCAGGCGCTTCAAGACGCCGGCGTGGCCGAAAACACCATCGTCGTCTTTACCGCGGACAACGGCCCGGAACGATACGCTTACGCCCGAGCCGAAAAATTCGGTCACTGGTCCGCCGAGCCATTCCGCGGCCTCAAGCGCGATATCTACGAAGGCGGCCATCACGTGCCCTTCCTGGTCAAGTGGCCCGGAGTGGTTCGGGCCGGCCGCAAGAGCGCTGCGCTCGTCTCGCAGATCGACCTCATGGCCACCTTTGCCGAGGTGGTGGAGCACGAACTCGACGCCAAGACCGCCGAGGACTCTCACAACCTGCTGCCCCTGCTCAAAGGCGAAACCGAGGCCTCGCCGCGCACCGCCCACGTCCACAACACCTCCGCCACGAAATGGGCCATCCGTCAGGGCGATTTTGTCCTCGTCGCCGGCAAGGACGGTTACCACTCCGGCCGCAACAAGGCCTGGGAAGAGGCTCGTGGTTACCCGGCGGATGACAAAAACGCGGTGGAACTCTACAACCTGCGCGACGACATTGGCCAATCCAAGAATCTGGCGGCCCAAATGCCGGAAAAAGTCGCTGAAATGCAGGCGTTGCTCGAAAAATTGCGCCAGCAAGGGCACTCCGCGCCGCGGTTGGCGAAATGACCGCCGAAAACGGCCCGACGCTACCTCAGCTTCGCCAAAATTGCGTCCAAATCGTAGACGCAGCCGCCCCAGCTTCCCCCGCTGGCGTTTTGCAGCGCGCCCCATAGCTTGGTGTCGGCGGGAACGGCGGGATTTTCGCGAAAAACGGGGTTTCGCCCGCGGCTTTCCAGATTTTCGGCGCCGGCGTAGTCCAGCGTGCCTTCCAGCTTTTGGGTGTCGATTTGAATCCGAACGGGGTCGCCATCGCGGAGCTTACCGATGGGGCCGCCGCCAAGCGCTTCGGGGCTGACGTGGCCGATGCAGGCGCCGGTGGAAACGCCGGAAAAACGGGCGTCGGTCAGCAAGGCGACGCGTTTGCCGAAGGGCAGGTATTTCAGCGCCATGGTGAGTTGCGCGGTTTCCGGCATGCCGGCGCCAACCGGGCCAATTCCGGCCAAAACGAGCACGTCGCCGCGTTTGATCTCGTCACCTTTGATCGCGGCGATGGCTTCCGGCTCGTTGCCGAACACTTTGGCCGGGCCCTCGTGAAAATAGACGCCGTCATCGCCAATGACGCTGGGATCGATGGCCGTGCTTTTGATGAGAGCGCCTTCAGGGGCGAGGTTGCCGGTTAGGAAGGTTACGGTGCTGGTTAGGCCGGCTTTTTTCGCGGCTTGGGGCGACATGATGACCTCGTCAGGGTCGATTCCGTCCAATTCGTGGAGTTTTTCGCGCAATCGCTGGCGCCGCTCGGATTTCTCCCACCAATCCAGGTTTTCGCCCAAATTTTGCGACGCCGCGGTTTGCGCATCCAGCCGCAACAAGCCGGCATCGCGCAAATGCAGCATGACCTCCGGAACGCCTCCGGCCAGGAAGACTTGGACGGTCGCGAACATCTGCGGACCGTTCGGCAAAGCATCGACCAAGCGCGGAATTTTCTGGTTTACCGCCGCCCAATCGTGGACTGCCGGCCGCGGCAACCCAGCGGCGTGGGCGATGGCGGGAAGGTGGAGAATCAGGTTGGTGGAGCCTCCAAACGCGGCGTGGACGGCCATGGCGTTGTGGATGGAGTCCTCCGTCAGCAAATCGCGCATGGTGGCCCCGTTTTTGCGCAATTCCAGCAAGGCCCGGGCGCTACGGACGGCCATGTCCCTCCAAATTTCCGCGCCGCTCGGGCACAGGGCGGAGTGCGGCAGGCTCATCCCCAGCCCCTCGCCAATGACCTGGCTGGAGGCCGCGGTTCCCAAAAACTGGCAGCCCCCGCCGGCTGACGAACAAGCCTTGCAACCCTGCTCCGCGGCGTGCTCCAGGCTAATTTCGCCATGCGCGAAGCGTGAGCCGATGGTTTGCACTTTCGCCAAATCCTCCGCATCCTCGCTAACCAACGAAACTCCGCCGGGGACGAGCACGCAGGGTAGGTTCGGCGTCCCCGCCAGGGCCATCATCATCGCCGGCAAGCCCTTGTCGCAGGTGGCCACGCCCAGGACGCCCTTCGCCGTCGGAAGGGAACGGATTTGGCGCCGGAAGATCATCGCCGCGTCGTTGCGGTAGGGCAGCGAATCAAACATGCCCGCGGTCCCTTGGCTGCGCCCATCGCAGGGATCGCTGCAAAACGCGGCGAACGGGATTCCGCCATTCGTCGCCAGCTCGCGGGCGGCCTCCTCCATGAGCAGGCCGACCTCCCAATGGCCCGTGTGGTAGCCTAACGCCACTGCTGAGCCGTCTTCGCGCCGAATCCCGCCCTGCGTGCTGAGAATCGCGAAATCCTCGCCGGTGAGCTTGCGCGGATCCCAACCCATCCCCACGTTTTGCGTCCAGCCGAAGAGGTCGCCGCTGGGCGCTTTTGCCAGGAATTCGTCCTCAAAGGGTAGGGCGCCGGATGCCCCTTGCGCGGTGGTTCGCAGGGTGAAAATTGCGTCGTTGGCGGAATCGAGAATCGGGCTGGGCATCCGGTTTCATCGCATGGCCGGCGATTGTCATCAACCCTCTTCGGCGATCGGATTTCAGCGGCAAACGGTCATTCCCGGCTGCGCCCGGCTTCAATCAGGCCGTTCAATCGCTCGATCATCCGTTTGGCCACGTCGGGATTTTCGTCGAGAACGTTCGTTTTCTCCCCGATGTCCCGGGAGAGGTCGTAGAGCTGGTATTGCGATACCTGCGTGTTTGCCAGTTTCGTCTCCACAACCAGGTTTCGCGCGGATTTTGAGTCGTGGCGCTGCAATTTCCAATTTCCCACGCGGAAGCCGAAATTGCCGCGGTTGCCGTTGTCCTGCTGGATGAGGTGATCGCGGCCTTTCGCGCCGGATTCGCCTAACAATGCGCCCATCACGTCCATGCTGTCGGTGCAGGCCGCTTGCGGCAACTCCACGCCGGCAACTCCCGCCAAACTTGCCGCCAGATCGATGGTGCAGACCATTTCATCGCTCACGCCCGGCTCAATTCGCCCCTTCCAACGCGTGATGAATGGCGTGCGCGTGCCGCCTTCGTAGACGCTGTATTTTCCGCCGGAAAACGGTCCCGCCGCGCGATGATCGCCGATCTTTTCCACCGCGCCGTCCTTGTAACCGTCGTCCAGCACGGGGCCGTTGTCAGAGCAGAAGACAATCAGGGTGTTTTCCGCCAATTCCAGCCGGTCTAACACTGCCATCAGCTCCCCCACGCACCAATCCAGCGACAAAATGGAGTCCCCGCGAAAACCCAGGCTCGTCTTGCCCTGAAACCGCTCGTGCGGCATGCGCGGCACGTGAATCTCGTGCGAGGCGAAGAACAAAAAGAACGGCCCGGCCTTGTTCGCCTCAATCCACTCGGCGGATTTTTCCACCCACTTGTCCGCCAAATCTTCATCGCGAAAACGCGCCTTGTGCCCGCCGGTGTAGAAGCCGATCCGGCTGATGCCGTTGTGAATCGTGGAGTTGTGGCCGTGGCTCCAATCCATCTTCAGCGTGTCGCGATGCGTGATGCCGGTGGGATGCTCCGGGCTCGGTTTTTTCCTGCCCACCCACAGTGGATCGGCCGGGTCCAGGTTCAGCACGCGATGGTTTTCCACGTAAACCTGGGGAACGCGGTCGTTGGTCGTCGGCAGCAGAAAATTGTAGTCGAACCCGATCTCCCGCGGCCCCGGCTTTAGCTCGCCGTTCCAATCCGGCCCCTCATCCGGCTTGCCCAGGCCCAGGTGCCACTTGCCGATCACCGCGGTCGCGTAGCCGGCTTTTTTCAGCAGCGATGGCAGCGTTTCCATGCCCGGTTGGATGATTGCCGGGCCGTTTGGAGGCGCGATTCCCGTGCCTTTGCGGCGAAACGCGTAGTTTCCGGTCAGGAACGAATAGCGCGTGGGCGTGCAGGTTGAGGCGGAGCAATAGCCGCTGTTGAAGCGAATCCCTTCGGCGGCTAATTTGTCAATGTTAGGCGTTTGGAGCGACTTGGCGCCGTAGCAGGAAACGTCGCCATAACCCAGATCATCAGCCATGATCACGATGACGTTCGGCGTCTCCGCGGCTGCGAGGAAAGTTTGCGCGGAAAGCACGGTTGCCGACAGAAAGATGGCGCTGTGGCGAAGAATTCGAGGATCGATCATAACGTGGCCGATCAAACGCCGGCTCTCCCGGATAGCAAGCTGGAATCGGCCGTGGCGCGGCGGCGTTTCCGACAGTTTCCTAGGTTTCCCCCACCCGCCGGGCCAGCTCCTTCATGTCGTTGTCCAAAATCGTCCCGGGCAAGACGTCAAATCCGCCCTGCAGGTGTTTCAAGGCCTTGCGCGCCATTTCCAGGCGCTTTTCCTGCAAGCAGGTCACCACGTAGGGCTGCAGCAGGTTGTAGTAGAGGTGCCCGCCGGCTTGCGAGCGAAACCGGCGCATCGCGGTTTCAAACGCCGATTCCGCCTCGGCCCAGTTTTGCTTGCGCAAATGCCGAAAAACCGGCTCCGCGGCGATGGCGATGCCCAGGTCGAAGCGCTTGGATTTGTTCCTCGCGATGATTTCGCGCCGCAAACGCTCGGCTTCCGTTTCCTTGCCCATTTCCTCTAACACGGCCACCAGCCGCATTTGCCCTTTCACCTGCAAATCCGGGTTTTGCGCGAAGTTTTCCGCCCATTGCCGCCAAAATCGCAGCCGGGCATCCGCCGGCGCGCGGGATTCCTCCAACCAATCAGCCTCCAGGCGCCAGGGCCGCGGATCTTTGGCCATCGCCTGCCGCGCAAAGCGCAAAATCTCGGCGTAGAGCCGCCCGCCTTCGTTGAGCGCGGCCCATTGCAGCAATTTTTGGCCGGGGCCGAATGCCGACGCGCCCCCTAACCCTTGCACCAGCGCCTCCAACTCGCTGTCGGTGATGCGCTGCCAGGTTTGGGGATCGTAGGCCTGGCCGATGGGATATTTTTCGCTGCGAAACTTGGCCAAATCCAGCTCCCAACGTCTCTGGCCGTTCAAAAAGCCTACCCAAGCGTGCTCGCCGGAGGTACCCTGACCGACGAACAACAACGTCGGCACGCCCTTGGCCTTGCCGGTCTGCGAGACGAAAAACGCCTGATCCATGCAGATGCCGCCCTTGCGCCCAATGTCGATGAGCCGATAGCTGGCGCCGGGCCAGAGATAGCGCTGGCTGCGGATTCGCTCGTGATCGTAGCGGACGGCGGGGAAGAGCTGGGTGAGCCTATCCGGCGTGCTAAGCTTGATCTGCTGGGCGTAAAGCAGCTCCTTGTGCTCCAGCGGCGTATCGACCACAAACGTCAGGTCGCGAACGCCGAGCCGGCTTAGATCGTGCAGCAGGCGGCCTTGTTTTTGGCAAGCCACCAGAAATGCAAACCGCTCGGCGGGATCGGAATCGCCCGTCGCCAGTTTGGAGGATTCGACGAACGCGTGGGGCCACGTTTTCGGCACCGGCTGGTCGAAAACCACGGCAAACGCCACCGCCAACGCCGAAAATCTGCCGAAATCCCGCGGATGCGCCCGGGCGATTTTGCAAAGAATCCGTGCAGCGGCGATTTCGTCGTCATCCGGCACTAACGCGCCCAAAAACTGCTCGCGAATCCGCTGATTTTGCGAAATTTGGACGAAAACGGCCCGATTTTCGGCCGATTGGTAAAAATCATCCGATTCCCAGTTTTCCGGCATCAACCGCAACCAGCGAGTGTGGAGCATCCACCCCATCCAATGGTCGTTGGCGATCATTTTGCGCAAACCGTGTCGCTCGTGAGCCACGCGCAGAGTCACCGTCATCCTCAGCGCTTCATCCAGCCATTGATCCGGCGACGGATTCGCCTGCCACCACGAATTTGCGACCGATTCCGACCAGCGGCCCAAACGCGCCCCATCTTCCGCGCCATTGGCTGAAATGGCGGCGGCGGAGGCAAAAAGGATGGCCGCGGCACGAAACATAGCCCCTCACCGTAACCCGGCCGGCCGGACCGCGCACGGCGAAACCCAAACTAGCCCAAAGTTAACCCTTCTTCCGCATCGCGCTGAAAATCTCCTCCGCGCCGTCGCCCTTGATGTGGTAGACGATCTCCATCAACTCGCCCAAGCGCCCATTCGGCCAACCACGCTCCTTGAACCAGTGCAAATACTCCCAAGGCAGGTCGTAGAGCGGCTTGCCGTCCGGCGGAAACTCCTTGGGCCCGAATTTTCCGAACGGCATCCGGTAACGCGCGATGTCCTCCAGCGCCCGGCGCAGGTCTTCGCGAAAAACGTCGCCCTCAGGCTCTTCGCTCATCGTTTTTGGGCCTCTCCGGTCATGGGGACGAACAAAACGCGCAAAATCGCGGTTTGCTTCACCTCGCCGCCCTGCTTTTTCAGCAAAACCAACTGCTGATCGCCAAAATCGCCGACCGGGATGATCATCCGCCCGCCATCGCGGAGCTGATCGATGAGCGGCTGGGGAATGGCGTCCGGCGCGCAGGTCACGACGATCGCATCAAACGGCGCGTGCTCCGGCCAACCGCGATAGCCGTCGCCTGCCTTGACACTCACGTTTTCGTAACCCAGCCGCTGCAGCGTGGCTTGGCTTCCGCGGCCAATTCTTCGACGATTTCGACCGAGTAAACGTGCTTCACCAGCGGGCTCAAAACGGCGGCTTGATAGCCCGAACCCGTGCCGATCTCCAGGACGCGGTCGGCCGGTTTTGGTTCGAGTTGCTCGGTCATCAGCGCCACGATGTAAGGCTGGCTGATGGTTTGGCCGAAGCGGATGGGCATGGGCATGTTTTCGTAAGCATGCCGCCGATTTTTCTTCAGCATGAACTCTTCCCGCGCCGTTGCCGCCATTGCCTGCAAAACCTTTTCCGAGCCGATTTTGTAGGGCTGGGTTCGCAACGTTTTCAGCAAAACCTCGCGCCGCGCCTTGAGATGGGAATCGGCAGGCTCGTGGGGCGTAAATTTGCCGGGCTCGGGCTCCTCCGCGGCGCAACTCGCGGCGAGCATTAGCCAACAAAAAACAGCGAACCGGTGGTGCTTCATGCCGCGCATCTTCGCCCCGATTGCGGGCTGAGACAAGTTTGCCTCCCGGTGCGGCGGACGAATTTTGACAGGACGGGGAGTTGCTCCTTTGTTCGCTCCGCAACATGAAGGTCCCGCCCATCGTTTTCGCCGCAATTTCCACCCTGAGCGTGGCTTTGGCGCAAAATCCCGATCCAAGACCGCGGATTTGGACCGGGCGTTCGCCAAACACGTGCTGCCGGCGTTGGAGCAACACTGCGTGAAGTGCCACGGCCGCGAGGGAAAGGTCAAGGGCAAGGTGAACCTGTTAGAGTTGCGAAACGCGGCCGATTTGCTCGGTAAACCCGAGTTGCTGGAGGCGGCGACCGTCGCGTTGGAGGATCGGGAGATGCCGCCCAAGGACGAGCCGCCGCTGCCGGAGAAAACGCGCGCAACGCTGATCCGCAACCTGGATGCGATGCTCGAACAGGCGCTTGCCGACGCGTCTTTCGCGACCACGCCGCTTCGCCGGATGAACCGCTTTCAGTACAACAACGCGGTGGTCGATCTGCTTGAGCTGGAACGCGAAATTTTCCAACTCAACGAGCGGTTGTTGCGCCGCTACGAGGATTATTTCGACCCCGCCGCGAAAAAATGCCGCGGCAGGTCAAGGTCGCGAGTCGCCCGTTGAGCAAGGACATCGACGGACGCCGCCCCGAGGGTTTTCGCGGTGTGGCGGCGTTTCCGCAAGATCAACGCGCCGAATTCGGGTTCGACAATCGCGCCGATCACCTCACCCTGTCGCCGCTGTTGATGGAGGCGTTCCTAACACTCAGCCAAACCATCGTCGATAGTCCGGATCTGATGCCGGAGGAGGTGGGAAGCTGGGATTGGCTGTTTGCCGCGCCCGCGCCCGAGGCGGAACCCGAAGCGATTCGCGGACGGCTAACGAAATTGCTGCGACGCGCCTTCCGCCGTCCGCCGGAGCCCGAAACCTTGCAACGGTTCGTGGATTTCGCGGAGAACAATCTGGCAGCCGGCGAATCGTTCGAAAAAACGATGCGCGCTGCCGTTGGAGCGGTGTTGGCGACGCCGGATTTCCTCTATTTTTACGAATCGGCGGGCGATTCGGCGAAAATCGACGATTTTGAGCTGGCGTCGCGGTTGGCGCTCTTTTTCTGGGGAAGCATCCCGGACGACGCCCTGCTCGACGCCGCCGAAAACGAGGATTTGGCCGATTCCGGCGTTCTCAGCGCCCAAATTGACCGCATGCTCGACGATTCGCGCGCGAGCCGGTTTTGCGACGCTTTCCCAGCACAGTGGTTACAGCTCGACCGGCTCATTACCGCCGTTCCGGACCAGAAAAAGTTCCCCTATTTTTACTACAGCGGCTACCGCGTCAGCATGCACATGATGCTGGAGCCGTTGCTGCTGTTTGAGAGCGTTTTCCTGGAAGACCGCTCCGTGATGGACCTGATTTCGCCGGATTTTACCTGGCAGAGCGAGATGTTGGCCGCCAATTACCAGGGCCGCGCCAACGGACGGGAAACCAAGGTCCTGAGCTTTAAACGCGTGCTGCTGGACGACCCGCGCCGCGGCGGCGTCATCACCAACGCGGCGATCATGACGATGACTTCGTCGCCGGTTCGCAGCCTGCCGATCACGCGCGGCGCCTGGCTGAACGCGGTGATTTTTAACGACCCGCCTGAGCCACCGCCCGCCGATGTTCCGCCCTTGCCGGAGGCCGACGAAGCTCACCTGGCGACCCTGACAATTCGCGAACGCCTGGCCGAACACCGCAAGCGCGAAGACTGCGCCGGCTGCCACAACCAGATCGACCCGCTCGGATTCGCACTGGAAAACTACGGCCCCACCGGCGTTTGGCGCGAAACCTACGAAAACGGCCGCCCCATCGATCCCAGCGGAGTTTTGTTCGGCCGGCACGAATTCGCCACGGCGTTGGAGTTCAAGCAATTGCTGGTTCGCGAAAAACGCCGGTTCGTCCGCGGATTCGTCGCGCACCTGCTTTCCTATGGCCTGGGCCGCGAACTTGGCCCCGCGGATTCTCCCGCGCTCGACGAAATCACCGCCGGCGCGATCGGCGGTGACGACAGTCTGCGGACGTTGATGAAGCGCGTGGCCATGAGCGAGCCGTTTTTGCGCAAACGTTGACGGCGGACGAGGCCAACCGCCGTTGGGTTGAAAAATCTCCGATGATCCCGGCGCCACCCTGCTGCACTACTGCACGTAGCGAAATTCCGCCGTCGAGTAGAGCGCTTGCAGGAACGCGGCCCAGGTTTCCTTGTTCGCGTCCGCTAAATAATCTCGGCTGCGCTGCAATTCCGCCTCGCTCGGTTGGCGGCAGAGGGTGTAGGCGTAGGCGTGCTGAATTTTCGCCTCCAGCGTTGGCAACTCCGCCGCTAAAACCCGTGTCGCGGCGCGTTGCGCCATCTGGATGACGAAGGCGTTGTTCAGGAAAAACAAGGCTTGCGGGGCGACGGTGGTGACGTCGCGCTGGCCGTTGACTTGATCCGGTTCGGCAAAATCAAAGACGGTGAACATGCCGGGCAGCTTGGAGCGAAACACCGGCAGATAGACGCTGCGAATCGGCTGCGCGAGCCCTCCACCGACGTTTTTGCCCTTGGCGCGTGATAAATCCGTCACCGCGTTGCCGCCGAACGGGGGGCCGGCCGGTCGTCGCAATTCCAGCGTTCCACCCGCGGCCAGCAGGGAATCGCGCAAAATCTCCGCCTCCATGCGGCGCAAATTCATCCGCCAAAACAAGGTGTTGCCCTCGTCCGCGGCGGTGTTTGCGGCCACGTGCCCGCTGCTGAGCTGATACACCCGGCTGAGCATGATTTCGCGGATCAAATCCTTCACCGACCAGCCATTGGCGGCGAATCGGCGGGCCAGGTGATCGAGAAGCTCGGGGTGAGACGGCGCCTCGCCCATCACGCCAAAATTATCCACCGTCGGCACGATGCCGCGGCCAAAAAGGTGGCTCCAGACGCGATTCGCCATCACCCGCGCGGTTAGCGGGTGAGCCGGATCCGTTAGCCAGCGCGCCAGCTCCAGCCGGCCGCTGCCTTCCGCCGGCAGCTCCGGAACCTCGCCGACGCACAAAATTTCCGGAAATCCGCGCGGAATGACGTCGCCCTTCATGTCCGGCTCACCGCGCACTCGCAGGGCCAGATTTTGCGCCTCGCCATCGCGCACGCTCATCGCAAACGCCGCGTTTGGGTCTACTTTGGCGCCGCCGCGCTTGTTTTTGCCGGCTTTTTGCAGTTTCGCCAGCTTTTGCCGCATTTTCTTCAAATTCGCCTGCATTTGGCGCTTTTCTTTGGGCCCCGCCTTTCGCAACTCCGCCTGCATCGCCTGGACGCGCTTGCGCAACTGGGCGACTTCCTTGGCGTTGGCCGGCGAACCCGCGTTTTTCGCCGGTTCGGCTGGCAAGGACGTTTTCGCGGTTCCCAGCGGGCTAAGCAAATTCGCGTTGAGGTAATTCTTGCCTCCGCCGCCGCGATTTGCCTGCCCGCTCAGAGTTTGCGTGCTCTGAAAAATGCCGGCCAGCGCGTAGTAATCCGTCTGCGCGATGGGATCGAACTTGTGATCGTGGCAACGCGCGCAACCGGTGGTCAGCGCCAGCACCGAGCGCCCTAACGTGTCCACCTGATCGTCGATGCGGTCCAGGTTGAATTGCTCGTTGTCGCGCTCGTTCAGGTCCATCGACCCCAACGCGAGAAATCCGGTGGCGATGACCTGTTCGTCGCGCTGCTTTGCGTTTTCCGCCGGCAACAGGTCCCCAGCGACCTGTTCGGCCAAAAACCGGTCGTAAGGCTTGTCCGCGTTGAACGCGTCGATGACGTAGTTGCGGTAGCGCCAGGCAAACGGGAAGGCGACGTTGCGGGTGCGGCCGACCGAATCCGCGTAACGCGCGACATCCAGCCAATGCCGGCCCCAACGCTCGCCAAAACGCTCCGAAGCCAGCAGCCGGTCCACGATTTTGGCGAACGCTTCCGCATCTGGCGCGGGATCCTGGACGAAAGCCGAAACCTCCTCAACCGTGGGCGGCAACCCGGTCAAATCCAGCGACGCCCGGCGAATCAACGTGAAGCGA
The DNA here is from genome assembly GCA_965224535.1 of Verrucomicrobiales bacterium. Lineage (GTDB taxonomy): Bacteria > Verrucomicrobiota > Verrucomicrobiia > Verrucomicrobiales > DEV007 > JBCDHN01. Next base: position 117,738 of record CBDCZR010000033.1, read on the forward strand.
TCCGCGTCCGGCGCGGGTGCGATGCCGGCTTCCTCGATTTTCGCCAAAATGAAGCGGTCGATGCCGGAGCGAGCCCAGGAATCGTCCTTCACAGCGGGCGGTTGCGGATCGGCGACGGGTTGAAACGCCCAATGCCGGCGGCCTTTTTCCCAATCGACCCCGGATTTGGCCACGTTCGCCTCGCCGGTTCGCGGATCCGGTGCGCCAATGCGGACCCAATGCTCCAGCGCCTGGATTTCGGGGTCGCTCAGCTTGTATTTCGGCGGCATTTGTAGATCGGGGTCGGCGTAGCGCACGGTTTCGATGAGCAGGCTCTCCTCCGGCTTGCCAGGCACGATGACCTCGCCGGAATCGCCGCCCGCGCTCCAGCCGGCCTTGGAATCCAGCAGCAACCCGCCCTTCACCTTGTCCGCCTCGGTGGAGTGGCACTCGTTGCAGTGCTTGCTCAGCAGCGGGCGGATCTTGTTCTCGAAAAACGCGGATTGTTCCGGCGAAATTTCGGCTGCCGGGAGCGAAATCGTGGCTAACGGGAAAAGGAGGTGAAGCGCGTGGAGGATTTTCATGGGATCGCGACGTTGGCGGGCAACAAAGGCGAGATTTATCGCGAATTCAACCGATCCGCGCGTTGATTTGAGCCGCCCGACTCATCGCTTCGTGTAGCTCTCGTCAAAGTTCATCAGCGTGGACACTAACGTGGCCACCGCGGCCAAACGTTCGGGAGCGTGCTTGCCGGATGGAGCTTTTGCGCCGGTTTTGAGGAATTCGGCGGTTTTTTTGGGGTCGGCGGCAAAGGCGGTTTGTTGCTCGGTTAGGACGGCGGCGAGGATTTCGCGTTCGCGCGGTTGCGGCGCGCGGCTGGTGAATTGGCGGAAGGCTTGGGCGATGATGGCGGCGTCGTCAGAGCCGTGTTGGTCGAGGAGGCGCTCGGCGGTGACTCTCGCGGCTTCGACGAATTGGGGGCCGTTGAGGAGGACGAGGCTTTGCAGGGGGGAGGCGGTGCGCTCGCGCTTGACGCGGCAGACGTCGCGCTTGCTGGCGTCGAGCGTCATCATGACCGGCGCGGGGGCGGTGCGCTTCCAGAAGGTGTAGAGGCTGCGGCGGTAGAGGTTTTCGCCGGTGTCGGGCTTGATGGGTTTGAACGAAACCGCCAGGTCGTAGGGTTTGACGGAGGGGCCGCCGATTTTTGGCGCGAGAAGGCCGCTGACGGCGAGGGCGTTGTCGCGGATCATCTCCGCGGTTAGGCGCGCGGCGGGGTAGCGGGCCAAAAGCAGGTTTTCCGGGTCGATTTGGCGCATTTGGGGTGATACCTGCGATTTTTGGCGGTAGGTGGCGCTGAGGGCGATTTGTTTGAGCAGGTGACGCAGGTCCCAGCCGTTTTCGATGAAGTCGCGGGCTAACCAATCGAGCAAAGCAGGATGCGTGGGCGGTTTGCCTTGGCTGCCGAAGTCTTCGCTGGTGGAAACCAGGCCGCGGCCGAACATGAGCTGCCAGTAGCGGTTGACGGTTACCCTTGCGGTTAGGGGGTGATTGGGCGCGGTGAGCCATTTGGCCAGTCCCAGGCGGTTGGGCGGAAATTCGCCGAGCGCAGGGAGAAATTCCGGGGTTGCAGCGGACACTTCATCGGCGCGGTTGGTGTAGAGGCCGCGCTCCAGGATGAAGGTGGGGCGTTTTCCCGGCATTTCGCGCATGACCATGATCTCCGGGATGCTTTTGGCGATTTGGCTGCGTTTTTCGCGCAATTTGCGGATTTCCGGATCAACCCGGGTTTTTGCCAAAAAGTCGCGACCGGCGTCATTTTGACCTTCGGCCCCCGGATCGGCGAGTTGCCGGGCGTCGGTCTCTGTGAGTTGGCCGGCAAAGACGCGAAACTCGTCCACCAAGCCATTTTTGAAGCCTTTGTCGCGCATGCGTTGGCCCAGGCCGACGAACGGATCGCCGCCGCCGGTTATTTCGCGCGTTAGGTTGTCGCGAACGACGTCCACGTCCGCCTTGGCGCCGTTAACGAAGATGCTGAGCCCGGCGGCGGTGCTGGAGCCATCGTAGCTGACGGCGACGTGGGTCCAGGTTTTGAGCGGAAGGGCGGTTTTCGCGCGGACGCGGATGGCGTTGCCGGGCCAGAAGTGGATGAGCGCAGCAGAGAGGCGCCCGTTTTCGATGAGCAACTCGTAGCCGCGGCTGGCGGCGTCGGTCCAGGCCTTGGAGCGGCGGACGACGACGGCGCGTTGGTGGCTAACCTGCGGGTTAAGCCAGAGGGCGTAGCTGAAGGGTTGGTCGCGCGTGAAGTCGCCCACGCCTTTGGGCAGGTTGACGGCGTCGTCGCCGGTGAGGCGGATGGCGTTGCCGATTTTTCCGGGGACGATTTTGTTGTTCGCGCTGGTGCTGGCGGGTTTGTCAGGGTCGGCCAGGTTTTTGAGCTTGCCGCCGGCAGCCTCCTCAAAGGGCAGGTGGACGATGGAGGCGACGGGCTGGATGGACGGCGATGGCTGGTGGGATGTTAGGGCCGCTTGCGCCTCGGCTAACGCTTTTTCCTGCGCTTCGGTCGGCAAATTCAGCGTCGGCGTGGGCACGGACGGCGTGAAGTAGCTGTAGAGGCCGGCTTCGTCGATGTTGTTGAAAAACGCGCTGAGGCTGTAGTAATCGCCCATCGTCACGGGGTCGTACTTGTGGTCGTGGCAGCGGCTGCACTCTAACGTTAGGCCCAAAAACGCGGTGCCAAAGGTGTGGACGCGGTCGCTGACGTACTCGATGCGGAATTCCTCCGGCGTGCTGCCGCCTTCGACCTTTTGCGGGTGCAGGCGGTTGAAGCAGGTGGCCAGGATTTGGTCGCGCGTGGCGTTGGGAAGGAGGTCGCCGGCGATTTGCCAGGTGATGAATCGATCGTAGGGCAGGTTTTGGCGAAAGGCGCGGATGACCCAGTCGCGCCAGGGCCAGACGTTGCGATTGCGGTCGACCTGGTAGCCGTAGGTGTCAGAGTAGCGGGCCACGTCGAGCCACTCGCTGGTCATGCGCTCGGCGTAGGCGTCGGTGTCGAGAAGACGGTCGACGGCGGCTTCGTGGGCGTTTGGCGAGGAATCGGCGAGAAAAGCGTCGATTTCGGTTAACGTTGGAGGTAAGCCGGTTAGGTCAAAGGTTACGCGGCGCAGCCATTTTTCGCGGCCGGCCTCAGCCGAGGGTTTGAGGGCGGTTTTGGCGAGTTTTTCGGCGATGAAGCGGTCGATGGAATTGCGGGCCCAATCCGCGCCGGCCGCCGGAACGGGAATGGAGCCCGGGAGCGGCTGGAAGGCCCAGTGCGCCTCGTATTTTGCGCCTTCGGCGATCCAACGATCGAGGATTTCGCGTTCTTTGCTGGTTAGGGGCAGCTTGGTTTTGGGCGGCGGCATGACCTCGTCGGGATCGTCGGTGTGGATGCGGGCGTGAAGTTCGCTTTGGTCCGTTTTTCCGGGAACGACGCCTGCATAACCACCGAGATCGGCCGTGGCCGCTTCGAAGCTATCGAGCCGGAAGTCGGACTTTTGATTTTTGGCGTCGGGGCCGTGGCAGCGGAAGCATTTGTCGCTGAGGATGGGGCGGACGTCCTGGTTGAAGTCGATTTCGGCGCGAAGTTGGGCGAGAAGCGCGAGGAACGCGGCAACGGTGGCGAAACGCAGGTTCATGGCTCACCTAACCGCGGTTTTGCGGGTTGAAAAACCGAAAATCACGCTTCGGCCGGCAACCTAGCCTGGATTGTTCATGAACTTCACGCGTTTTCGCCGAAGGATCATGAATAATCCAGGCCGCCCTCAGTGCCGTCGTTCAGATCCAGGGGTTTAGAACTGGGACAAAACTCGGGAAATCCGACACGTTTCGTGTCACCACGGTATGGCCGTGGTGAAAAGCGGTTGCCGCAATCTGACTGTCTGCATAGGGCAAGGTGTGCCCTGATGCCGCCGATCGAACCCAAACGTTGGCCCAGGTTTGAGCAACCAAATGGTCGAAAGAAAGGATTCTCGATCCGAATTCATCAATGATGTCTTCATCCAACCAACGCTGCAGCATTCCCTGGCGCCGGCTGCCACTTTTGAGGCTGGTGATGCCCCGCTGGACCTCGGCAATCGAAATGGAACTGAGAAAAAGTTCGTCATCCGGCGTATTTGCGCGGAAGTCGATGACACCCTGGTTGGGAACAGGAAGGACAAGCTCAGAAACCGTGCAGGTATCGAGAAGAAACCCCATTTTCAGCTAAGTTTCAGCGGTTTTCCGGGCACTTCGGTTATTCGCTCCAAATTCTGTAGCGCTTGCGGTTCGGGACACGCCTGAAGGGCCCCGAAAAGGGTCGATTTCTTTTTTTGCAGGCGCCGATATTCCTCCGCGGAGACCACCACGACCACTTCATCGCCCCCATCCGTTACGACCTGCGGCCCATCGTTTTGGGCGGAGTCGATCAAATCACTGAAGTTGTCTTCGGCTTGGTCGAGTTGCCACGTCATGTCCGAAATTACCCGATCTCGCCGAAATTTCAACGGACGGGAGACTCCGGCTTTTTGCCCGCGACGGGACTGAATACCGACGGGGAGCTGGCCCGAAAAAATGTGGCCCCATCCCAAAACGTCCCGTAATCCAAGAAAATGCCGATTCCAGAGCCAAACGTGTCGTCAGCCAGGCGCCCTTTGATGGTGAGGTAGCCGGTCTGGAACAAGAGCGCGATTGGATCGAGCGAGTCGAGATCGTAGACGCCAAAGACATCGTCCGGAGCCTTCCAACCATCCAGATCCGTGAGATCGACTCGATTGTTCTGAAGCAACTGGATGAGAAAAGCCGGCGTGGCGGTATCGAACCAGAATTCGTCCAGCCGCCGCGTCCGCAAGCACAATAGCAACGAAAACGGGTTGTAGACCAACTCGCCGCCCGCCGCAAAACAGTAGCCGTTGTAGTAGGCACGCAGATCCTCCTCAAGCTGCCAAGGCGGCAGGCGCCGGATGCGCGAAAAAATGGCTTGATGGTTGGGGCTTGCAACGCGCACAACGCGGCTTTAGACATGCCAGCCCTACCATTTTCCCACAAAATTCATGCGAAATATGAACTGGATCCTCTTTGCCCTCCTCACCGTGCTTTCCTGGGGCGTCTACGGCGTCATCCTCCACAAAGGGCGCGGGCTCATGCCGATGGGCCAGGAGGCTCCGCATGCCGGGCTCAAGGCGTTCCTCTACGTCTGCATCGCCTACGCGTTCATCGGCATCGCCGCGGCCGTTTTGCTGAAAATGCGGGGCTCGGACTGGAGTTTTACCGGTCTGGGGATCAAGTGGAGTCTTATCGCCGGCGTCGCCGGGGCCATTGGCGCATTTACCCTGGTGCTGGCGCTAGGGGCGGCGGCGCCGATTTACAAGGGTGGGGCGGCCGCGGCGGTGATGCCGATCGTTTTTGCCGGGGCGCCGGTGGTCAACACGCTGGTGGCGATGAGTCTGCACCCGCCGGAAGGCGGCTTGAAAGCGCTGCCGGTGCCGTTTGTGCTCGGTTGCGTTTTGGCGGCCGCCGGCGCATTCATGGTGGCAAAATACGCCCCCACCAATACCGGTGGAGCGCCCAAAAAGGCCGCGATTGAGGAGAAGGCGCCGCGCTGACACAGGCTTCGGTTGCAAAATCAGCCCAGCCGCGAAGTGGTGAGCCCATGAAAGCTCTCGTCAAGTCCAAGGCCGAACCCGGTCTCTGGCTGGAGGACGTTCCCGAACCGGAAATCGGGATCAACGACGTCCTCATCAAAGTGGATCGCACCGGCATTTGCGGCACCGACGTCCACATCTACAACTGGGACGCCTGGGCCTCGGCGACCGTGCCCGTCCCCCTCACCATCGGGCACGAATTCGTCGGCGAAATTGTGGAAATCGGCTCAAACGTGCGCGATTTCAACGTCGGCGACGTCGTTAGCGGCGAAGGGCACGTGGTTTGCGGGCATTGCCGAAATTGCATGGCTGGGCGCCGCCATTTGTGCGCGGAAACCCAGGGCGTGGGGGTGCAACGTCCCGGCGCGTTCGCGGAATTGATCGCGCTGCCGCAGACGAACATCTGGTACCACGACCAAAGCCTGGATCGCGACATTCAGTCGATTTTCGACCCCTTCGGCAACGCGGTTCACGCCGCGCTGTCGTTCGATTTGCTGGGCGAAGACGTGCTCATCACCGGCGCGGGGCCGATCGGGATCATGGCCGTGGCCGTGGCGAAACACGCCGGAGCGCGGCACGTGGTCATCACCGACATCAACGACTATCGCCTGGGTTTAGCGCAAAAAATGGGCGCCAGCCGCATCGTGAACGCGAAATCGGAGAAATTGGCCAACGTGCAAGAGCAGCTGGGCATGGTCGAAGGATTTGACGTGGGTTTGGAGATGAGCGGCAACGACCGCGCCTTTCGCGATTTGCTCCACAACATGTGCCACGGCGGCAAAATGGCGCTGCTCGGCATTCCCTCGGCGCCGATCGCGATCGACTGGAACGAGGTGGTGTTCAACGGGTTGACGATCAAGGGCATTTACGGCCGGGAGATGTACGAAACGTGGTACAAAATGACGGCGATGCTGCAAAGTGGCCTCGATATTTCACCGGTCATCACCCATCGGCTGGGTTTCGAGGAATTCGAGCGCGGGTTCGAGCTGATGAATCGGGGCGAAGCGGCAAAAATCGTGCTGAATTGGCGCTGAACGCCGAACGGGGGGGGAGTTGGCCGTCGAATTGGGCCACGCACACCCACCGAGTGGATGCGTGCGCCGCCCGCCGGTTCACGGTCTTGCGGCGATCTGATCCGCTTCCTTCAAATTTCACAGATATCTGTGGAGCATGCTGTCGTGACCTTCCAAGCGCCGGTCGGCGTCTTCTTGCAAGGCGTGAAGTTCGGCTGCTTCCCGTTCATTCAGTCCCTCCCGATGACTTTTTTTGATCAACTCGATTCGGCGAGGGTTCATTTGGCAGCTTGGCTGTGTTTGGCTGCAATACACCGACAAAATCGAGTTTTGGGGGCGCATGGTGGGGGCGCTGCTTTTTCGCGAGGATGCGCCGTTTTTGGCGACTTTCATCGTCATTGGCGCCAGCGCTTCAGCTTACCCTACCGCAAGTCACCGGACACAGCATCGAAAAACGCCCAACTATCGATCACCTCGCCGTTCGTGGGCGTGGCTTGCGCGGCCCAAACCACGATCACGATTTCGGCGGCGGGGTTGACGTAGATGCGTTGCCCGTAGAGGCCCTTGGCCAAAAACGCGCGGTCCCGCCTGGATTCCTCGGACATGGGCGTCCACCACAGGTAGCCGTAGTCCAGCGGCGTCCCATCGCGCAAGACCTTCGGGCTGCCGGCTTCGCGGACCCATCCCTCGGGAAGGATCGCCTCTTGCGCGGCCATGCCGCCATTGAGGATGAAGAGGCCAAAGCGCCCGTAGTCGCGAAGCGTCGCCATCAAACCGCTTCCGCCAATTTCAATGCCGCCGGGCGAGTCCAACCACCACTCGGCGCCGAACTCCATCCCCACCTTGCTCCAAATTCGCTCGCTAAGGTAGGTTGCTAACGGCCGCCCCACGGCGTTGCGCAGAATTTCGGCCGCGACCTGAGTTTCGCCGGTGCTGTAGGTGTTGACGGTTCCAGGCTCGGCGGCTCTCGGCAAAGCGCGCATCACGTTCAAGGCCGAACCGCGTTTTTGGGAAATTTGCGCCTCCAGCAGCCTCCTGCGATCCGATGCCGGGTCGGTGTAGGTTTCATTCCAGCGCACTCCAGAGGCCATCATCAAAACGTCGCGCACGGACGCGCCATCGTAGGCGCTGCCGGCCAACGCCGGGACGTATTTTGTGACCGGATCAGCGATGGAGGCGATGTGTCCGTCCTTCACCGCTGCGCCAATGAGGGTGGACGTGACCGACTTTGCGACCGACATCGACATCCAGCGAGTCTTGGGCGAATTTCCGTGCAAATAACGCTCCAGCGCGACCTGCCCGTCTTTCAGGACGAGCATCGCGGTTACCCGGTTGAGTTCCAAAAACTGCTCCAGGCCGAAATTGGCCGCTCCGTCGGTGAATTGCACGTCTTGCAGCGGATTTGGGGCGTTTGGCAGGGCCAGAGGCGTTTGCGATGGCGGAATGGCTCGCGTGGGAAACAGCCGATGGGTGTTGCGAAACGTGTTGACAGCCAGTTCCGGCGTTAGGCTGCCGTCGTAAACCTGGCGCGCCGTTCCGATCGGCTCGCCGGCATGCGGGTAATCGTCTTCGATCATCGCTGCATTGCGCTTCGCGAGGCGAGATTACTCGCGGGTGATGAATTCGTCCGTGTTCATCAGCGCCCGCGCGACAGCCGTCCACGAGGCGGTGACTGCATCCGCGGCGATGGCTTTGGCCGCGGCGGCATCGGCGGCAAACTGGGCTTCCTGCGCTTGGCGAAAGGCGGCGACTTTGGCGATTTCATCCGCACCGGCGGGCCGGGAATAGCAAAACTGAAAGGCGCGGGCGATGCGCTCCTGGTCCGTCCCCGGCTCGCTAACCAACCGCCTCGCCAAACCCTGTGCCATCTCAAACATCGCTTGCGAATTGGCGACGGTCAGTGCTTGCAGCGGCGTGTTGGAACGGACCCGGCGCGTGCAAACCGTCTGCATGTCCGGCACGTCAAAGGTTTGCAGCATGGGGTAGGGCGCGCTGCGGTAAAAACGCACGTAGAGCCCGCGACGAAAGCGATTTGGCCCCTTGTCGGCGACCCAATTTTTGTTGTTCTGCGTGAAGGCGTAGACCCCGTCCGGCTGCGGCGGCCGAAAGCTGGGACCGCCGATTTTTGGCTCCAACAGGCCGCTGGCGCTAAGGGCGAGATCGCGGATGATTTCGGCATCCACGCGAACGCGATTTTGCCGGGCCAGCAGCAGATTTCGCGCGTCAACGGCGTTTAATTCCGGCCGGTGATGCGAGGACTGGCGGTAGGTGGCGGAGGTGACGATCAGCTCGTGCAGGCGCTTCATCGACCAGCCGGCTTCGTCCACAAACCAGCGCGCCAGCCAGTCCAGCAGCTTAGGATGGCTGGGTAGCGTCCCTTGGGTGCCAAAGTCGTTTTCCGTCTCCACGAGTCCCTGGCCGAAGTAGCGCATCCACACGCGATTCACGGTAACGCGCGCTGTAAGCGGGTGATCCGGCCTAACCAACCACTTGGCCAAATCCAGCCGGGTTGGCGTATTGGACGCGGAGCCTAACGCGGGCAAAATTTTCGGCGTGTTGGGCTGCAGCGGACCGGTCTCCTTGTCCTTGCGCAAAAAATCGCCGCGAATGTGGACGAAGGTCTCGCGTGGTTTGTCCAGGTCGCGCATCACCATGGCTTTGGCCGTCGCGCCGAAGCCCATCTGCTTCTTCACCGCGGCGATTCGGCCGCGGGCGGCTTGCCGCTCGACGTCGGAGGCGTCAAACTTGGCCGCGAGCAGCTTTTTTTGGTCGGCGCTGCGTTTCGCCGGTTCTGCCGCGGCGGCAGCCAGCAGTTTTTCGTCGCGAACCTCCGGCGGCGGGGTCGGGGAGACGTCGAAGGCGAAGCGGCCCACATTGTAGTCGTCGTTCACGCCGTGACGCATCGTCACCTGAATGGGACCGGAATTCGCGGCAAGCGGGGCGCCGAAGATGAAGTGCGCCTCGTGATTGGCGTTCATTTTCGCGCCGGGAGCCGAACCTTTGCCCACGTTGATGGCCCAACCAACGACCGGATTTCCGTCGATGGCGTTGGTGACGGGGTGGCCGGGTTGCTCGTGATCGGCTTGAACGTGCTCCACGGTGGCGGCAGCGCCATTTTGGGCGAAATCGACGATCGAAAGCACGAAATTTCCGTTCCCGGCGCGCCCGGGGCCGTTTTTTGGCAAGCTTTCGTGGGTCAGCACGCGCAGGCGGATGGCGGCGACCGGCTGAGGTGAGTTGGGTAGCTCCAGCACGTAAGTTTCTCGCGGCGAACCTTTCCCGGCCAGGATGGAGCCGTCGTCCAGCAACGTCAGCGGCGCACCGCCTTCAGCCTTGAATTTTGTGGGTGTTAGGGCCCTCCAGGCGGCCTTGGCGTTGGCGGAATCCTCGGCCAGCAGGCCTTTGGCCCAAGCTTCCATGCGTTTGGCCTTGCTGCGCTCCAGCGCGGTCAACTCAGCCTGAGCGCCCTTCAGTTTGGTGAGCAGGTTAGGGTCGAGATCGCGCGCAAACAGCTCTCCTTCGCTCACCTCCACGGTTTGGCCGGTGGTGTTCACGTCCGTCCCGTGGTTGAAAAACGCGAACAGCTCGAAATACTCGCGCTGGGAGATGGGATCGAATTTGTGGGTGTGGCACTGCGCGCACCCTAACGTTAACCCCAACCAAACCGCGCCCGTGGTGTTCACGCGGTCGACCACCTCCTCGTTGCGAAACTGCTCGTTGTCCGTGCCGCCTTCCTGGTTGATGAGCGTGTTGCGGTGGAAACCCGTGGCGACCAGTTGCGCCTTGGTCGGCAACTCTAACAAATCACCCGCCAACTGCTCGATGGTGAACCGGTCGAAGGGCACGTCGTCGTTGACCGCGCGGATGACCCAATCGCGATACGGCCACATGATGCGGTCGCCGTCGATGGTGTATCCGTTAGAGTCCGCGTAGCGCGCCTGGTCCAGCCAATGCCGGCCCCAGCGCTCGCCGTGGTGCGGGCTGGCCAAAAGCTGGCGAACGTAGCTTTGCACGGCCGAATCCGGATTTTTCGCGAAATTGGCGACGAAATCGCGAATTTGACCGGGGTCGGGCAACAAACCGGTGAGATCGATGGCCAAGCGCTTAGCAAGCGTGTTAGGGTCCGCCTCCGGCGCGGGTTGAATCCCGCGTTCGGCCAGTTTTTCGTGGATAAAGCGGTCGATCGGGTTTTTCGCCCACGGCGTCGATTCCGGCGGTTCCACAGCCTCCACCGGCAGAAACGCCCAGTGCCCCTGATACTCCGCCCCGGCCTCGATCCACTTCCGAACCAGCTCCACCTCCGCCTCGGTCAGCTGGGGCTTGTTCGCCTTTTTCGGCGGCATGATGTCCTCCTCCGCGTGCTCGGAAATTCGGAACAAAATCGCCGAATCAGCGGGATCGCCCGGCACGATGGCCGCATAACCACCAAGATCAGCCGTAGCGCCCTCAAAAGTATCCAGCCGCAACCCGGCCTCGCGCGTTTCCTCGTCCGGACCGTGACACTGGTAGCAACGATCGGACAACAGCGGGCGAATATCGCGGTTAAACTCGACCGCGGCGGCGTGGTGGGCGAAAACAGCGGTCAGCGCCGCGAGGGTGAGACGGAAATGCGGGGCCATGGAACAACGGTTTGGCCGGGCGGCCCGGTTTTCAACCGTAAATCCTCCGACAAGCGATCGGGAAGTCGTTTGAGTGTTGCGGGGCGAAGGAATCGAACTACGTTCTTAAAAATGACTGGCAATGACGAACAACAGAGCGCGCTTCAAGAGCCCATCCGAAAACGAGTTGGCGGATCGTTGACTCAAAAGTCGCCTTTGAGTCGGCTGGAGGCGCTGCGGCAAAATGTCCGCGCATTGTTCGGTTCGGATTGGAACCCCCCACTGGATGATGGAATCCTCGTTCGAAAAACTGTTGGTGCAACTGAGCGTTGCTGAGTTTGCCGCCGGATCGGCGAGGAGTTCGCGTGAGGCGGATTTGGGTCTGCGCCGTTTATGCCGTGTCAGCGGTCCTGAAATTTCCCTGGAATCCAAATTTGTTTGGAATTTGGCGCTTGGAATTTGGAGTTTCAGCAGTTTCGTTGTGAAATTTACGATAAATGCCCGGAAAATTGGCCAAGGTCGGCCGCGCCAGCATTTCTTTTGCCCGCAGCCACTTTTACCTCAGCACGATGATGTGCGTGGGGCTGGTTTCCGCGTTGACGCCGCGTAGCTGGGTTTATCCGGTGCGCAATCGGTTGGCGCGGCAGATTTTGTTCGCGGGGGTGCAGGCCATTCCCTTCACGATGATGGTGGCGGCGTTTGTTGGGGCGATGGTTTACGTGCAGTGCTTTGTGTGGCTGCAATACACGGAAAAAATCGAGTTTTTGGGGCGCATGGTGGGGGCGCTGCTGTTTCGCGAAGCTGCGCCGTTTTTGGCGACATTCATCGTCATCGGCGCGAGCGCTTCGGCGGTAACCACGGAGCTGGCGACGATGAAAACCAGCGGCGAGGTGACGTTGCTGGAGGCGCAGGGGATCGATATTTTCGGTTACCTGGTCATGCCGCGGATGGTGGGTTTGGCGATTTGCGTGCTGGGCTTGAGCTGCGTTTTCCTGGCGGTGTCGATCGTGGCCAGCGGGCTGGGATTTTTCTTTTTCAGCGCGGAGGGGCAAGGGCCGTTTCTGTTTTTGAAGAGCGTTTTCGGCTCGGTTTACCCGTCGGATTGGGTGGCGCTGGTGGTGAAGAGCGTGCTGCCTGGCTTTTTCATGGGCGCGATTTGCTGCTACGAGGGGTTGCGGGTAAAAGGGGCCAGCACGGAGGTGCCGCAGGCGGTGAGCAGGGCTATTTTGCGTTCCATCAGCGCCACGGTGGTGATTTCCGGCGCGGTAATGGTGATGACCTATCTGCTATGACGCCGGAAACCTCCAACAACGAGCAAAATCGCGAGGAATCGCCGGTGTTGCGCTTTCAAAACGTGCGCGTGGAGCCGAATCTCGACGATCCTTCCGCGCCGGGCTTCGATTTGGACCTGTTTCCGGGTGAAATGGCGGTGTTTTGCTGCGACGACCAGGATCAGTTGCCTGATGTCGCCAATCTCGCGACCGGGCTGGTACAGCCTTCCCAAGGCCAAGTTTTCTTCCGCGGCCAATGTTGGACGGAAATGGAGGGGCCCGATCTTTTGGCCGCCCGCAGCGAGGTGGGCCGCGTTTTTTCCCCGCGCCACGGGGCGAGTTGGGTGCAAAACCTGGACGTGGACGAAAACGTGATGGTGGCCCACTTTTTTCGCCCCGATCTCACCGCAGCCGCCGTTTTGGAGCGAACCAGCCGGGTGATGGAGCAACTGAGCCTGAAAAATCTCCCGCGCGGACGGCCCGCGGTCACGGCTGACGAAGATTTGACCCGGGCACAGTGGGTGCGCGCTTTTTTGCCGCAACCGCTGCGGTTGCTGATCCTGGAACGGCCGGGGTTCGGGCTCATTCCGGAGCAATTGGCGCCCCTGGTCCGGCAAGTCGGCCGTGTGCGTGAAGAGGGCGCCGCCGTGCTTTGGATCGATTTTCACGACGACGCCCTGAAAAGCGCGAACATCGAGCCGACCCACGAATTTTCGCAACTTCCCGAAGCGCTGAGCGACAGTTCTTGACGCCGCGCGGTTGCAAGGGACCTCCAGTTGCCGTTTCGTTGCCGTCTGTAGTCAATTCCCCCCCAAAAAACTTCAACCACCATGGAAAAACCCTTTCGCTTCCGCCACGTCAACGAAATCGCGGGCGCTTTTGTCCTCATCGCGGCGATTTTGATGGTCGTGGGCATCTTGATCAGCGGCCAGATTCAGGGCTGGTTTCAGCCAACGCGCGTTTACCGCGTGGTCTTGCCGGAAGCCGGGACGATGGGCATCAAACCGGGTTCAGAGGTCAAAATCATGGGCAGCCGGGCCGGCTCCGTCGATCGGGTGGATTTGCGCGACAAACAAAGCGGCGAGCGGGTTTTCGACGTCGCCAAGATTCAGCCGGAAAGCGTGGAGTTGGTCGCGGTCATTCGAGTCCGAGGCGAACGCGTAGCCTTTGTCGGCCAGGATTCTCAGGCGATTTTGCGCTACGACTTGGGCGGATTTGGCGCGCCGTTTTTCGAAATCAGCCGTGGCACTACGCCGCGCGAAAAAAGCGACGAAGAACTCAAAATTAAGCTGGAATCAGACGTCAAGGACGGCCTGACCAACTCCGTGGAAAAAATCCGCATCGCCATGATTCCGGCGATCGAGGAGATTCAAAAAACCACGGCGAAAATCGGCGATTTGGCCACGTCTCTGATTGATCCCACCGGCGATTTCCAGCAAGCGCTGGCCGCGATCAACAAGGTGACCGGCCGAGTCAACCGCAACGAAGGCGTCGCCGGCGTGCTCCTCAACGACGACGATGCCGCCGAGCAGCTTCGCAACACGCTGGCGAATTTTTCCAACGCGTCCTCGGACATTGGCAAATCCGTCTCGGCCATGAACGCGTTGCTCTCCGGGCTGGAAAGCGGCGAGGGAGCCGCCGGGGCGCTGTTTACCGACGACAAGCTGAGCGACCAAATTCGCAAAACGGTTGCCGAGGTTGAGGTGGCGTCCAAGGAAATCAACCAGTCGCTCGCGGCCATTCCTCCCATGCTCAACACCACCAACAGCGCTGTCGGCGAATTTACCGAAGCAGCCAAAATTATGCAGGCCGCGCTGCGGGAATACGAGATTTTGGGCGAAGCCTTGCAGCGCCACTGGCTGGTGCGCAAGCAAGTCGACAAGGTGGAGGCGGAAATGGGGGGCGGAAACGGCGTCGTTGCCGCGCAAAACTCGCCATCGTCGTCCAACGGACGCAATGGATCGACCTCCAGCACCTCAAAATCGCGCAACGGGCTGCGCTTCGGCAAGAAACGATAGCTTGGCAAGCCGCCCAAGGGCCGCGATAGGTTGCGGCCATGAAGTGGATCCTCTTTCTCACCCTGCCCTTCGCCGCCGCGGCTCAGGATGCGGCGGTTAACGTCAAACTTCGTCACGCTCCCGCTCAAACCGAGGCGATTTCCGGCTGGATTGACGCGAATCTGCCCAGCGTGGTGGAAGCCTACAAACACGCGCACCAAAATCCGGAACTCTCGCTCCAGGAGTTCAAAACCAGCGCAAAAATCGCCCGCGAGCTGGAAGCGGCCGGCTACGAGGTAACCAGCGGCGTGGGAAAAACCGGCGTGGTCGGGATTTTGAAGAACGGCGAGGGGCCAATGGTCCTGATTCGCGGCGATATGGACGCGTTGCCGGTCATCGAGCAAACCGGGCTCCCCTACGCCAGCAAGGTGCGCATCCAGCGTCCCGACGGCACCACGGTGGGAACCATGCACGCCTGCGGGCACGACGTCCACATCGCCATGGTCATCGGCGTGGGGCGCTTGCTGGCGGATCTGCGCGAGCACTGGAGCGGCACGGTGATGATGATCGGCCAACCGGCGGAGGAAATCGGCCGCGGGGCCAAATTCATGATCGCCGACGGCCTTTTCGAGCGATTTGGCAAGCCGGACTTTTGCCTGTCGCTCCACGTGAAGAACGACCTGCCGGTGGGTCAGGTGGGATACACGTCAGGATGGGGAACGGCCAACGTGGACTCCGTGGACATCACCATTTTCGGCAAGGGCGGTCACGGCGCGCAACCTCAAGCCACGGTCGATCCCATCGTCACCGCAGCCCACGTCATCACCGGCCTGCAATCGATCGTCAGCCGCCGCGTTCATCCCATCGAGCCGGCAGTCGTGACGGTCGGCTCCATCCACGGCGGTTCCAAGCACAACATCATCCCGGACGAGGTGAAGCTGCAACTCACGGTGCGCTCCTACAAGGATGAGGTGCGCAATTTGCTGCTGGAAAGCATCCGCCAAATCACGGTCGATACCTGCAAAATGATGGGTTGCCCCAAGGAACCGGTGGTGGATCACGATGAGGAGGAATACACCCCAGCCGGCTACAATCATCCCGGCTTGACCGGCGCGGCCATGGAGTTGTTCCGCGGCCTGCTGGGAGCTGAGAACGTGGTGGACCTGCCTCCGACCATGGGCGGAGAAGATTTCGCCCGGTTTGCCAAGCACCTGAACGTGCCGGGCCTGCAATACCGCGTGGGGACGATTCCGCGCGAAACCTGGGATGCCGCGCAAAAACCCGGCGCGGACCCGCTGCCCTCGCTGCACTCGGCCCTGTATTATCCCGAGCCGGAGCCAACCATGCGGCTCAGCCTGCAAAGCATGGCGAATTTAGCGATGGGCCTGATGGGTAAAGCGCCGTAGCAGACCCCAACTTCACAAAATCCGCGCTCGACATTCCCCGTGGCATGGCTGTTAGATTGGCTGCGCTATGGCAGACACACCCACCTATCAACCCGCGCCGATCGATACTTCCAGCGTCAAGCTCCCCACCGGCCTGGAAGAGCTGACCGAACACCTGGCCGAGAACACCCACGACGTCTGGGCCAGGAGTCGAATGGCCGAAGGCTGGACCTACGGCGAAAAACGCGACGACGACGCTAAGAAGCATCCCGACCTGCTTCCCTACGACCAATTGACCGACAGCGAGAAGCAATACGACCGCGATACCGCCATGGAGTCAATCAAAGCGATCCTGGCGCTCGGTTATCGCATCGAGCCGCCCGAACACGCGCCCGCTCCGGCTCCCGCAACCGCGCCAACGGGAGATTCCGCGCTCATGCGGCACCTGGACGGCCCGCATCCCAAACGGATCCTGGCCCTGGACGGCGGGGGCATTCGCGGCGTGCTCACCTTGGGCTTCCTGGAGCGGTTGGAGGCGAAATTGGCGGCGCGGCTGCATCAGGCCGGAAAACTGGCCAATCCCGCGGATTTTCGCCTCTGCCAGTATTTTGACCTCATCGGCGGCACGAGCACGGGATCGATCATCGCCGGTGCCCTGGCCATGGGAATGAAAGCGTCGGATTTGAAGCAAACTTACCTGGAACTCGGCGGCGACGTCTTTCAGGGCGACAAGGGCATTTTTGGCATGGTGGTGGAGAAAAAACGCTTCAAAAAAGCCGCGCTGGAGAAGCATTTGTCCCGAATTTTTGGCGAGGTGAAACTGGGTGGGCCGGAATTGCAAACCGGCCTCTGCGTCGTGGCCAAACGCGCCGATACGCGAAGCACCTGGCCGCTCATCAACCACCCGCGCGGCAAGTATTACGAGTACAACGCGCCCCTAACACTGTGGCGCACGATTCGCGCTAGCACGGCCGCGCCCACGTTCTTCGAGCCGCAAATCCTCCCCACCGGCGACCGAGACGAAAACGGCAAGCTGGTAAGAGGCGCGTTTGTCGATGGCGGCGTGAGCATGGCCAACAACCCTGCGCTGCAATGTTTTTTGGCCGCCGTGCTCAAGGGTTTTCCCTTCCACTGGGATGTCGGCGCCGAAAATTTGCTGCTCGTTTCCGTAGGCACGGGCAACGCGCGCGTGCGCTTTGAGATGAAAGACGTCCTCAAATTCAACGTCTTCGACCTGGTCAAAGAAATCCCGCAAATGTTGATGGATGACGCCAACTGGCAGAACCAGCTCCTGCTTCAATCCCTCTCAAATTCACCAACCCGCTGGGAAATTGATTCGGAAATTGGCGACTGTTACGAGGACCTGATTGGCGGCCAGCCTTTCCTGCACTACGTGCGCTACGATGCGCTGCTGGAAGAAGACTACCTCACCCAGCTGGGGCTGCCTGAATTGGCGCCAAAAGTCGAAAAACTGCGCGACATGAGCATGGCCGGCAATCGCGAGGATTTGGCGAAAATCGGCGATACAGCGGCCAAGCGCGACATTCCGGAGGATCCCGCCCAGTTTGGCCTCCACATTCCGGAACATTTCGACACGGTCATCGTCTAACCGGGGTGTTGTTTGTTACCACAAGTGCCCGATTCTCCCCCTAACGACGATTCCTCAGCCCAAAACGCGGAAATCCGCAGTTTGCGGGCTGCTTTGCGTGAGGCTCGCTGGCAGGCCTATCACCTCTTCAACGTGCAACGGCAACGGGCCTATCATGCGCGCCAGCGGGAGAAGGATTTGCTGCGCGAGCTGAAAGATCGGACCAAAGCCCTGCAACGCGCCAAACGGCTCGCTTCGCAGCTCCGTGACGCCGTCGAGCGCCTCAAATCCAGCGTCGCCGGGTTGATCGGCAACAAGCGCGTCAGCCAGATGGAGGATTTGTTGGCAAAGAGCGCAACCGACTGGGAAGCGAGCGTTCCCGAGGCGGTCCTGGAGGCGGAAAATCTGCCGCGTCCGGAAGATGCCGACGAAGCGTTGCGCGTGCCGTTCGCGACGCCGACCGTGGAGTTGGTAATTTGCGTTCACAACGCGCTCGACGACGTAAAAACGTGCCTGGAGTCGGTTACCGCGCGATCGCCGAAATTGCAGCGCATCGTTCTGGTTAACGACGGCTCCGATGAGGCGACCAGTGCTTTCCTGGAGGCGTTCGCGGCCAACGCGGCACTGCCGGTGGAGATTATCCGCAACCTGGAACCGCGCGGTTACACCGTCGCCGCCAACCAGGGCCTACGCCACACTCACGGCGACTACGTGGTGCTGCTCAACAGTGACACCGTCGTCCCCCATCTTTGGCTGGAAACCTTGATCGCTTGCGGCGAATCCGACGAAAAAATCGGCATCGTGGGCCCGCTTTCCAATGCCGCCAGTTGGCAGAGCGTCCCCAAGCGATTTGCCGACGTGGGCGACTGGGAGGTGAACCAATTGCCGGAGGGAATTACCGTGGATGACGTGGCTTGCACCTTGCTGTTGAAGCATGAGCCGGCCTATCCGCGGGTCGATCTCATCAACGGCTTTTGTCTGCTGATCAAACGCGCCGTTTTCAACAAAATCGGCTTCCTGGACGAGGAAACCTTCCCCAAGGGCTACGGCGAGGAGAACGAATTTTGCCTGCGCGCGCGCGATGCGGGGTTTCAGCACATCGTGGCCGATAACGCCTACGTTTTTCACGCTAAGAGCAAGAGCTTTACCCACGAGCGGCGCCGCGAGTTATCGAAAAAAGCGACGCAGTTGCTCAAGGACAAGGTGGGCGAGCAAAATCTGGCCGATGCTTGTACTATTACGCGCGAGCACCCGGATTTGGCGGTGATTCGCGAAAAATTCAAGGATTTGCAGCATCACAAGGTGCCTTTCCGCGTTCTGTTCTTGCTGGACTTCAAGGGCGAGGGCGGCGGGACGCATTCCATCGTCCAGGAGACCGGCGGCTTGTGCGATTTGGGCGTTTTTGCGCAGATGGCGGTTCGTGAGGATCACGCGGCGTTTTATCGCGAAAAATATCCCGGGTACCCGCCACAGCGCTTTTATGCTTACCAGAGCAACCACGAATTGGCGGCCTATGCTGGGACCTTCGACGTTGTTGTGGCAACGTTGTTTACCTCCGTGGGTTTATTGCAACAAATCACCACGCTGCATCCTAACGTGCTGCCCGGCTACTACATCCAGGACTATGAGCCGCTGTTTTATGATAAGAGCGACGCGTTATACCAACAGGCTCGCGAATCCTATCGTCTCGCGCCCGGCGCATTGTGCTTTGCCAAAACCCAATGGCTCTGCGAAACGTTGCAACGCGAGGAAGGCGTGGAGATGCACAAAATTTCGCCCAGCATCGATCACGCGGTCTACAAACCCGCGGAAGCGGCTTCGGATGGCCCGCTGACGGTTAGCGCCATGATCCGTCCCGCGACGCCCCGCCGTTCGCCGCAACTGACCGTGGAGGTGTTGCAGGAGCTGAAGCGCGAATTTGGCGACAAGGTTAGGATCGTCGTCTTTGGCTGCGGTGACGACGACCCGTTTTGGAGCGAAACAGCGCCTAACGCCGATTTTGAGAATCGGGGCGTGCTGACCCGCCAGGGCGTCGCCGATGTGTTGCGCCAATCCGCGTTGTTCCTGGATTTATCCACCTACCAGGCGTTTGGCCGAACGGCGTTGGAGGCGATGGCCTGCGGTTGCGTGCCGGTTGTCCCGGCCAAAGGCGGTGCGGCGGAATATGCTCGCGATGGTGAAAACGCGTTCGTGACCGACACCTCCGACCGCGCTGCCGTCCTGGCTGCTGCGAGGCGGATTTTTGAGCGAGGAACCGTTGCGCGCGGCGATGCGCGAGGCCGCCTTGGAGACCGCCGGTGAATTCACGGTGCAAGCCGCCGCGCAATCGGAGTTGAATTTGTTCCAGCAAGCGCTGTCGAACCGGAAATGAAGGATCTCCGCCAAATCGAGCAGGAGGTGGAGGATTTGCGCGCGAAGGTTAAGGAAGCTCGCAAGGCCGAAAAAGACGTGAACCGGCTCATCGGCTGGCTCGAATTCCTGGTCAACGAAGCCGAGGATTACCGCAATCTGCCGTGGTATGACAAAACCAAGCTCGGGCAGAGCCATCACTTTTTTTTCAAAGGTCAGACTCGCCAGGGCCGGGAAATCGCCAAGCGTTTCCTGCGCTGGAAGGTGGGCCGGCGCAGTGCGGCTGAGGTTAACGAACAAGCCGGCGAATTGCTCGGTGAGGTTCGCGATGCGATCGAAACGCAGGATTCTCGCGATGCGGCCGAGCGTTGGGAAGCGGCGTTGGAGATTTTTGCCGGCTGATTCGCGAAAATCCCGCAAGGACGCGGAAATGGCGGACGTTGCCCTGGCGATCGTGGATTTCAGCGGGAACAGCGAGGATTTGGAGCGAACGCTGACACAGGGCCGAGTTGATTTCGCCAGTTTTCGCTCAGTTTGCCTCGTTAGTCCGTGGATTCGCGAAAAACCCGGGTTTGACGTCAAAAGTGTCGACACCAGCTATTTTGACCTCTTCCCCCGGCTGGACGAACTCGTGGCGAATTGCGAAGCGCAGTTCACGCTCTTCCTCAACTCCGGCGCCGTGCTCATGCGTCCGCTGGATTTGCCGAAAAATTGGCCTAACCGGCGTATTGTCCTCCCCCGCGCCATTGATTGCTCGACGGTCGCCCCCTCGCCAATCTGGGACCGCGCTGAAACCATCAAAAACAGCCTGTTTCCGCTCCATCCGCCGTGTTTTCTGGCGCGCAACGACTGGATGCGCGAAGACGACTCAAGTTTCCGCCATTTTCTCAGCTATCGCCCGTGGAGCCTCTGGCTTCAGGCGCTCGAACGCGAACCGGGCCCGCTGCAACTCGAAGAGCCGAGCTGCATCATCCCATCCCCCGAAGAACCGGCGCTGAGCCACCTGAATCGCGCCTGGCTGGAGGAAAACAACCCCGATTTGCTCCCGGAACTCCGCGACGCCGGCGAAGAATGGGACATCCTCAAACACGACCTCGTCAACCGCGTGGCGAGCGCAAATTTGGCGTTTTTTCAGGAAAACGTCGCCTACTATGCCGCGGTCACGCAAACGGGCATCCGGCGGTAAAAATCAGCCTCACCCGGCCGCAGCCACCACCATCGGCAGCGCGTAAATGTAGCCCGCCTTGCATAGCAGGTGCAGGGCTTGATCCACGTGAAAATTCGTCCAGCCTTGGGATTTGACGAAATCGATGATCCAGTGCAGCACCACCTCCACCGCTCCCAAAATCGGGCTGCCGGTGATGAGCCAAACCACGCCACCGTGGATGACGCAGTGCGCGGTGAGACAATGCACCCACAAATGCCGCGGCAACAGCGGACGGCTGTCGTCGACTGGCCCGGCGTCGGGCGGAAGCCGATGATTTTTGCGAATCGCCAGAAACTCGCCCTGCAGCGGGTAATCCGCCAGAAAATGCCCGATCGCCAACGCAAAAAACCACACCCACCAAGGTGCGTCGGGACTAAGCATTCCGGTTTCCAAAATCATGCCAGGCTCCAAAAAAAGCGGGACCCTCCGCGCTCCGCATCCGTGAGTTTAGCCGGGGCTATCCTGTGCTCCGGCGGCTTTTTCGTTGGTTTTGCGCAGGCGCTTGCTTAGCAACGTGGCCACGTTCAGCAACAACCGCCCGGCAGCTACCGGGTGGCTATCCATGTAGGACTGAAGCTTGTCGCGGGAGATGCTCCACAGCACGGAAAACTCGTTGGCGGAGACCGTGGCGCTGGCCGCTTGGGGATCGAAAATGTTCATCTCGCCGATGGTGTCGCCCGCGCGCAAGCTGTTGAGCAGAATCGCTCGGCCAGTTTGGCTGGTCTGCACGTGCAAATTGCCGGAGATGACGAGAAACAAGGCATCCTGCGGTTTGCCCTCCTCGATGATGTGTTCGCCCGACTCGGCAACGTTGAAAGTGCCGAATGCCGCGAGTTGTTTGCGCTCCTCTTCGGCGAGTTCCTTGGCAAAACCCAAGGCCGGAAGATCGTGTTCTTTTGATTCGCTCATGGTCCTATTTGAGAGCAGGACTGCGCAAAGGGAAAGGCGAAAATTGGAGGAAATGTGAGGGGCTTGGAGCGCGGGCCGTTCGCGCGCCTGCGGCACAAAAGGCGATTTCGGGGGCTGATCGTTGCAAACCCGCGAGCCGATTGCCGGGGTCCAGGCTGGCCGTCTCAAATCCGCGACGTAAGCAGAAGAAAACGCTGGACGAAAATGAAATTGCAATGAACTGAGGGGGCTGAAATGCAAGCATGATACAAAGCAATGACGATCGTGCGAAAACAAGCCCCATCATCTTCGTCCTGGCCATTTGCATCGCAAGCGCCCGGGATCGAGAGCCGTTTTACGGAACGGGCCGCGATTACCTGGACAAGCCAAGCCCGATTCCGACCGATCCCGACGAACTTGCCAGAAACGTGGAAAGGTGGCAGAGAATTCGCTCCGGGAAGGACACGCGGGTGCACAAAGCCTTCGGATTGGTCATGTCGATGACCGATGCGCAGCTACGGGCGGTTGTTCCGGGGCAAACTTCCGCTTACAAGCCGGGTTGTGTGAATTGTGCCGCAAATGGTTTGGGACGGGGCGAGATTGCGCGGGCAGGACGCCGGTTTTGGCCCTACCGATTCGACCCGCTCAACCCAAAACAGGTGGTTTGCTCGAAATGTGATATGACGTTTCCGAACGCGAAGTATCCTACCAACAAATCGAAGATTTTCTACAGCCCAAGTGGAATCAGGAGCGAGTTGGAATACTGGGAACATCCGAAAACGAAGAAACCGTATTTTATCAAGGTCGAAATTGAGGGATTGGGCTGGAAATGGATGGAAGACCAAGCTCTGCAGCCGCTGATTGAGGCGTATTAGGAAACCGGCGACGAGGAATACGCCTACCGCGCGGCGATCCTGATGGATGAGGTGGCGAACAAGTTTCCCGCCTACATCTACGGGACGAACACGAACAAGAATCTCGTCTCTGCGTTTTCGGTGAATCCCGATGGCTCCAAAGGAGGTCTGCTAAGAAAGCATAGCACCACCACCCGCATCGGATACCGCGCTCCCACGGAAAAGATGGGCGGAAACCGGCTCCGGCAGGCGTATGAGGTGTTTGCGGGAACGGAAGGAACGAAGCGACTGTCCCGGGAGTTGCGCAGGGATGTGAGGAAAGCACTACACGGAAAATCTGCTCTATCTAACCGACGGAGGATTGGTTGAGAGCAATCCCCGCAAGCATGAGGCGTCATTGAACGTCGGGGGCGAGCCGTCCGGCAAGGAAATGTCTCTCCAGATGTGATAGGCGCGTCGCCAGAAATCCTCCAGTTCGCCATCGGGATAATATTTGCCCCAGGGATATTCCCGATTGTCATAGCGGACCTCGCCAGCCGGAACTTCGAAGCCGGTTGGATCCGTGTAGCCGTTCATCATTCGCACGTTGGAGCGGGGATTGAGCGACAAACACGCATAACCAGGGCCTTCCGGGTATCCCCCAGCGGCATAGTATTCTTTGAACCCGGACATCTCCTGGCATTTGATATAGTGGCGCAGATAATCCGCCCGGCCCAGCATCAATCCCATCCGGAACGCTGGTTCGCCAGGCAGCCCCTGTTTCCAATCGCCAATCACGATGCGCGTGGCCCCAGCGCAACCTATATGGATCGCTACACGCCTCTTACGGAAAGCCGTTGCGTGCTGAAGCCAAATCTGAAACACGTCATCCTGGGCGATGGCGAGGGTAACGATCAATTCCAGGTTCACATGGGTTTCGGAAGAGGCGGCCCGCACGCCTCACCAAATGGCGGAAACGAACTGGACGGCGCTCGCGCCCAACGGAGGACCCGCCCGATGAAGGACCGAACCGATCCGGCGAACCAACCTCGCCACCCGTCCGCCGCAACGAACCCGTCTCAACAGAGTGGGGGAGCGAAGCACGGTCATGGGAACGAGGCAGAGAAAGAGAGTTCGCATGGAGAACGTTCGTTGTTCGACCAAGTCCTGGCTAGCGCTAATATGCAGAACGCCTGGAAACAGGTCAAAGCCAATAAAGGCGCACCAGGCATCGATGGGATGAGCATCGAGGAATTTCGCTTCACTCATCCAAACGCACTGGGATAGTATCCAGGCTAGGTTGAGAGCCGGTGAATACCGGCCCTCCCCGGTTAAGCGGATCTATATACCCAAGCCTGACGGCAGCCAACGCGCTCTTAGTATACCCACCGTGTTGGACCGTGTGATACAGCAAGCCATCGCGCAAGTGCTGACGCCCGTATACGAACCAACCTTTAGCGACTCCAGTCACGGTTTTCGCCCGGGCCGCAGTGCCCACGATGCCGTTAGGGAATGGCAACGGGAAGGCAAGTTGCGAGGCAAGAAGTGCCACGTGGTGGATTGTGATCGCAAATCCTTCTTCGACACTGTCGATCACCAAAAGCTCATGTCCCGGTTGCGCTCGCGCATTCAGGATGTGCGGCTGCTGGACCTGATCGGCAAGTTCCTCAAAGCAGGCGTCGCTGTGCCCTCGTGTGAGGGAGGAACGGGTGAAGAATCGCGGACGGGCGTGCCACAGGGCGGCCCTCTGAGTCCGCTGTTGGCCAACATCCTGCTTGATGAGTTGGATCATGAGCTTGAAGCTCGCGGGCACAGCTTCGCGCGCTATGCAGACGACTTTGTTATTCTATGCAAAAGCCCGCGTGCGGGCCGGCGCATCCTGGATAACATCCGTCACTATCTACAAACCCGCCTGAAACTGATCGTCAACGAAGCCAAGAGCAAAGTGCTCCCGCTATGCGAAGCGGCGTTTCTGGGCTTCAACATCCTCCGGGGGCGAGTCCGCGGGAGTGAGAATTCCAAGAAGCGCTTTAAGGCAAATATTCGCGCCATTACCCGGAGGACGCGAGGCGTCTCTCCCAAAACGGTGATCGCGGACCTTTCGTCTTATATTCGTGGAGCCATCAACTACTATATGCCGGGTCTAAACTTCGACGAAGCGCGTGAACTGGATCAATGGGTCCGGCGCCGAATGCGGTTGTACTATTGGAAACAATGGGGACGGCCGCGGCCGCGTCGCCGCAACCTGTTGAGACTGGGGACCAAGCGAGACGAAGTTCACCTTGCCAGTAGGAGCAGGAAAGGCCCGTGGCGGATGAGTGGCAACAGCATCGGCTTATTCGGTGTTGTCAGATTCTGGAGGGTCAAGCACCCCATCAAATGCCTTGTCGATCTCTTCCGAATCGGCGGCGAAGCCTTGCCTGACCAGTAAGTGTACGTCATCAACGATTGTCTTCATCGACAAATACGCGATCAACGCGGTTGAGTCCTTCTCCCGGGTCTCAGGAGATACGGAATGCTGGACGAAATGCTGATGGAGAACTGCCCCGGGCGCGCCATGTGCGTGCATCGACGACAAGTGGTAGATTAGGCGATAGTCGTCACTCCATGGCTCTCCCAATTCTTCCGCACGGTCACGGACGGTTGCAGTTGAGAAGTTGGGGTGTGTCCGATCCCTGCCACGCCGATCCTGAAATCGAAAGTTTGTTTGAAATCGTTCAGTCGCCTCGTCAAGGTCGGCCAAATCGTCCTCATCTCCTGTGAGTTGCGCGGCTCGACGCATCTCCATCACAGTGAAATTGCAGAAATCTTGTGCGCGAGATTCCGGGTCCCGCTCAATCCAATGAAGGATCATGGAAACCTCCCACAGCTGACGTAAGATGACTGCGCCCGATTCGTGATAGTGCTCGGGTAGGATCAGCCCAATCGCCTTGTACACATTGAAGATGTACGTAAACGACTGGAGGGCCACGAACCCCCAGAGATTCTGATGCGCGTCCGGATCGCCCGCGAGCGTGGTCGCGATGGTGTCACGGAGAATAGTGTGGCGCTCAAGGATCCGGTCATACGGGAGACGAGGTTCCCCATCGTGGGCCCATCCAATGAACCTTGTACTCTCAAGTGACATCTTTCTTTAGCCGAGACCTTATGGCTGCCCGATCTGGTCGCGCAAGCCGTTCCTGAATTGAAAGTGAAGAGGCATGATGCGCCGGTTGGTCCAACCATATCGCGGGTTGCCCGTCCGCACGGACGCACAGAGCCGCATTTTCAGAACCTCCTCACGGTGAGGAGGCCACAGTGAAAACGAACTGACTCTACCGGATTCAGGGTACGGCAATCTCGATATTTATAATTATTATATAATCAATATTTGTTGGAATTCCGCTGGCACAAAGAGGGCCACTACGGTATCCTGACATATGCAAAATAACGCCAATCAACCGCAGCAGCCCCAATCATCATCCAACACTCGGAGAGAGCCCGGTTCAAACGAAATCGTTCTCCCTATTTCTCTAGAAGAATACCAACGCCGCTCGGTTAAGCCTGATGACTTCCATCAATTGCTCGAAGAGTGTTACCAATCTCACCCGGAGTGTTTTCCGCCTGAGTTTGAAGACGGTTACCAACTCAAGGATATCATTGATTCGGCCAAAATGGGCCTCCGCATTCGCAGGATAAAGGTTAGTTTTGGCGACGCCGCTCACAACTACCGAGTCTTGCCTTGTGACATCCTGCCACATATGTGCGGCAAGACTGAGGACGTTGCCGATCCAATGTTTTTGCGCAAATTCAACGTTCCCTACTGGGCTTTAGCCATGATCTATCCAAGAGACGCCAACTATTACTATCGAGTCGAACGGCGCATGGGAAAAACCAGCATCGTTGGAGCATTGCACGGTCCCAAAGGTGAGTTGCCTGAAGACGTATGTTGCGACGAAAAACATACCAAGCACCTTGGCGAAAAGGCCTATATCACCACCACGGTAGGAGGAGGATGTGTTCTTGGAGCCGAACTGTGTGAAGGAGCTGATGCTCAATCGCTTGCAATAGGCTACCAAGTCTTTGCCGACGAGACTGCCCGCACCAATCCGGACCATCAAATCCGTTCCATTAATGTAGATGGCTTCGCCGCCACCTCAGCCGCACTTCGAATGGTTTTTGGCGCAAGTGTCATCCTGATCACCTGCTTCTTACATCTGTATATCTCCATACGTGACAGAGCCAAAAAGAAACACGCGGAGATATTCGGTGAGATCGCCGACCAACTTTGGGACGCTTATGGCGCCCCTACCAAGCAAGCCTTCTCCCAGAGGTGGAAGACTCTCATGCAATGGTGCACGGACAACCATGATCGGATTCCCGAACCCGTGAGCACGAAGTTGAACAAAGCCAATGAAAACAAGCTCCAAGGCTATGAAGCTTACTATGATCGCGAGCAAGGACATCGAGTCAGCACAGCGCTCGACCGAGAGATGGGTTCGCTCGATCGCCGGCTCTTTGCGATGCGATATCTACACGGCCACTGCGAGAGTTCCAACCTGATCATCCGGGCGTGGGCTCATCTTCAAAACTTCGCGCCTTGGAATCCGCGGGCGGCGAAGCTCCACGGTGTCCAGTGCCCTGCCGAACGCCTCACCAAGAAACGCTACCGAAAAAACTGGCTGGAAAACTTTCGAGTCGCCTCATCGCTGCGGGGAGTCCGCTACCCCTGAATCCAGCAGAGTCAGAAAACGAACACAAACCAAAACGCATCATGCCAAAAATGAAAAACACCCTCTACATTGGACTCGACGCCCACAAAGAGTCAATCACAATCGCCCTGGCCGAAGCCGGCAAACGTGGCGAGGTCCGCCTCTATGGATCCATCACCAACAGCCAGCACGCCATCGAAAGGTTCCTCACCAAGATGCGCAAAGCCCATCCGAACACCCTCTTGAGCTTCGTCTACGAAGCCGGCCCCACCGGCTTCGTCCTCTACCGCCACCTCACCCGCAAAGGCTATGAGTGCATCGTCACCGCCCCATCGCTCATCCCCACCAAGAGTGGCGACAAGCTTAAGACCGACAAACGTGACGCCAAAAAACTGGCCCGCCTGCACCGCGCCGGCGAACTTACCGCCATCCACGTGCCCGAGGCCAAGGACGAAGCCATTCGCGACCTCTGCCGGGCCCGAACCGATGCGGTGCGCGACCAACGCAGCGCCCGCCAGCAACTCGGCGCCTTCCTTCTTCGCAATGGGTATAACTACAAAGGTAAGACCAAGTGGACCGAAGCTCACATGCGCTACTTGCGCGAACTAACCCTGCCGCACCCGGCCCAGAAAGTGATCTTAGAAGAATACCTTATGGCAATAAGCGCGGCCGGCGAACGCATCACCCGCATCGAAATGCAGATGGAAAAGCTCTACCGCGATTGGAGCTTCAAACCGGTGGTCGATGCTCTCATGGCCTTCCGCGGATTCCAGCTGGTAGGGGCAATGATCGTGGTTAGCGAGTTAGGCCACGTGGGCCGCTTCACCCACCCGCGCCAGCTCATGGCCTATCTGGGCCTGGTGCCCAGCGAGAACTCCACCGGCACGCGCCGCCGCCAGGGAGCCATCACCAAATGCGGCAACAGCCACGCCCGCTGGATACTAATTGAAGCCGCCCAACATTACCGGCTCGAACCCAAGGTCAGCGCGCCCTTGAGCAAACGCCAACAAGGCCAGAGCAGCGAAGTGAAGAACCTGAGCTGGAAAACCCAGAACCGGCTGCACGAACGCTACTGGCTACTGGCCGCGCGCGGCCTGCATCGAAACATCGTCATCGTATCGGTGGCGCGCGAACTGTGCGGCTTTATATGGGCGCTATACCAACAAGTGGCCAAGGAAGGCGCGCCCTGCCAGGCTCAATCCACCCCGTAAGCGTTCGGACTTCCCCATTTCCCATTTCCACCCACAATGGCTTCCTTCTTCAACCATCAAGAACATGCCGCCGAAGTGCTGGCGCGGGCAAGTGCTGTCCTCGCAAAAGCCCCCATCTACCCCGGCTTTTGGCTGCGGGATCACTTGCCCGCGCCAGCACTTCGCAGACCGGTGGGCGGTGGTTGGATTTGGAAGAAAAGAAACCCCTTCCCCTTCTCCGTATCTAGAAAAACCTTCAACCCGACAACTCATGACCGCCTAGAAGCGAGCAAGCAATGTATCTACAATATGTATAAAGTTGACCTTGGTGGGGCCAACCCGCGATAGACGTTCGAGGTCGTGCCGTCTTGTGTAATTACTTACACATCGTGAGCACCCAACAAACGCCTGATCCGAGAGTGCGGATAGGGCCTTGGTGAACTCAGAAAATGTCGCTAACCAACGCACGCATGTCAGCAAACCAACCACCGAGAACACACGTTCACACCACGTCCGTCAACTTGCATTGCTTGCTCCCTTCTGCGCGGACTCCAAACCGAGCCAATCTGTTATCGTGACGTTAATGGAAGAATATCGCTTTTTCTGCTTGCGAGGGGGGCAGCCATATCTACGTTTGAGGCAGGTATGCCGTGAAGCCGCGTTTGACTTCCGTTTTCAGATTCGAGGTGATCGGCTTCATGGCATACTTGCCTGTTGAACTGAGCCGGCGGCCAACGGGGAAACGGTCAACCGGCTTGCTGGGGGAAAGTATAGGGGCGGTCTCTGGCGTCAAG
The DNA here is from genome assembly GCA_965224535.1 of Verrucomicrobiales bacterium. Lineage (GTDB taxonomy): Bacteria > Verrucomicrobiota > Verrucomicrobiia > Verrucomicrobiales > DEV007 > JBCDHN01. The sequence goes on from CBDCZR010000033.1 coordinate 147,178, forward strand.
GTCCGAGCGCCGGAAAATCGCCACGGTGGCGGGCGCTGCGGTTCCCGGCAATCCGGTCCGCTCGCCTCGGTGCGGGGCGAGCCGGGTGAGGCCCAAATCTGGGAACGGGACGCTGATTTTCGTGGCCGTGCGGAAACGGCGGGGCGTCGCCGCGACACGGTCCAATTCGGTTTGGGGCGGTTTTGCGGGTTCAGTTTTCATCGCTGCCTGGTTTGCAGGGGATTCAGGGATTGCAGCGCCTCCGCGCCTCTGCCTCGGAACGAGGCTTAGTTCAACGTTTAGCGTGACCCGCCTGGGCCCGGGAGCCCAGGTGGGTTGCAACGAGAACCTCTCGGATTACGATCAAATGTCAACTGCAAGAAGGGGCCCAGGTCGGCGTCCACGCTTTTGTTAGCCCTTGTTGGGCTCTACGGTCAATTCAACCTCCAACCCGGACGCCTTAGTTCGGATAGCTTTCCGCCGGGACGAATCAACCTTGAAGAAATTGACTTTGTCACTGTTAGAACTGTATTTCCATGCAACCTCCCGCTTGTCCGAGTCGATTGCCGTAATCGGATATTCGTAAGTTGTCCCATTCAAATATACGGCTGTGACAGTCTGTGCTGTGACAGAGAACCGAACACCAGAACTCTCTACGAATGTTACTGTGGCAAGCCAATTCACGAAATTGTCATCTAACTTATTCTCCGGTGTTGAGGGAATAGGTTGCGACTGAGGAGTGGTAGTGCCGGAGAGAACCTCAATCTTTTTGCGTAATTCAAGTGCCGCATCAAGATTGCCACTTTTCGTCTCGCGTTGGAGATGAGCTCGCAGTAATGCTGCTACTTGGTTCCGCTTTTCGGCAATCGCTGATTCTGTCCTCGCACGCTCAGTTTCTTCGAATTGAGAGAGTTTTTCAAGTAGCTCTGTCGAGTCCCGCGGTAACTTTTGATCATCGCTAACCGCAACCGCGGCAAGAAGAGTTCCAAGGAGGAAAAAGTAAAAAATCAATTTCATGAATGGTGTCTGTTTTGGGCTAACGTTTTATAGACAGAAAGTTTTCTGGGCCAATTCCATAATGAAACTGGGATTTCCACGCTGCCGCCGGTGGTAAACCGCCTCAGTTTTAGGTGCGCAGTTTTCCTTCATGAGTGATAGGCAATCAGATTTGAGGTGGATCGTCAAGGGCGTCCCCGGCAAGGCGCGCTCATCGGTCCATTGCGACTCGACGATTGGTATCTCAAGCGGGTTCCTAACCACAATGTTTTCCGACCGGCCGTAGTGGTTCCGGTAATGAGGCTGAGATTGTGGGGCGAAGTTGCCGGACACCAGTCCGCCGTTCATTCCCGCGATGGCAACGGCCACGCCGCGGGATTGAATGAGGTTGTTCGTCACCACCACGTTGGTCTCTTTTTCCTCGCTGTTGTCCCAAACGTAAATTGCCGCGAACGTCTCGGAATTCGTGTTGACGATGAGGTTGCCCGTTACCTGGATGTTGGATGTCTTCCCCAGGGTCACGCCCGCCCGGTTAAAATTCGAGCGCAACTGGTTGTTCGCCACCAGCACGTTGCGGTTGATGTTGCCTTCGATGAATTGCGCGGTGTTGCCGATGATGGAGAGGCGGTCGATGCCGTCGCCGGCTAAAATCGGGCCGTTGAGCACGTTTCCGGAGACGAGCACGTTGGTTACGCCGGTGTTGTGTTCCAGGTGAATGCCGCGGGGGGCGCCTTGGATGGATACGTCCGGCAATTCGCGGTTGTTCAAGACCTGGATGTTCGCCCCGCCTTCGGCGCCGATTTGGATGCCTTGGCGGATGCCGTCGTGAAAGACGCAGTCGCGCACCACCCCACCCACCGTGCCCCTGCCCAGCGCAATGCAATCGCCGGCAAAATGGTGGGAGTAGACGTTGGCGATGGTGATGTTTTTCGATTTGCCTTCGGGCGCATAGAACCATACGCCGTGATTTTGCTCGGGAGTTTCGCCCACCACGTAGGTGGTGAACGTGGTGGAGCCGTCCAGCGCCAAATCGCGAATCACCACGTTTTCCACCGGGCGGTAGGAGCCGATCATGCGCCAGAAATTTGATTGGTTGACGCCGCCGGTGAATTTGAGGATCGAGGCGGTTCCTTCGCCCTCAACGATGGTGTTGGAGGGGACTTCCAGGATGCAGGCGCCCGCCCGGCCACGGCTAACCAGGAACGTCCCCTTGGGGATCCGGACCAGCCCGCCGCCGGTTTCGCCCGCGTGGGCCAGTGCGGCCTGAATGGCGGCCGTGTCGTCGGTTGCATCGTTAGGCGTCGCGCCAAAGTCGGTGATGGTGATGCCGGTTTCGGCCTGGACGGAGGACGCGATGCCTAGGATCGTGGTTAGCAGGATTGGGATGATTTTTGAGGGTTTCATGGGAATTTTTGGGAAATCGGTTAGGGTCAATTATTCGGTGAAGAGCAGCTCCCCGGCTTGGCCGAGTTCCAGCAATTGGTCGATGGTGACCGCGGCGATCCACAAGCCTGTGCTCTCTTGCGAACGAAGCGGAATCACGAGCGTTTCGCCAAAGGCGGCTATGCTGACAGCGTAGCCAGTTCCCCGCGCGATGGGGATCATCGTCCAGGTGCCGTTTCGCCCGCGCCGGTCGGCCGAAATTCCGATTCGCGCCAAGGCTTTGGCGTTTCCCTCGCTAATGTCCCAGGAGGAGGAAATCCAGTGGTCGCCCAGCCGCGCGATGACGGCCCGGTATTGATGCATGCGGCTGTCAATTTTGCTGAGCTCCCAAGGTTGGGCCGCCTGGCCGGGCTCCATGCGGGCAAAGAAAAGGTGCGTCGAACCGCGGTCGCGAAAAATCATTCCGCCCCCTTCGTCATTCACGTTGAGCGCAAAGCCAAATTTGGCCCCGATCGGGACGATGTTCGGGTGCTCATCCGCGGCCGGCCAGGCCCGGCCTTGCCCGTCCCGGGCATGGGCCAGCTTCATGGACGAAAGCAGGCTGTAGATGACTGCCGGGCGGCCGTCAATTTCGAGCACCTTCACGCCGCCATCGACGGGGGCGTTTTCCACGACCGTTCGGACTACCCAGTCACGCGTTACGCCTGTGGGATTGGCAGACCAGGCAAACCAGATTCCTTCGGTGCGCGTGTTGTTGGAAACAACGGCCAGTCCGCCCGCCACTTCGGCAACGTGCCCGTACATGCCAACGACGTCCGGGCTGGTGTTAGGGTCGTAGAATTGCCAGTTCGAGCGGCCCGCGGGATAGGGAGAATCGCCAATCGCAATCTTAAAATCCCCGTGTTCCTTATCGCCAAAACTAATGACCGGACGTCCCTGGAATTCAGTCAGCGACAAAAAGGAGTTGGGGCTAACCGGGGCGAGATCGATCAAGGTCCAGTTTTCCGCTTTGGAGTAGTCCGCGTCATGAGGATAAGCGTAGCACAGGCGGTCGCTGATGGTCAGCGCCAGTCCCAGCGTCTGCCCGCCAATCAACGCCAATTTGTAGACATCGCCAACGCCACTCAGCAGGAAGGGCTCAAAAGTTATGGGTTCCAGCACCGCGCTCACCTCACGCGATTTCATGCGCGGGTCACCCTCGCGAATCGGACCGTTTGCCGGATTTGGCGAAACCGGCTCGCGCTCGCCGAATTTCGAAATGCCCAGCGCCAACCCGGCAACCACCGCCAGGCCGGCCAGGCCGAATCCCGAAGCGCGCAGCCAATCCCGGACGCGCGCCTTGCCGCTGCGAATATCCGCCAACTCTTCGCAAACGTCGGCCGCATTCTGGTAGCGGCGCAGCGGAGACTCCGCCATGGCCCGCAAAACCACGCCGTCCACCCTAACATCCACCCCAACCTTCTTGGACGGCGGGGCGAACCAGCCGCGCGGGCGCTCGCCGGTCAACAACTCGTAAAACATCACGCCCAGGCTAAAAATGTCCGCGCGGTGATCGGAATTCTCCTCTCCCCCGCGCAACACCTCCGGGGCAATGTAGTCCATCGTACCCATCGCGCTACCCGTCATGGTCAGCTCCATCATCTCCGACATCAGGCCGGATTCCTTCGTCTCGGAAAACAGCCTGGCCAAGCCAAAATCGCCCACTTTCACGTGGCCGGTTTGCGTCACGAAAACGTTCGCCGGCTTAATGTCGCGATGCACGTAACCCAGCTCGTGCGCGTGCTGCAGCGCACCGCAAATCTCCGCCACGTAGTTGAGCGCCTCATCCGCCGGAATCGCGCCGGATTGGATCAAACTCGCCAAATCCGCGCCGTCCACGAACTCCATGACCAGGTAAAACCAGCCAGAAACCTCGTTTTGGCCGAAATCGTAAATGTGCACGATGTTGGAATGGCTCAGCCTGGCCATGGTGTGCGCCTCGCGCCGAAAACGCTCGGCAAACTCCGGATCCTCACCCAAGTGCGGAGGCAAAATCTTGATGGCCACATCGCGCTCCAGACTGGCCTGGTAAGCGCGGTAAACGGCCCCCATCCCGCCGCGGCCGATGAACTCGCGAACCTCAAACCCGGCCACCAAATCGCGCAAATCCTCAACCGCCGGCGGTTCCCACAGCAACGCAGCCGGCGGCGCGGGATCGCCCAACGCCACGGCCGCGAGTCCGCTCGCGTCGTGTCCGTGCAAATCGCGATTGTCGTGCATCACCAAATTCTATCGCAAAAAATGGCCGCCATTTCGTGATTTTTTTCGAGACCAAAACGCCCCTCAAACCGCCATCCGCGCCAGGTAACGCAGCTCCTCAGCCACATCCGCCCCCGGTTCCAGCGTCAGGCGCACCTCATCGCGAACGATCGCCTGGTAGCGCTTTTTCATGCGATGCAGCGCGATGCGCACCGCGTTTTCCGTCGCGCCAAGCCGTTCCGCAGCCCTGGCGATCGCGCCCGCCGGAGTTTCCGAAAGCATGGGGCTAACCGCCTCAAAAACCTCCGCCTGATTCTTCCCCTCATACTCGCCGCGCAGCACCTGCAACCCGCGCCCCAGCAAATTTCGCGCCCAGCGCCGCTCGAAACTCTCATCCGGCGCAAGGTCATTGCTGGGGAGCAACTCGGCCAAACCCAGCCCCTCGGCATGCTCCGCGTCGATGAAAACAAACTCCACGTCCCCACCCCGTTTTTGCGCATTCTGCTTGCGATGCTCCGCCGCCATGTAATTGCTCAGCGAGCGCAACATATAGCTCCGCAACCGGCCGCGATCGCGATTTGACTGCTCGAAAAAATGCCCGCTCAGCAGCTTTTCAAAGAACCCCTGCGTCAAATCCTCCGCATCCGCCGTGCTCTTGCCAAAGCGCCTGACAAACACATAAACCGGCAGCCAATAATTCCGGCAAATCTCCTCAAGCGCGGATTTGGCCGAAGGAGAGCCATTGCTTTCCCGTTTGATCTGCTGGATCAAGCTCCAGCGCGTTTTTGGGAAAGCCGCCGCGGGCTTCACCGTTGCTGAGGGGCGCCTCATGGTTCGTAAATTCGACGAGCCCCAGCCTACAATGCTTCGCGATTTCTGGCAATGGAATGTGGCTTTGGGGCTCGCATCTCTCCATGGACCCTCCCCCTAAATTTTGAGAAAATCAGCGTGGATCGTCTTTTCTTCATTTTTTTCGGAAATACCTCAGCGAATTCCGAATACGTCATGGATAACGAAGCCTTTTCCTAACATGATGCTCCTAACGAAACCAAAAGGGTTGGCGCTCGGTTTGGCCGTCGTTTTCGCCGCTCCATTTTGCCCCGTTTTCGGCAACCCGCAGAACGGGACCATTCGCTCCGGCGAGGGTGAAATTCTCGATTCCGAGTCCTCTGAATTGCTCATCAACCAGTTCAGCGACAAGCTGACTTTGGATTGGGAGTCGTTTTCCATTTCCCCGGGCGAAATCACCCGATTCCTGCAGCCGGGCGCAAACAGCGCGGCGTTGAATCGTGTTTTGTCAGGGGATCCGAGCCACATTTTCGGGTCGCTGGAGGCCAACGGAAATATTTGGCTCATCAACCCTAACGGAATCCTCATCGGCCCCGGCGGGAGCGTTCGCGCCAACGGATTTGTCGGTTCGACGCTGGATGTCACCGACGGCGATTTTTTGAACGGCGGCGATGCCCGATTTTTCGGCAATTCCGCGGCTTTGGTCGAGAATTTGGGCCAAATCGAGGCGCTTGGCGGCGATATTTTTCTCTTCGCCCGCCAGGTCCGCAACGCCGGGTCGCTTCGCGCGCCGCAGGGAACCGTGGGACTGGCCGGCGGCAGCCAAATCGTCATTGCCGAGCAGGGCGAGGAGCGCATCCACATCATTCCCGAAGGCCAAAACGGCGCGGTGGAGAATTCCGGCGTTATCGAGGCTGCGACGGCCGAACTCAAGGCGGCTGGCGGAAACGCCTACGCCCTGGCCATCAACAATTCCGGCGTGGTGCGCGGGACGGAGATCCAACAGCGCGGCGGGCGCATTTTTCTCACCGCCGGCGGTTCCGGCGGCATCGTCAACACGGGCACGCTTTCGGCGAAAAAAGCGGATTCCGGCGGCGAAATCACGGTGACCGGCGGCGGGGCTGTGAATTTGGCGGGAATGGTGGAGGCGCGCTCGGAAACCGGTCCCGGCGGCAGCATCCAGGTGAGCGGCGCGGCGGTAAACGTCATGCCGGAGGGGCGTGTGGATGTGTCAGGGACCGAGGGCGGGAAAATCGCGCTGGCGGGCAGCGAATCCGTCAGCGTTCTGGGCCGGATTGCCGCGGGAGGGACCGATGGCGACGGCGGCGAGGTGCATCTGCAAGGCGCGGAGGTGGAAATTGGCGGTTACGTGGAGGCGCGCTCAGAGAACGCGGCGGGCGGGGCCGTCAACGTGAACGCGACCGCGTTGAACCTCATGCCGGAAAGCCGCGTCAGCGTCGCCGGCGCGCAGGGGGGAGAGGTGGCCCTGGTGGGGACCGAGAGCGTCACGATCGATGGCCGGGTCAGCGCAAGCGGTGATCCCGGCAACGGCGGAAGTTTGCGCATCCAGGGTGAAGAAATCGCCATCGGCGGCTTTTTGGACGCGCGCTCGGCGGAAGAAGCCGGCGGAACCATTGAGGTCAACGGCAGTTCGCTCACCGTCTTGGCGCAGGGGCGGTTGGACGTGTCAGGGGAGGAAGGCGGCCTCATCGCCCTGGCCGGCCTGGAAAATATCGACGTGCAGGGCCTCGTTCTCGCCAACGGCGCTTCCGGCAGCGGAGGCCGAATCCAAATTGACGGCGGCGATGGCGCAGAGGTCGAAATCAGCGGCACGCTGGAGGCTCGCTCGGAAAACGGAACCGGCGGCGCAATCCAGGTCAACGGCCACTCCGTCACGCTTCTATCCACGGGGCGAATCGACGCTTCGGGCGCCGATGGCGGGCAAGTGGGGCTCGAAGCCGCGGATTCAGCGCAAATTCACGGGTTAGTCGCCGCCGATGGCACGGCCGGTAACGGTGGCGTGGTCCACGTTTCGGCCCAAGACGTCGTTGCCGGTCCCGGGGCGCAAATTCAGGCTCGCGGGACCGCCGGGAACGGCGGGCGCATCCAAATTCAGGGTGCGGACAGCGTCGATTTTCAAGGCACGGCGCTGGCCGGCAGCCGCGATGGCGCTGGGGGAGCGGTTTGGATGACGGCGCGCAACGTCAGCCTCAACGGCCATGCTTTCGTCGATGCGAGCGGTGGTGGCGCCGGGGGCGAGATTCTCATCGGCGGCGGCCGTCAGGGTCGGGATTCGCGCGTCGCCAACGCCCAAAACACCAGCGTGGGCGCCGGCGTAACCCTCACCGCCAACTCCAACGCGGCCGGAAACGGCGGGACCATCGTTCTTTGGGCCGATGGCGCGACCCATTTTCACGGCACGATCCAAAATCGGGGCGCTGGAGGCGGCGCGGGCGGTTTCACGGAAGTTTCCGGCCTGCAACATCTCAGCTTCAACGGCCACGTGGACACCGGCGGCGGGGAACTGCTGCTGGACCCGTTCGACTACTCCATCGGTTTCGCCGACGCCACGGCTATTGTCGCCGCTCTCAACGGCGGGACCAACGTGACCATCGACACCGCTGCTTCGCCGACCGGAGCCGGGGTGACCGGAGTAGCCACCGGGGGCGCGCCCGGCAGCATTTCGGTGATCAGCGACATCAACTGGAATTCCACCGCCAACCTGACGTTTCTGGCCGGCGACGACTTGTTTCTGGACGCCAACATTCTGAACCTCAACCCTGCCGGCGGCGATCTGAACCTGGCGGCCGGTTGGGACGAATTGACCGCCTTTGACGCCGCTGCCTTCAGTGCGGCAGATCTTTCGACGACGACGCTCTTCGGCAATACCCAAGGCGATGTTTTCATCGCGACCAACGCTTTTCTCCCCGTCTCGGTCGGTTCGCGAGCCGGGGTCACGCGCGTTTTCACCGAAGATTTGCTGATCCAAGGGGAGAATTTTGTGGATGCGCAGCTAGGATTCCTCGCTCTCGACGGTGGCGCTGCCTTTGCGACGGATGGCGACATTTTGGTGCGATCCACCGGCGGCGTAACCGTGGAAGTTGATTCTGCCGTCCCCAATTTTGGTCACGCGCAAATCGGGCACATTGGCAACGGGCCAAACGCTATCGGAACGAGTGACGGAACCAGCAACGGCAACATCACCATCGAGGCGCTGGGCGACGTTTTGGTGAATGCCAACGGCGCGGCCATTGGGGCGGCGAGAATCGGTCACGGCGGCCGCGACGTGGAGGCCACCGTGGGCGGCGCAATTAACATCACCACGCCCGGCGACGTGTCCGTTGTGGCAGGCGCAAACTCAATGGGCGACTACTCCGCGCAAATCGGCGGTGGGGGCCCCGATTTTGCCGGCACGGCGACCACGGACATCACCATCAATGCCGCCAACGCCACCATTTCCGTGGCGAACACCTTTGGAGACTCCGCGCACATCGGTAACGGCGGTCCGGGCGCAACGGGCAGTTTTCAGGGAACCATCGACGTGACCTTGGGCAACAATCTCACCATCACCGGCGGCGCGGCCCCCAACTTTGCCCACCTGGGCCACGGCAATACGCCGGGAGACAATGACACCGGCGCCACCGTCGCCGGAAACGTCAACGTGCGCGCGGGCAACAACATCGCGGTGACTCAGGGCACGATCGGCAATTTCCTCGATCCCACTGGAACCAATTTGACCGGCAACACCTTCATCGGCGTGGGACAGAACAACTACACCGCCGGCGGCACGGGCACGATAACCGCCGACGTGAATTCCACGTTTTCCAGCGGGCAAAACGGCGAATTGCGCTTCTACATCCCCAACAACGCCGGCTACCAAATCGCCGCCGGCGCAAGTCTCAACGGCGTGGCCGCCCCGGCGCCGGGAACCGATCCGTTGCCGAATTTGCAGGGTCAATTCACCTTCGGCGCGGGCCCCTACGGCGGGAATTTCAGTTTCTACCACGCGCCTGTGCCGCCGCCGCCACCGCCTCCCGCCTGTTCCAACGCCGACGCCTACACCCACACCGCTTCCAACGCCGACGCCCGCGCCTGCGCCGATCCCTACACGGCGCCTGCGCCCGCACCCACGCCGGATCCTCCACCGCCGCCGCCAATGGAGCCGGCGCCGCCTCCCGGGCCTCGAGTTGCCCTCACGCCAGATCCGGAGCCCGAGCCCGGAACCTGAGCCCATGGAATCCGAGACAACGCCTATGGAACCACCACCGCCGGACGATATCGACGTCCTGCTCGAAGATCCGGAGCGGTTGGTTGTTTGGACGCAGCAACCCGTGCCTTTTGGGGTAGACGTGGACTTTCCGTCGGAGGAGGAATTCGCCGAAGTACCAGAGTTGTTCGGACGAATGGGCTACTTCATTGCTGAGGACCTCGTGCGAGATAAATCTGACCGATTCTCCCACTATGAGGCACGTAACTCTTATTCAGTCAGACACGATTGGCCCGAGGAATACGAATATTTCGTCGGCACTTCCGGCGGTTTCTTTTGGACTGGTCAAGACGGACGGCGCTATCGCGCCGACGCCATCCCATACACTGGGCGTGATGCGCTTTCATTGACGCGCGAAGAGCTTGAAGCTTGGAAGAACGACCCCAGGAATCAACGCGTTTCCTGGACGGAAAATGGGGTTGTCTATCAATACCGCCCGGCGGAAAGAACGGTTTCTTGGTCGGCCTGGAACCAATCACTCGGCCGGGAGGTCGCCTACACGATGGACTACGAGACCGGCCTGGTTTCGTGGCAATTTGGGCCGTTCACCTATCAATACGACACCGAAACCGGACTGACATCCGCAACCTTTGACCCTGAGTTCTGGGCCGATCCGGCGGACCGCGAAAACGGCCGTCGCCCGTTTTACTACAACGCGGCCACCGGCGGGACCACTTGGGAAGATGGGCCGCTGTCTTATTCCTACGATCCCGAAACGAACGAGATCTCCCGGACCCTGACTCAACCATTGCCCACCGATTCCTCCTGGTTTGACGACGGGGTATATGATGGTGGTCGGAGGCGAATGATAAAAGACGGTTTCGCACTGGATTTGGATACCGGCGTGATTTCCACTCTTATTTCGCCTGGATCGCCCCAGGTCTATTCTTATCCCGATAGCAGCCTGGTTCTGTGGGACAGCGGAGCGCGGTGGTATGACCCGGACTCGGGCCGCACGGGCCGGATTTGGGCTGGATCGCGGAACATCCGCTATGATGCCAACTCCGACACCGTCCGCTGGACTTACGGTCCATCCGGCGAGGAATACGAACGAACCGGCAACGGATCGATCTATCTCGTCCGCCCTGACGGAGAAAGAATTGAGGTTGATTCGGAAACCCGCATGCCGATCGAAGCTAATGCTTCCAATGACCCTGCCAGCAACGGTGAAGATGCCGCCAACCCAGAACAGCAGGAGGGAAACGAATGAAAACACTTTTATCTTCTCTGCGCGCTCCCGGGCAAGTCTTCCAGCCATTCCTGCTGTTTGGCACGCTGCTTGCGGCCGGTTTAGCACCAGCGCAAGATCTCGATCGCATTCTGCCACCGAAGGAAGGCCGTGCGTTTAAAGTGGACCCCGGGGTGGTCGATCCTCCCGCCGGGATCCCAGCGCCCTTCGATCCGCAATCAAGGGAGCAGGTGGTCGACTTCGGCGTTCTCAAGGGTGTGGTCCTCATCAGCGACCCCGCGGATCTCGAAACGCCCCCGCCGGGTGATGGGAGCGGCGTGCACGTTCTCGATGAGAGCCTGACCGTCCCGCCCAAGGTCCTGACCAAGCTGCAACCCTTCATTGGCAAGCCCTTCAACGTGGTGACGCTGCGGGAAATGCGCAAAGCTTCGGTTTTGGCCTACCGCGCCTCGGATTTGCCGATCGTGGATGTCCTGACACCGCCACAAGAAATCACCAGCGGCGTCATTCGCATGGCGGTCATTGTGGGCAAGCTGGAGGACGTTCGCGTCACGGAAACGCGCTATTTTTCAGAGCGCTCCATCCTGGGCCCCGTGCGCCTGGAAAGAGGCGATCTTATCTACCGCAGCGACATCATCCGCGACCTGCGCGCCATCAATCGCAACCCCTTTCGCAGCGTCAGCGTCGGTTTTACCCCAGGAGACGAATTTGGCCACACCGACCTGATTTTGCAAGTGGACGAGCGCCGGCCCTGGACGGTGTTTAGTGGTTATACCAATAACGGCTCTGACTCGCTGGGCGAACACCGCGTCAATTTCGGGTTTGAAACCGGCAACCTGTGGAACGCCGGCCATCTGCTGACCTATCAGTATACCACCACGCCGGATTTCGACCGCCTGGACGCCCACGCCGCCTCCTATCGGCTGCCGCTCTTTGGCGGGCGCCATCAACTCAACCTCATCGGCGGACACGTGCAGGCGGAGGGCGAATTGCCGTTTGAAGGTGAAATGATTCAGACCGGCGGCCGCAGTTACCAGCTGTCATCCATCTGGCTCGCGCCCCTGCCGGATTTTCGCGGAATTTCCCACGAATTGCACCTGGGATTCGACTACAAGAGTACCAACAACAACCTGGAATTCGGCGGGTTGGAGGTTATCGACTCCACGGCGGAAATTTTCCAATTTTCGCTCGGTCAGGCGGGGCAGTTCGAAACCGGCTTCGGCGATTCTAAATTCTACCACGGCCTGTTTTGGAGTCCCGGGGACCTCTCCAATCATAATTCGGACGAATCCTTCCAGGAGCTGCGCGGACTGGCTTCCGCCGACTATCTCTACTGGAAGGGCAACTTTCTTCACGCCGCCGAGTTGCCCTGGAATTTCGACCTTGCGCTTCGCGTGGAAGGACAACTCAGCAACGCCAATTTGCTACCGGTGGAAGCTATGCTGATTGGAGGCGCGCGCAGCGTTCGCGGCTTTGATGAAGTCGCCACCCAGGTGGATCGCGGAATCCTCGCCAACCTGGAACTTTATCCGCCCATCCCCTACGCCAAAGCGACAAAAGCGCGCCCGTTTTTGTTTTATGATTACGCCACGGGATCCAACATTGATTTGCTTCCGGATGAAGCCGAATCCATTAGCGCGGGAAGCTTTGGCGTGGGCTTGAACTACGAAATTTTGCATCACTTCAACCTGCGCGCCTCTTATGGTTGGCAAGCGGCGCAATCGGGGTTTGAAGACGACATTAACGCGCGTTGGCACCTCTACGGGAGTTTCCGATTTTGAAAACAACTACAGCAACAACAACAAAGAGAACCCTCATCATTCGCATCATCGGGCTCGCCGCCAGCCTCATCGCGCTGACCGGCTGTTCCAGTCTCAACCTGAAGAGGCCCGGGCTTAACCAAGCGATCGAAAAGGCCTCCTGGTACCACCCGGATTCGGTCGCGGGAAACCTGGACAAGCTGCAAACCGGCGACATTCTAGTCCCCCAACCCAGCGACAACTTCCTGCACGCCTGGATGGTCGCAAAAAACGGCTGGACGGTCGGTTTTTGGAATCCGGACGGCTATGTGCGCCTCCGCACCGCCAACGTGATCGGAGACTACCAGCGCCAAAACCGGCCCATCGCGGTCTTGCGCCTGAAAAATCGCCCACCGGCCCTTGGTGAGGCTCTTTTGGCGGAATCGGCCAAAGTGCGGCACAAGCCCTTCGTAGCCACGCCGCACAAAAACCAGGATCACGGCCTGTATTGCAGCCAATTCATCTGGCTGGTCTACAAGCGCGCCGGAGAGCAACTGGGCCGCGAAATCGACCTCGACGCCAACGGCGGCCCCACCGTCCCGCCGCAAGATCTCCTGCGATCGGGCGAGCTGGAATTCCTCCGGTTTTGACGTCCCCCGGCCTTCCTGGTTCACAGCAACCCAACTGGCGAGCGATTGAGCGAGGTGCAGGCGAAAGAGCTGCCACAACGCCCCGCAGCCGCAAAATCCTGGCAAAGCCAAAAAAAGCGGTTTGCAAGCGGCCATCCCGTCCTAGAGTGCGGGCGTGAGTTACCAGGTTTTTGCCCGAAAATATCGCCCCCGCACGTTCGATGACGTGCTGGGCCAGGATCACGTGGTCCGCACGCTGCGCAATGCCATCGAGCAGGATCGCCTGGCGCATGCCTATCTGTTCGTAGGGCCGCGGGGAACGGGAAAAACTTCGACGGCGCGAATTTTCGCCAAGGCGCTGAATTGCCCCGGGGGACCGAAGGTGGATTTCGATCCCGATGACCCGGTTTGCGTGGAAATTGCCGAGGGCGCCAACCTGGACGTCCTGGAGATCGATGGTGCGTCGAACAACGGCGTGGAGCAGGTGCGCGAATTGCGCGAAACGGTGAAATTCGCGCCGACGAGCAGCAAGTTCAAGATCTACTACGTCGATGAGGTTCACATGCTCTCTACCGCGGCGTTCAATGCGCTGCTCAAGACGCTGGAGGAGCCTCCGGCGCATGTAAAATTCATCTTCGCGACGACGGAGCCGAACAAGATTCTACCCACGATCATCAGCCGCTGCCAACGGTTCGATTTGCGGCGCATTCCCACGCAAGTCATCGCCGATCACCTGCTTTTCATCGCCGAGGAGGAAAAGGTGAAGCTGGATGAAAGCGCGGCGTATGCGATCGCCAAGGGCGCGGACGGCGGGATGCGCGACGCGCAGTCGATGCTGGATCAATTGGTGGCGTTTTGCGGGGAGCACATCGCCGAAGAAAACGTGCTGGAGATTTTTGGGTTTACTTCGCTGGAAACGATCGCGGATCTAACGGACGCGGTTTTGGCGAAAAAGTCGGCCACAGCGCTGGAGGCGATTCATGCCGAGAGTGAGAAGGGCAAGGATCTTTCGCGGTTGTTGGCGGATTGGATCGGGTATTTGCGCAACCTGCTCGTCGCGATCGTGGACCCGAAGAACGAATTTGGCGATCTGGCGCCGGAAATCGCGGAACGGCTGCGCGCTCAGACGAAGCTGGCCGTGCCGGAGCGGCTTTTGAGCCTGATCGATCACTTTGCGGAGACCGAAACGCGGATGAAATGGGCGCCCAACAAGCGTCTGCACCTGGAAATCGCGGTGATCAAGGCGATGCAGATTTTGGCGGAAATGACGGTGAGCGACGTGATTGGGATGCTCCATCAAGCCGGCGAGGCGGCTGAGGGAATGCCGGCTGCGCCTGCGGTAAAAAAAAAGGAGGCGCAAAGCGAGCCAACCCAAAGCGAGCCAGCTCCAAACGAGCCCGAACCAAGCAGTGAGCCCGAGCTAGCGCCGGCGCCAACTCCAGCGGTAACGCCAACGCCGAAAACCGAGAAAAAATCCGCAAAAATCGAGGTTCCGCCTCCGGCTGAGGACGATGCTCCACCCTTCGATCCGGATCCGCCCAAAAAAAGCGCGGAACCCGAGGCGGAAGCGGCTCCGGCGAAGAAAAAGAGCAAAAAGAGCGCCAAGCCAAAAGAACCGGCCAAGCCGAACGGCAATCTCCAGGGCGAGGAGCTTTGGAAGGCGGTGACGGCGCAAATCGACGAGCAACGGCCGTTGATGTCGGGCTGGACGCAGGGCGCCCGGTTTCTCGACCAAAGCGCGCGCAAATTCACGATCGGCTTCTCGCCGGGGAACAAGTTTTCGCGCGATTCGATCATGCGGGACAAAAGCCGGCTCTTCGTCGAGGAGCTGCTGGAGCAACTGGGCGGCGAAAAGCTGGCCCTGCAATGCGAGGTGCGCGAAGACATCCCGGAACCGGAGGCGCCCAACCTGGACGAACCGCCGGAAAGCGATCCGGAGCCCGAACCGCGAGCCGAACGGCCGAAACCGGCCAAAAAAGCGGCGAAAAAGCAGGAACGGGCGTCGAAACCGGAGCCGGAACCCGCTGAGGAAGCGGAAACGCTCGAAGCCGAGCCGCCGATCGACGAAAAGAAATTCAAGAATGATCCTTTGATTCAGGAAGCTCTTCGGTTATTTGAAGCGGAGATCGAATCCAGCAAGTAACCAGCCCAACCCTCGATTTTTTTTAACTCAGATGAACCTTTACCTCGCCGACCAGGCATTGAATCGAACCGACAGCCACGTCATGAGCTTTGCCGCGGATAAACTCGGCAAGCCAGCGTCCATTCGCCTTGCCCCAGACCACGAAGATCCCGTGCAATTGGAGCTGCCGATCGACGACGAACGCCTCCTTCCGCAAGATCCGCTCATCGCTGAGGCGCTGCGCATTTTCAGCGCTGAAATGGCGTAAATTTTCGACTTTTCGCAAACCCAAAACGACCCTACCGCCATGAACATCAACAAGATGATGAAACAGATGCAGAAGATGCAGAAGGACATGCAGAAAACGCAGTCCGAGCTGGCCGAAAAGGAGTTTGAGGCCAGCGTGGGCGGCGGAAAAGTGGTCGTGACCGCCAACGGCGGGGGAGATGTGACCGCGATCAAGATCGATCCCGCGGTGGTGGACCCGGAAGACGTCGAGATGCTGGAGGATCTCGTCCTGAGCGGCGTCAAGCAGGCGCTGGATCAGGGCAAGGAAGCCATGGCCAGCGAGATGGGCAAACTAACGGGCGGGTTGCCCCCCGGTTTGGGAGGGATGGGCTTGTAGCGGCGATTCGCCCGGCTTGCCGGCGCTAACGATGCGAAAATTTCGCCAATTCGCGGGATTGCGGATTTTCACCTCAAATCCGGCTTCTTCCAGCTTGGCCCGAATTTGCGGCAGGGTGAAGGTGAGGTAGTACATGACGAATTCCGGCTTAATCAGCGCATTGCGCACGCGCATGGCCACATTGAAGCCGTGGGTGAACCAAAACTCCAGGCTGCGCGGATGCGGCCGGAAACTGGTGACGAACAGAAAGCGCCCGCCGGGTTTCAGCGCCCGGAAAACCCGCGCGATCAACAAATCCTCCTCATCGCCGTCAAAATGGCCCAACGCGCCGAAGCACGTCGCCAAATCGAACTCCGCCTCGATTTCCATGTCGCGTACATCGCCGCGAATCAGCTCCAATTTCGCCGATTTCGGCTCCACGGACACCTGATCCAGCATCCCGCGGCTGAAATCGATCCCCACCAGCCGTTTCGTGACATGAGGCGCCAGCATGCGCAACCCGGCTCCCGTGCCGCAGCAAACGTCAATCGCGCTCTCCACCTCGCCAACCAGCGGCCCCACGGATTCCAGCATCCAGTCCGGCGTCCGGTACGGGGTGAAATCGAACTTCGGCGCCAACAAATCGTAGCCGCGTTGGGTCGAAGAAAGCGCCTGCTGCGCCTGCTCCCAAAACGTGGGTCCTTTGGGGTGGAACATCAGCGTACGTAGCGTCGAATCTCGAATTGCGGGTGTTTTTCCAGAATCTCAGCGAGTTGAAAATCGTCCTCAAACGGCGGCAGGAAGGTATCGCCCTCGTACTCGGCGAAAACGTAGGTTTGCAGCACTTCTTCGCACCGCGGCAGCAAGCAGGCGTAAACCACGGCCCCGCCGATGACGTAGACGTCGGTTTCCAGGTTTAAGCCGGCCAACTCATCCGGATGCCGAATCAACTCCACGCCCTCCGGCGCCGATTTCAGGCTGCGAGAGAGCACGATGTTGCGCCGCTCCGGCAGCGGTTTGCGAATCGACTCCCAAGTTTTGCGTCCCATCAGGATGGCGTGGCCGGTTGTGGTGCGCCGGAAGAATTTGATGTCCTCCGGCAAGCGCCAAGGCAGCTCTCCATCGCGCCCAATCGTGCGATTGGCGGCCATGGCGACGATGGCGATGAATTTGGGAGGATTCGGCATGTTGGACTCAACCACCAATGCCGCAAACTTCCAACAAACTTCGGGATGAGCGGGCTTGGTTTTGGCCTGAGCAACCAGATTTCTTCCGGTCCCAGCCCGAAAGGATGGAGGTTTGGCGCAGGCTCCGGGAATTGGCCGAGGGGGGGTGAAAACACCCTTGCCTGATGAGGAGACATTGCCAGAGTTTGCTTCTGACGAGCACAACCCTAAGAAGCAGTAAAATGCCGAAAATCACACTCATGAAGGCACGCTTTCAGCTAAAAGCGGTCACGAATCTCATAACGGGCGCTTTCGTTCTGGGAGCAGTTTCCGCGATGGCAGCAGACTACCTCTCCCACCCACCAATTCGAGAGATGCACCCTGTCAGCAACCGGCCCATGGGGGAGGGAACCGGCTATTTCGTTGACCCAGCCAAGGGCGATGACCAAGGACCCGGAACGGTTCAGCGTCCGTGGAAGACAATCGGCGCCGCAATGGACCGATTGCAAGCAGGTGACACGCTCTATCTGCGCGCTGGACAGTATTTTGAGAACATCTATTGCGCCGTGGCCGGAGAGCCGGAGAAGCCCATCACCATCCGTGCCTACCCAGGCGAGAGGGTCATCATTGACGGCGGCCTTCCAGAGTTTCAGTTGGACCCGGCGAACGCCTGGACACGATTCGAGGAGGGAGAGGAGGATGAGTACGTTTCTACAAAAATCTACCGCAACATCCGTGACGTCGTGGGACTTTTCGCCGATTCCAACATCGGTTTGCAGACCTATTGGGATATCGAGTCCTTCCGCGCTTCGGACGAGTTCGATAGCCCCCGTTTTCCGAAACGCAGCCCGGGCGAAATGCTAAACGGTTACTGCGGCCCCGGCCTCTGGTATAACAAGAAGACCGGACGCATCCACATCCGCCTAGCGCACACCCATCTGCCCGCGCTTCCCTCATACAATTACAAGAACTACAACTACCGTGGCGAGACGGATCCCCGCAAGATGCCGTTGGTGGTTGCCCCATTCGATTCCGTGCCCCTGTTTGTGGACCAGGCGATGCACATCCGTTTTCAGGACATTGTGTTCCGCGGCGGGGGCTACAAGACGCTCAACCTCATCTTCGGCGTTGGGCTGGAACTCGACAACTGCACCATCTACTGCGGAACCTACGGAATTTGGACGAAGAACACCGGCCCGTTCAAGATGACCAATTGCGGCGTCTACGGAATGATTCCTCCCTGGGGGTTCCGCTCAGAGAATGGGCTCAGCGTGTATTCGCCATTCCTCTACCCGCCGTTCCTGCCGGACAAGGCGGGCAAGAGACACGTCTCCCGCCTTCCGACCCACGCGATCCTCGTAGGCGAAGGGGGATTCGAGTTCGAGACGTTCTATTATCCCCACAATCACCACTGGGAGATCTCCAACTGCGAATTCACCGATGCGCATGACGGCGTCTACCTGAGCGGCTACGACATTCACTTTCACCACAACTGGGTGGACACCTTGCAGGATGACGCCATCTACATCAGCGCGCCGACGCCCTACTTCAATCACAGTGTTTACATCTATCAGAACTATATCGACAGTGGCGTATCGGGCATCGGCGCACACTCGCGTGGCGGGCCGGGTGGCGACGTCTACGTATTCCGAAACATCATTGATCTCCGTCGTCCGATGCAGACCGTGCGCCCGACCCCGGACAAGCCGGAAGGAACTTTCTGGGTCGGTCACAGCGCCTACTTCCGCCATGGCAGAAAGTTCCTGCACGGTGAGAACCTGCCCTTTTACCAAAACACCTGCCTGGTCGGGTCTCTGGATTACCTCGGCAGTATGTGGAATGCGGGCCCGGGGTCCAAGGCTCGCTTATACAATAACCTTGTTCTCTATCGCGAAGGGTATCCCGGACGTTTCCAGGGCATGGTAAAGGCGGGCAACTACAATGCGTCAAAGGGACATGACATTGTGATGGACGGCAACCTGAGCTGGGCGCTCAAGCCTGGCGCTATCGCACCCCCAGATTTCCTTGATGCATTGAGAAAATCGGAGGCTTCGCAAGAGGCAAAAAAGGTTTATCCGGAAGGCTGGGCGATGCACTCCCTGGCAGCGGACCCTCGCCTTGTGGCGGTCTCCGCGGATCCCATGGCGGTCAACGACTACCGCCTGCAACCTGACAGTCCAACCATCGGGAAAGGCGTTCCTCTGCCTGAGGAATACATGGACCCGCTCCGGCCCAAAGACGATGTCCGGCCCGACATTGGCGCACTTCCGTCCGGCGCCGACCAGCTTCGAATCGGAGTCCAGGGCCGGATCGTGGCGGGCGATCTCGTACGGCCAGAGGAGAGGCCAGACCGGTAATCCCGGTCGTCGGACAGAATGAAGACGATTTTGGGTCCCTTTGACTCCGCAACGACCTGAAACACCGAAAAATTCGCCTGATTTTGGGAATGTTAGGGATTGTGAAATACAGCATTGACGCCTCCGTCCAATCCGATACAATGTGAGCGTTTTCCTGCCACTTTCACCTTCCCACCGGAATTGTTTCTTCTCCAACTCCCATGAAATTCCCAAACCTTCTCCTTGCCGGCGTGGGCATCCTCCTCGCCATCGCCGCCATACCGGCCTTTCAAGCTGCCACCACCGAGGTCAACGGCATCGCGGCCGTGGTCAACAGCGAGGTTATCACCAAATCCGAGGTCCGCGGCGCTGCGCAAATGCAGGTCCACATGCTGATGATCAAGGAGGGCCGCCGGTTGAGCCAGAGCGCCCTCAAGGCGCGCGTTCTCGAAATCGAGCGCAATGCCTTGCGCGACCTCATCGACCGGGAGCTGATTCTCAACGAATTTAGGGAACTGAAGGCTGAGATCCGGCAGCAACACATCGATCAGGCGGTCGATAAGTTCGTCCGCGAGCGTTTTGAGGGCGACCGCACCAAATTTCACCGCGAACTCAAAAACAACGGCCTAACGCTGAAGCAATTCCGCGAAATCCAGCGCGAAACCATCATCGTCCAGGCGATGCGCAGCCGCAATGCGGGCGTGGACGACGTCATCGTCACCCCAGTGGAGCGCGAGCGGTTTTGGCGCGAAAATCCGCAACTTTTCAGCTCCGACGGGTTCGTGAAAATCCGGACGATCACGATTGCGAAGACCGCGGACGGCGATCCGAACTCCGGGGCGCCGCAACTCGCGTTGGTTGAGGAGATTTTGAGCAAATTGCGCGCCGGGGCCGATTTTGGGACCATGGCCCGCACTTACAGCGTGGACAGCGGTAAGGACGATGACGGCGTGCGGGGCACTTTTAGCAAGGCGGACCTGAATTCCGAGCTCGCCGACGTGGCGTTTTCCATTCCCGTGCAGACGGTTAGCGATGTGATCGATCTGGGCAGCTTTTACACGCTGGTTTACGTGGATGCGCGGGAATTGGGCGAAGTGGCGCCGCTTTCTGAGGTGGAGGAGGAGGTGCATCGCCGGGTGCTGCAAAACAAGCGTCAAGCCAAGGTGGAAGCCTGGTTGGCGCGGTTGCGCCGCGACGCCAACATCCGCATTTTTGAGTGAATGAAGGTCCTCCAAATCTACACCTCGCCGGCGCACACCTATTTTGGCCACCACGACCAGGAACCGGGCGAGGATCCCATGGTGGCGGTGGATGAGGTGGAATGCGTGGCTGGCAGCGGGCTGAAGGGCGACCGATTTTTCGATCACAAGGCCGACTACAAGGGCCAGGTCACCTTTTTCTCCAAAGCGGTCTACGACGACATGTGCGCCCGCTTTGAGGTGGCCGACCGGGAGCCAGGCGCGTTTCGCCGCAATGTCATCGTGGAAGGCGCGGATTTGAACGCGCTGATTGGCGAAGAATTCGAGCTACAGGGCATCCGATTCCTGGGGACGGAGGAATGCAGCCCGTGTTACTGGATGAACCGCGCTTTTGCCGAGGGAGCCCACGAGGCTTTGAAGGGAAATGGCGGTTTGCGCGCAAAAATCCTGACCAACGGCGTGTTGCGCCGCGAGGGCTGAAGTTTGAGCTTTACCGCGGCATTGCTGGCCGGGGGCCGCTCCACCCGCTTTGGCAGCGACAAAGCTTTGGCCGCGTGGCAGGGCAAGCCTCTTTGGCAGGTGCAAATCGAGAAATTGCAGGCGCTGGAACCGGCGGAAATCCTGGTTTCTTGCCGGCCAACCCAGGATTTCGCGCTTCCGCCGACGATTCGCCGCGTTTTTGATCCAATCGAAGATCGGGGGCCCTTGGCCGGGTTGGCGGCTTGCCTGGAAGAATCCAGCCAAACGCAGGTTTTGGCGCTGGCCGTGGACATGCCGGCGATGAGCGTGGATTTTCTGGGTTTGCTGCTGAAAGTGGCGAACGGCGCGGTTGGAACTGTCCCCCGGTGGGAGGACGGGTGGTGGGAACCGTTGGCGGCGGTGTATCCCAGCGGTAAAGGCGCGATTTTGGCCCAAAATCGCCTCCAGGGGGAGGATTGGTCGCTCCAGGGCTTCGTCAATGAGGCGCAGCAAGAAGGATGGATCGATGAATTTCCCCTAACCGGCGAGCAACGGCCCATTTTCGCGAATTTTAACGCTCCGGGCCAAATTTAGCGGCTCAGGTCGTCCTGGTGGAGCACCTTAAACCCCGCGCGGTGCAAAACGGAGCTGCCAAAGTCGGTGTCCTCCAGGCACATGGCCAGCGCGGCCTTGCCGCCCGGATGCGTGAGCAAGGGGTAGCTGAAGTGCATGTTGGTCTCGCCCTCCAAAAGCGCCGCCAGGCAATCGGCGAACCCGTGCGCGCCCTCGTCCAGTTGCACCACCACCATCTGCGTTTCGGTGAAGGCAATTCCGCGCTCCATGAACATCGCGCCGACCGGGTCGGGATCGGTGACGATCATCCGCACGACGGTTACATCCACCGAATCAATGACGCTGAGCCCCAGCACCTCTACGCTGGCCTCGTTGATGAGCCGGATGACCGACAACAGCGCGCCGACGCGGTTTTCCAAAAACACGGAAAGCTGAATGACCGGCGATCCGGGCTGGGCGACGGTCGATGAAGTGGGGATGGCGTCCTCAATTTCCACGGCACGGGAATTATGCGTTATTTTGGGCACAATGCCAGGGCAAAAGATGGGTTTCGTCCGGGCCGAATTTGGGTATGACTTAAGCTCAGGGACTACAATTGGCACACCTCCGAGCTCGCATCGGTGGTTAGCATGTTCCAGAACCAGATTCGATCCGATAAAATGGATGCCACCTCCGGGTTCACCCCGATGGAGCAATGTCTATTTTGGCGGCCTTTCACGATAGGAACAGTGCTCGACCGGGGCAAGCCCGGCCGGGACGACTTCGTTGGGAGGAGTTTCTGGTGGCTGAACTGGGTTCCACTGGGGCAAGCCCAGATGGCGACCTTCAAAGTTGGCGAATTGCATACCCAGCGCGAATTTTGCACGGATCTCGTCTCGATGCGTGACTTTGGCCCGAATTGGGATAGAGCTTGGGGAAATGTTTCTGCGCGTGCTCCAGTTGCTCATCGTCGTGGTTTGGCTGGGTTCGACGGTTCTCTTGATCCGGCGCACCTATTTTCCGGACGAAGGGAGGTACCCGGCTGTCCCGGTCGAGGACGTCGCTTCGCTGTTTTTCATCCACGGTAAGCCGACGGATTTGGCGATTTTGCGCGATGGCCGCCAATTTGGGCGCTTGAACGTGAATCCGCGCTATCGGCCGACGCATCCGCCGGTGGAAATCGAGGGCGAAACGGAGATTCGCGAGATTTTTTTCTCCGGGTTCCTGACTGAGGAGGCGAAGGACACGCAATTGGGCCAACTAAGCTGGAATGGGTCGATTTACGTGAATCCGGAGGTTCATTTGCTGGCGTTGCGCATTGCGGGGCGGGCGCCGCAGGTGGCGAGCGGCAGTGCCTTGATTGCGGTCGATCCGCCCCGGCTTAGCTACGAAATTCGGCAAGGCAGGGAGGTGGTTCTTTCCTCCACCGATCCGGCCAAAACGCGGGCGACGCTGGAGGAGGCGAGCCAACTGCTGGGGGATCTGCCGCTGGATTTTGGGGCGCTGGAGAATGCCGAGCAGCAGTTGGGGCCGGCTTTGGCGCTGCTGCGGCCGCAGGTGGATTGCCGGCACGGGCAGTTCAAGATGTTTGGCGACCGTTACGATGGTTTCATCCTGACGCTGACCTTTGTGGACGAGTGGAAGCTGCGCTTTTACCTCAGCGAGTTGGGCGAATTGTTGAAGGTTGACGGCATCCCGAATTTGGTCATTCTGGGCGAAGCGTTCGTGCCTCAGGACACGGCGGCGGATCAGCAGTGAGCCTATGATCGAGACCGAGAACCTATCCATGACCTACGGCACGTTGCTGGCGCTCGACGAATTGAGCCTCAACATCCGGCCCGGCGAGTTGTTCGCGTTTTTGGGGCCAAATGGCGCGGGCAAGACGACCACGATCAAGCTGCTGACGGGGCTGTTGCGGCCCACGCGCGGCACGGCGCGCATTTGCGGGTTCGACATCCAACAGGAGCCGCTTGAGGCGAAGCGGCGGCTGGGCTACGTGCCCGATGTGGCGGTGTTTTACGACAAACTGACCGCGCTGGAGTTCATGCAGTTCATCGCGGAGCTGTTTGAGGTGGAGCCGCGGAAGGCGCTGGAAAAAACCGAGGCGCTGTTCGCGAAATTTTCGCTGGATGAGTTTGCGCACCAGTTGGTGGAGAATTTGAGCCATGGCACCCGCCAGCGCCTGGCAATTGCCTCCGCCATTTTGCACCAGCCTAACGTGCTCATCATCGACGAGCCGATGGTGGGGCTGGATCCGCACAATGCGAGGGTGGTGAAGGATGAGCTAAAGGCGCAAAGCCGGGCTGGGACCACGGTGTTTCTCTCCACGCATCTGCTGAATGTGGCCGAAGAGCTGGCCGACCGCATCGGCATCATTAACCAGGGCCGGCTCATTCAGACAGGCACGGTGGAGGAACTGCGCGCTCAGCGCAAATCCGCGGATTGGAATCTGGAGGAGTTCTTCCTGGAATTGACCCGCCAAAGTGACCAAGAGTAGGCCAATTTTCCTCTAAGATCGCGAGAGGTTTTGCGTCCAACGCAAAATTTCCGGCCACAAATGGAGATTTTCTCTTTACAGACCCCACACTTTTAGGCCAGAACTAGCGTCTCATTAAAACCTCGGAAAACTTAACGATACCCCGACACCCATGTTCGTGAAATCCCCTACCCGAAATCGTTGGTGGCTCTTTGCCGGCGTTTTCGTCATGCTCGCCTTGTTTTTCATCGCACCGGACTTGATGGCTGAGGAAGCCGCTGACGCAGGCGACGATGCCCCCATCGACGCTTCGAAGTCGTTGCTCGACAAGATTGTTGCCGGCGGCTGGTTCATGCTGCCCATCGGGTTGCTTTCAGTTGCGACCATCACCCTTTACGTGTTCAACGCGCTGCAAACCACCAAGGGCAAATTCGTCCCCAAAGCGCTGCAGCATCAAATCTTGCAGCTCATGAGCGAAGTGCGCGTCCGCAGCGCCATCGAGACCGCCGCGGCCAATCCTTCGTTCTTCGGCCGCATGATGGCCACGGCTCTGCCTAACGTGGACGCGACGGATCCCGAAACTCTCGGCCGGGAATCGGTTGAGGACGCCATTGCCGACTTCACGGTGCGCGAAACCGGCTCCTACATGACGTGGATCACCTATCTTTCGGTCATCGCGCAAATGGCGCCGATGATGGGGCTGATGGGTACGGTTTGGGGCATGGTCGGGGCGTTTGAAGTCTTGGGTGTTGGCAAGGCGGACCCATCCGACCTGGCGGCGAAAATCTCCGTGGCGTTGATGACGACCCTCGGCGGACTGGTGGTGGCCTTGCCCTCTATTTTTGGCTACTACCTCTACAAAAACCGCCTCAACTCGATGGTGAAAGAGGCTCACAAGAGCGCTGCCGACGCAATCGACGCCGCAATCGCCACGGTGAACGCGGACCAGCAATTGGCCAAGGTTCCCGAAGGATTGGCCGAGTAGTAACCCATTTTCCCCCAAGAATTGGAGACGCCTGGGCGTCGTTTTTCTTAACCCCTCATGCCTTCTGCAAAACTAAGAGCGGCCTCATCCGAAGAGTTGGGCGACATGGAGATGGACATGTCGCCGATGATCGACCTCGTCTTTCTGCTCCTCATTTTCTTCATGGTCAGCTCCCACCTCATCATCATCCAGATCGACCCCGAGGTGAGGCCGCCGGTGGCTTCTGCGGCGGAAAAGCCTGACAACGCCCTGGGGCGCATCGTGGTGAACATTCGCGGCGACGGCAGCGTCTGGGATTCGGCAGAAAATCAGCTTTCCACCGCTCCGGATGGCGGAATGGAGGAAGTTGAGGCCTACATCGGCGAATTGCGCGACCAAATCGTGGGACCTGGCGGCGGCGGGCACTCGCCAAAGCTTCACGTGCGCGCTGACAAGGGCTGTGAGGTCAAACGCATCAAAGAAGTGGTGCGGGCCGGCGCCGAAGCACAGGTTATCGACGTGATTTTCGGCGCTTACCGGTCGGCGCCGCCAAAAGACCAAGATTACTAACCCCAAGACTCATGGCACGAAGAAGAAAACTCACCGGCGTAGCGGAGCAAGACCCCGGTTTGGACATGAACTCGCTGATTGACGTCAGCTTTCTGCTCCTCATTTACTTCATCGCCACTTCGACGCTGAAACCTGAGGAGGCCGACCTGGGAATGACGTTGCCGACGACCGATTCCAGCAACGCATCAAAGGTGGAGATCGACCAGATGTCCATCAACCTAACCGGTGAGGGGTCGGTGTCCGTCAACGATGAGATTCTGGACACTGACACCGACAGCCGGGAGCTTCCGCTGCTCAAAGACCGGCTGGTTCAGTACAAGTCCGCGGCTGATTTGTCCGAATCGACTCCAGTGGTGATTTTATCCGCGCAAGATTCCGCTAAGGGCCAGCGCTTTGTCGACGTCTTGAATACATTAGCCGACGTCGGCATCCAGAGCGTCACCCTGGCAGGCTTCGATCAGGGTGGCTAATTTTAGCCTTCACCCTGAACAAGCATGAAAAAATCCGCGCGATCCATCGAGCCCATTCCTTCTTCAAACCCCGGGCTCGACCTCTCCTCCTTGGTAGACGTCTCCTTTCTGTTGCTCATCTACTTCATCGCCACCTCCACGCTCATGCCGGAGGAATCGGACCTGGGAATGCTCCTGAAAGGGCCCGGCCCGGTTGGGCGCACCGAAATTCCCGATTTTGAGATCGTTTTACGCGCCGATGGAGCGGTGACGGGCAACGACGAGGTTTTGGACGCCGATCCGGCGATCAGAGAGTTGCCGCTTCTCCACGAGCGGCTGAGAATTTACAAGCAGGCTTCGGATTTGATCGAATCGCTGCCGGAAGTTTCCATCGCCGCCAATGACGCTGCCCAAGGCCAGCGTTTTGTGGATGTGCTCAATTGTTTGGCCAGCCTTGAAATCCACCACGTCACGTTTAAAATGGAGCCTCTTGCTCATTGAAGCATAACCTTTGTCAACCCGTCCTAAATTCCCGCAAATCTCTTCCCGATACGCAGCTTATGAAACTCCGGATTCAACGCATCATTCTCACATTGCTAACGCTGGGATTCCTGACAGGATTCGCCCGCGCGCAAGATATCCAGGAACTCTACTTCAAGGCTTCCCAACTCTCACAAAGCGGCAAATTCACCGAAGCGTTGGTGGTCTACACCCAGATGGTGGAGGAATTCAGCGAATTTGCCTGGGACGACTACGGACCGATGTTCGGCGGCGTTTACTACGAAAAAGGGCTGTGCCACCTGCAATTGAAGCAATTTCCTGAAGCGGAGGAAGCCTTCCGAATTTCCAACGAAGACTACCCTAACGCCAACAAAATTCCCTACGGCAGCCGCAAAGAAGCGCCCAAAGTTCCGAATCCCAACCGGGTTTGGGAATTGGCGGTGTTTCAATGGGGCTACGCCAAGCAAATGCAGGGCCAGTTTCAGGAAGCGCTGGATCTCTACAAAAAATTCGTCGATTTGCGCCCGGATCCCTCGATTCTCAAGTCCATCCACGCCGCATACGTGCTGCGCACGGGGGTTAGCCTGATTGGCGCCGGAAAACTGGATGAAGGCAGCGCGGAAATTCAGCGCCTGTTTGCCGAACGCGAGAAATTGGGAGCATCCGGCCGGCTTTTGTTTCAGGCGATGCTCGACCAAGCCTTGGGCTGGGTGGGAGCCGCGGAAAAAGGCGGTGACAAGCAGGAATTGACCAAAGCCGCCAACGAGTTTCTCGACACCTACGGCGGTCTGTTTTCGCTCAGCCCTTACGACAAGCAGCAGTTGGGTTTTGTGGACCGTTTGCGCTTGATCGGCTTCCGCGCCCAGCAAGCCGGACTCAATGTCATCGCGCTCCGCTTTTTTTCGATGGTCCCGACCACGCAAGACATCTTGGACGACCTGAAAACGCGCGCCGCTCAAACCGGGGGTACCGCCAGGGCGCGTTACGACGAAATGATCGCCAAATTTGACGAAACCCTGCAATCCACCGACCCGCCGGAGTTGGAAACGTTGCGCCTGGTCGCCGCGGCGTGGGAAGGCCTGGGCAATCGCCGCGCCGGACTCGTCGTCAACCAGCACCTCATCGACAAGTATCCCAACTCCAAGAACATGCCGCAAATTCTCCATGAAGCGGCGCGTTACGCCTTCGCCCTCGGAGACGCCAACTCCGCGCAGTATTATGGCGACGTGTTCATGAAAAAATTTCCCACCCACGAACTGCGAGACAACGTGGCGACGTTCATGCTCCAATCGCTGTTCCGGAATCGGAAATACGAGGTTTGCCTGCAAATTTCCGAGGATGTCCGCAAAGGATTCTCGCTGGGCGATTCCAAGCGCGAATTGGCTGATTTTATCTACGGCGCCTCGTTATATTACCTCAATCGGCAAGAAGATGCCGAAAACGCGTTGGCCGAACACGTGGATAGTTATCCTGACAGCGGAAACCGCGAATCGAGCCGCTTTTTTCAAGCCAGCAACAAGATTATCCTCCAGAAATACAAGGAAGCGGCGCCGCTCATCGACGCTTATCTCAAGGATTATCCCGCCAGCCCGTTTAAGGACCAAATGCTCTACGATCGGGCGACGTGCTACTATATTCAGGAAAGCGATTACGTCAGCACCCTGCAACGGCTGGATCAAATCAAACAGGAGCACCCCACGTCATCGATTCTGGATCGCGCCTATATTTTGACCGGAGACACCCATCGCGCCATGACCGCCAACCTGGAGGAAGGCAAGGAAGAGGCCGATTACCTCAAGCAGGCCGTGGAGGCGTATCTGCAAGCTAAGGACGTCTCCGAACGCTTGGAGCATGCCAATGTGCGTGCCGAGTCGCTCTTCAAGCTGGTCGATGTGGAAACGCAGCTTGAAATGTGGGATGAAGCCGTGGCCCACTACGACGCATTCTTTCCAAATCACGTGGGCAACTACTGGGAGCCCCAAATTTCCGTGTTTGGCATGGACGCGTTAGGACAAAAGGACCGCGCGGATGATGGATTGACGCAACTGGAGAAAATGATCCTGCAACTGTCCGAGGATGACTCCCGCGTCGAATTGTTGGCCCAATCCATCGGGTCCTACCAGACAGCCTCGATCGAGCACCGGGGTTTTCCTCCTACCATTGCCAAATACGACGAAATGATTGGGAAAGGCAACACCACGCTGCAAACGCAGTTATTGATCCACAAGATCATGGTGTATCAGGAAGAGCGGCAGCAGGCCGGAAAGGACAACCAGGCGAAAATCGCCGAAATCGATGGAAATATCGGGAAGGTCTTTCAAAAGCTGAAGGACTACGAAATGTCCGTTTTGTCCGATCTGGCGCTGAAAGCAATTGGAGAACACCTGGAAAAAGACAATCCGCTGGAAGCCAAGCCGTATTTTGTTGAATTGCTGGATACGCGCGAAAACGAACTCTACAAGGCTCCCGCCCTCATGGCCCTGGGCCGCATTGAAATGCGCAGTTCCAATCCCGCTGAGGTTGAAAACGCCGTCCAACGCTTCAAGCGGGTGATTACCGACTACGAAGACCCGAAATTTGAAGCGGAGAAGCTTATTCCCGAAGCTCACCTGAATATCGCCCGCACGGCGGTGAAGCAGAAAAAATGGGACTTGGCGATGGAATATCTGGAGCCGTATATCAACAACAAACGCTGGGATGCCTCAAGAAAAAAGCGCCGGGCTGAAGCGATGTATCTTTACGGATTCTCCTTGGAAAACGATGGCCAAATTGACGAAGCCATCAAGATCTACAACGCGAATTTCGGTGTGTATCCCGGTTACCCCGAATGGGTCGCACGCGGATTGGAGCGCGGGTTTGATTTGGGCTACAAACGCGACTATCCCACGCCGGAGGAAGCCCAAACCAAGAAAATCCAGGCCTACAAGTACCTGCGCCGCGTTCTATTTTCCTACCAGAAAATGCCGGAAGGCGAATACGATGCTTTGGACGAATTACGGCGGAAACAGGAAGGCGTGGAAATCGATCTCGGGCTATCGGTCCAGCAGATCGGCGAAATTGAGGAAGAATTGGGCATCGCCAAACGCTAACCATCCTCATGTCGCTGGAACACCACCATCACCTCTTTTTCATCATGAAATCATTGAAAGCATACCTTCTGATTCCGGGCCTGATCGCGATTCTTTTGCAGGGCTCCTTTGCCAAGCCGGCCGCCTGCCAAATTGCGTTGGCTGACGGCCAGCGCAAAACCGGTTTTCTTGCCCTAACCAACGACAAAGGCGTGAAGTTCACCTATTCCGAGAATGAATCCGGACCCGGCGAGCAATTTACGCACGCCCAAATCCTTGCCGTCGTCTTTACCGATGAAAACGACATCATGGGCCCGGCTCGCCACGCGTATAGCCGCTCGAATTACGAGGAAGCTGAAGCCGCGTTTAAAGCCGTAGCCACTGAATACGACAACCTCTGGGGCATCAGCAGAGAGAAGCGCGGCAATTTTGCGTCCGAAGCGCGCTTTTTTCAAATCGACTGCCTGCGGAGGCTCGGCCGCTTTGGTGAGATTGGACCCGCGTTTGACACCAACACCGGCAAGAGCCTGGAAAACACGTTGCCCGAAGTTTACCTGCCGAAATTGAAGCTTTTCAAGTTGTGGCAGGAAGTTGCCGCGGAAAACTGGGATGGCTTGGCCGCCGGTTTGAAGGAATACGAACAACCGGTTCCCCAAGACAGGGCGGGGCTGGTCCCCGTGCCCGTCTTCAACGCGGAGTCGCCGGCTACGCTGGTACAATTGGCCTACATGCGCGGAAAAGTTTTCGCCGCGAAAGGCGACAAGGAAAACGCGTTGCGCGATTTTTACCGGGTGATCACGCTGGATTACGGCAGCGACCTCATTTTGAGCCAAAAAGCGATGGATGAGGCCCTGGCGATCCAAGCCGCCGATGAACAACTGAAGGAAAACTATGCCATGAAAACGGAAATCCACGCCCTGGCGCGGATTTACCAGGAAGCCTACGGAAAAGGGCAAATCGGGGCGCGGTTCCGGGAATTCGCCATCGAGCCGGAGATGCCCGAAGAGTTGAGAAAGCAGCGGGAAGCCCAAATGGCGGCCAAAGAGGCCGAAAAAGCAGCCGCAGCCGCCGCGGCCGACGGAAATGGCGACGCGCCGGCCCCTGCCACCCCGGAGGACAAAAAGCCGGACGACAAAAAACCGGACGGAAACTGAGTTTTCACATTCCGGCGATCTATTTCAATGCTTGTCGCGTGCGAGCGTTCATGCTGAGACGACGTCGTTCCCGAATAATCGGTCGCTGACGCGACGAGGCGTTTTTTGCGTCCGTTCCCGGGGGCTAAAGCGCCCCGGCTAACATGATCGGTCCCTACGGGACACTTCGGTGTCGGTTCGTCGCGTAGCGAGCGTTAGTGCTGAGACGACGTCGTGCCCGAATAATCGGTCGCTGACGCGACGAGGCGTTTTTTGCGTCCGTTCCCGGGGGCTAAAGCGCCCCGGCTAACATGATCGGTCCCTACGGGACACTTCGGTGTCGGTTCGTCGCGTAGCGAGCGTTAGTGCTGAGACGACGTCGTGCCCGAATAATCGGTCGCTGACGCGACGAGGCGTTTCTTTTTGCGTCCGTTCCGGGGGCTAAAGTGCCCCGGCTAACATGATCGGTCCCTACGGGACACTTTGGTGTCGATTCGCGAACCGACACTCCGACACTTTGCCTTTGAGTTCACTCAGTTGAGCTACGATCGAAAAAATTTCCCTGGGTAGCACTTAGCTCCAGTGATTACAAAAAGCACGCCTCCGAGCTTGTCTCGGTGGTTAGCGAGTTCAAAAACCAGATTCCATTTGAACAAAAGTGCTGCCACCTTCGGGTTCACCCCGATGGAGCAATGTCTCTTTCCCATGATTTTGGGGGCATTCGCGCGATGGGAACAGCGTTCGACCGGGACAAGCGGACAAGCCTGGCCGGGACGACTTCCGTGCGGGGAGATTCTGGTGTTTGAACGGGGTTCCACTGGGGCAAGCCCAGATGGCGACCTTAGAAATTGTAATCACTGAGCTAAGTGAGTTTTCACGAAAAAGTCGCGAACAGCGCTTCATTTGACCGTCGCATCCGGCCGCGAATTTCAGCCCTCCTTCTTCTGCACCGTCGATTTGACCGATAACTCGCGAAGTTGCCGAAAATCCACCTCCGCCGGGCTCTCGGTCATCAAATCGATCCCGCGATTGTTCTTGGGAAAGGCGATCACTTCGCGAATGCTCTCCTCACCCGCGATCATCATCGCCAGCCGGTCCAAACCCAGGGCAATGCCTCCGTGCGGCGGCGCGCCGAAGCCGAACGCGGTCAAAAGATGCTCGAATTGCGCCTGCTCGTCCTCGGAAATGCCGAGAACGCCGAAAACCTTGGTTTGCAGATCGCGCTCGTGAATTCGCAGGCTGCCGCCGCCTAATTCCACGCCGTTGAGGACGACGTCGTAGGCTTCGGCGCGAATTTCGGGAAAGCGCGCTTCGTCCTCCAGCAGTTCCAGGTCCTCGGCTCGGGGCCGGGTAAAGGGATGGTGCACCGCGGCCCAGCGCCCTTCGTCTTCAGCGAAAGCCAGGAGCGGAAAATCGGTGACCCACAGGAAATTGAGGTCGGTGTTGCCTTTCAGGAGGTTTTGCATGCCGGCCACCTCCAGCCGAAGCCGCCCCAGCACGTCGGAGACGGTCAACCATTTGTCGCAGCCAAAGAGGATGAGGTCGCCTTCCGCGATGTTTAGGCGCTGTGTTAGGGTGGATTTTTCCTCGTCGCTGAAAAATTTGACGATCGGCGACTTCCACTCGCCGTTTTCGACCTTGATGTAGGCCAGCCCACCGGCGCCGGCGTCTTTGGCGACTTCTTCCAGGCGCTTGACCTGACCGGTGGTGACGCCGGCAAAGCCTTTCGCGTTGATGGCGCGCACCAGGCCGCCGCCTTCAATCGCCCGCTTGAACACGCCGAATTCGCTCGCGGCGAATGTGTCGCTGAAATCGACGATTTCCATGGCAAAACGCGTGTCCGGGCGGTCGCTGCCAAAGCGGTCCAGCGCCTCTTGAAAGGTCATGCGCGGGAATTTTTCGGGAATTTGCGTGCCCGTGCCTCGCTCGAAGACCAAGCCGAGCAAACCCTCCACGAGCGCGAAAATATCCTCCTGGCCGACGAATGACGCCTCGATATCGACCTGGGTGAATTCCGGCTGCCGGTCCGCGCGCAGGTCTTCGTCGCGAAAACAACGGGCGATCTGAAAATAGCGCTCCACGCCGGCCACCATCAGCAGTTGCTTGTACTGCTGGGGCGCCTGAGGCAGGGCGTAGAACCGGCCAGGGTTCAACCGCGAGGGAACGAGAAAATCGCGAGCCCCTTCCGGGGTGCTTTTCGACAAAATGGGCGTTTCCACCTCCGTGAAGCCGTTTTCGTCGAGATGATCGCGAATCGCCTTGGTCACGCGATGACGCAGGCAAATGTTTTCGGTCATCCGAGGCCGGCGCAGGTCCAGGTAGCGGTATTTCATCCGCAAATCCTCGTTGGACACCTCTTTGTCCAACTGAAACGGCAAAACTTCAGCTTTGTTCAGCACCTTGACCTCGGCAACGGCCACTTCCACCTCCCCGGTGTCAATGTTTGGATTCACCGTGCTTTTTCCGTCGATCTCCGGGCGCTCTTCTACCAGACCGGTCACCTGAATCACGTCCTCCTGGCGCAGTTTCTGACTCAAGGCCGCCACCTCGGCGTTTTCCTGCGTTTTGAAGACGATTTGCGTCACGCCCTCGCGGTCGCGCAGATCGACAAACTTCAGCCCCTCGCCGTGGTCGCGATTGCTATTGACCCAGCCGACCAAGGTTGCGGTCTGGCCAATGTGCGCGGTGCGCAGTTCGTTGCAGTGGTGGGTTCGGTACATCAACGTGGAAGGGTGGGTTGGTTAGCCAACTTGATTTGGAGAGCAAAGCGATCAAGAGAGCATTGGGATGGCGCTTTGACAAGTTGTGTGTGGCGGGAAGTCAGAAACCGCGCGGTTGGAGATTTTCCGCGGGAAACTGAATTCTTTTTACTTTACAGACGCGGCTGAAAGCCCTGTTATCCACCAACCCATGAGCGACCAAGAATCCCAAAACCCCGCTCCGCCTGATTGGGAGCAAATCGAAAAACGCCCCGCGTTTGCCAAGCTTTTGCGCGACAAGGTGAGATTCATCGTTCCAGCGACGATTTTCTTCGTCATCTACTACTTCGCGCTGCTCATTTTGGTCGGCTGGTTTCCGGAAGCCATGAAAAAGCCGGTCTTCGGGGGGATGAATTTGGCCTACGTGTTCGCGCTTTCGCAGTTTTTCATGGCCTGGATCCTGGCGGGGCTTTACATGCGGGCGGCCAAAGTTTGGGATCGCGACATTGAAGAGGTCCTGAAAGACGACGCCTGAGCCTTTTCGCATCCCGCCTTCCAATTCTCCGATTTTCCCAAGATGACCTCAGCCCTCCTCATGTTCCTCGTCTTCGTGGTTGCCACGCTTGGCATCACGTTTTGGGCCGCCAAACGCAGCACCGGCGCCGGCGCTTATTTTGCCGCGGGGCGCCGCATCACCGGCTGGCAAAACGGCCTGGCCGTCAGCGGCGATTACATGAGTGCGGCCAGTTTTCTGGGCATTTCCGGGATGATCGCGTTTTTCGGCTACGACGGCTTCATGTACTCCGTTGGCTTCCTGGTGGCCTACCTGACCGTGCTTTTCATCGTGGCCGAACCGCTGCGAAATGCGGGCAAATACACCATGGCCGATCTGTTGGCTTACCGCATGCAGGCGCGCCCCGTGCGCGCCGTGGCCAGCCTCAGCACGCTAACGGTTTCCACGCTCTACATGATCGCGCAGATGATTGGCGCCGGCGGGCTGATGAAGCTGCTTTTGCCGGGTGTGAACGGAAATGTGGCCATCGTCGGCATCGGCGTGCTCATGATCGTCTACGTCGTTTTTGGCGGAATGTTAGCCACGACCTGGGTGCAGATCATCAAGGCGGTGCTGCTCATGGCCGGGACCATTTTCCTCAGCATTTTGGTGCTCAAACACTTCGATTTCAGCTTCGGCCAGTTTTTTCAGGCCATTTCCGAGGTGAGCTACACCGATCCCAAAACCGGGGAGGCGGTGACGAAAAACTTCCTCGACCCCGGGCTAAAATTCGGCGCTGAAGTGAGCAAATGGGGGCCGCTGAACCTCGTTTCGCTCGGTTTGGCGCTTTTATGTGGAACGGCCGGCTTGCCCCATATTTTGGTGCGGTTTTACACCGTGCCGGACGCGAAAACCGCGCGAGTCAGCGTCATGTGGGCCATGCTCATCATCGGCCTGTTCTACATCCTCACCACGTTCCTGGGATTCGGCGCCGCGACGATTTTGACGCCTGACAACATTTCTGACGGCAACATGGCCGCGCCGGAGTTATCCAAAGCGCTGGGCGGCGACGTCTTTTTCGCCTTCATCTCCGCGGTCGCCTTCGCCACGATTTTGGCCGTCGTCGCCGGGCTGACCATCAGCGCCAGCGCCTCCTTTGCGCACGATTTTTACACCAATGTTATCCACCACGACAAAGAGCATCGCCCCGGCGAAGAAGTTCGCGTCGCGCGCATCACCGCCTTCGTGGTCGGCGCCATCGCCATCGCTCTGGCCATCGGTTTGCAAACGCTCAACGTCGCCTTTTTGGTCGGTCTCGCCTTTGCGGTCGCCGCCAGCGCGAATTTGCCAGCCATCGTGCTTTCAGTGTTCTGGAAGCGCTTCAACACCATGGGCGCGGTCATCGGCATGAGCGTGGGATTGCTTTCCAGCGTCATTCTCATCGTCCTAAGCCCCAGCATCATGGGCATCGACCCGCCGGACATGGAAAAAGGCCGTCACCTCATCCAGGCGAACCCGGTTTTCCCGCTCACGCACCCGGCAATCATCAGCATCCCGCTGGGATTCATCGCCGCGGTGGTGGGATCGCTGCTGTTCAAGGATCCGGAAGCCGAAGCGAAGTTCGTCGAGTTCAAAGTGCGGGCCCACACCGGCTTGGGAGCGGAAAAAGGCGGCGGGCACTGAAGTGACCTCCGGGAATTGAAAGAACCCATGCCCTTTGCGAGGTGCATAGGTGAACAACCCCAAAACCATCATGATCACCATTCCCAGCTCATCTCCCGACCGTTTTTGTTCCGGACCATCCCGCCGCGAAGCCTTGCGCATTGGCGCCCTGGCCATGGGGGGCCTGACCTTGCCACAACTCCTGCGCGCCGAGAGCCAGGCAGGCATTGGTTCCTCCAACAAATCGGTGATCATGATCTATCTGCCGGGCGGCCCCTCGCACCAGGACATGTGGGACATCAAGGAAAATGCGCCACGCCAGATTCGCGGCGAATTCAACGCGACTTCGACCAGCGTCCCCGGCGTCCGCATTTGCGAACACTTCCCGAAAATCGCCAGCCACATGGAGGATTTCGCGCCGATTCGCTCGATCTGCGACAGCATCAATCGCCACAGCAATCAGCACCTCGCGACCGGCCACACCAACCTGACCACGGCGCCAGCGGGAGGTTGGCCGGAGATCGGCGCGGTGTTGACGAAATTTCAGGGCGAACCGCCTTACGGCGTGCCCTCGGCGATCTCGATGAACGGCTCTGGCCGCGGCGAACCGGGTGGCGGTTTCCTCGGCGCAGCTTACCAGCCGTTTGCGCCAAACGGACGTGGCCGCACGGATATGCAGATGCAGCGCGGAATGAACGCCGAGCGCCTGGAAGACCGCGAATCGCTGCTCACCAGCTTCGACAACCTGCGCCGCGACGCCGATAATTCGGGGCTGATGGAGGGTTTGGATGAATTCAACCAAAAGGCGTTCGACGTGGTCACCTCGAGCAAGTTGGTCGAGGCGCTGGACATCAACAAAGCGGACAAGGCTGACCTCGCGCGTTACCGGAAGGGGATC
Organism: Verrucomicrobiales bacterium; assembly: GCA_965224535.1. Lineage (GTDB taxonomy): Bacteria > Verrucomicrobiota > Verrucomicrobiia > Verrucomicrobiales > DEV007 > JBCDHN01. The sequence continues at coordinate 183,738 of CBDCZR010000033.1, forward strand.
AACTCCCGGTATCAGCGCTACATGGACCCGTTCCTCACCGCCCGCCGCTTGATCGAGACCGGCGTGCGCTGCGTGACGCTGAGCACCGGAAGTTGGGACACCCACAGCAAGAATTTCATCACGCTGCGCGACCGGAATTTGCCGGTGCTCGACGCCGGGGTGTCGAATTTGGTCCAGGATCTGAAGTATCTAGGCTTGCTCGACGATGTTTCGATCGTCGTTTGGGGCGAATTCGGCCGGACGCCGAAGGTCAACGGCAACGCGGGCCGCGATCACTGGCCACGCGTCATGGGCGCGCTTTTGGCCGGCGGCGGGATGAACACCGGTCAGGTGATCGGCGAAACCGACCGCAGCGGAAGCGAAGCCGCGGTTCGTCCGGTTAAAATCGGCGAGGTGTTTTCGACGCTCTATCACAACTGCGGCATCGACTCATCGAAACTGATGGCGACGGATCTGTCTGGCCGGCCTATGGCGTTGGTGGATCCGAGCATCAAGCCGATTCGCGAGCTGGTGTGAGCCCATGGCAACGAGGTAAGGCCCTCTTCCGTCTTTTAGCGTGTCTCCTTCTCGCGGAGGCACGATCCGCGGACCCGCCGCCTTCGATTTCGGACCAGAAGCCGAACACTTGGCTTAAACTCAGCCCGCTGGAAGGCGGACCGGTTTCACCGCGGCTCGGCTACGAGGGCGCGTGCGTTTGGGATCGGCGCAATCGCGTGCTGATTCGCTACGGCGGACACAATCAGGGCGGCGGCGGCGAGCAGGGCTCCGAAGTCTGGACCTTCGACCCGCTAACCGCCGAGTGGGACCTCCACGAGCCTAACACATCGCCACCCGGAGTTTGCTGTAACGCTCAAAACGTCTACGACCCGGTGCACGGGCGCTACCTGCGCTTTCCCAAGTTCAGCGGCGGTCACGGCTGGCAATGGTTTCGCGAGATTTACCTCAACGATTCGAGCGTCTGGAGCTACGATCTGAAGGAAAATCGCTGGCGCAACATGCGGACGTATCCGGAGCCCAAGTTGGCTCCATACCGCTGCGCTTCGTGGGACAGCAGGGATGGCAAAGTCGTCGTTTTCGGTGGCGAAGGCGGCCGCGAAGGGACGTTGGTTTACGATCCGGCGCGCAACGAGTGGCGCGATATGAACCCCGATCCCGAGCCTGCGCCTCGCAGCGGTGGCAACATGGCCTACGACGTGGCGCGCGGCGTTCACGTGCTCTTCGGCACCCAATTCAAGGAAGATGCGCGAACGTGGACCTACGATCTGCGCGCCAATCGCTGGACCGACATGAATCCGCCGGAACAGCCGCCGACCTTCGAAAACGACGCGGTATTGACCTACGACTCGATCAATCAGGTGGTGATCGCGATTGTCAAAATTACGATGGGCGAGGGCGAATCCAAAACCCACGAAATCCAGACCTGGAGCTACGACGCCGGCGCTAACCGCTGGACTCGCCAAAATCCGGCCGCCGAACCCGACCGGGCCGGAAATCGAACGCGTAACCTGACTTTCGCCCCGGAATTGAACGCGGTAATCCTGGAAAACTGCGTTTCCAATCCCAAACCACGCGAGCAGCAAGTTTGGACCTACCGATTCGCGGAGGCGCCTGCCGATTCGGCCCCGAAACTCCCGCCCGCCAAGCCGCATGCCTTCGTGCAAGACGCCACGGTTTCGGTCGTAGCCACCAATCGGGTTGAAATCGCCTGGGAACCAAGCGCCGCGGGCGAGGTTTCCGGCTACCACATCGAGAGGGCGCCGGTTCGCGTCTGGAGCGAGGATCAACTGCGTCGCCTGCGTGATAAAACTGAGCCCCTGGAAGAGCCGTCGATGGGCGCAATTCGCCTAGTCGGCGCGTTCGCTCGATTGACGGCTGAGCCCGTGACGTCAGGCCGTTACGTCGATGAAACCGTGCGACTCGACACGCCTGCCGAGATCGAAGGCGAACCCATTTTCGACAGCCGGCTTTCCCTCGATCACCTCGCACCATCCGGAAAGCGCTACCGCTATGCTGTTTACGCCTATCGTCTCATCTCGGTGGCTGGCAATGGTGAAAAGTTAGGCGCCTCCCCCGCATTTTTCACCATTCCCTCCTCGCCCCAGCATCTTTTTGCTAGCGAGGACGGCGAAACCTGTCGGTTGCGCTGGGAAGCGAACCGGGAATCGGGAATTCGCGGCTATCGCGTCTACCGCATGGACGGGCGCTGGCGAAAAGACACCATCACCCGGTTGACGGCAACTCCCGTGGCCGAAACTGAATTCACCGATCCAGCGGCAGGCAACAAAACTCGCCGCTACTACGTCGTCGCCGTCGATGCGCTCGGCCAAGAGGGATTTCCGTCCTCGCCAGTCTGGCATCGGCGCGAATGGCGCAAATTTTACGAGCCGTTTGTCGATGAGTGGCGCCAGTAACGTCCGTAAACCTCATACCTTCCCTTTCATACCGAACCGAGCAATGAAACCGATCGCGATTCTCTTTTTCTTGTTGTTCTGTCAGGGTGGATCGCTTGCCCAGGCCGCGCCGGGGCGTGTTGCCGGAAATGCGATTTTCCGGACCGATCGGTACGCCTGCCATGCGCAGAATGCCGCCAAAAGCTGATGATGACCAATTCAATTTCAAGAGAGCTAAACTCATGAGAGCAACCCTGCTCATCACCATCATCGCTGCGGGAGGCCTCCTGCTAGCCCAAGACGGCGCCTACCGTGAGGAAATCATCACGCCGCACTGGATTGAGCGACACTCGCATGCCGAAGGGGCGCTCGATGCGCTTTTCCTGGTCAATGATTTGGCCCGCCGGGAGCCGGATGAGCTGGGTCAGCGTTTCGATATCGAAGTTCGGAAAGTGCGTACCTTGCGTGGCAGCAATGCTTACAAAAACGTCTTCGATCTGGATGCGTTTGCAGCTCAGTTGGGGACGGATCCCGATGTGTTGGTCGTCAGCGCAGCGAAGGTCTGGAAGGACCTCGGGCCGAAGGGGATCGAGTCCACTACCGAGTGGGTGAAGAATGGCGGTAGGCTGGTGGTGTTCACGCGGAGTGCACCGGAGCGCGAGTTGGAGGAAATGGGGCTGGAGGCCGGTGAGTTGGTTTCGTTGACCGATGCGGTTGGCGCGGGGCTGGATTTGGAACCGACTTTCCCAGGAAAATTCCGGGATTCGTTCGCGGTAGCGCAAACCGAGGTGGGTATGGGCGCGATCACCTTGGCACGGCCGTTCGATCGGGCTTACGTCCGCTTCAACGCGCTTTTTCCGAAATTGGGAAGCTGGGATGATCCGGAAATCGCCCGGGAAACCGGGTATCTGCTGGCGAATCGGATCATTCGGCGCGCGGCAGGCAAAACGGACGGTGATTTGCCTAACATTGAGGCAAAACCGGAGGCGGGAGGGGTTCAGATTTCCGGTGAGCTGGAGTCGGGCGAGCTGCAAATCCAGGTTCGCTCGGCCTCGGGGCAATTGCTCACCGAAGCGACCGCGACGCGGCTTCCGATCAGCCTGCCGGTGCAATCGCGCGGTAAATTCAGCCTGATTCTGGATTGGCGAAACCCCGATGGCCAGCGATTGGGGATCAACACGGTTTCGGTCGATTTGGGCGAACCGGAGCCGTTCGAAGTCGCGGTGTTGCCTGCCCCGCTTCCTCGGAATGCGCCGATTTCACTCGAATGGACGCCGATTCGCGATCACGCCGATTGGCAGGTCGAAGCGGAAATCTACGATGCGGACCGCAACCTGCTTCGTTTAGCCAATGCGCCCGCCAGGGCCGGAAAACTGACGATTCAACCCTGGCAAACGCACCAACTCACCCACGAGGTCCGCCTGATTCTCACCGGCCCGAACGAGCGTCCGGAATCCATCTCGCCTGGCGTGACGAAGCAGAAGACCCACGTTCGCGGTAGCCGCACGATTCTCGCCGAACAGTTCAAGCGGCTCCATCTCGACGCCGACCCAGAAGCCGATCGCCGCCAGTGGACAACGTTGGCCTGGGGCGACGAAAACTCGCATCTCGCCGAACGTTGGCGCGGTCATCGGCTGCGCGAACTGGGTTTGAACGCGACGGCGCCGATTGGCCGAAACGTGGATTCAAACCGGCTGGCGGCGGCAACCGGTCTGCGCGTAGTGCCGACAAACGTGTTCGTTCCCAAGAATCGCTACAACGAGAAGCGATTCGACGAGGAGCAATCGAAAACCTGGCTTACCGAGTTCGCTACCGGCGTGCAGCCGCTCTCGCCGCTCGGTTATTCCTTCGCCGACGAGCCGACGCAGAGCGTGATTTTGCCTTGGCTCGACAAAGGGGCTAACGTGCTCGCTTCGGCCGATCCGGGCGCGCGATTTGGCTACTGCGGCGTCTGGCCGGGCGCGTATTCGCCGGAGCTAATGAGGAAAAGTGGTTACCTCGGCCTCTACAGCCCGCGCCATCTCTACAACCTCAACATCTGGCTCGGCATCGAGCGCGATATCTACCGCAGCTTCCGTTCGCCGGACGGAATCGTCACGATTTGGACCCACTACGCGCCCTGGGCCGACCACGAGCCTTACTCGCGAACGGTGCCGTGGGTTTGGCTCTTCGATGGGATGGACGGCGTTGGCTATTTTAAGTCGGCGGGGATGATGTTCGGCATCCTCGACGGCGATTTGCGCAGCACGCACGAAACCCGCTGGTGGAGCGAGGAAATTCGCGAGCTGAACGCAGGCGTGGCCGAGCAGGTGAAGCGAATGCGGCGCGATGTTGGTTCGGTTAGGATTCTGTTCGGCGGCAATTTGAAGGCGGTCGATCCATGGGCGCGGGCAATGAATGAGCTGTCGATTCCGTATCAGTTTCTCGATGCGAATCAGCTGCGGACGGAGTATTTGGAGGGTGTTAGGCTGCTCATCGCGGTAGACGGCGGCGAGTTGGGCGAGCCGATTGAGGCGTTTGTTAGGCGCGGCGGCGTGCTGATTGGCGGAGGCGGCTTGGCGAGCACATTGGAAAACTCGGCTGACCGTTTCGAGGCGATTTTTGGCTTCGCGCCCGATTCGATGGCGGCGGATGCGACTTCGGATTTTGCGGGGATTCGTGCTTCGGTGGAAAACTTGGAAGGGCTGACGACGGGCGAGTGTTTGCCGGCTGGCGGTGAAGGGTGGAAAACGCTCGGAGGCGCGGCTTCGATTCCCGAACGGCTCAAAACGATCGCAGGATCGAGTGCAATCCGGATGGGTTCGGATGGGAAGGCGATTTACCTGGCGCTGAAGCCGGATGTCGCCTCGGTGAAACGCTGGTTGCCGATTTTGTTGGGTCAGGCTGGGATTTCGGAACCGAAAATCTGGCTGGCGAACGAAGATCGCGTCTACGTCACGCGGTATTCGGACGGCGTGGCTCAGTTGGTTGGGTTGGTGCCGGATTACCACCGGATTGCGCCAGCCGAGCAAATTCGGGAAATCGCGCCGAATCCGCGCGATAGCGAGGACAACCCGCAAAAGGAGCAAATCGGCTATTTTCAGCACGGCCCACAGCGTTGGGCTCCGGTTGAGGCGAAACTGGATTTCGGCGAGACCAAGCATGCCTACGATGTTCGTCGTGGCGCGTATCTTGGGGAGATCAGCGAGCGTTCTTGGCCGATTCAGCCGGGCCGCCCGGAGTTGTTGGCGCTTCTGCCCTACGCGCCGCCGCAATTGAAGTTGGAAATCGCCGGGCAGGCCCAAGCAGGAACGGATTTGGAATTCGAGGTCGCGCTTTCGTCCAAGCAGCCATTCGCCGACCACGTGTTCCGAGCCGAATTGGTGGATTTGTCAGGAAATGCCGTACCAGGCGCGTTTGCCAATTTGCACGCCGAATCCGGAGTTGCGAGTGGCCGCTTTTCAATTCCCCACGGACTCGAACCCGGCGACTTCCGCCTGGTGGTCCGCGATATCCTGACAGGCGCAAAAACCGAATCGCGTCTAACCGCCTGTGAAGCTGAAAAAGTCGCCACTGCGCCGCTTTCGCCCCGCGAATTCCGCGTCGAACGTCACCCCGTCGATTGGCCCGCCGGCGAGTGGGAACCGATTCCCGAAGACCTCTCCGTTGCCGACGCCACGCCCGCTACCGCGAAAGTCAAATCGCTGCAACGCAAGGTGATCCACTATGGCAAGCACAGTGGGAACGAGCACCTCATGAGCGGCTTCACCATCGGCAACGGGCTGCGGACTTACGAGATGAAATACCTTGTGTGCTGTGACTCGAAAATTCTCGACAAGGGTCCGCCGCAACGGGTTCGCGGGCTCAATGGTTCCGGGCTGGGGATGAACAAGCCGCACGGCCATTTGTGGTACTACAACAGCTACATCAAGGTCTACCTCGGAGATCGCGAAGGCGAAATGGTGTTAGACTATGAGCTGGCAAAGATCGAAGAACTTAGCGACGACACGACCGCGCGTGTTCGCCTCACCTGGGAAGCGCCCTCGGCGACGGCGTGGCTGGAATACGTGATGATTCCGGGCCACGAAGGCCTGTTTCAGCAGCTAAGCATCGAACCGCACGATGGCAAGCCGCTGACGAAAACGACGGTTAATCTCATCAGTTATCCGGCGGGTTTTGGCAAGGGCGGCAAGCCGTTTTACGAGATCGCGCAGGAACACCAAGAGTGGCTCTTGATGGGCGACGCGGTCCGCGACCGCGATTTTTACGAAAGCGGCAAGGGCTCGGCGGGACTGTTGATTCGCCCCGAGGAATGGGCGGAGGTGAAATACAACGCGCGCCCGCTTTTGACCGCCGAACGGCCTGACGCCGATGCAGGCAAGCCGTGGCGATTGCACTGGGTCACGTGGATGTTTCCGGAACGCGGCAATGCAGCGGCGAAGGCCTACATGCAGACGAATTCAGAAGCAACGGCGACGAAACTGTCAGAACTGTTTGCCAAGCCATGAAGCAAGTATTCTTCCTCCTCGCTCTTCTACCTGCCATCCTAAGCGCAGAACCGGCCATCATCTGGGACGTCTCCCGCATCGAAGATCGCGACGAATGCAGGATCGAGTTTCCGGACCTGATCCGTTTCCGGGATCAGTGGTTTTGCGCCTTTCGCGAGGGCTTTGTCCACGGCAACGATGATTCGGGGCGCGCGCGATTGATCCGCAGCGCTGACGGAACGAACTGGGAAACCGCGGCGCTGTTCGAATGGGCCGGTGGCGACATTCGCGATCCCAGGTTGTCGGTTACGCCGGGGGGCTCGCTCATGCTCAATTCGTGCATCTACCACGTGGGCAAAAACACGGGAAAACCGGAATCCGCGGCTGAACCCGATGTCCGGCGCCAGTCCGTGACTTGGTTATCGCGCGATGGCGAAACCTGGAGCGGAGTCCACGCCTGCCCAACCGGCGTTAACACTTGGCGGTTCGATGCCACTTGGCATGGCGGCATGGGCTACGCGGTGGCTTATCATGGAACGCAGGCTTCCGGCGCGCTCTTTCGCACGCGCGACGGACGAAGCTGGCGGATGCTCAAAGACGACTTTTTCCCGAAATCCGGCGGCACGGAGGCGGCGCTGGCGTTTCCAAAAGCCGACCTCGCGGTTTGCCTCGCACGCCAACCTTCAACCAAAGATGGGGTCGTGAATGCGAAGCTCGGCGTCGGACGTGGTCCGGCGTGGCAGGACTGGGAATGGAAAGCACTACAACTGGATTGGGAAGGCGTGGCGACGTTTGCGGGGCCGAAATTGCTCGTGCTGAGCGATGGCCGTCTGGTGGCGACGGGGCGCAACATGGGACTGTGGTTCGTCGATCCGGAAACGGCGCAACTGACGCAGATTGCCCCACCGCTGGGCAATTCATATCCCGGATTGGCCGAGTATGATGGGAAGGTTTGGGTCACCGCGTGCACGCCAGAGGTGGATGCGGTGCGGTTTGCGGTGTTCGAAGTTCCGGAGACGAGTCGGTAACCTTGAGTCTAATGGAGTTGCTTCATGCCCTGAAGGCGCTCACTTCACCATCACTCTCGGCGAAACGCGGTAGGTCGATGCCCATCATCCGCGCCTGCGTTAGCCAGAGATTCGCCAGCGGAGTGCCCTCGGGCAGGTTGATGTGCAACCCGCGCTTCGTCGCCGCGCCGCCGCCGGCGACGATGATCGGCAGGTCATTATACTGGTGGGTCGAACCATCGCCGAGACCGGAGCCGTAGGTGAAAAGCGTGTTGTCGAGCAGACTGCTGCCGTCCGGTTCCTGAATCGCGGCCATCTTCTCAACCAGGTAAGCAAACTGCTCCATGTGGAAGCGATCCACCTGCAGCAGGTCGTCGATCATCTTCGTCTGGTTGTGCGACATGCCGTGATGGCTGCGCGGCTTGTCGAACAAGCTCTCGTAAGTGAACGGCGTGTCCCAGCGCTCAGGGCCGATCATGAATGTGGTCACGTTCGTCAGCCCGGTTTGCAGCGCCACCACCATCAAATCGCCCATCAGCCGGATGTATTCGCCGCGCGGCAGATGCGCCTCGGCCGGCTCATCGAATTTCACGTTCGCCAGCTCCGCCTTCATCTTTTCCAGCCGATCCATCTGCGTTTCGATCGAGCGGATCGACTCAAAATACTCCTCAAACTTCTGCCCATCGGCATAACCAAGCCGCGTTTTCATCGTTCGCGCGTCTTCGAGCACCAAACTCGTGATGTCGCGGTAACGCTCGATCTCGGTCGTGCGGAAAAGCCGCTGGTACATCTTGCGAGGGTCACGAATCGAAGGCGCAACATGGTCGGTCCCGTACCAGGAGATGTTGTCGAAGTAGATCGACTCCTTGTTGTCCTGGTGGCTGTTGCAACTAAACTCCAGGGTGCGAAACGGCGTCTCTTGACCAATGTGATCAGCCACAATGTGGTCGAGCGTGCGCTGCAATGGCCAGGCGGAACCCTTCACCGTGTAGGGCTCGGCGCTGCTGAGGTAGCAGGAGGCGCATTGGGCGTGGACGTCGGTGCCCTGCTGAAAGGTGCGATCCATCCCGGTGATGAGCGTAACCTGATCGCGCAAGCCTTCCAGCGGTTGCATCGTCGGCGTGATGTTCTCAAGCGGCTTGACGTTGAAGTTGGGATCTTGCTCGCCGAGCGAACGGCGCAAACGGCCGAGGTTGCCTTTCGGAATGACGTGATCCGCCTCGCCAGGGAAAAATCCGCGCCGGACCACTCCGATCGGCACATAAAAATGCGCCATGCGCTTGGGAACATGCGTCGCACCAGCCGCGGTAGTCTCGCCAAGGGCCGGGAGGGCCAAAAGCGAGCCGCCGAGGCCGCGGAGGAAATGGCGCCGATTCGGATTCATGGGATCAAGGGAGTCTGCAAGCTCCATTATCTACCCCAAGGCAAGAAAAACCGCAAAGCCGTTTCGTGCATTGCCAGATGGCACGAATAGTTCGGCAGTCAGCTATTCAGCTCAGCCGGCTTGCGTGGGGCGCTGGCTGTGCCGATGACCACCCTAAAGCCCCAAAGCTCCAGAGCCCTCTCGTTGCCGCGGTTTGCTCCTAACAACACGTCGCGGATGTTGCAGAGAAACCAGTACAACGTGTTGGTGGTCTGCGAGGTCTGACCGGGCCCACTCCCAATGAGCTCTGCCGCCTCCGCGTGCAGCACCTGGGCCTCGGCTTCCAACTTTTTAGCCTGCGCCCGCTTTTCTGCCGCGATGGCCAGGTTGGTGTTAAAACGCCGCATGTTCAACCCCGACAACGGACTGTCGTCTCCCTCGGATTTGTTTTTTTCGCTCACGGAGGAAGCCAATTTGAGAAATTCGTCCGGCCGGCCGATGGGGACGTCTATGCGGATGGTTTTACGAGCCATAATGAAGGTAAGCTAAAGGTGGAAGTGAAAAGAATAAGGAAAGCGCGTTGATGCGAACGATTAGTTAAGTTTAATAAAACATCCGGAAGAGTAGAGCTATTTTTCACTCCAAAGGAGTTTTTCGCTTCCCACTCAGCTCTGCATGGTTGCCGCTGGCCCCGACATCAACCCCGCGATCGGCGACGGGCAGCAGCAAATCGGCGAAAAGAAGGCCAGAGTCGCCACCAAGAAGGATCAAATCTGCAAAAAGAAGGCCAGAATCGTCAACTGGGAGGATCAAAGTTGCAAAAAGAACGCCAGAGTCGGCGACTGGGAGCAGCCGATCATCAACTGGGAGCAGCCAATCGTCGATTGGAAGGTCCGTCATCGTGAAAAGCTGGCCAAAATGAGGAACTTTGCGCTGCTTTTAAAGGTCGCCATCTGGGCTTGCCCCAGTGGAACCGGGTTCAACTACCAGAAACTCCTCCCAACGAAGTCGTCCCGGCCGGGCTTGCCCCGGTCGAACGGTGTTCCCTGGCCAAATCTTGGGAAAGAGACATTGCTCCATCGGGATGAACCCGAAGGTGGCATCCATTTCGATCAGATCGAATCTGGTTTTCGAACATGCTAACCACCGAGGCAAGCTCGGAGGTGTGCCAATTGTAACCACTGGAGCTAGTTACCTACCAGGTTCGGAAAGTGGAAACTGGATTGCTCTATTTTGAGGTTCCACGCCACCAACAACCTCACCGCGGAAGGATGCGTTCTGCGCTTTTGAGCGGTATCCAGCCTTGGCTGTTGTCCGACGTTTTGATGCGTAGCCAGTCGCGGCGCTGCTCCAGGATGCGCACCTCGGTGCCGGAATGGAGGGCGGTGGCGAAGGCGGGATCGTAGATGAAGGAGTCGCCTTTTCGCGCGATGACCTCGCGTTCCACGATTACGCCTTCGCGGCTGGGGTTGCGGGCCCCGTGCAGCGCGGTGGACGCGAGCACCAGCAACATGGCCGCGCCGAGCACGGCGATGAAGTTCCAGCGGCGGCGAAGCGGGATGAGCAGGTGGAGACCCAGGACGCACCAAATTCCGCCGGCCAGGCAGGCCAGGATGATGGTGCGCGTTTGCTGGCTGAGGAGAAAATGCCAGAAAAAGACCCGTTTGGCGGCGATGGAGGCCGATCCTTCGACAAAAATGTCGACTCGCTGGGTGCGGGCGTAGTCGAGCGCATTCTGAAGCTGGCGATCGCCGGGCAGGTAACGTTGGGCGCGGCGATAGTTCAAAATGGCGCGTCCCACGTCGCCGCTGAGGAAGTGGGTGTTGGCCAGGTTGGTGTAGAGCTCGCCGTTTTGCACGCGGTGGTCGCGAATCAGCGAATTGAAGCGTTCGGCGGCCAGGGCGTAGAATTTGCGGGCTTGGGCGGGGTCCACCTGGGCGGCGGCGTTGCCCTTGCGGAAGTAGTCTTCGGCCTCGGTCAGGGTGGATTCCTTGCCTTGCGCCAAAAGATTGGGCGCGCTCAGCAGGATGAGGAGAGCGATCGCCGCGGCATGGCGGGTTTGTTGCTCTAACTTGCGCACGAGCTGGAGCAAACCCTGGCGCCCGACCAGGGGAGGGTCGATTTCGTGCTTGGAATAGCCGCTGGCCGAGGTCGAATCGATCAAACCCACCAGCAGGTCGGTTTCGTCCGGATCCACGTCCATTTTTTTTGCGATGGAGCGCAATTCCTCGGCGCCGCTGGCAAAGTGGGGGACGTCGAAGCGCTCTTGCAGGTAACGCTTCAGCACCTGGCTGAGTTCATCGGGCTTGGGGTCGGAACCCAGCCGCCACAGGTCGAAGCGGAACCTGCCGAAGGCGCGCCGGCGTCTCGCCAGGTTGGGGTCTCGCCGCGCCAGCCGGTGGTTGCGGGTGAGGAAGAGCAAGGCCAAAAACCCGAGCGGCGGAAGCGCCCACGCCAGCAGCCAACTGAAGCTGTGCGACACCCAGGCGCGTGGTTTGCGGTCGACCAACAACCGCGGACCCATGTAGTTGGCGAAAATTCCGCCCGGCTGGCGCTCCACGGGAATTTTCATCGCGGAGCCGTCGCTGAACAGGGTGTCGAGGAGATTTGCCGAGCTGGCCGGGTTGACGGTGATGGGGATGGGCTCGCTGCGGGCCACGCCGTAGTTTCCCGTCCCGGGGTCGAAGTAGCTGAATTCCAGCGCGGGGATGGCGGTGACGGATTCTCGCAAGGGACGAACGGTTTGGCTGAAATTCGCGACGTTGTCCTGAAGGCGCGGCCGGGAATTTTCGCCGGCGACCGCGAATCCGTGGCTCAAGGCCGGCAGCGCGGAAAACGGGGGAAATTCCAGGAGATGGGGATGGGAATAGCCGTGGGCTTCCACGGTGAGATTCACGGGGTTGTTGACCTCCAGCACCACGGGAGCGGCGCTGGTTTTCACGGTAAACGCGCCGACGATTCCGCTGAAATTCGCGGGGCGGCCGGCTTCGGGCAAATCGTTGACTTTGAGGGTGACCGGCTGGCCTTGGACCATGAGCCGCTGGTATTCGCCCACCATCTCTTCGTCGAAAAAATCGTTGTTGAAGTAGCTGGGGTAACGCGCGCCCTTGAACTCGTTTTGGCGCGGCTCGGTGTAAGAGCACAGCAGGGTGGCCGGCTTCATCAGCAACGGCAGCTCTCCGGCGCGGGTCGGCACGATGATTTTGCGAAACGTGAGGCGAACGGCGGGCTTGTTGTTGCGATGCGTCTCAAAAAACTCGGAAATCACCCGCTGGTTGGAAATTGGCACGCCGATGGCGTTGTCTGCCTTGGCGTCGATCGGTTCGGCCGGCTCAAAAACGCGAAATTCGTAGTCCGTCAGCGCCGGGATGCGCAAATTCACCGCTTTCACCCCGTTGAGCGATAAATTCGTGATCCAGTTGAAGGTGAGGGTGACGGGTTGGCCCACGTAGCACTCCTGGTGAGACAGCTCCACCTCCAGGGCCATTTCGTCGGTCGCCGCGGGTTCGGCGACCTTGATTTCCGCCAGCGAGAAGGGGATCTCCTGGTCGCCGATGCTGACAAATCCGCCGGGAATGGTCACGATGCCGGAACGCAGGGGCATGGCCTCGTAGGTGAACGTGAACGAATCCTCGCCGTCGCGGGAACTGGGCGCAGCGCCGACGTAGCGGATTTCCAGCGCGTCGGATTCGAGCAAATCCGGCTGCGGAGCGCTCTTTACGCCGCTGACGTGAACGTAGAAGTTGAAGGGCGTGCCGACGTAAAACGACGTGCTTCGCACCTTGATTTCAGCGGTGGTGGCGGCGTGGGCAAAAAGCGGCGCAAGCCACATGGCGGCCAGGCAAAATGTCGTTCGCAGCGGGAGCAAAACGGTGAGAGGTGAAAAGTGCGAAGGTAAAAAGCAAAAATCGGCGCGCAAGCTCACCTTTTTGCCTCGACGCCTTTTGCTTTTTACTTTCCGGCTTTTTACCTTAACAATGCGCCGCCGTCACTCGACCCGACCCGATGCGATGGGAGTCCTCCGCCAAATTAGCCGCCAGATAGACGCGATCAGCCAAAAGATCGGCGGAGCCATGGCATGGTTGACCCTGGTGGTGGTGGCGATCGGGGCGCTCAACGCGGTTTTGCGCTACGTCGGCAAGGGTTTGCACGTGAATTTGAGCAGCAACGCGATGATTGAGGCGCAGTGGTACCTGTTCGCCGTCATTTTCCTGCTGGGGGCCGCCTACACGCTGCAACAGAACTCCCACGTGCGCGTTGACGTGCTCTACGACCGGATGAGTCCGCGCACGCAGGCGCTGATCAACCTCATCGGTCACCTGGTCTTTCTCATCCCGTTTTGCATTTTCATGCTGTGGGTGGTTTGGCCCAAGGTCATGAGTTCCTGGCGCGAGCTGGAACAATCCCCGGACGCCGGCGGGTTGCCGCGTTATCCCATCAAAACGGTGATGCCGGTCGCCTTCGTGCTGCTGATGCTTCAGGGCGTCTCGGAGGTGATCAAAAACGTGCTCAAACTGCGGGGGGACGAGCCGCCGCCTGAAACCGGGGAGGAAACCGGCTCATGAGCCCGGATTGGATCGCGCCCATCATGTTTTTGTGCGCCATGGGGCTGATTTTCAGCGGCTACCCGGTTGCGTTTTCGCTGGGAGGCACGGCGCTGGTTTTCGCGCTGATCGGCATCGGGATCGACGAAATTCGGCCCCGGCAATTGACGCTGATTTCCGGCCGCGTGTTCGGCGTCATGGCCAACCAGATTTTGCTGGCGGTGCCGTTTTTCATTTTCATGGGGACGATGCTGGAAAAATCCCGGCTGGCGGAGGATTTGCTGCGAACGGTGGGCCAATTGTTCGGTCCCGTCCGCGGCGGCGTGGGACTCGCCGTCGTTGCGGTGGGCGCTTTGCTGGCGGCGGCAACCGGCGTGGTGGGAGCCTCCGTCGTCGCCATGGGCATGATTTCGCTGCCCATCATGCTGCGTTACAACTACAACCGCGGGCTGGCGACCGGCGTGATCGCGGCATCCGGCACGTTGGGCCAAATTATCCCGCCCAGCGTGGTGCTCATCGTTTTGGCCGATCAGTTAGGCACGTCGGTCGGCGATTTGTTTCGCGGCGCGCTGACTCCCGGCCTGCTGCTGGCGGGAATGTTCGGCCTCTACGTGCTGGGCGTCGCCGTGGTCAAACCGGCCGCCGCACCCGCCATTCCCAAGGCCGAGCGCGATTTGAGCGGCAACGAGCTGTTGAAGCGCACGTTGCTGGTTCTCCTGCCGCCGTTGGTGCTCATCGTCATCGTTTTGGGCTCGATTTTCGCTGGAATCGCCACGCCTACCGAAGCCGGCGCCTTGGGGGCTGTTGGCGCGATCGGCCTGGCTTTCGCCAACAAGCGCTTCAGCAAAACCGCTCTGCACCAAACCATGCACGCCACGTTAAAGCTAACGTCCATGGTCATGTTCCTGCTCATCGGCTCCACGGCGTTCGTGCTGATTTTCAAGCTCTACAACGGCGACCGCTGGATCGAGCACGTGCTAACCAACCTGCCGGGCGGAATTGTCGGGGCGCTGATCATCGCCAACCTCACCATTTTCCTGCTGGGCTTCTTCATCGACTTTTTTGAGATCTCCTTCATCGTCGTGCCCTTGCTGGCGCCGGTTTTCGTCGGCCAAATGATCGGAGATTTCACCATCACCCCGGCCTGGTTTGGAGTGATGGTTGCGATGAACCTGCAAATGTCGTTTTTGACCCCGCCGTTCGGATTTTCGCTCTTTTACCTGAAGGGCGTCTGCCCGCCGGAGGTGAAAACCACGGAAATTTACCGCGGCGTCATCCCCTTCATCGTCATTCAGGCCATCGCGTTGATTTTGGTCATCGCGTTCCCGCAGTTGGTGATGTGGCTGGTGCGGTAGCCCGAAAAAGAGCCACTTACGCCAAAATCTCGCGCACCACGCGGCCGTGAACGTCGGTCAGGCGGAAATCCCGGCCGGCCCACGGGTAGGTGAGGCGCTCGTGGTCCAATCCCAGCAAATGCAGCATGGTTGCGTGCAAATCGTGGATGCTGACCTTGCCTTCCACCGCTTTGCGGCCGTGTTCGTCAGTCGCGCCGTAGCGGAAACCGTGCTTCACGCCGGCGCCGGCCATCCACATGGTGAAACCGGTGGCGTTGTGGCCGCGTCCGTCGCGCGTGCCGTCATCCGGTGTGCGGCCAAATTCGCCGCCCCAGACGATGAGGGTGTCCTCCAGCAATCCGCGTTGTTTCAAGTCGCGCAGCAGGCCGGTGATAGGCTTGTCGATGGCGGCGCAACGGCGCGGAAGGCCGCTGGCCAGTCCTCCGTGGTGATCCCAGCCGTCGTCGGTCAACTGGATGAAGCGCACGTCGGCCTCAGCCAAACGGCGGGCCAGCAGACACTGATGGCCGAAATTTTTCGAGGCGCTCTGATCCATGCCGTAAAGCTTCTTGGTCGCCTCGGATTCGCCGGAAATGTCCATCACCTCGGGAAGCACGTTTTGCATGCGGAAGGCGAGTTCGAAGGATTCGATGACGCCCTCCAGTTCGGTCGATGGTCCCCGCGAAGCAAGAAGCTGCCGGTTCAACGCCTGGAGCGCATCCAGCTTTTGGCGCTGCTGCCTGCGGCTCAACCGCTCGTTTTCCAGGTTTTGCACCTTTACGTTGGCCAGCGGCTTGTTGTCGCCGCCGATCGGCGTTCCCTGATAGGCTGCGGGCAAAAAAGCGCTGCCGTAATACTTTGCGCCGCCCAAAACGCTCGGTGGATTGATGGTCACGAACCCGGGCAGATCCTGGTTGCCGGCTCCCAACCCGTAAAGCACCCACGAGCCCATCGAGGGCCGAACGAACTGAAAACTGCCGGTGTGGAGCAAATCCAGCGCCTGGGCGTGCTCCGGATTGTCGGAAACCATCCCGTTCAGCATGCAAAGCTCGTCCGCTTGGGTCGCCAAATTCGGGAGCAACTCGCTGAACCAGAGGCCACTTTGGCCATGTTGGGCGAAATTCCAAAGCGAGCCCCGGTAGCGGGTTTTGCCGTCCTCGCGGGCGGGTTTGTTGTCGTCGGCCTGAAGCTTGGGCTTGTAATCGAACATGTCCATGTGCGACGGCCCGCCCTTCATGCACAGAAAAATCACGCGTTTCGCCTTGGGTGCCAGATGGGGCCGCTTGGGGGCAAACGGCGAATTGTAGGCTGCGTGGCTCTCCTGGCTTAGCAAGCCGGCCAGCGCGACCGAACCAGCTCCGAGCGTCGAATTCCGCAAAAAACTACGGCGATTGGGCAGGGCATTCATGGAAGTAGGGTGTGTGCTTCTGAAGGTAAAATCCGCGAGGATTCGCGGGATTCCTACGTTTCGCCTATCTGTCACGAAAAAGCGAAACGGTGTCTTTCAGTGGTGACAATTCTAGCGCAAATAGTAAGGAAATCATAATATTTTTGAAAAATTAGCAAAATCCGGCGAGATTCCCCGTGCTCATGCTAAATGCTCTCCGACTTTTCTTTCGATTTCCCAGCGGGTCCACTTTTTCCCAGCCTCCCGCGCCCTGGGTAAGCCGCACGCTCGGGGTGGATCTGCGTTCCCTCGCTCTTTTCCGGATTTGCCTCGGACTCATCCTGTTGTGTGACCTTTTTGTCCGCGCCGGGGACCTCGGCGCGTTTTACACGGATGCCGGCGTTCTCCCGCGGGCCAGCTTGACGGGCGAATTTCAGCGCAGCGACTGGCTCTACAGCTTTCACCTGATGAGCGGGGGCGCGTTTTTCCAGGTTTTGCTGTTTTTAGTGGCCGCTGTGGCCGTGGGCTGCATGACGGTTGGCTATCGCACCAAAACCGCGGCCATCGTCTCGTTCGTGTTGCTCTGCTCGCTGCAAAACCGCAATCCCTTCATTCTTCAAGGCGGCGACGCTCTGCTTCGGGTCATGCATTTTTGGGCGCTGTTCCTGCCATTGGGGAGACGTTGGGCTCTCGACCTGCGGCGGGAGGGCCTTCCCGTTGGCGTTTGCCCTTCTTCGCCAAACTTGGTCGTTTCCGTCGCCTCGGCCGCCATTTTGTTTCAGGTCGCGTTCATGTATTGGTTCACCGCCGGCCTCAAGAGCGACCCCATCTGGTGGCGGGACGGGCTCGGCGTCTACTACGCGCTGAACGTAGATCAATTCACCACGCCGCTCGGTACCTGGATGCTGCGTCACGAGTGGCTGCACCGTTTGCTCAGCTACGCGACCTGGTGGTTGGAGGCGCTCGGACCGCTGCTGGCTTTTGTCCCCTGGCGCACGGCCTGGTTCCGCATGGCGACCATTGCCGCGTTTATCTTCTTCCACCTCTTTGGGATCAATCTGACGATGGAATTGGGCCTGTTTCAGTGGACGTCATCGGCGATTTGGCTGCTTTTTCTCCCGGGCTTGTTCTGGGATCGGCTGGCGCCGGCGGGAATTCGCAAAATTCGGCGAGTTTTGGCCAAAATTGACGCCACAAAGCGGCAAAAAACCTGGATTCGCCGATCCGCCGCCGTTTTGAAGCTCGGTTTTCGCCCGGAACAGCCCAAACGGCCAAAACGCCCTTCGCGCCCCCGGATGGACGGTTGGAAGCGGTTTCGCGTCATCCTCCACTCCGCCGCCGCCGCGGTTCTTTTTCTCTACGCGTTGGCCTGGAACGTACGGGCCGCGGATTTCGACCGCTACGTGAAAATTTTTCCCCGCAGCGTCAACTGGATCGGCGAATTGACCGGGTTGCGGCAGTACTGGTCGATGTTCTCGCCAAAACCGATGCGCGACGACGGTTGGTATGTCTTTACCGGCCGAAAAATGAACGGCGACGTCATTGACCTCCGCACGGGGAAACCGGTCACGTGGCACAAACCGGCCCGGGTCAGCGCTACCTACAAAAACCAGCGTTGGCGCAAGTATCTCATGAATCTGCGCCGCAAAAAACACGCCGGGCATCGCAAACTCTACGTCCCCTGGGTCGTCAGGCAATGGAATCGCCGCCACTCCGGCGCCGACCGCGTGGTTGCCATGCAGATGGTCTACGTGAAAGAGACGACAACGGCCAAAGGCACCGAACCCGCCCAAAAACTCGTGCTTTGGGAATACCACGCCCAGGATCGAGGCAGCCAATTGAGCAAAAAGTAGGAATTTTTCTCTCAGCGGGACCGTGGAACAGGTAAGATCGTCAAAGATTGACCCTTCAACCCCGATTACCGTGAAAAAACTCGCCCTTTCCACCTTTCTCGTCCTTGCGCTCACTTTGACCTGGTCGTCCGCCCGAACCTGGACTCAAGCCTCAACCGGCAAGACGCTGGAAGGCAAGCTCACCAAGGTGGACGGGGAAAACATCCTCATCACCCGCACCAACGGCACTTCGCTCAAAGTTCCCATCAAAATGCTCTCGGAGGGGGACAAGAAATTCATCGCCGATTGGCAAAAAGAAAAAGAAGGCTCCCCCGCGCCGGGAGACGCCGAAGAAACGCCCAAAAAAGAGCCCATTCCGGAAGGAGAAACCAAGCTCGTTCTCTCTGACGTGCACTTGGTTTGCAACGGTTGCAAAAGCGCGGTTGAATCGGCGAGCGGAAGCCTCACCAACGTTACCGTCACTGCCGGACGCCGGGACGTCACCATCGAAGGCGCCACCGGCGAACTGGTGAAAACCGCGATGGCCTACGTGATGCAGCGCGGTTTTTACGGCACTCCCAGCATTTCTGCCTATGCCGACACCAAAAAATACTCCACCGAGAAAAAAGAGATGCTGACCGTCTCCAGACTCCCACTTTACTGCGGCAAGTGCGTTGACGAGGTCGAAGACGTGCTGAAATCCGTCGATGGCGTGAAAGAAATCGAGGGTTTGGAGCGACGGGCCAAGGACGTGATTTTGAAAGGTGAGACCAGCCCGGCGGACGTCATCGCCGCCCTGCACGAAGCCGGAATTCACGCCGCGGTGAGGTAGGCTTCCATTCACCGTCAAATCCGCCCTAACAACCGATCCAACGAATCCGAGGTCTGGTGGATGAGCGCCTCCGGGTAGTGCGCGTAGGGGTGAAAATACTCGAACGTCAGGTAGCCTTCGTAGCCCACCGCATCGAGTTGCGCGATGACCTCCGGCCAGTTCGTCGTTCCATCCAGCAAGGGGCGAAAACACTCCAGCGAGTGATCCGTGCCCTTTTTGGTGTACTCCTTGAGGTGGATGTTTTTCGTGCGGCTACCCAGCATCCTCGCCCAATGCTCCGGGTACTGGTATTCCATGATGTTACCGGTGTCGAAGTGGACCCTGACGCGCTCGCTGTCGAAGTGATCGGCGAAGGCGTTCATCTCCATTGGCGTCATGAGGTAGCCGTTGAAGAAAATGTTCTCGATGTTCAGCGACACGCCCAATTTTTCGGCTTGAGGCAGGAGCTGCGCGATGGCGGCTTTGGCGCGTCGATCGCAAACGTCGTTGGCCACGGGCTCGTGGTCGTCGCGCCAGGGAATGCACACCGCGCCGGGGACGACGAGGAGGTTTTCGACGCCGAGGCCGTGGGCGGCTTCGGTCATCAAACCGGCTAATTCCAGGCCTTTGGCGCATTTGTCAGGATCGTTGCTGGAAAGCGGGTAGGGCCAAAAAAGGAACGAACAGAGCCCGCTGATGGCGATTCCGATGTCGTCGGCCATTTGGCGAATTTTCGCGTAATCGGCGGCGGTTGCTTTGGGCGAGAGATCGTTTTCCAGGTCGTAGTTTAGCTCGATCCCGTCAAACCCGGCGTCTTTGGCCAATTGCAGGCATTCGCGCAGATTCATGCGACCGGGATAGGGGAACGCCCACTGGTTGATCGACTTTTTCATGCGGCCGTAGCGCTTGGGCGAGGCGCGCCGGTCATCAGGCTCGGGTTCCGGGTTATTTTGGGCTAACGCGCTTGTTGCGCCAATCGCGGCGGCGCCGGCGGCGGCGCCCCGCAGGAGGTTGCGGCGCGAAAGCGATGCGCCGGGCCGAGGATGGAGGAGTTCGGGCGGTTCGGGGTTCATGGGTGGATTTTAGAGCCTGCAAGCGGCTGCGCAAGAAACCAACGGAAAACGCCATGCCGCGATTTTGGCCAAACGCCCCGGCTCTACTTCGCGAAGCGGAAGGAGAATACATCGGCGTCGTTGGCAACCCAGCGCAACCGAATGACGCCGGTTAGGTTCGGCGGTGTTTCCCAGGCCACCTCGCCATCGATGGCTTCGCCGCTCAACGGCGCGGATTTTGCGGTTACTTTGCCGCTTTCGTCCAACAATTCGGCGCGCAGGCTTCCGCCGGGCCTAACCACGTAGTTCATCAGCAATCGCCCGCCACCGACGCGCAGCGGCTTGGTCGTCGCTTGTCCCGTGCCTCGCAGCGCCACGAAGCCGTCGGTGCGGAAGACAAAACGGCGCAGGCGGCCGGGGTAATCGCCGTAGTAGCTCTCGGTGGCGTAGACGGAGATTTCCTGGGGCCGGCCAGGAAGCTGGACCATGCCCCAGGCCATGTAATTGCTGCGGTTTCCCGCCCGGTCTTTTGGCGCGTCTTCGGGCACCACTGCGTCCGGCCAGCGATGAAAATGGACGCCGTCGCGGCTGGACATGAGCACTGGTTCCACGCGTTGGCCTTGCTTGGGCAAATAGCGCGTGGGGAAGGCGATGAAGAGGTGTGGCGCGCGAAAATACGGCTGCACGGCGTTGGTGTAAAGATGCTCGTTAGGCGTGCCCTCCGGGTAGGTGAGATCCGTCTCATTTTCCCAGGTCAGGAAGTCGCTGGACGTCGCGGTGCGGATGGCACGCACGCCGTTGGTGAAAATGCGCCAGTAAGCGCGGTATTCGCCGCGATGGGCGTCCCAAAAGGCGAGATTTTGCGAGTCAAACGCGCCGTTGGTGATGACCGGCTCTTTTTGGGTGAGTTTCCAGGTTGTGCCGTCGGCCGATTCGTAAGCTTGCAAGCCCCTTTTGAAGCCGCTGCTGGCCAAAGCGCGAAATCCGCCGTTGGGATCGCGAAACGCGGTAAAGTTGTGCGAGCCTTTTCCGCTCCAGACGATGTTGTTGGCCTTGGAGCCCTTCCATTCCACCACCCCCAACTCCGGCTTGGTAAACTGCGTGCCGTTGCGGCTCTGTGCGTAACAGGTGACCTCGGGCTGGATCTCCTTTTTCGTCTTGGGATCGTGCCTCCAGCCGCGGTAGTAGAGCCGGTAAATCTCTCCGTCCTGAAACACGCCAAAATAGCCGGAGGTGTTGCCCTCCCACGGCGCATCGCAGGTGAGAACCACCTCCTTGGGCTCGGGGCGAAGCTGCGTCCGGCTCAAGCCCTGCGTTTCCGCGATGAGGCGATCGTCCAGGAACAATTCCAGCCGGTTGCCGATGTTGATGGGTTCGGCGAAAACGGCCGATGCGACGTTGAGGACGAAAAGTGAGGTTAGCAGGCGTGGTTTCATGGCAGTCAGGTAAGGCGATGATGGCGCCGGGCGCAAGTTGACGCGCGAAATGGCCCCCGGGAGGCTTGGGACTCGCCTTTCGCGCGCTGGCAAAATTTTTGGTCGCGATTTTCGCACTCCCGCCACATGCTACGGCCACGCAATCAATCATGACGTCCATTCATCGCAGAAAATTCCTCCGCGGCGCCGGTGTTGCGCTTGGGCTGCCGTTTTTGGAATCCGTCCGTTCCACGGCCGCGGCAGCATCGAATTCATCGCCCCGCCGGCGGCTTGTCGCGATCAACGTGGGGCTTGGTCTGCACGCTCCTAACATCATCCCCAAAACGGCGGGCCGCGGCTACGAGTTGCCGGAATACCTGAAGCTCATCGCCGAATTCCGCGACCAATTCACGGTCATCTCCGGCGCCTCCCATCCTGAAGTTGGCGGCGGCCATTCATCCTACAAATCCTACCTAACCTGCGCCCCTCACCCCAACAGCGCCGGTTTCCGCAACACCATCTCGCTCGATCAACTGGCCGCGGCGCAATTTGGCAGTGAAACGCGCTTCGCCTCGCTTTCGCTGAGCAGCATCGGTCCCGGTCTCTCGTGGTCGCGCTCCGGCGTGGAGATTCCCACCATCACCCGGCCCTCGTTCGTGTTCAAAAAACTCTTCCTGGCCGGCAAACCGGAGGAGCAGGCCCGCCAACTGCAACGTCTCCGCGATGGGCAGAGCATTTTGGACGCGGTGATGGACAAATCTAAGGCCATGGAGCGCCGGTTGAGCGGACGCGACAAGGAGAAGCTGGACCAGTACCTGGAAGCCGTGCGCGAGGCCGAACGCCGCCTGACCAAGGCCGAGGAGTGGGAGCACAAGCCCAAGCCCCAGGTGGACGCCAAACCGCCGGTGGACGAAACCGACAGCAAAAAAATCGTCGAGCGAATGCGGCTGATGTACGACGTTATGCACCTGGCGCTGGAAACCGATTCCACCCGGTTTTTGACCTACAATTTTACCGGCATGAACGCCGTGCCCGTCATTCCCGGTGTGGATACTGACTACCACAACCTCTCCCATCACGGCAAAGACCCCGCCAAAATCCAGCAACTCACCATCGTCGAATCCGCGGTGGTTCGGGAATTTGGCGGTTTTCTCAAAAAACTGCGCCAAAGCGCGGAAGAGGCAGGCGATTCGCTGCTGGACTCGACCATGGTTTTGTTTGGCTCCAACCTGGGCAACGCCAGCAGCCACGACACCAAAAACATGCCCATCCTTTTGGCCGGCGGCGGATTCAAGCATGGCCAGCACCTGGCTTTCGACCGCGAAAACAACTACCCGCTGCCCAACCTCTTCGTATCCATGCTGCAACGCCTGGGAATGGAGACGGACGGCTTCGCCACCGGGACCGCGCCGATGGATGGGCTGGAAACGGTGTGAAACCGCCGGGTGAAGATGGCCGGCTCACATTGCGCTTGAAAATCGGCGCAGATCCGTCTACCTAACGCGATCATGACTGGAGGAAGCCCCGTTCTCAAGCCGGAAACCTACGATGGCCTGCCAAATGTCCGCGGTGGTGCGATGACACTCGGCGGCGCGATGTTCAAAACCGCCGTTCTGCTGGCCCTAGCCTTCATTGCCGCCAGCTACACCTGGCGCATGGTTGGCGATGCCGCTACCGAAGCCCAAAGAGCCGCAACGATGCCCATTTTTTGGGGAGGCATGCTTGGTGGGCTGGCGATCGCGATTGTCACCATGGTGAAGAAGGAGTGGAGCCCGGTTACCGCGCCGCTCTACGCGATCGTGAAAGGTCTGTTTCTCGGCGTCCTTTCCGCGCTCTACAATTCGGCTTACGACGGCATTGTCGTCCAGGCCATTACCCTCACTTTTGGCACCGCGCTGCTGATGCTGGCGCTCTACGTGTTTCGAATCATCGTGCCAACGGCCAAGTTCAAGGCGGTGGTGCTTTCAGCGACGGGAGCGATTTTTCTCATCTATCTGGTTAGCATCGTTTTGCGGCTTTTTGGCGTGCACGTCCCCTACATCCACGATAGCGGCGCCTTTGGCATCGGGTTCAGCGTTTTCGTCGTGGTCATTGCCGCGCTCAACTTGATCATCGACTACGAATTGATCGAGGAAGGCGCTCTGCGCGGCGCGCCCAAGTACATGGAATGGTTCGGCGGATTTGCCGTTCTCGTGACGCTGATCTGGCTTTACATCGAGATCCTGCGCCTGTTGGCTAAATTGCGGCGGAGATAAGCGGCTCAACCGCGGTTTTCTGGGTGCGCCACCTGCCGGATCATGAAAGAGCCCATCCTCATCGCCGAACTTCTCATCTCCGGCCTGCTCACCTTGACCTGGTTGGCACTGGGATTGGCGTTTTTTGTCCAGCCGGGGTCGATTTTCGGCGCCCTGCCGAATTTCAGCCTGTCAGGGACGCTCATCCTGGCGTTGTACTGTTACATCGTCGGCATTGTGACCGACCGCATCTGGGATTTGCTGACAAAACCAACCGACCGGAGGATTCGCCGCAAATACTTCGAAAGCGACGAGGAGCTCAGCGTCATTCGCAGCCAGGTTTTGGCCAGCAGCGCGGAAAGCTTCCAATTTTTCGACTACATCCGGATGCGCATGCGAGTCATCCGCGCGGTGGTTTGCAACGCGCCGCTCATCCTCATCGCCACCGCGTTGTTGCTCTGGAAGGCCGGTGGCTTGCTCGAGCCGGGGGCGATATTCATCTTGGTGGTCCTGGCCCTGTTCGTGTTGTGCGCCAACTACGCGTTTCGCCGCATTACGCGCAATTACTACGAGCAACTCAAGCACGCCAGCGACGGGCTGGCGCAAGAGAGGGACCAAATGGACAAAAGGACTGAAAAGGACTGAAAAGGACGCCATTTCGGACCGGCGTCGCTTGGGTCCCCTGGGTCCTTTTGGTCCCTTGAATTAGCCCGTCCAACGAACCATGAATCCACAGACTCCGCCCTCGCGATTTTGGTTGGCGCTCCCGTTTTTGGCCTTCGGCGTGGGCGTGCTGTTGTGCCGCGATGCCTGGGCGGCGTTGCTGATCTACCACGCGTTGTTGCTAATCCCGCTGATCCGCTTCCGAGACCGGTGGACGTTCCGCGCGATTGGCCGGGGTTTCCACACCGGCTGGTTTTTGGCCCACCTGGCCGCGGTGGGAGCCGGGTTTTGGCTGCTCGTGCAAATTGGCGCGGCGCGAGGTTTTTCCGGCGAACGCCTGGACGCGCTGTTGGCCGGGACGGGTCTGGAAAGTGGCCGCAGGTTGGGGTTCGCGCTGTATTTTTGCCTGGTGAACCCGGTTTTTGAGGAGGTGTTTTGGCGTCAATTGTTTGCCCGGCCCGGTGCGCAATTCACGATCGAAGATGCGTTGTTCGGCGCGTTTCACGCGTTGATCCTTGCGCCATTTCTCTCGCCGCCATTCGTTGCCGGCGGGGTCGTTTTGCTGACGCTGGTGGCCTGGTTTTGGCGGTGGTTGCGTTTTCGGTTGGGCGGGCTGGCGTTGCCGGTTGCGGGGCATTGCCTGGGCGACGCCATGTTTTCCGCCATCGTGGCTGTTTTGGCCGCGCGTTGAGGATGCGTATGTTTGCCTTTGCCGTCCGCCGGTTCCCCGCCAAAAGTGACCCCATGACCGATTGGGAACAGCACTACCTGGACGACCACACGCCCTGGGACAAAGGCGAGCCCTCTCCCGGTTTGCTTCAGTTTTTGGCCAAAGCGCCGCTGACCGGCCAAATTCTCGTGCCTGGCTGCGGTTTGGGCCACGACGTTCGCGCGATTGCCTCTGCCTCGCCCGCCGCTGAGGTGGTGGGGCTGGACGTCGCGCCTTCAGCCATCCGCGGCGCGCGCGAACTCTCGCAACTGCCCAACGAAACCTACGTGGAAGGCGATTTCTTCCGCTTGCCGGCCGAATACGTGGGCGCGTTCGACTGGATTTGGGAGCACACCTGCTTTTGCGCGATCGATCCCGAAATGCGCGGCGGTTACGTGCAGGCGGTCCGCCGAGTGCTCAAGCCTAGCGGCCAACTTTTGGGCGTGTTTTACCTGGATCCCTACGATGAGGAGCATTGCCGCGAAGACGGACGTCCGCCTTTTGGTTGCACCGTGGACGAGCTGGAGAGCCGCTTCGGCCCCAGCTTCCAAATCGTCGATTCCTGGAGCCCCACCGCCACTTACGAGGGGCGCGAGGAGCGCGAGTGGATGATGCTGTTGAAAGCGTGAGCGGTTCGCGGCAAAACTAGCCCGACATGTCCCGGCTCCAGCAAATCGGCGAAGAAATTTGGCTGCAGCGCCATCCCATGAGTCTGATGGGCTGCCGCTTGGGCCGCAACGTGACCATCGTGCGGCTTGGCAGCGGAAAACTGCTCGTTCACTCCAGCGCGCCGTTTTCCGCGCAAGACGTGGAGGCCATTCGCGAGTTGGGCTAACCCGCTTGGCTGTTGGACGCGACGAATTTTCACGACACCCACGCCAGGGACGGGCTTCGCGCCTTTCCCGGCGTGCCTTACCTGGCCCCGCCCGGTTTTTCCGCGATCGCCGTCCCCATTTTGCCGGCTCCGGAGGAGTGGGAGGGCGAGTTGGAGGTTGTGGAACTGGAGGGCGTGCCGTCGATCCGCGAGCACGCCATTTTTCATCGCGTATCCGGCACGCTCATCGTCGCTGACCTGCTCTTCAACCTGTCGCCGGATTCGGGCGCTTGGACGCTGCTGTTCATGCGCGGCGTTTCGGGTTTGAGCCGGTATCCAGGCATGAGCCGGATGTTTCGTGGGTTCGTCTGGGACCGGGAGGCGTTCGTGCGATCGGTGGCGCAAGTGGCGGCGTGGGATTTCCGGCAAATCGTCGTCGGTCACGGCGAGCCGGTCGCCGATCGAGCCAAGGAGCAGTTCACCGCCGTCATGGAGCGTCACGGATACTTGCCAGGGGGCTGATCGTCGCTACGCTGGCCGCATGAAAGCTCTCGCCTGTCTTTTCGCGCTCCTTTTCGCCGGTTCCGCGACCGCCCAAGTGAAATGCGTGGAAACCGATGACGCCATCCTCGTAAGAGCCGGCGAAAAACCGGTTTTGCGCTACAACAAGACCGTGCGGGAAGCGCCTGAGGGCATGGACCCGCGCTATCGCCGCAGCGGCTACATCCATCCGGTTTACGATCCCGCCGGCCGCGTGGTGACCGGGGATTTCGCTGCCGATCACCCTCACCAACACGCCCTTTTCTTCGCCTGGACGAAATGCGAGTTCGAGGGGCGCAAAGTGGAATTTTGGGACCAAAAACTCGGAATCGGCCGCGTTTCCCACGATGCTGTGCTTTCGGTGGAAGACGGCGAATTCAAAGTGCGTATGCTCTACGAGGACACTAACGACGCCAAAAATCCCAAGCCCGTTTTGCACGAAATCTGGACCGTCCGCGTGCATGACACCGCCGGCGACAAGTTCGTCTTCGACCTAACCAGCGAGCAAAGCTGCGCCGGAAAATCGCCCCTCGTCATCAAGCAATATCACTACGGCGCAATGGCGATTCGCGGTCACGACCAATGGTTCGGCGAAGACGCCGGCTTTCTCACCAACGAAGGTAAAACGCGGGAAAACGGCAACCATTCCCGGCCGAACTGGGTGAGCATGTTCGGCAAAATCGACGGCAAAACCAGCGCCGTTGCGGTTTTCTGCCATCCCAGCAATTTTCGTTATCCGCAGCACGTTCGTCTCCACCCAAAGAAGCCGTATTTTTGCTTCGCGCCGATGGTTACGGGCGAATTTCGCATCGAACCCGGGAACCCCTACGTTTCGCGCTACCGCTACGTCGTTCACGGTGGCAAGCCTGACAAGCCCACCCTGGAAACGCTGTGGCAGGCGTTTGCGAAGGAGTAACAGAGGTGGCGAAAATCGCGGCTAAAACCAATTTCGCGCCGCCTACTTGGCCCAAAGCGCGTTCCAATCCGCCACCGTCTCATCCACTAACACTTGCCCGCCTTTGGGGCCGACTACGCTGCTTTGGATGACCGCGCCGTAACCTCCGTGTGATGCCGCGCGCTCGCTGGGCAAATACGTACCCGGCCCGGCGAGCTGAATCACGAAGGTCTGCACCGCCGGACTTCGCGCCTTCATCTGAATGCCGAAATCGGTGTAGAGCTCAAAGTCGTTGCTGGCGATGGCTACGTCGCCCAGGCGCAGAGCGTGCAGCTTCATGCGGTAGGGCGATTCCGTGCCGGCTTGCTGCGCTTCGTAACGAGTCACCACGCTGTTGTTCCAGAGAAAATTCCACTGTTGGGCGGAATCATCCCGAAACTTGTCCGCCTCGCGCTTGGCGGCGTCGTATTCTGCGTCGGTCACCAGGCGTTTGGGCAGGTCGATCTCGCGCACCCGGTGGCTGAAGGCGACGTCTTCGCGAACATCGTTCCGCGCTCCGGCATAAGCGTCCTCCCAGGCCGTCAAGATGCGCCGGGCGACCTCATCCAGCCGCGACAAATCGCCGCGCAGCCGGCGCATGCGGGCGTCGGCGCGCTTGTCGATCGCGGGCCTGGAGACCACGTCGCCACTCGCGCCGCACCAAGCTAGAACGTGCAAATTTTCGCCATGAGCTTGGCGCAACCGGACCCTGACAGGATGCCAAAAATCCGCGTTTAGCTCGGAACCACCCTCCACTTCCTGCGATGGGCAAGGCAGGTTAACCACGGTGGCGATGAGCTGGTCTGAGGCGTCCCAAAAGAACAAAACGCCCACGCTGTGATCTTCGTAACCCTCCATGCCGCGGAAATTAGGCGTATTGGTAGGGCCATACATTCTAGCTGTGCCGCCGGCATAAAACGGACGCCGATTGTGCGCCACCACGGCCTGACTTTGTCCCCAGGCGACCTTACCCGGGCGGCGATTTTTCCAGGCTTCAGCCGCAGCGTTGGCGATCTTGTCCGTCATCCATTCGACGAATTCCGCCGGTTGCATGATCCCGGTTTTCGGCAAGGCGTAGCGCCCATCCAGCATGACCGGAGCGGTGTGCGTGTGGGTGGCGCTGACGCAGATTTTGCGCGAATCAAAGTCGTCCAGCAGGTCCGCGATTTTTGCGCTGGTTTTGGTGCGGACGTTGCCGCGGATGGCCACCAGATCGCAGGAAACGAAGATGGCCTGATCAACCACGCGGCCGTCCTCACGCGCTTCGATCGCGAGCAAGGAAGCCTGAACGGGCGTCGCCGGTTGCTTGGAAATGCGAACCCGGCGTTGCCCGCTGAGGGCGACGGGTTGCTCCGGCGTGATATCGACGGTGGCGGCGCCGATGTGAAGTTCGGCGGCGATTGCTGAGGGCGGCGCAAGCACTGCCACCACCGCCGGCAGAATGAGGCATTTCGTGAAGACGTGGGCGGTTAATTTCATGGTCATTTTTGAAAAGGTATTCGCCGGACACTGCACGGCGGCGACCGGCTTCATTCCTCAATAACCGGCAGCCGAATCGCGCTGGCATGGATGGCGCCGTGATGCACCGCGTTCTCCGCTATCACCAGCTCCGCATCCAGGCTGGGATTGGCCAGCGTCCCGTGATTGCGGTCGTAGTTGGGAAAATCGCTGCTGGTGACGTCCAGCCGAATCCGGTGACCGGGGAGGAAGGCGATCGAGGTTGGCGTGAGCCGGATTTCATAACGCGTAACCTCGCCAGGGACGATCGGTGCGTCCTTTTCCTGGCCGTTGCGATAGCGGGCGCGAACCATCCCCAGCGCCACGTCGATCGCGCGCCCGTCCGGATGCACGTCGATCAATCGGGCGAAAAAATCCGTGTCCGCGGCGGAGGTCGCGGCAAAAAGTTCCACCACCGCGTTGCCGGTCACCTCCAGCCGCTCGGTCAGCGGTTCGGTTTGGTAAACCAGGATGTCCTCGCGGCCGGCATGCGGTTTCTGGTCCGCGGGCACGGTGAACGCGGCGGCGGAATAGAGCGTGGGGACGGGATTTTTGGGATCGTAGGTGAAAGCGTCGCTACCCGCGTTGGTGGGCTTGTTAGGGCTC
Source organism: Verrucomicrobiales bacterium (assembly GCA_965224535.1). Classification (GTDB taxonomy): domain Bacteria; phylum Verrucomicrobiota; class Verrucomicrobiia; order Verrucomicrobiales; family DEV007; genus JBCDHN01. The sequence continues at coordinate 213,336 of CBDCZR010000033.1, forward strand.
ATTTTGCCGTCGCCGGCAGGCGTATTGGCCTGACCACCACTGCTAAGATGACCTGGAGGTACTGGCCGCTCTTGGTGAGGATGACGGCTTTTGGCAAGCTAACACCTTCGCCTGTCCGCCAGGGCCGGTCCGCAGGGCCCCTCATCGCCGGGTATTCACCGCGCGGCACCTATCCCGCGGCGGTGGAGTTGCAGACCTACGTGGAAAAAATCTCAGGCGCCAGGCTTAGCATCAACGATAGCCCGAACGCCGAGTTTCCCGTCAAAATCTACGTCGGCCAGAGTCCGCACACCGAAAAACTCGGCATCACCGCCGCGGGGCTGGAGCACGGCGCCTACCGCATCGTTTCCGGTGAAAATTGGCTGGCGCTGATTGGCGACGACACGGAGTTCACGCCCATTGAGCCCTGGCCGCGCAGCAACAACGACCCGGCATGTTCGAGCCGCGATCGCGCGGCCGACGTGACCCAAGCGCCTAATCTCCCTTCAGCTTCTTGCGCAAGCGTTCGACCTCCTTCTGCGCTTTTTCCTTAGCTTTGCGCTCATCCTCCTTGGCCTCTAGCGCTGCCTCTTCAGCCCTTTGCGCTTGCTCCAACTTCTGCTCCAAATCCCGCGTCCACTCCGCCTTCAAGCGCTCTTGCTCTAGGGCGACCATGTCCTCGTATTCCATGATTTTTTGCATCTCTTTGTCGGCTTGAAGTTTGGTTAGCAGGCGCAACATGCGCTCCAGCGATTCGCTCAATTTCTTGCCCTTGGCCGGAAAGTCAAGTTTGTGCGGATTGCCCTTAACCCGCAAATTTTGGTCGAAAACCGAGAGCATCTGCTCCAACTCCGAATCACCCACGCCACTGATTTTGGGGATTTGAATGAAGTAGGCGTCGTGGGTGAGTTTTTCGATGAAATCCGGCTTGGGCGGCTTGGAGATCTTGCGCCGACTTACCGCGTTGACGTAGTCGCGCCGGACGTGGACAGCCATGGGCAGTTTTTCGTCAAGGGTGAAGCCGAGCAGGTAAATCGAGATGATCGGCAACGGTTCGTGACGGGGGCCGGTTTCGGTCAAAATTTCTTCGGTAACGGCGTATTGAGTGGCCAGGTAATGGCGGAAGCGGATGATGTCGGCCAAAATCCGGGTCTTTTGCAGCTCGATGATGACCTGGAGGTACTGACCGCTCTTGGTGAGGATGACGGCGCAGAAATCGAGCCGAAAATAGCGCGCTTTGCCGTCGGTGACGCCCTTGTCGAAGTGTTCTTGCTTGATGAGGCGGAGGTTGACAACTCGCCGGCCGAGGACGGCGCTGAGGAAGTCTTTGGCGACGTGCAGATTTTCCAGCAGGCACTTGAAAACGACGTCGTAGATGGGGTTGGCGATGCGATAGATGATCGCTTTGGTTTGCTTGCTCACGGGGCTTAAGGTTAGGCGGAGAGGAGGGCTTTTGGCAAGCTAACACCTCCGCCTGTCCGTCACGCCCGTCCGCCCATCTTCCCTTCACTTGAAAGAACTGCGGACGGAGATGATTGGTCCTGGCGACATGACGATGCCTTCATCCCCCACCCTTTTAACCGGCGTTTGGCTGGTTTTCGCGGCCGGCGCCCCAGCGGCTCCGTTTTTGGTCGAAAATGGCGAACCGCGCGGTGAGATACTCATCACCAAGGATCCACCGCGGGGAACACATCTCGCTGCGGTGGAGTTGCAGACCTACGTGGAAAAAATCTCCGGCGCCAGGCTTAGCATCAACGATAGCCCGAGCGCCGAGTTTCCCGTCAAAATCTACGTCGGCCAGAGTCCGCACACCGAAAAACTCGGCATCACCGCCGCGGGTCTGGAGCACGGCGCTTACCGGATCGTTTCCGGCGAAAACTGGCTCGCCCTCATCGGCGACGACACGCAGTTCACGCCCATCGAGCCCTGGCCGCGCAGCAACAACGACCTGGTCACCGGCAAGATGCAGGCGGCGTGGGACAAAATTACCGGCGCGCAGTGGGGCTACACCCATAGCCAGCTTCACAAGCACTACTCCGGGCCCAATTCACTGTTCGGAACGCCTAACGAACAAGCTGTGAGCAAGGAGGGCCACGTGCATGTCTGGACCTACGATGAGCGCGGGTCGTTCAACGCGGTTTGCGGGTTTTTTCGCGATTTGGGCGTGCGCTGGTACATGCCGGGCGAAATTGGCGAAATTTTGCCGAAAATGGCGTCGATTCCCCTGCCGCAGGTCGATAAAACGGTGCGGCCGGATTTTCCGATGCGCATCCTGAATTTTCGCACGGCGGTCTACGGACATGACGCCATGATGTGGGGATTCCGGCTGGGCGTGCGCCAGCCTTACGGTCGCCAAGCCGCGCACGGGATGGCGCGCATGACCGACAACGAGCGCACCCTAACCAATCACCCGGACTGGTTCGCGCTTTACGGCGGCAAGCGCCAAAATCACCCGAACATCAAGAACAACCAGCTCTGTTACTCCAACGAGGAGCTGTTTCGCGAGACGGTTCGCTTCGCCCAGGTGCAGCTGGATCATTTTGACATGGACGTGGTCTCCATCATGCCGCCAGACGGCTACACCGCCATGTGTCAGTGCGATCTGTGCGCCGGCAAGGATTCGCCGGAGCTGGGTTACCGCGGCAAGCTCTCCAACTACGTGTGGGACTTCGTCAACCGCGTGGCCAAGGAGGTCGGCAAGACGCATCCGGACAAAAAAATCTCCAACTGCGCCTACGGCATCTACACCGAGCCGCCTAACAATATCTCCAAGCTGGAACCGAACGTGCAGGTCATCATCGTGGGCGGGCGGCGGCCGCTTGCGGAGAATCGCGAGGATTTGCGCCGTTTGCGCGCGGCGTGGGCGGAAAAATCGGACAACCCGCTGGAAATTTTCGAGAATTATCCGTTCACCGGCCGCGGCTGGTATCTGCCGGCGTATTTTCCGCGTTTGCTCGGCGAAAGCATCAACGAGACCAAGGGCCAATCGCGCGGCGAGGACATTTGGATCACGATGGACTTCAAAGAAAACGCCATCGGCTACAACCACTTCCTGCTCTACTTCACCGCGCGGATGTATTGGGGCGGCCGCAGCCAGGACGCCGGGGCGCAGTTTGATGAGTATGTTAGGAAATTTTATGGGCCGGCCGCAGCAGAGATGCGGGCGTTTTTCGCCCATTGCGAGGAGCATTGGCGGGTCATGGAGCGCGATGGCGAAAAAGCCGCCCGCGCGTTGGAGCTTTTTGCCGCCGCGGAGGCGAAAACCGGGCCGGAAACCGTCTACGGCCGGCGGATCGGGCTCATCGGCAACTACCTCAACGGGCTGCGCAACAAAGCGGTGCAACTCGCGCAAAAACGGGGGCCGGTTCCGCGGCTTAGGTTGGTGAGCACGCCCTTCAAGTCTGGCGCCATCACGATTGACGGCAAGCTGGATGACGAGCCCTGGGTCAACGTCCCCGTCGCCTCCACCGGATCGATGCGCGAGCTGCAAACCGGCCGCCTGCCAACCTACGGGACGCGATTCATGGCCCAATGGCTCGGCAACGACCTCTACTTCGGCATCCGCTGCCAGGAACACCCCGGCGACGAGCCTAACATTGGCACAACCAAAAGCGGCGACGAGGCCATTTGGTACGGCGACGCGGTCGAAATCCTGCTCGCGACCGAGTCGCACAGCTACTACCAAATCGTCGTCAACCCGGCCGGCGCGACGATCGAACTGGACCGTGGCGCGCCGCGAAATCAGTGGTTCAACTGGTCGTCGAAGGCCGAGGTGGCCACGCAAATCGCCGACGATCACTGGACCGCGGAAATTCGCATCCCCATCACCAGCGACGCCAACGATCCGCTGCACCAGGTCGTCGGCCGCAAACCCACGAAGAGCCTGCCGTGGTTCGTCAACGTCTGCCGGCAGCGGGTTCGCGAGAGCGGCTCGGAATTTTCCGCGTTTTCGCCCACGGGCACCTCCGGATTCCACCAACCGATGAAGTTCGCCCACTTTTTCGCCGGAAATTCGCACCAGTTCCCTGCCGACCCGACGGTGACCGACTACCTGATCGGCAAGCGCGCTGCTGACGAGCTGACTCGTGCGCGAAAGTGGGACGAAGCGCTGACGGCTTGCCTGAAACTGGCCAACGCGGAAAAGGTCACCCACTTCCAAAAATCCGAGGCGCTCCAGCAAGCGGCGCGTTGCGCGACGAATCTCGAAAACTACGACCGCGCCGGCGAATTGGCGGGCGAAATCCCGATCGACGCCGTCGCCAAAACCACGCGGATGCACATCCTGGCGGCCCAACGCAAGTGGCCGGAGATCGTGGGGCGATTCGGCGGTGAAAACCTGGAATCCTGGCCGTTTTGGCAAATCGGCGAAGGCGCCTACGCGCGCGCCAAGGGCTTCTACTTCACCAAGGACGGGCCGAGGGCGGAGGCGGATTTTCAGCGAGCCCTGACCTACACGCCGGATTCGCGGATTTTGGTGAACATTCGCGCCGCGATGGCTCACAATCGCGAAACCAACCTGGGCGACGATGCCGGCGCGTTGGAGCTTTACCGCGAAAACCTCGCCGGTAAGGCGAAAATTGGCGGTGCGGACGAATTTCGGTCCGTGGAGCGCGCTGCGGCGATTCTTAGCAATCAGGGTAAATTTGACGAAGCGCTGGAAACCTACGGCGTGGTGGATTTCGCGAAATTGACCGGATTTTGGCGTCACGCGATGCTGATTTCGCGCGGAGACACCCTGGCTGCCGCCGGCCGAGAAAACGAAGCGTCGGAGGCTTACCGCGAGGTTGCAGGTGACGAATCCGCCTCAGCCGGGCATCGCAAACAAGCCCGCGAGCGGCTCGGAGAATGAGCCGCTACCTCCGGCCGAAGCCGCTGGTTATTTGCCCGCCGTTTCCGCCTTGGCGTCCATCTTGTGGATGCGCACCTGACCGTCGAAATGGGCCGTGGCCAAATGCAAGCCGTCGGCGGCCAGGTCCAGATCCCGGGCATCGCTCTTGAGCTTGACGCGGTGAAAGTCCTCCAACTCGCCGGGCTTCCAAAAGAGCAGGTAGCCGCCGTTCCCGCCCACGCAACCGATGGTGGTGCCGTCAGGATGCAATGCCGCGCCCCATCCCACACCGCGCAGCTTGCCTTTGGAGACGTGCTCCACCAGCGGCTCGCCCTTTTCCCAGTCAAACACGACGACCGCGGGGTTGCCGACGCCCGCAAAGGCGTTGGTGACCGCGGTAATCCCGCTTCCGGCCAGTTTTTTGCCGTCCGGGCTGAAAGTCAGCCCGCGAAACCCGCCGATGAAGGCTTTGAAGGTCTTGTCGTACTTGGAGAGCGACTTTGCTTGCCAGGTTCGCACCTGTTTGCCGGCCGCCACGTCCCAATCGATGAGGTTCGCCTTCAAATCGCCGCTCACGAGCCGTTTTCCCGCCGGATGAAAGGCCAGGTTGTAAATGTGGGAGGCGTGCCCGGTCATTTCGCGGATCAATTTGCCGTCGGAGGCGTTCCACAGCTTCACGGTCAAATCGTTGCCGGCAGAGGCGATGGTCGAACCGTCCGGACTAACCGCCACGGCGCGGATAAAGCCCTGGTGCGCCTCGATCGTTCGGCTGGGGGTCAGCTTTTCCGCCGTGGCCGGGGCGAACAACAGCCGGCCGTCGAAACCGCCGGTCACGACGGTTTTTCCGCTTTCGGCAAAGGCGATGGCGCGCACCCAGGCATTGGTGTCCAGCCCCGTTTTTGCGCCATCGGCGATTTTCCAGCGCCAGACCTTGTAATCTTGCGAACCGGCAAAGACGAATTGGCCGGAGGGATGAAAGCGGCAGCCGATGAGGGGGCTTTCGTGCGCGAATTCGTGAGCGATGTGGGTTTGGGTGACGTCCATGGGCGTAGGTTTTGCACGCAAAATCGGCGCCCGGGCTTTCGGGATTCCGCCTCACGCGGCCGCCGTTGCGGGGAAATCTCCGCAATACGGCTGGCGTCCGCGCAAAGTTTGAAGTCGCCTCCACTGATGGCGAAGACAAGGAGACCGGAGGCGGCCTCAACCACGGCCAAGTGATCGGCAGCAGGTAGCTGATGTTAGGCGGCACGCCCCTTCTCCCAACCACAGCACCAACGGAACTGACCAAACCGGTTTTTGCGTCTGCCTGAGAAATTCGGGCATTGGTTATGGCCTCGTGGCCGATGTGGTGAAAGGCGAACGCTTTTGTGAGAAAGTTGCCTTGCTTATTGAATTTCGTCAGTATTTTGGTACCTCTTCCGGCTCTGCTCCATTTCGGAAATCCCGCCTACCAAGGTAGCCCATGAAAACCCGATTTTTGACCTTTTTCACCCCGATCGCACTCTCTTCGCTGCTCACTGCCGCCGAAGAGGAAAAAACCGCCGAGGACAGTGCGTTTTCTGAACCCACCATCGATCTCGGCTGCGTCGTTAGCGATCTCGAAGCGTCCATCAAGTTTTACACCGAGGCGGTGGGTTTCACGGTGAGCGGAGAATTTGAGGTTGGCGGCGATTACGCCAAAGACGTGGGCCTCACGGACGGAAAATCGCTCTCGATCAAGGTTTTGACGCTTGGAGAGGGCGAGGAGGCCACGAAATTGAAGCTGATGCAGGTGGAAGGCGGCAGCGCCCCGCTGGCCAACGATCACATTCACACCACGCTCGGCTTCAGCTACATCACCATTTTCGTGAAAAGCACCGACGAGGCTATGGCGCGACTCAAAAAGGCCGGAGTCAAGCCGCTGGCGAAAGGTCCCTTGCCATTGCCGGCGAATTTGAACCCGGAAATCGCCCTAACCGTGCTGCGCGATCCCGATGGCAACTTTGTGGAGTTGGTGGGTCCCAAGCCGAAGGAGTAGGTTCGGCGAAAAAATCGGCGGAGCAGACTTTTTTCGCTCAAAACGGCGGAAAAATTGGACGTTTTGGCCCGTGAGGTGACTCAACCAACGACAAAACCCCCTTTTCTGACTATGACGCGACTGCTTACCGCCCTATTTCTGGCAATTTTCCTCTCTCTGCCCGCTTTCGGCGCAAAACTGAGCTGGGTCGAGCAAATCCCGATCGAGAGCTACGGGAAAATGCGCGAGGTGGAGCGCTACCAGATGCAAATCGCCGAAAAACACTACCTCAGCGGCGAATACAAGATCGCGCTGGACGAATACGAAAAATTCCTCGCGCTTTACGAATCCAGCGCCGGCGCTCCCTACGCACAGCTCATGTGGAGCCACTGCCAGGTTAAGCTGCGCAAGGTCAACACCGCCATTCGCGAAGGGTTTCAGTCGGTCATCGATTATTGGCCGAATTCTCAGGAGGCGGTGCTGGCGTCCTACCTCATTGGCCGCTCGTTTCAGGACATTGGCGAGATTGCCAAAGCCAAGGCGGCCTACGGCAACCTGATGGAGGCCCACCCCAAGGGCCCTATCCCCGTGCTGGCGAAGGTGAACCTGCTGGAAATGGCCACCATCGCCAAGGACGACGAAGAGCGGTTGCAACTGCTGGAGGAGCTGACCTACAACTCAGACCGAACCGACGCCACTCGCGACCATTGCGCCAACGCCTCACGCGAGTTGTCGAAATTTTACTTCTACCGCGGTGATTTTCCCAACGGTCTGAAGGCGCTGGCGACGAGTTACAGCGAAAAAAACGGCCAGTTGCCCTACTACGCCTACGAATATGCGCGGGGCGCGGTTTCGACCCTGAATCGGGGAGAAGACACCAAGGAGCAGGCCAAGAACCTCGCTTCGACGCTCATCGACTACCTGGAAAAGCAGGTTCCGCTGGATTTGGCCGAAAAAGCCAACCGCCAGCCGGCCTGGGACAATTTGAGCCGGATTGCCGCCGTCTACAGCACTCTGGGTCAGGGCGACAGCGTGCTGAAAACCTACGAACGCATCGGGAAAATGCTGGGAACCGACGACAGACTGTTGGGCCAGATAGCCAGCTATTACCGTAGCGCCGGCGAGCGTGAAAAAGCCAAGCAAACCTACCGCCGGTTTGAAAATCAGGTCAACGGTACGAAAAACGTTGCCTACATGCTGCGCGAGGAACGCAAATATGACGAAGCCATCGAGATGTATCGCGACCTCATCAACCAGCACCCGGAAGGCATCAACGACTACCTCTGGGCCATCGCTGAATGCTACGAAGGCAAGAGCGACTGGAAGAACGCGATCCAGACTTATCGCCAGGTGGACCGCTTTCCCAGCAACTACTTCCGCATGGCCATCTGCCACCGCCGGCTCAAGCAATCCAAGGAGGCCCTCATGCTCTACGGTCAGGCCAAATCCCACGAATCCTCCGCGCCGGAAGCCACCATCCAGATTGGCTACACCTACGAGGAAGCCGGCCAAAAGGAGAACGCGATCAAGGCCTTTCAGCTAACCTGCCGCAGCTTCCCGAAATCCAGCCAAGCCAGCCGCGCCCACGCCCACTTGCAGACGAAGTACGACATCAACGTGACCCTGGGCGGCGCCAAGGATGAATAGCGGCGCCGTTCGCCTCTTTGGCGGCTTTGCCTGGGGGACGGCCGCGACGTTGGGACTTGAGCAATCCCCGCGCCACTCCAAAATGGCGTGGACGATCGTTCGATTCGCCGCTTTCCTCGCCGTTTTCGCCCCCATGCTTCACGTTATCGCCGAAGACCGGCCTAACGTGCTCTTCATCGCCGCGGACGATCTCAGTTGCGCGCTGGGCTGTTACGGCGACGTCCTGGCCAAGACACCGAATCTCGACCGTTTGGCGGCGAGCGGGGTCTGTTTCGAGCGAGCCTACAACCAGCTTCCGCTCTGCAACCCCACCCGCGCCTCGATCATGACCGGTTTGCGGCCGGATGAGATCAAGGTTTACGACCTGGACCGCCATTTTCGCGAACAAGTCCCGGACGCGGTCACCTTGTCCCAGCGTTTTATGCAGGAGGGCTACTATGCAGGGCGCGTGGGCAAAATCTATCACTACAACGTGCCCGCAAGCATAGGAACCGACGGCTTCGACGATCCGCCGTCCTGGCAGCAGACGATCAACCCCTACGGACGCGATAAAACCGACGAAGCGCTCATTTTCAATGCCGAGCCGCATCGCAAAATCAGCGCCGCGCTCAGTTGGTTGGCCGCCGATGGCGAGGATGAGGAGCAAACCGACGGAATGATCGCCACCGAGGCCATTCGCCTGATGGAGGAGCGCCAAAACGAGCCGTTTTTCGTCGCCGCGGGCTTTTTTCGGCCTCACACGCCGTATGTCGCACCCAAAAAATATTTTGAGCTGTATCCGCTGGAGGAGATCCGCCTGCCTTATGCCCCGGAGGGCGACCGTGATGATATACCAACAGCCGCGTTTGCGCATAACTGCCCCGTGCCAAACTACGGGTTGGATGAATTGACGCTGCGCAAAGCGGTGCAGGCGTATTATGCTTGCGTGTCGTTTGTCGATGCCCAAATCGGCCGAATGCTGGATGCGTTGGATAACCTGGGTTTGGCGGAAAAGACGATCGTCATCTTTTGGAGCGATCACGGCTATCACCTGGGCGAGCACGACGGAATTTGGCAAAAACGCACCTTGTTCGAGCAAGCTTCGCGTGCGCCGCTCATCATCCGCGCGCCAGGCGCGAAGGGCAACGGCCAAACCTGCCGCCGCGTCGTCGAATTCGTCGATATTTACCCCACCACGATCGATTTGGCCGGAATTTTGCCGGATTCCCAGCTTTCTGGCAAGAGTTTGCGCGCCTTGCTCGACGATCCCGCGAAAACCTGGGATTCGCACGCCATCACCCAGATTTTGCGCCCGGCCGACGATCGCCTGCCCGAGCCGGTCATGGGTTGCAGCCTCCGCACGGAGCACTGGCGCTTCAGTGAGTGGGGCGAGGGAAAATTCGGCGTGGAACTCTACGATCACCACAGCGACCCGATGGAGTTTCGCAATCTCGCGATCGAACCGGATGCGGAGGCGCAAGCCGCGATCGACCGGCTGCGCCCCTTGCTTCGCGCCAAGGCCAGCGGCAAAACGCCGAGCACGCCGTTCCATCAACCGCGGCTTTAACCTCTCGAACCCCGCGGCTTGGGCTTGCGTGAATTTGAGGCCGCGCTAGGATGCGGGACTATGGCAGAAATCGACAAGCTGGTTATCAACCTGGCCGAGAGGCCCGAGGGCAATCGCAACTTCGTCATCTGCATCGATGGAACCTGGAACGATCCGTCGATGGACTTCGATACAAACGTCTGTCGCCTTCACGACGCGTTGAAAGGCGGCGACACGGAGGCGCAGACCCTCTTTTACACCGCCGGCGTCGGCTCGGTGGATCGCAAAACCCACGCCGACCGGCGGTTGTTCCGAAAAACCGGCGGTTGGTTCGGTTGGGGCGCGTTTGGCATTCGCAACCAGGCCTACGACTACCTGGTGCGCAATTATCACCGCGGCGACCGCGTCTTTATCTTCGGTTTCAGCCGTGGAGCCGCCGTGGCGCGAATGCTGGCCGTGATGATCGCCGAACGCGGCATTCCCACCAAAATCCGCACCAAGCGCTACGACGGCAAATGGTGCAAAGTCCGCCTCGGGCCCAAGCAAGCCGACGTGGATCTGCGCTTTTTGGGAATTTGGGATACGGTTGCCGCCTTTGGCCTGCCCAAGCCGTTTTTCGGGATTCCGTTCCACAAAATCAACCTGTTCCGCAAGCTACACATCCCGGATGAAGTCACCACCTGCGTGCATTTGCCATCGATCGACGAACGCCGGGTCGTTTTCACCCCGGTCCTCATCAAGACCGATCCGACCGACCCGTTGCGGCGCGAGGAAACGTGGTTTACCGGCATGCACACGGATGTCGGCGGCGGCGAGCGCGAATTGGCGGAAGACGACGAAAATCGCAGCGCGCGCAAGGTTTTTGCGGACGTTGCCCTGCGCTACATGGTGCAGCGGGCCAAGGAAAACGGGCTCATCGTCCCGGCCGCTTTCGAGCAGGATATTGCCGGAGCGGCGCCGGCCCGGTTCGACGCCAGTGCCGTGCCGCCGGTGGTTTCGCCCCAAGATCTGAACCGCCGCCAATGGGACGGCGCGTCCTCCCATCCGCAAGCCGCCCGCCAAATTCGATGCGTCACGCTTGATGGCCGCAAACTGAGCCGCGTGCGCGTCCACCGCTCCGTGCTCGACTGGATTCAGGCCTCGGCGAATTCGGCTGAGGAGCACGCCTACGCGCCGTTGCACCTGGTTCGCGCCAAGGGCTTCAACGGCCCCCGCAAGCTCGAACGTCTGATGAAGCAGGTTAGGCCCGCGGAGGCCCCTAACGAAGCCAAACGCCGCCAAGATCATCGCGAAGACCGCCTGAAACTGGCCGCCAACCTGCGCTCCGCCAGTCCGGACAACTTCATCGGCCTGATTCGCGAACAGCACGAAATCGTGGAAGAAATCTGAGCCCCGTGGCTTCCAACAGCCGAACCGCACGCGGCGATTTTTTCCGGTTGCAGCATGGCCTGGGCGAACTATCCTGCCGTGCGATGCGCGACGTTTTCACCAACGCCCATCTTTTCCTCCTGCTCCTCAACAGCCGTTCGCTGTTGCTAGGGTTGGCTGCCCGTTAGTTCTCCCGCCACCCTCACGCTTCACGCTCCCTTTTTTCCTGCCCGCGCCGCCGTCACGGCCGTCAATTTTTCTCGAATTGCGGGCATTTTTCGCCAACCGCACCCCATTTTTTCTCCTCCGCCCAATTTCCCCAAATTTCCAAATTTCCGATAACTCATGAATCCTGCATCACTCCAAAAATACCGCCCGTTTCCACCGGTTGACTTGCCCAGCCGACAGTGGCCGGACCGCAAGATCGACCACGCTCCCATCTGGTGCAGCGTGGATCTACGTGATGGGAATCAGGCGCTGCCCATCCCAATGAGCGTGGAAGAAAAGCTGGAAATGTTCGATCTGTTGGTCGGGGTCGGCTTCAAGCAAATTGAGGTCGGGTTTCCCGCTGCGGCGGACACGGAATTCAACTTTTTGCGCCGGTTGGTCCACGACGGGCGGATTCCCGGCGACGTGACCGTGCAGGTGCTGGTTCAAGCGCGCGAACACCTCATCCGGCGCACGTTTGAGGCGCTGGAAGGTGTGCCGCGCGCCATCGTGCACCTCTACAACTCCACCTCGCCCATGCAGCGGCGCATCACCTTTGGCAAGAGCAAGCAGGAGATTCGCAACATCGCGGTTAGGGGGACGGAACTGGTGTGCCAGCTTGCTGAAACCGTGCCGGACACGCGGGTGGATTTTCAATACTCGCCGGAGAGCTTTTCCGATACGGAGCTGGAATACGCGCTGGAGGTTTGTGAGGCGGTGAAGGCGGTTTGGCAACCCACGGCGGAGCGGAAAATCATCCTCAACCTGCCCGCCACGGTGGAGTGGACTACGCCTAACGTGCATGCTGACCAAATCGAATGGTTCTGCCGCAACCTCACCGGGAGGGACAACGTGTTGGTTAGCCTGCACACCCACAACGACCGTGGCACCGGCACCGCCGCCACCGAGCTGGGCCTGATGGCCGGCGCCGACCGCGTGGAGGGCACCCTGTTTGGCAACGGCGAGCGCACCGGCAACCTGGACATCGTCATCGCGGCGCTCAACATGAACAGCCATGGCATCGAAACCGGGCTGGATTTCTCCGATTTGGGCCGAATTCGGCAGGTTTACGAGCGCATCACCCGCCTGAGCGTGCCGGAGCGCCAGCCGTATGCGGGGGAGCTGGTTTTCACCGCGTTTTCCGGCTCCCACCAGGACGCGATCAAAAAAGGCATGGACCGGAGAAGTGCGGAATGCGAAACGGGGAGTGCGGAATGTCCCTGGGCCGTGCCCTATCTCACCATCGATCCCCAGGACATCGGCCGCAGCTACCACGCCATCATCCGGATCAACTCGCAAAGCGGCAAGGGCGGCGTGGCCTACATTTTGGACACCGAGCACGGTCTGGACCTGCCCAAGACGATGCATCCGCAAGTGGGCCAGCGCATCTACAGCCTGGCCGATGAGCTGGGACGCGAATTGAGCGTGGAAGAGGTGCGCGACTACTTTCGGCGCGAATTCGTGAACGTGGCCGAGCCGCTGGCGTTGCTCGACTTTGAGCTGGATCACCACGCCGGAGGCCCTGGCGAAGTGGTTTGCCGCGCAAAAATCGCGCTCAACGGCGAGGAACGCGAAATTACCGGCATGGGCAACGGACCGATCAACGCCTTCGTCCAGGCTTTGGACCAGCAAGGGCTCAAGGACTTCAAGGTCACCGACTATCGCTCCCACGCCATCCGCGGCGGTTCGGATTCCGACTCCGCCGCCTACGTGCAGATCCAAAACGGCGGCGAAGCCCTGGTTTGGGGCTGCGGAATCGACCCATCGATCGAGATGGCGGGGCTGAAGGCGTTGGTTTCCGCGGTAAACCTGGCAAAGGTGCAAGTGGCTGGCTAACTTTGATTCTAAAACGGACGAACCGTCACGCTGCGCAACCGCCACCTGCCGGCAGGTTCGACGCCCAGGTGGGGGCTGGAGTCGAGCCGTAGCGTTTCGCCGGCTGCGAGAACGCCGAGGTCGCTGAGAATGCCGTGTTGCTCCTTGGCGTCGTTGTCGGCATCCACGCAATAAATCGCCAACGGCGCGTGGTTGCCGGCTTCGTAAAATCCACCGCAAACGCCGTTCCCGGCCACGATTGCGGCGGATTCCACGATGACGTCGCGGCTGAAGCTGATGAGGAGCGCCTCGCCGCCGTCAACTTGGTCGAATTTGCCTCCGCTCACGCCCAAACCGCGCTCGTTGAGCCGAAAAATCCGCTCGCCAAGCAAATTGGGTCCGTTGGCGGCGCTGATTACCGTGGTTAGGCCGTTTTGGCTCAATATGGCCGCGGATGCCGGTTGGCCGTCGAGGGCGTCAAACGCGAAAACGACGCGTTTTTCAGGGGCAAACGCTGCCGCGCGATGTCCCCCGGCATTGCGATGCAGCAGCGCCAGATTGGTGAGACGCTGGATGAGCGGCTTTAGGCTGGGGTCGCCGATCCGGTTGGTTTTTTCCCATTGGTCGCTCTCCAGGTCGTAAAGCTCGAACGGCCTGGCGATGCCTTCGCGGACGAGTTTTGCGTCGAAAAACACCTTCCATCGCCCCTCGCGCATCGCCAAAACGGCGGGATCGGTCTTGTTAGCCTCCTTGTGATCGCTGAAGAACATGGGCGGCCGGCGTTTCAGCGTTTTTCCCAACATGGCGGGTAGGATGCTGAAGCTGTCCTCCGCGCCTTTTTCGCCCTGGCGCAGGTTTGGCAGGTCCGCGCCCAAAATTTCGGCAAAAGTGGCGAACACGTCGGTTAGGCCGATTGGCGTTGGATTTGTCGCACCCGCGGGGATTCCGCCGTCCGGCCAACCGACCAGGAAGGGCACGCGGTGGCCGCCTTCGTAGCAAGAGCCCTTGTGGCTGCGAAAGGGGCCGCTGGCGACGTCGCTGTTTTTCTCCGCGCCATTGTCGCTGGTGAAAATGACGAGCGTGGTTTCGAGCAGCTTTTTGCCGGGATTTCGCGGGTCGTCGTGATGTTGCAGGTAATCGAGCAAGCGGCCCAGAGCGACGTCGTTTTCGTAAATCAGGTCGTGCCGGGCATCCATCGGCGCGCCGGATTTCGTCCGTGAAGCCCCGGCAACGGGCGCGCCGCCGATTGCCTGATCCGGCGTGTAGGGTCCATGATTGGCGTTAGCCGGATAGTAGAGGAAAAACGGCTTTCCAGCGTTTTCTCCGCCGGCCAGGTGGCTGTCCAGGTAAGCGATCGCGTGATCGGAATGGCGGCTGCCGAGTTTGGTCAAAACATAGGCGTTAGGCCCCTCACCAACCAACAATTTGCCCTCTCCGGCGGCTCCCACGATGTCGCGGCCGTGGATGTGGCCGGGACCGACGCTTTGGCGCGGATGGTTGCGCTTCGCCGCGTTTTTGGCTAGCATGTTAGGGCCGGAAGTGCCGTGCGAACGCGAGGTAAAGCGCGCGAAGTCGAACCCGTGGTCCAGCGGCGTGGTGTGCATGGGTTGGGTGAGGTCCGCGTCTTCCCAGCCGGCGGCCGGTTTCCCGTCAGAGCGGCGATAACGCAGGCCCACGTGCCATTTGCCGACCATCGCCGTGCCGTAGCCGCAATCGCGAAACAAGGTGGCCAACGTCGGCCGGCCGGGTTCGATCATCGGGTCGCCCTGGGAGCCGAACAGCACCCAAAATTTGAGCCGGTTGCGCCAAGGATAGCGGCCGGTTAGCAAGCCGTAGCGCGTGGGCGAACACCGCGAAGCCGGTGTGTGTGCGTCGGTGAACCGCAGGCCCATTTTCGCGAGCCGTTCCATGTTGGGCGTGGCCAGTTGGACGTCGTCAGCGTTGCCGGTGAAGTCCTGGTAGGCGCTGGTGTCGCCCATGCCCATGTCGTCTGCCAGGAAGAGGACGACGTTCGGCCGGTTAGCCGCGTGCGTTAGCGTCGTGAACGATAGAATGGCGAAAATCCAAGCGTGGAACGGCCAGCGGCTCCGCGGGGGCAAAATCTGCGCGATTGGTTTCATGCCGCCACTTATCAGCCTCTTCATACCCTCGCGCAACCATCCCGCGATCCCGCCAAGAGGTCATCGCGCCGGTTTTTCGCTGAATCCGGCCCGGCGGGCTTCGCGGCTCATTTCTTCCTGAAACATCACCGCCATGCCGCGGAGTTTTCGGAGGATTTCGCCGTTGCGAACAGGATTTCGCTCCCCGGGGTCGGTTTCCAGGTTGTAGAGCGTAAGGCGCGGGTTGAGCAAGAGTTTCCACTGCTCCCAACGGACCGCGGCCAGGGCTCCCTGCGCGCCGTGGATGAAAAACGCGTCGCGAAATTCCTCGCGAGCGATCGATGGCGACCACTCGCCCGGCGGATCCCAGGTCCGGCGTTCGGCGATGGCTGCGTTCGGCGCTACGTCCAGGTTACCGGTTAGGAGCCCGCTCACGTCCCGGCCGTCGATGACCGGATGCGACGCGGCAATCCGCACACCCGCGAACGTGGCCAACGTTGGGAGCCAATCCAGCGCGCTAACCACCTTGCTCGTCACAAATCCGGATCGAATCCCCAGACCCGGTCCCCAGGCAATGGCCGGCACGCGAATTCCGGCCTCCCAGGTCGTTAGTTTGCGGCCTTGGAGGGGTTGGGCGGCGTTTCGGCCCGGGCCGCGGCCATTGTCCGAGGCGTAGATAACCAAGGTGTTGTCCGCGATTTTCAACTCGGCCAGCGCATCGAAAATTCGGCCGACATGGTGGTCCATTTCCTGAATGGCGTCGCCGTATTGGCCCCATTTCGAGCTTCCGCGAAACTGCTTGCCGACGCCCAGCGGAACGTGCAGCATCGTGTGCGGCAGGTAGATGAAAAACGGCTCATCCGCGTGTTGGCGCATGAAAGCGAGCGCTTCATCGGTGTAAATTCGGGTCAATTCCGCGGGATCCGCCGTTGGTTTCACCACCTGGCCATTGCGCCAGATTTCCGGCCCGTCGCGGCCTGCCTGCTCAAAGTAAGCCACCTCCACCGGGTCCAGGTTGTGCAGCAGCCCAAAGTAATGGTCGAACCCCTGGGCGCGCGGCAAAAACGGCTCCGCGAAACCCAGGTGCCACTTGCCGATGCACGCCGTGGCGTAACCGTTCGAGCGAAGCAATTCCGCCAGGGTAACCTCGTCCGGGTGGATTCCGAGTCGCGAGTCGGCGCGCTGCACCCACGTTGCCAAGCCGATGCGTCGCGGGTAGCAACCGGTGAGCAATCCCGCCCGCGACGGGCTGCAAATCGGCGCCGCCGCGTAGTAGTCGGTAAAACGCACCCCTTCGGCGGACATGCGGTCGATGCGCGGGGTTTTCACCTCGGTCGCGCCGTAGCAGCCCAGGTCGTAGTAGCCTTGATCGTCGACCAGGATAACGATGATGTTGGGTCGTTCCTCCACGGCGAACAGCGGCCAAAAGGACAAAAGGAACCAGAGAGCCGTGAGGAGGCGATTCATCGATCGGCTGGGAGGTTAGTCGAAAATCGGGAAAAACGTGTTGAACGCCGCCTCGCAGAATTCACCGGGATCGTTGAAGCGGCGATTCCGGTTTAACCCGCCGATTCGCGCCATTTCCTCCGCGCTCAACTCAAAATCGTAAACCGCGAAATTTTCGCGCAGATGCTCGGAATTCTGCGTTTTCGGGATGACCACCGTTCCGCGCTGAACTCCCCACCGGAGGGCGATTTGCGCGATGCTGCGGCCATGCGCACGGGCGATTTCCCGCATCACCTCGTCGTCAAAAAGCGATTCCTCCGCCTTGGCCATGTTGAGCGGAACGTAGGAGCTGGCCCCAAACGGCGAAAACGCGGTAACGCGAATGTTCTCCGCCTCACAGAAGCGCAAAAGCCGCGTTTGGGTGAGGTAGGGATGCAACTCCACCTGATGCACCGCCGGCCGGACGGCGCACCCGGCCAGCAAATCCCGCAGCAGCGAAATATTGAGGTTGCAAACGCCGATGCGCTTCACCAAGCCGGCTTTTTGCAGATCCTCCATCGCGCCCCAGGTTTCGGCGTAGGGCACCTGGACGGGCTTCATCCCCTCCTGCGGCTTAGCTTCGTCGTAAAACCAGCCCGGCGGGTAGCGCACTTCCGGATCGACGTAGGCCAGGGCGATGGGGAAGTGGACCAGGTAGAGGTCCAGCTCATCCAGCCGCAAATCGCGCAAGCTGCGTTCGCAGGCCGCGCGCACGTGCTGGGGCTCGTGAAACGTGTTCCACAGCTTGGAGGTTACCCAAAGGTCCTCGCGCGAGCATTTGCCGGCGTCCAGCGCGGCTTTCAAACCCGCGCCGACGGCTTCCTCGTTGCCGTAATCGCAGGCGCAATCCAGGTGCCGGTAGCCGATATCAATGGCCTCGGGGATGAGGTCAGCCAGCGTTTCGTGGGGAATTTTCCACGTTCCCAGGCCGATGGAGGGAAACGCGCCCCCGTCCGCAACGGGGAAGGAGGTTAGGGAATCGGCGTGCTCGCTCATGGCGGCGACTTAACCTGCCTTGTTCGCAAAACGCAACCGCCGGGGACGGCGCGATTGTCGGGAGATGCCGCGCATGGGCCATTTGGTTAAGATCAGTTGACTTTTGAGGCTTTTGTTAGGATGCTGCGTCCGCTCTCGCCCCTTACCCTTGCCGATACCCGTCTTTCTAGCCAAATCGCCCAGCTTCCGCGTTTTCTGCTCTGTCGCGGCTTGCTTCCTCGTGGGCGGCCTGGCCGATGCACGGGCGGATAAAACGGCTACGTTCACCCTGGAGGCGGCTATTCAGCAGGCGATCGCGAAAAATCCCGAACTTGAGGCGGCGCGGGCCAAAATTGCGGTGGCGGAGGCCAGGGCGAAGTGGGCCGGGAAGCTGGCCGATCCCAACTTTGAGCTGTCCGCCAAATCGGACGAATTTGGCCTGGATGACGACGAAAACACCGTCCAAATCGCTGTTTCCCAAAAATTTCCCCTCACCAGACGGCTGGCGCGGGAAAAGGACGTGTCGCAATGGGATGTGGCGTTGGCGAGGGCCGAGGTTAGGGTGCGCGAGTGGCGGCTGGAAGGGGAGGTGCATGAGGCGGTGTTGGCGATTTTGGCGCTTCAACGGAGGGTAGAGCTTCGCCGGCGAATTCGCGCCGTTTTGGCCGATGCGGTATCGCGCATGGAGGAGGCGTTTCAAAACGCGGAGATGTCGCAGTTGGACGTCACCGAGGCCAGGCTGGAGCTGCAAACGCAGGTGCAGGCGCTGCAGAAGCTGGAGGCGGATTTGGCGAACGATCTGGGCAAACTGCGCGGTTGGTTGGGCTTGCCCGCGGAGTCGCGGCTGAGCATCGCCGGTAGGCTGGGCGCCCCGGACGAAGGGCCCGGCCACATCGAAATGAGCGGCCGCGTCCTAACACGGCGCCCGGATCTCCAGCTCCGCCTGTTGCGTGAAAATCGGGCCGAAGCAGCCTTGGAACTGGCGAAATCTCGCCGTTGGCAGGACGTGGCCGTGCGCCTGTTTGTGGAGCGCGAAAACGCGGTGGACGAGCCCGATGGGCTGGAGCGCAACACCTTCGCGGGCATCGGATTTTCCCTGCCGCTGCCGCTTCGCACCTCCAAGGCGAGGGTCAGCGATGTTCCCAGCCTGGAGGTTAGCGCGGCGCGTCTTTCCACCGCCGCCCTGGTCGCCGCCATTCGCAATGAGGTGGCCGCGGCCAACGAAGAAGTGGCCCGTTTGCGCGTGGTGTGGCAACGCGCGAATGCCGAAATTTTGCACCTGGCTCGCCAAAATGTCCGCGAGGTGGAGGAAGCGTGGGAACATGGAAAAATCACCTTCGCCCGGGTGCAGCGCGCCCACGAACGCAGCCTGATGTTGGAAGAAAGTGCGATCGGCGCCTTGCGCGACTATCATTTGGCCAGGGAGCGTCTGCACCATGCCGCCGGCTTGTCGCACGGCGGTCCCACGGCACCCGCGAAGCCATCAGACCCATGAAACCCAGCCAGAGTTTTGTCCTCCTAACCGCCATCGTAAGCCTAATGTCGCTCCGTTCCCGCGCGGAGCCGGATTTCGACGCCGAGCGCGCCGCCAACCTCATCATCCTGGACGAAATGGGCGTGAAAAACCTGCGCCTGGAGACGGTGGAGGTGCTGGAGACGGATTTCGAGCAAACCGTCTTCGCCATCGGCCGAATCCAGGCCGTGCCCTCGCAAGCCGCCGTGGTCAGCAGCCGAATTTCCGGCCGGGTCATCGAGCTAAACGTCATTCCTGGCGACCGCGTCCGGCAGGGGCAGGACGTGATGCGCGTGGAGAGCCTGCAACCGGGAAATCCGCCCCCGTCGGTGGTGCTGAAGGCGCCGATCGCCGGTTTGGTGACCGAAAGCCACGTGCGTATTGGCGAACCGGCCGAACCCGCGCGCGAACTGATGGACATCGTCGATTTGTCGACCATTTGGGCGGTGGCGCGCGTTCCGGAGGCCGAGGTGGCCCGGTTAAAATTGGGCGCTGCGGCGCGCATCCGGGTTTCGGCCGCGGGCGACGAAACTTTCGCCGGCAAACTGGTGCGATTCGGCACGATGGCCGACCAGGATGCCGGGACGCTCGACGCCATCTTCCAAATCGCCAACCCGCGCAATATTTTGCGTCCCGGGATGCGGGCGGAGTTCTCCATCGTGGTTAGCGCGCGTGCGGACGTTATGGCCGTGCCGCGCACCGCGATTCAGGGCAGCCCGGCCAAGCGGATCGTCTTCGTGCGCGATTTTGAGCTGGCCAACGCGTTTCTCCGCGCGCCAGTCGAGTTGGGCGAGCAAAACGACGAGTTTGTCGAGATCGTCAACGGCCTGTTTCCCGGCGATGATGTCGTGACGCGAGGTTCCTACGGCCTGGCCTTTGCCGGCGGGAGCGGGATTTCGCTGAAAGAGGCGCTCGACGCTGCTCACGGTCACGAACACGCCGAAGACGGCTCCGAATTGACGCCAGAACAACGCGCCGAGCGAGCCGCGAAGGCGGCGGGAGCCGTTGCCGGCCAAAATCGCGGTTTTGGCGCGGTGAACGCAGGGATATTGGCCTACGCGTTGGTGGCAACGTTAGTGGCCCTGGTCTTGGGCCAGAATGTGCTGAACCGGCGCAAATCCGTAGGCTAAAATCCGAAACTCGAAGCCCAAAGCCCAAAGCACAAGGAACAAAGCACAAAGCACAAATGCTCGACTGGCTTATCAGATTTTCGCTCAAACAGCGCGCGTTCGTCCTCGCGGCTGCCGTGGCGCTGCTGACTTACGGCGTTAGCCGCGTGGTCGAGCTGCCCGTGGACGTGCTGCCAGACCTAACCAAACCAACTGTGACCATCCTGACCGAGGTGCCCGGTTATGCGCCGGAAGAGGTGGAAACGCTGGTCACCATTCCGCTCGAAAACGCGCTCATGGGCGTCAACGGCGTGAGCCGGTTACGCACCACCAGCGACATCTCGCTTTCGCTGCTTTTCGTCGAATTTGAGTGGGATTCGGACATCTACCAGGCGCGTCAATTCGTGCAGGAACGGCTAACTGGCGTGCTGGACCAACTACCCGAGGACGTGAGCCCCTACATGACGCCGGTCGCCTCGCTGATGGGTGAAATTATGCTCGTGGGCCTCCGCGATCCCACCGGAAAAACCAGCCCCCGCGACCTGCGAACCCTGGCCGATTGGATGGTGACGCGGCGATTGCAGTCGATCGCCGGCGTGGCCGAAGTTTTAGCCATGGGAGGCGGGGTCAAGCAGATTCAGGTGCAGCCAAATCCCGCCAACATGCTGGCGCTGGGCGTGAGTTTCGGCCAAATTCGCGCCGCCGCGGCTCAGGCCGTCAAAAACACCACCGGCGGCTTTCTGACCGAGCAGGCCCAGGAAATCATGGTGCGCAATTTGGCCATGACCACCGACCTAAGCGCGATTTCCGACACCGTGGTGAAATACGAGAACGACCGGCCCGTGCGGCTGCGCGATGTGGCCGCGGTAACCTGGGACGTGGAACCCATGCGCGGCGATGCCGGGATGGGCACGAAATCTCACGGCGGCCATCCCGGAGTGATTTTGAGCGTCAAAAAGTCGCCCGGCTTCGACACCATCGCGCTAACCCGCACGGTGGAGCGCGCCTTGGCGGAGTTGCAAACCACCTTGCCGGAGGGTGTGGAGGCGATCACCGTCTACCGGCAGGCCAACTTTATCCAGCTATCCATCGGCAACCTGAAGGAAGCGCTCTTCGATGGGGCCATCATGGTGGCGGTAGTGCTGTTTTTGTTTTTGCTCAATGTCAGAGTCACCTTCATCACCTTGACGGCCATTCCGCTCTCGTTGGCGATCACCGCGCTGGTTTTCGACCGATTTCATCTCAGCGTGAATTCCATGACCCTGGGAGGCCTGGCCGTCGCCATTGGCATGGTGGTGGATGATGCGATCGTCGATGTGGAGAACGTCTTTCGCCGTTTGCGCGAAAACGCGGCCCTGACAACGCCAAAACCCAGGTTGGAGGTAATAGCCGATGCCTCGGCGGAAGTGCGCTCGTCGATCTTTTACGCCACCGTGCTTATTATCCTCGTATTCGTGCCGCTATTGGCCTTAAGCGGGGTGGAAGGCCGGCTTTTTACGCCCGTCGCCATCGCCACCATCGTTAGCATGGCCGGCTCTTTCGTTGTATCATTAACCGTCATCCCGGTACTATCTTCCTACCTGCTTTACCCCAAGGCAGAGAAGGAAAAAGGGGAGGGATGGATCGTGCGCAATCTCAAAAAAATCTTCCGCGATACCTGGTTGAAGCTGGCACTGGATCAACCGTTGATTGTATGCGGGCTGGCGGTGTTGATGATGGTTTTGTGCGGCTGGTTTTATACCCAAATGGCCGGCAATTTCTTGCCCGCGTTTCGCGAGCCCACCGCGTTGATCGCCACGGCCACAGCTCCGGGCACATCGCTTGGAACCACCACCGACATCGCGGCCACGGCGCAGGATCTTTTGCTCGAAATTCCCGAAGTGGAGACCGTGGGTTATCGCGTGGGCCGCGCCGAGCGCGGAGATCACGTCGTTCCTGTTTCCACCGCCGAATTTGACGTGGTTTTCAACGATTCCGAAGGCCGTGGGCGCGATGAGGTGCTGGAGGAAATTCGCGGCGCCATGCGCGGAATTCCCGGCACGTTTAGCGCAATGAGCGGTCCCTTGGCCGACCGCATCGGTCATATGCTTAGCGGCGTGTCCGCAAAAGTGGCGGTAAAGATTTTTGGGCCGGATTTGGTCGAATTGCGCCGATTGGGGACCGAAATTGGCGAAATAGCCCGGGCCATCCCCGGCCTGGAAGAAGCACGGGTGGAGCAACAGGCGCCCATTCCGCAGCTTCGCATTGAGGTGGACCGAAAACGCGCTCTGGCCTACGGAGTGACCCCCGGCCAGCTCAACGAGCAACTTGCCGCGCTCATGGGTGGTGAGGTGGTGGCGGAGGTTTACGAAGAACAGCGCGTTTACGATCTGGTGGTGCGATTGCCGCGCGAATGGCGCGAAAATCCCGACCGCCTGGCCACGTTGTATATCGATACGAAACGCGGTCAGCGCATCCCCCTCAGCTATGTGGCGGAACTGCGCCAAGCTACCGGCCCCAACGCGATTTTGCGTGAAAACACGCAACGGCGCTTCGTTGTTTCAATCAATCCGACGACCGGCGACCTCAATTCCGTGGTGGAACGGCTCCAACGCGAGGTTGCCGAAAAAATCGACGTCCCGGAGGGCTATCACATCGCGTTTGAAGGTGAATACCAGGCCGAACAGGAGGCCAGGCGTATTATCTTGCGCACATCGGCAATCGTCCTGCTCGTCATCGTTTTTTTGCTCTTCAGCTATTTCCGCAATTTCGCGTTCGTGCTCCTGGTCTTGGCGAATCTTCCCATCGCGTTGATTGGCAGCATACTCTACACGCGCCTTACGCTGGATAACATCAGCATCGCCACGCTTGTCGGCTTTATCGCTATAGGCGGGATTGCCGCGCGCAACAGCATCATGCTGCTATCACACTACCTCCACCTCATGCGCTACGAAGGGGAGAGTTTCACCCGGCAAATGATCGAGCGCGGAACGCAGGAACGGCTCGTGCCCGTGCTCATGACCGCGCTTTCCGCCGGCATCGCCCTCATACCGCTAATTCTGGCCGCGAATGACCCCGGCAAGGAAATCCTACACCCCATCGCGGTGGTGATCGTAGGCGGCTTGTTTAGCTCCACGCTCCTGGGTTTAGGTATAACGCCGGCGTTGTTCTACACGTTTTGCCGAAAAGCCGCGGAAAAGGCCGCTAGCGCCTAATTTTGCTTCGCGGGAGGCGGTGGCGGCAAAAAATGGAGCTTCTTGGCCTTGTAGTCTAACACCGCGCCGTATTCCTTGAGAAAATCGTAGCCAATGATGCCGTCCACCTGAATCCCAAAATTATTGATCCCCGTCGCCACCAAATTGGCCACGCGAAACATACGGCTGGCGAAGACGCTTTTGCCAAACGTAAAATTTTCCAGTTTACCCTCACCAATGCCCAACTGACCGCCGTTGATGGTGCTAAGCACATCGCCGGTTTGTTTCACCGTTAGGCCCAAAACGTCGGCAATGGGGCCGTCCAGGTAAGAATACGGCAAATTGGTGTTGATGATAAACGTGTGCTCGCGATCGGCGATTTTCATCTTCACCACCATGGCGGATTTTTCGTCGTTGTAGGCAATGGAGTCGTATCCCAGATTGGCGAGATATTGCTCCATGGTCACGTCCGCTGCGCTAACGCTTCGGCTGGGATCCGTCCTCCACAAATCGATAAATTCCTGGTCGGCGGCGCTAAGCGAGGTCAGCGGCACATTTGCCGTTTTTCCGCCGGCCAACTTCAAGACTGCCTTGCCGTCGGCAAAACCGGTCAGCTCAGCCTGGAGCTTGCGGCCGTCGGCGCTGGTAAACTCGCGCATCTGCGCTGACGCGGCGGAGATTCCCAGGGCGGCGGTTAAAAGAAAAAGTCGAAAAATCGTCATCATTTGGGTCATGTTAGTCTTGTTCCGGCAAAAAATAGAGGCTCATGGAGCCCCAATCGGCAATTCCGTCGAAATATTGCAACACGTCGGCGCCCATCACCCCTTTTGCTTCGATTCCGATGCGCTTGAGGCTGCAAACGCCCAATTCGAAGCCCTTAATCTCCAACCCGGCGATTCCGAACGAATTCGTCGCCCCGGCGAAGACTTTTTCCGTCCCACCGTCCAGCGTCGGAAAATCGCCAAAATCCACGTCGCGAAACACCTCCACCCCGGTCGCGGCGGCGACATCACTATCGACCATGCTAAGCGCACGGCCGGAATCGAAGACGAACGTGAAGTCCTTGCCGTTAACCTTCACATCCACCAGCACCGCCTTGCCTTTCAGCGTCAATTTGGCCGCGGCGTAGCCTTTTTTCTCCATGAACTGTTTCAGCCCCAGGCCGCCGGCGGCATTTTTCGCGGCAGCGCGGACACGTTCGGAAGGATCCCAACCTTGGACGTAAGCCTGATCGTCCACGCTCAATGCCGAGATTGGCACGGGAATCTCCGAACCATTCGCGCGGCGCAGAATTGCGCTTGGGCCGTCCACCCGCATGAGACGCGCGCGCAATTCCTTGCCCGTCTGGCTCTTGAACGTGCGAAATTCCGCCGCGCCAGCGCTGGATTGGGCGGAAAGGTGAGCGGTTAGACTAAAAACCGCGGTTGCGGCTAGGAAGAGAGCAAATTTCATGAGAACGACAGTTGTCCAGCAAATTTCCAGGTTCAAGACACGAATGGACGCGAATTCTTAGCCAGCTTCGGGCGTAAAACCGGCTGCGGGCCGCCAAGCGGCGAATTCAAGGCCCTGATGGCGGCTTACGTCCACGCTTGTGCTTGCACGCCCGACAATTTTTTCGGAAGTTCTTGAATCGCATGAAAAAATCGGAAGAAGCAAAAGTCCTGACCGAAGCGCGGGATGATTTCGTGACTCAGTGGGGCGCGATCGGCAACGCCTGGGGCATCAACCGGACCATGGCGCAGATTCACGCCTTATTGCTGGTGAGCCCGGAGCCGCTCAGCACGGATGAAATCATGGCCGACCTCCACATCAGCCGCGGCAACGCCAACACGAATTTGCGCGACCTGGTGGGCTGGGGGTTGATCAAAAGCGTGATCCGCAAGGGCGAGCGCAAGGAGTATTTTGAGGCGGAAAAAGACACCTGGAAAATGTTCTGCACCATCGCGAAAGAGCGCAAGCGGCGCGAGATTTCACCGGCCATTCAGGTGTTGGACCGCTGCTGGGAGAAGACGCAAAAGCTCAAAACCAGCGACGCGGCCGAATTTCACCGGCAAATGGACGATTTGCGCGATTTTTTGCGCTTAGCCGACCGGGTTTTGGAAGGATTCGCCGGGATGGAGGAAAGCAAATTGGTGGCCCTTGCGCGCAAGATGTTTGGCGGAGATTAGGGTGCGCAGACCTCCGACGTCCGCTGAGGAAAATGAACTCTCCGCAATCTGGTCGGTCTGATCGTTCTAGCAACGGGCTGTGACCGAAAGCAGGCCGCGTCCTACGAGCACGAGTTCACTGACTCGATTCGCGCGGAGTTTGAATTAGGAACGGGGTACGTCGAACACACAACGATCGATGAATTCCTTCGTAAGGAGAGAATTGGATTTGTGGACGCGACAATGTGGTCTGGATCTTCAGGCGGCGCTGACTACACGGAGCTCAGTGTCGACCTAAACGCTGTGAACCCTGCCGAGCTTATCCGAGAATTGCTAGATCGGAAGCTGATCGCAGGAGATCCGGCCTGGTTCCTGAACGGCGTTGACTTCATGCCCAACATTTCTGTTGTAGACATTCAAGGCAAACAGAAGGAACAAGGCGCTGATGCCAAGCGGGATTGACGCGAGATAGTTGTTTCGCTCTGGATCACTTGACTCCGCGCAAGCATAGCTTGAACGTTCGGGCAAGAGATGAGATTTGCTCACAGTTGCGTCGTTTTCGTCGCGCTTTTGCTTAATAGTTGTAGCCAACGAACGCCTGAAATATCTGAAAGTCATCTTCTCGATGCCATGACGATCAACGGCGCGACAATTGATTTGAGGGTGACAGCCCCATTGATGGAATGGAAATTTTTCGATGATAAACAGGTACCTACTTCTGTCGCGGGAGGAACAGTTGTCCCCGTCGCCGATGGCAACACCTTGATTTTGATTCGCGGGAAGACAGGATATCACTTGACTGCAGACGTCAGTTCGGAGCGCCAAGGATTTGAAGTCACAAAAGTCTTCGATAATTCCTCACCCGCACCTTCACTGGCGCGATCAATGACTTTTCTTCACGCACCAAAGAGTCTCCCGTAGATAGGTTTTTCTGCGCCCGAGCAGATTAAAGCCGCGTTGTCTCTCAAGCCGGGGTTAGAGCGAGAATAGCGCCTAACGAGAACCTGTCGTGATAGGCTTTTTGGGATGGCACGTCCACCCTAACTCGGCGTTAACAAAAGGTTGTGGCCGACGCGGTGGTGCGCTATAGGTCAAGTTTCCGGGCCAGCTTCCTCCGTCAGCTGTCCCCCCGCTCGGCGAGAGTCGCTCGCCGCGCGGCTAAACCAAAACGTTTGCTGAAGCAGAAAGCATGTCGCCGTGAGTCCATACCCATACGCATATTACAGAGGCAAAGTGGTGATCTTCACACGAAGTGAACAATTCGAGACTTCTTACTTCGGCGGTCCAGGAGATGACTGCATCGACGGCAAAGATTACGGACCGAGTCACATTCATCACATCGCACGAATCGCCAATCAAGCCCTCGGAATTGAGGGTTATGGCTTCGGATTCGCTGTTCCGTTTTATTACGGAATGTGCTTCGATGGATGCAGTTTGCGCTACAAACGCACAGCTGCATCCGCAATCGAAATCACCGAGATTGTACCGAGCGAATCGAGTGATGATTGGCCGTATCCCGGGTTTCCTCCTTTGCTTCCGTATTTTCCCCTCAAAGTCGAGGAGTCAAAGGAGTTTTCGTTTGAGGAGTTCTCTGAGACCGTAATGCAAGGTGCCGAGGTTGAAGACGACGATACCCTCGGTAACTGATTAGCGGGCCGAGCAGCCCCGCGCCCCCGCAATCAAGCCAGCCAGCGATTTGATTATTGGCTCCCCTCGCAATTGGAGCGTCGTCAACACGCTCTTGATCGCCGCATACGCATTCGCCCCGCGCTCGTTTTTCGAACAGTGGGAAACTTTGCGCGCTATCACCGCCGCTCGTAACAAACGTTCGGCGAAGTTGATAGTCGGATCTATCGCGGGATCATCCAGAAAACGCGTCAAATTTCCCCGGTCTTGATGCCAACCCAATTCATTGAGCATGCAATCCAACCGGGACCAACGTGCATATTGTAAGCGATGGAGAAAACTCTTTTGGAAAGGGACTTCCCGAGCGCTTCCCATGCCTTGGATGTTCGCCACGTCGAAGAAAAAATTTGGGACGTGGGGCGACTCTTTTACAAGGAAGCTAGCGAGGAACTGAGCCAGTGGGTGGAGAAGCAGCGTGAGATTCTTTACCAAGGTGAGATAGCATTGTTGCTCAAACGGCTAAGAAAACTCGAGCAAGGTATTGCCTCAACAGGGCCAGGAACCAAGGCTAAGCGAGAGAAACTAAGAAAAACCATCGCCTATTTGGACAAGCGCCAACACCTACTGGCCTACGGCCGACTGATCGAACAGGATTTGGTCATCGCCAGCGGCGTGATCGAGGGTGCGGTGCGTTATGTGATCGGCGAAAGAATGGATTGTTCGGGGATGCGCTGGATCGAAGGACGTGCTGAGATGCTCTTACATCTGAGATGCATCGAACTCAACGGAGAATGGGAGAGGTTCTTTCGATGGGCTCGCGACAAGATTGCCAAAACTCAGCATGACGAACTAAGAGCTGTTCAGATTCGAACAAACCTCCCTGCGCAACTCCCAGAAAAATGATGGAATGAGAGGATTTGCACCCAAAAGAAAAAACCGGGTCGCAAAGGGCGCAAGAATGGCGACAAAGGAAGCTTCAAGCATCGCCAAGCTCTGGAAATCAAACCGACCGATCAGGTTCAGCGCTTGAAGGCAACTCTTGAGCCTGACATCGACAAAAACCCCTGCCCCAAATGCGGCAAGAACACTATCGAAATCTCAACTGAGGAGGCGACAACTCTTGATATAGTCACCACGCCGCCGCGTTTGATCAAGATCTTTGAAGTAGCCGTCGCGCGCTGTGGTTGCGGCCATTGTGAGCGTGGAACTCATCCGGAACTTCAAACCAACCAACACGGCGCCACCGCTCATCGCCTTGGCCCTAACATCATCGCCACCGGCCTGGCTTTGACCTACCATTTTGGGGTGACGATTCGTAAGGTTCCGGCCATCCTCAAAGCGCTTTGTGATATTGACATTACGCAAAGCGCTCTCACTCAACAAGCGCTGAAGCTGGGTCAAAAGGACGGTGCGATTGGTAAAGAAGCTGAGCAAATTCGCGAAGAGATCGCCCGGTCTGAGCGGGTTCATACCGATGATACGGGTTGGAAGATTGGTGGTGTCATTGCCTATTTGATGGCGTTTGGAACCACGGTGGCAGCTTACTTTCAGATTCGATATCAACACCGTGCCAAGGAAGTTGCCGAGGTTATTACTGAAGCTTTCCAAGGCGTGTTAATCACGGATCGGTTTTCTTCCTATGATTCGAGTTTGTTTGATCTGGTTGCCCAGCAAAAGTGCCTGGCTCATATTTTGAAAAACCTCTCTGAACTGATCGAGACCAAGCAGGGAAGCGCCAGGCTTTTTGCTTCGGAACTGACCGAGTTGTTGCGAAAGATGCTCGATTTATGGGATCGGCATCGGAATGGTGAGATCGCGCTTGAAGAGTATCGTAAGCAGGGCGCGATATTGAACAAAGAATTGGATGTACAACTGCGCAAACGCAATTTGACCGATCCTAACAATGTGCGGCTGTCCCCATTCTCCGACCACCAGCCACTAATAGTTAAGTAATTAGTTAGGATTTTGGTGAACAGGTCGAATATAGTTGAACATTGTTAGGAGTCAAAGGAAAAACGCTTCAATTTGGCGGAGCTCGCTAACTTGAAAGATAAGCGGAATCGCTCGCAGCCGTAGCGAGGGCCGGAGGCCGAGCGCAGGCTGCGAGCGATTCACGCTGGTGATATACCTCATGAGGCGTACTCCAACCCAGGGATTGATGCGGACGCTCTTGGTTGTAGTTAGTAAACCACCGCTGGGCGCCCTCTTGCAACTCGTAACCGTCGGCATAGCTTCTAAGGTAGACGTCCTCATACTTGTAGCTGCGCCACAATCGTTCCACTAAGACATTGTCCGCCCAACGCCCGGCCCCATCCATGCTAACCAGCATTCCGTGCGTCTGCAGCGAGGCCACAAAATTCTTGCTCGTAAACTGGCTGCCCTGGTCGGTGTTGAAAATTTCGGCCAACTCCACGGCGTTTTGCACCGCGCTTTCAACTGCCTGCAGACAAAAGTCGCACTCCATCGTGTTCGAGATCGACCAGCTCAACACGTAGCGGCTGAACCAATCCATCACCGCCACCAGATACATGAATCCGCGCGACATCGGGATGTAGGTAATGTCGGCCGCCCACACCTCGTCCGGCCGCTTGATCTCGCGGCCTCGCAGCAAATACGGGAAAACCCGATGCTCGCTGTTGGACGAAGTGGTTTTTGGCTTGGGATAGATAGCCTCAATCCCGACCAGCTTCATGAGCAGCCCAACTCGCTTTGGGTTAACAACATACCCTTTCCGGCGTAGCATTTGCGTTAGGCGAGGCCGCCCGTAAGTAGGCTGTTCCAATTGAATTTGGTCGATCGCCTTCATGATCTCGAGATTTTCCTCACTCTCGGTAGCCGGCTGGTAGTAGCAACTGGATCGCGCCACCGAGGCCAAACTGCACTGACGACGAATGCTAAGCAACGAACCGGACATTTCGATCAATCCTTGGCGTTTTTTTTACAGGGACAGACTCGCAGATTTTTTTTTGAGCCAATCCACCTCCATAGTTAGTTCGCCGATTTTGGCCTGCAGTTGCTGAATTTGCTCTTGGCTCTTTCGAGCCTCATCGCCGCCGCCAGGCACCTCGAAAAGGCCCGGCAACCCCTCTTTGATCATGCTTTTCCACGAACCGACTTGGCTGACATGAACTTCGAACTTACGGGCCAGTTCGGCCGCAGTTTGCTGAGATTTTAGCGCTTCGAGGCCAACTTTTGCTTTGAATTCGGGACTGTGATTTCGTCGCTTTTTCTTCATTTTGGTGTAGTTGTTAGAGTAAACAAACACCAAAATCCACACTTAAGCCAGTGGTCCGAAAATTGGGGGCAGGCATAGATCGAATCCGCGACGTTTGACCTCAGCTTCGGCCCAATCCATCATCACTGAGCGCGGAGCATAACTTCCCCAGACTCTCTTGTTTATCGGGCCATGGAGCAAGCCGTCTTTTCCTCGCTTCAAGGTGTAGATTGCAACCAGGGTTATACTACGTCCGTTCTTGCTCTTATCCCCTTTCTTACGGCGCTTGCGTTTGCCTTTTTTGTTTCGGCAGGCTTTGCCGCGATGGCGTTGGCAACCACACTTGCAGCGCCCGGCGCCTTTGGGTTTGCGCGGGCCCCGGCGTTTTTCCAGTTCGCCGGCGGTTGCTGTTGGAGTTGCCTTGCCATCAATTTCTATGACGATGATATCGCCCTCAAGTTCTCCATCGACGGGCATTTCTTGCATATAATCCCCAGCATAGCGGCCTAGGCCCAAGACCAATTCTCCAATGGTTCGTTGGGAGGGCGACCAGTTGAGAAACGCCGTGCAAATTAGCGAAGAGGTCTTGAGGCTCACCCTTGTTGCCAAGCGCGTTACGATACTTATGACCCTTGGGCTGAAGCTATCGGCGAAGAGTTCCAAGTGAACGTCCAAGGGATAGAATCCCTGGCCCTTTTTCTTATTCTTGGGTTCGATGTAACTTCTCCAATAGGCCACCTTGCCAAACCCCGTGCGCAGGATTCGCCGAGCGGCTGTCTTGAGGCGGCCGCCGGTGCGCTTGAGATAACTGTCAGGATCGAACGATTGGTGCTGAATGCGCAGGAACAAAGCCACAAAGAGGCATCCCAAAGACATTAGCATGGAAAACAAGGTGGCCTCGAATTCAGCGAACGAGGGTGAGTGGGCGCTTCTGCATAATGTCAGCATCTCCTCGAATTGGGACTGAAGTTTGGCTTCAACTTCATCAACGTCATATTCATCTTGAGGGGTGAATTTTGCCGGCTTATGATCCGATTGCTGTGGTAACGTAGGTGGGGTTGAGTTTGTTGGTAGCAAGCATCAATCCTACCTCGTTATCCCAGCTTTGATGGAAAAATCCTAACAAAACCGAAATATTTGCTCGATTGAACCAAAAAATTCCCGTTTTATCGGGGGAAAATGGGGATTTGCACCCTTTTCTTTTCGGACTTGGGTATTGGCTCGCCCTTTGAAAAGGGCGTTGCGGGCCGCGCACGATCACGTTCGAGTTCTTCAATGCGTTTGTGAAGCCGCTCAATTTCCGTAAAACAGTTCTTCACGAGTTCGATGAGTTCTTCTCGTGAGGCGGATTGGATGTCGCTGAGGTCGAAAGTGAGCAAATCCTGACAGAAATCTTAACTGTCAGGACAAATTAACTAAAATGTGGGCTTGTCAACCCGCTAATCAGTTACGTCGGAAGCATCACCATTTCTATACCTTCTTGTTTTCCGTAGGCAACCGTCTTTTTTGATTTATGGTAAGAAGCATTGTCTGCAACCACTACAATTGGTTTACCTGCATCTTTTCGCAGTTTTTTGATGGATTCGATAAATTTGTCAGAGTTCATTCTACCCTCGATGAACGAGAAGTACATCTTACCTTTAGCTGAGATCGCGCTGATCATTTTTATAGTAAACCGGTCGCCGGAATCTTCGACTACCGGCGTTTCCCCAACTGCTCCCCATGTTGTGCCGTGGTGACAATCGCTTCGCACTGCAGCTTCATCGACAAAAAAGATCTCCCAACCCTCTTTCTCAGCGCGCTTGGCAATCGCAGGGTATGTTTTTTGGAGGTATTTTTTAATCGTTTTGGGATCCTGCTTGTAAGATTTATAAATAGGGCGCTGCGGGGTTAGTCCCATATGTTTTAAAAGTCGACTTACTGAACTTTTGCTTAACTCTATACCATGCTCTCTCTTTAACACCTTTCGGATGATATCAAGAGTCCACAAACAGAAAGGAAGTTGAAACTGCCTGGGGTCTCCCATCGTGATTTTGTCGTAGAGCCACTTCATAATGTTGCCACTGACTTTCCGCCTTCGTCCAGTTCTGCGCCCTTCTTTGAGCGCATCCCATCCTCCGCCTCTATACCTAGCAAGCCAGTCAAACACCGTTCGAATTGGAGTGTTGTAAATCCTTGCAACTGTAGTGGCTTCTTCTCCTCTGACTACAATTGCTTCCACAACTTCAATTCGTCGTAGTTCACGTTTTGTGACATTAGTAATATATTTATTTGGCATTACCTTACTATACACACAAATATTGATCTATGCAAAAACTTTTGCAACGCTTAATACGTCGCCGCGGCCATCTCGATCTGCTCACGGCTCTCCATGTGCGGGTATTGAAAGGGATAGAGCTGGCCGATTTCGAAAAAGAGCCCGTCGTCTTTCCAGAGATCGCGATAGCCTTCGATCAGAGCGTGGAGCTTGATTCGATAGACATCGCCGTCGCCGACATTGCCTTCTCCCTGATGCCAGATGAAACCGCGCATCGCATAACCAATGAAAGGGTGAACGCCAGCGTTGTAGAGCCGCGAAGCGCCTTTCTTCTGATCGGCAGCCATCGCGAGCCGCATCTTGTGGGTGTCTGCCAGGCTGGGCTGAAGTTTCCAGGCATCGGGCGCGATCCACGAATCAATATGCGTCCCGCCAAAGGATGGATCGATGATGCCGATGGGCACTTTCAGTTTTTCATGCAGCTCGCGGGCGAAAAAGTAGGCACAGCCGGAGTGGTGTCTAAGGGTGACCTTGTCCTGCGCCGAAGACACCCAGCCGGAATCGCAGGTGGTCTGCGGCTCGAGCGCGTGGGATTTGGGAACGTTGAGGATGCGAATCCCGTCGAACTCATCTGTCATCGCGATATCACGATCAATCGGGCGGCTGGCCGACACGCGCCAACCCATGTTTGACTGCCCCGTCGCCATCCAGACCTCGCCGACGAGGATGTTATCGCGAGTCAGCGATTTTGCGCCGGAGGAAACCGATAGCGCGCGCGGCTCAGCAGAGGCTGCGAGCGGTTTCAACGTCGCCCGCCAGTTTCCATTTGCGTCGGCTTTGGCAGTGACTTTTTGGCCGGCGAATTCAACTATAACTTCGACACTTTGCGAAAAAACTTGGCGAGCACGGCGAGACGCCCCTCTGGCGCGTCCAGGTAGAGGCCTACCGGGGTGGTCGCACGGACGTGACTTCGAAACGTGTTGCAGCGCGTCTGATCGAAGTCACAGCCCAAGTGAAGCACATCTATTTCGGAAGGGCCCAATGGCTGAACCGAGTTTGATGGCTGGGTAATTAAGTCGAAAGCTCTGTCCTTCAAAAAGCTTCGTGCTTTCTCAAAAACCTGATCCAAGGCCGAGTCGGGCGCCTCCTCAGTTTGGTAAAGGCTCAGACGACTCAGGTAGAAATTGCGATGCAACTTCATCGCTCGTAAGAGAATCAATTGCCTCAAATTCGGCGCCGCTCAGGGAAAGAAATCTGCATTCGCTAACCAGCATCTCCACCTCAGCCATGGTTGACGGGACAACAGGTAGATGAGAGTCAGAAGCATCAACGTCTCCAACTTCCAGGTTTTCGGACATTGACTCGGGATCGACTTCAGCTAATCCTTCCAAATTGGCATTTGCGAGAGTTTCCCCTCCCATGTCTGCCGCAGCTTCTGCGCCGGCTTCGCCCGCTCCTTCGGCTAGAATCTCAAATAACCATTCGATCATGCCTGGATTAGAGTTCGGAATGTCTTGGGCACAAGGATTTTCCGATCCGCAAGTGGTTTCGAGACTTCCTTGGGCCGGTTCGATCACCATTCAAATGCGCGCAACCGCTATGGCAATGAAAACAAACGGCCTATCAAAGAGAGCATTCGCCCTGATAACGAAGGGTCGCATTCTGAACCTCGGCGCATTCCATAACCCAAGAGAACCAGTCATTATTTTAATAACTTCAGTTATGATAATAACAATCGCAATCACCATCTAAGCAAATGCAGTCGTCCCATAAAACACATAAAAACCTGGTAAATAAGGAAAATATACCGCACCAACGAAATCATTTCGCATACAAACTCCGAACCCCACCCTCCAGCCCAAAAACGTCCTTCACCGCCGCCTCGCTTAAAGCGCGGTCGAACACGGCCAGTTCATCCAAATGCCCGACATACGCCGCACCGATGACGAGGAGGACGGAGGCGGGGTCCCAGCTTAGACTCAGATCCCAGTTTTCGATCGCGCCCTGCGATTCGCCGTTGAGGTAGAGCCGGCCGGCGGGTTTGGCGTCCTTGGCGTTGATGTTCTCCAGGGTGAAGGCGACGTGGGTCCAGATTTCGCGGGTGAAGGGCGGGCGCAAGAGCTGGACCATGGGGCGTTTTTCGGCGGCGATGTCTTCCCACCCGACGTTGTCCGGATTCCAGATCTCGATGTTTGGGCGAATGGCGTAGCGGAAATGCCGCGGAGTGTGGTCCTTGGAGAATTCGAGGAAGATGAAGCCTTTTTTGGAGGTGTCGCCGATGATCTGGACGGGGTCGCAGTAGCCGGGTTCGAGGTCCTGGTCCGGCGTTAGGCGCATCCAGACTGAGACGGTGGCGTTCCAGCTTTCGGCGTTGTAGTTGAGGATGCCGGGGTGCTTGAACGAGGGGCGAAATTTGCTCTTGCGGGTGAAATAGACGCCGCCGCCGAATTTGCCGCTGTCGGGGGCGATCTGGACGTCTTCGTTAGGCTCGGCGCGGACGAGGACCTTGCCCTCTTTCACGTAAGCGGAGCGGTCGCCGCGGGCGAAATCGGCATCGAGGCCGTGGTCGAAACTGGCGTGGAAGCTAAGCGCGCCGGCGAGGGTTTTGGCCCTGGCTTTGGTGTCTTTGAGGATCTGGGCGGCTTCGTCAGGGCCGATGTCGCGAACGAAGATGTTGCGCCAGCGAATCTCGCCGCCGTGGGTCTGGAGCATGAGCGGACCTTTCGCGGGCAAGGGCTTCTTCCGATCCCAGTAGTTCTCCATGACGTAGGCATCGACGACGAGCTTGCCGTTGAGCCAAACCCAGGTTTTCGCGCCGATCTGGCGAATCCGGAATTGGTTCCACTCGCCAAAATAACGATCGGCGAAAACGTGGGGTTCACGCCCGGAACCGCCGCCGGTGTTGTTGTGAAGCGCGCCGGAACCCAGGTGCGGCTTGCGATCCTGGCGCTCGGGGTTGAAATCCTGGTTCCAGTCCCAAATCTGAACTTGCGGAGTGCCGCGCAAGTAGATGCCGCTGTCGGCCTTGGCCACGGTTTTGTATTCGAGGAGAAGCTCCATGTCGCCGAGTTCCTCGTCGGTATTTGCGTAGGGACCGTGGCCGTCGTTGACCAACTCACCGTTTTCGACCGTCCAGTGCTTGGCGAAGTCTTCGCGTTGCTGGGCCAGATTCGCTTCGCGTTTTTCGCCGGTGAGTTTGGCGGCGGAGTGGGGATTGAGGCCGTGCCAGCCAGTGAGGTCCTTGCCGTTGAAAAGGGCGCGGAAGCCTTCGGGCGGCGTGGGTTCGGCGAGCGCTGCCGTGAATGGGACTACCAGGGCGAAAAGCAGGACGAAGTGGGGTTTCTTCATGATAGCAGAATGGGAAGATTTTCGACGGAGGCAACCATCGGTTTCCTCCTTGCGCTTGATGCCGGGAAGTCCCCTACTCCGAAAGAACGGGACCTTCACGTCACGTGACACGTTCATGAACAAGCCTCTCACCAGGCGGCAAATCCTGGCCGCTGGCTTTACTGCGATCGCCGGAGCCGCCAGCGCACCGGGAACCGAAGCCGGTAAACGCATTGGATTCGTTGACTACGATCTCACGGGCTATCATCCCCGCGTTTTTCTCAAGGCAATGCGGGAGCCGTTCCAGGAACGCGGTTACCAACTGGCTGGCTGCCATGGATTGCTAGCGCAAAAAGGCAGGGAGTGGGCGGCGCAAAACGGCGTTCCCTGGTTTGACGACATCAGTGAACTCAATGCAGCGGTCGATTTTTATATGATCCTGGCTCCTTCGAATCCCGAGCTTCATCTGGAAATGTGCCGAAACGTTTTCCCCTTCAAGAAGCCGGCCTACGTGGACAAAACCTTCGCGCCGGATGTTGCCGTGGCACAGGCGATCTTCAAGTTGGCGGACGAGTTGGGCACGCCTATCCAGACGACCTCCGCGCTACGCTACTCCAACGTCCAGGCTTACGTGGAAAAGGCAGGCCGGGATCAGCTCCGGCACATGACCGCCTGGGTTTCCGGCAGCAATTTCAACGAATACGTCATTCATCCGGTCGAGCTGATCGTGAGTTGTATGGGCCACGAGGCCGAACGGCTGATGCGCCGGGGTCAACAACCGGAAACCCAGCTTTTGATCGACTTCTCGAACGGAAGAACCGGAACGGTGAACGTGTTCAACAAGACGAGGACCAAGTATGCAGCTTCTGTCACCACCGCGAAGGCTACCGAATATATTGAAGTCGATCTTCGGCAAATCTTTGTCGATAATCTCGCCGCGGTCATGGATTTTTTCGAATCCGGCAAGCCCAATGTCGACCGGCGGGAGACGATGGCGATCATGCGAATCCTGGACGCAGCCAAGTCGCCGGCGTCGCTAAACCAGTTTGTGAGCCTAACCGAATAGTCCTATGCTAAACCGCTATGTCCTAACATTCTTGCTACTCTTCACGACGGTCTCCCCCGCGCAAATCCAGGTTCCCGGGACTTGGGAGGCCGCCAACCAGGATCACGATGGTTTTGCCTGGTATCGTTGCTACGTCAAGGTGCCGGACCGCTGGGTTTCGCGGGGAACGCGAAGCCTGTGGGTGGAATCCGTGACGCTCAAAGTGGGGAAGATCGACGACGCGCACGAAGTCTACGTCAATGGAACCAAAATCGGCGGTGCAGGCAAGTTTCCGCCTGAGTTTGAGAGCGGTTTCGATGCTGCCTCGCGTTACAAGATCCCCGGCGGCATTCTCAAGAAAGGAGCTTGGAACACGGTCGCCTTTCGCGTCTACGATAACGGAGGGGAAGGCGGATTTCGTGGCGAAGCACCGGTGATTTCCGGCTATTTTCTGGAATGCGTGCTGGCCGGTGAGTGGGAATTCCGGACTGGAGACGATATGGCCTGGGCAAGCGGCGCCCTAACCGAACAACCACCGCTAGCCGCG
This sequence comes from Verrucomicrobiales bacterium, assembly GCA_965224535.1. Classification (GTDB taxonomy): domain Bacteria; phylum Verrucomicrobiota; class Verrucomicrobiia; order Verrucomicrobiales; family DEV007; genus JBCDHN01. The sequence goes on from CBDCZR010000033.1 coordinate 251,218, forward strand.
TTCGACCAGTTTCGCGATGCGGTTAGTGCGATCGAGCGCCCGGAGCAGGTCTTGAGCGGAACGGGTCTGCCGCCGGAGGAGTCCCTCGCTAAATTGCGGGTTTGGGATGACCTGGAAGTCGAACTGGTTCTCGCCGAACCGCTCATCGCTCAACCTCTGCAGATGAGTTGGGACGAACGTGGCCGGCTCTGGGTGGTGGAATACCGGCAGTATCCGTTTCCAGCCGGATTGAAGATGGTAAGCCGGGATAAATACTATCGCGCCACCTATGATAAGATCCCCCTTCCTCCGCCGAATCACGACCGGGGCATGGACCGCATCAGCATTCACGAAGACACCAACGGCGACGGTTCTTATGATAAGCACTCCATCTTTGTCGATGGGCTCAATATAACAACGGCGCTAGCCCACGGCCGCGGCGGAAAGTGGGTCATGAACCCGCCCTACCTGCTCTTTTTCCCGGATCAAAACCAGGATGACGTTCCTGACAGTGATCCCATCGTGCACCTCACGGGATTCGGCCTGGAAGACACCCATTCCGTCGCCAACAGCCTGCGTTGGGGCCCCGATGGCTGGCTTTACGGCGCGCATGGCAGCACGACTTCCAGCCAAGTCCGCCGGCCGGGCGTGAGCGAGGAACCCATCTACGTTGAGGGCTCGGGAATCTGGCGCTACCACCCCGAAACCCACGTTTTCCAGGTTTACGCGGAAGGTGGCGGGAATGCCTTCAGCGTCGAGTTCGATGCCAAGGGGCGCGTCTTTTCCGGGTTCAACGGCGGCAACACCCGCGGATTTCACTACTGGCACGGCGGCTATTATAACAAGGGCAACCTGGCGAAATACGGCCCGGTCTCGAACCCGTATTCGTTCGGTGAATTGCCCTGGATCGCCCACGGCAATGTTCCGCGTTTCACTCACACGTTCCTCGTTTACGAATCGACGGAACTCCCGGAGCGCTATCATGGTAAAATGTTCTGCGGGGATCCCTTGCATCGCAACGTCGTCCTAACCGAGCGCTTTGCCGATGGCTCGACGCTTCGAACCGAGGATCTGGGATTCCCGCTGGAAAGCGACGACACCGCGTTTCGTCCCATCGACGTCAAGGCCGGCCCGGACGGCGCGGTCTACGTTTCCGATTGGTGCGAGGAGCTCATCGCTCACGGTCAACATTTCCAGGGCCAGGTCGATCCCACCAACGGGCGCATTTTTCGCCTGAAACAAAAGGGCGCGCCGGCCGCGAAACCGTTCGATCTGGGCGCAAAGTCCACCGGCGAGTTGATCGACGCACTCAGCCTCCCTAACAAGTGGTTTCGCCAGGAAGCTCTGCGTTTGCTCGCGCATCGCGCCGACCGGTCCGCGATTCCCCGTCTCCGCCAATCGGCGCTCCAAAGCGGCGAACCGCAGCGCGCGCTCGAGGCTCTCTGGGCGCTGAACCTGACCGGCGGATTCGACGAATCCTTCGCTGCGAAGGCCATCGAGTCGCCTGACGAACATGTTCGCGCCTGGGCCGTCCGGCTTGCCTGTGACGATGGCTCGATTGAGTCCGGATTCGCAGCCCGTCTTGCCAATCTCGCATCCAATGACCCTTCGCCGTTTGTCCGCGCTCAACTCGCGGTTTCATCCCGGCGACTGGCCGGCGATCATGCTCTGGCCATCGCGCGCAACCTCCTCCGGCACGATGCTGATGCGGACGATCCGCACCTTCCGCTGCTGCTCTGGTGGAGCGTGGAGAGTCGTTGTGAATCGCACGGAGCGGAAATCGTCGCCTGGTTCGCGGAGGCCGAATCCTGGAACCAGCGCCTGGCTTCCGAACATCTCCTCAGCCGCCTGATGCGCCGGTTCGCGGCATCCGGGAAACGCACGGATCTTCTGGCCTGTGCCAAGCTTCTGAATCAGGCGCCTGACAAAGATGCTGCCGAAACGCTCATGGCCGGATTCGAACTGGCGTTTCAGGGCCGGACGCTTCCTCCCCTGCCCGAGGAACTCACCGCCGCGATGGCCAAGGCGGGAGGCGAGTCCATCGCCCTGCAACTTCGCCGCGGCGACGAAGCCGCCATCCAGAAGGCGCTCCAGGTCATCGCCGATTCCAAAGCCGACTTGACGAAACGGCTGCTCTACGTCCAGACGTTTGGCGAAATCCAGGCGCCGGCGTCTGTTCCCGTGCTGCTCCAGATCGCCGTCACCGCGAAAATCCCGGAATTGCAGAAAGCCGCCCTAACATCGCTACAACGCTACGATCGGCCGGAAATTGGCCGCCAAATCACCTCGCACTATCCCCAATTCTCCGAAGCTGTCTTGCCCGCGGTCCAAACCTTGCTAACCAGCCGCGTGGGAAGGTCTCGGCAATTGCTGGAGGCGGTCGAAGCTGGAAAAATCGACCAACAGACCTTCGAACCGGGCGTCATCGACAAACTACGGCTCCACGAGGATCCAAAAATCCAGGAACTGATTCAGCGTCATTTCGGCCAACGCCGCGTCGCGACCACCAAGGAAATGCAGGACGAAATTCAGCGCCTGACCACCGTGCTCAGCGACGGAGCCGGCAATATCTACGAAGGTGAAAAACTCTTCGCCGGCCTGTGCGCCTCCTGCCATCAGCTCTTCCACAAAGGTGGCCGAATCGGCCCGGACCTCACCAGCTACCAGCGCGATGATTCGCCCACCATGCTCGTTAGCATCGTCAACCCGAACGCCGAAATCCGCGAAGGATTTGAGAGCTACACCATCACCACCACCGATGGCCGGAGCTTGATCGGCTTCGTCGTCGATCAGGACAACGCGGTTGTGGTTCTGCGAGGGTTCGACGGCCAGAACGTCTCCTTGCAGCGCAGCGAAATCCAGACAATGCGCCCCGCCGGTCAGTCGCTGATGCCCGCGGGGTTGCTGAATTCGCTGAGCGATCAGCAGGTTCGCGATTTGTTCGCTTACCTGCGAACCGGCCAGCCGATCAGCCGGTGATCGCCGTAGAGTTGTCCGCCGAATCACAATCAATTCGCAGGTTGACCGAAGTGGCTGTATTGCCGCATTCTGGAACCATGAATCTGCGGATTGAACAACCTTCCATCACGGCGCGTTGGCCTGCGCCAGTCGGTCTTGCCACCAAACCCGCGCTTCTTCGTGAAACTTCAGAACCTCGCGCTGCTGCTCGGTGTCTTTCAGCTTTTCGGGAACACGTGCGATGCGCTCTTCGACCCAATCCAGGAAAAACTGGGTCGATTCCCGGCTAATCCTGGTTGGTTCTTCGCCAACCTCCACGTAGAACGGCGCGGTGGAGGCGAACCGAAAGGTGTGCTTGAGATCGGTGACGGCGCGAACGAGAAACCAGCCAGATTGTTCGAATGTCAGGCTGACGGTCTTCGTGATCGGCGAATCCGCCACGCCGCCGACGGGCAGCTTCTGAACCACCGCACCATTCTGGACGATCTCGATTTCCGGGACGCGATCCAGCGCGGTCAGGCTGATTTCCAGGTCAAGGGTCGCCGAACCGGAGTCGGAAAACTGGAAAACGTGGCCCGGCAAATTCCCTTGCGCCGTCACCAGCAGAATCGGGCCGTTGATGACGAACGAGCGTCCTGCCTTCAGCGCCTTCCACCAGTTGGGCCAATCAAACGATTCACGATTCCCAACATGCGCGTAAACCCGGTTGTATCCCAGCGGATTGGGCAATACGCCGGAAGCCGACCCGGCGGAGGGCGTAATCCTCAGACCGGTGTTGAGGATGTGGTAGTAAATCTCCTGCGTCCAGAATCCGTTGCCGCGCGGCGACGGCAGACGGACGACATCGCGAGCCTTGCCCCAGGCCTCCGATTCGTACATCTGCGAGTGGCACATGTGATTGTTGGCCAAGCCGATGGAGTCGCACTTGCCGGACGCGAGCCAAACCGGAACGTCCCACCAGAACGGCTTTTCAATGTCGATCCAGGCACCCTCGATTTGGCTAACCTGGTTGAGGAACTTCATTGGGGACGGGAATTCTGAGCTTGAACCGGTGATGTCGATTGGCTTTGGCAAGTTGAAAAACAAGAGCGCCCCACCGTTGCGTTCGTCTTCTCCTCCCAGAACGCGGTAGCACCGATTCCCACCGTCCAGCATCGTGAGCGGATTCTCCGGAAGCGGTTTCTGTTCCCAAAGATTGCGGTCGCGCCACCAGGTGATGACCGGCGCGATGTGGAGATCCTCTGCCTTCATCAAGAGCGGCAAATCATCGGGATCGCGGTGAACGTGGAGATCGCCGGCGAACCAGCCCTGAGCCTGGAGATCGGTGTGACGCCTGAGGACGATCGGAGGAAGTTCCAGGTTTTCGTCCGCTTTCTCAAAACGGCCGCGAACGCGTTGGTGCTCGGGGCCACGTTCGATGAGGTAGGCGTATTCGCCCTTCTCCAGCGTCAAATCGGCCGTTCCCGGGCAAACAAAGTGGCCTCGCCAGGAGGGGAAATTCTCAGGTTGGTGCGGCTTGCCATCGGGACCGGTTAGATGAATGCGGCAGGGCAGCAGATCGCCATTTTCGGCGGTGACCGTGAGTTGGGTGTTTCCAGCAAGAGCGCCGTCCGCACCCAGCAATCCAATGACAAACGCGGCACGTCTCACTATGCCGGCCCTGAATAACTCGCACCGTCTGGATTTCATTCCGTCATGCTGCCCGAAAGACGGGCTTTGATCAAGCGCACAAACCCTTGACTCGCTCTCTTCGTTTGCACCAGAATAGCTGCAACAATGTTTGGTCATGCCGAAGAATCCATCCCGTCTGGGCCGTGACGCCGCTTGCAGAACGGCTTCGTCAAGCTGGCCGAAATGCGCCTCGCCTCGGCCAAGGTGTTCGCCGCGACGTTGCCGGAGAAGCATCGGGGGCATTTGAGAGAGTTGGGGCAGAAAATCGCGGAGGCGAAGGTGGCGCCCTGAGTTTCCAGTTTCCAGTTTCCAGTTTTCAGCTAGGTTAACGATCATGAACGTCGCCGAAGAACTCATCGAAGACATCCGCGCACTGCCAGCCGCGAAGCTGGTTCAGTTGCGCCGTGCCCTCGGTGAGATCGACCCAGAATCCGCGGCTCGCCGCCGGGAGGCGCGGGCTCGCATTCTTGAGGAAACCGCAGGCGTTCTGGCCGGTCCCGAGAGTGATGGCTTCGAGGCGGCGATCGAAGAACTGGGTAAGCAGGGGCTGGCAGATGGCTAGCGAGGCGCTAATCGACACCAACGTGGTGGTCAAGCACCTGCGGCGAAAACCGCATCCGGTGACCGAACGGCTGCTTGCCCTGGACGAAGCTTATATATCGGAAACGGTTCTCGGCGAGCTCTACTACGGCGCCTTTCATGGCGACCAATCGGATCGCGAGCTGGCAGGGAGTTAACGAACCTAAAACAGCGCGTCCCGCCTTCGCCACCAAAAGATACGATCGCCCCCCGCTTCTGCCGATCGGCTTCATCCACTGTTTCCCGCGAGTTTCTCCCATTCGGGTCAAGTCGTTGTTGCGTAGTGATTGGGATAGCCTATCTATAGAAGAAATAGAAATTCCGGATGAACGCGTTTTCGAAAAAATTGGCTTTTTTGGTTTTGCTAGGGGCGGGTTTCGCTTTCCTGGGTATGGATAGTGGTGTTTCATCGCCCAAAAAACCGAATCTCAAACCCATCCCTGACAAGCTTGTTGTATTGACCTTTGATGATTCCGTAAAGTCGCATGCTACGTTTGTTGCGCCGCTTCTCAAGAAGTATGGATTCGGAGCCACGTTCTATATCACCGAGGGATTTGAATTTGCTACAAATAAGAAGAGTTACATGACCTGGGAGGAAATCGTGCAACTGCACAAGGATGGATTCGAAATTGGAAATCACACGCACGATCATAAACCTGTGAATAAGCAAGATATCGAGCATTTAAAAACTCAATTGCTCATGCTTGATAGGCGTTGCGAGGAATATGAAGTTCCGAAACCGATTACCTATGCCTATCCCGGAAATGTTTTTGCGGTTGAAGCGTTGCCCGTGCTGGAAGGGGCGGGCATCAAATTTGCGAGGAGAGGTGGTATGCCTGAGTTTCCAAGAGATGGAGGAATGGGGCCGGCCTATGAGCCAGGTGTGGATCATCCGCTTTTGATTCCGTCCACAGGGAATGCGAGACCGGATTGGACGTTGGAAGATTTTAAGAGAGCAGCTGAAAAAGCAAAAGGCGGTAAAATTTGCGTGATGCAGTTTCATGGAGTGCCGGATAAGGAGCATCCCTGGGTGCATACGCCACCAGAGCGATTCGGAGAATACATGCAATATCTTCATGACAATCATTATATCGTAATTGCATTGAGAGAATTGGTGGAATATGTAGATCCGGACGATCTGCCCGATGAACCTCTCAAAATTATTCAGGAGAGACACAAAGCGCTGAAAGGAAGATAGAATCCCAACCATGATAAAATCACTACTTACACTCCTGTTGTTGATAACAACAGCGCTCTATCCTTGCAACGCGAATGCCTGCCGGTCGGCTATTATTGGAAAGGAGGCAACCGCTGACGGACGTGTCCTCTCGTGGTGGGCATTTCAATGGGGCTGGGGACATAGATTGTATGTTCCTCGAGCTGACGATCCGGTCAATACCGACGCCCCGCTGGGGCCTCTGCAGTTTACCTGCGATAACAACAACGTTGGCCAATTGCTGGGCAAGACGGGCAACGGTGTCAATGAGAACGGTTTGTTTGTCAGTTGCAGCAACAACAATGGGATGGATGACGGAAAAAAGCCGATTCCTCACTTCGGCGCCCGAGCTTTCATGTCTCGCTGTTCGACGATCGTCGAGCTGGAACAGTTCATCAAAGAGCAAACGAAGTATGTTGCGTCCGGCGGCAAAGACGGAAAACAACACTGGAATGTCGACGGGAGCTATCGCTACATCATTGGGGTCGGCGACGCGACTGGCAACGCCAGGATGTTCGAGCTGACCGGGGACCGTTACCGTGTATATATTCCTACCGCAGAAAATGATTTCATCATCACCAGAGCCAACGGGAGCGCTGATAGCCCGAACCCGACAATGGAAGGGCCGGCCGGCCGCAGCAATCCTGCCCGGTCCCGCCTGAAAGCCCTGGCTCCCAATATCACGCTGAAAAAGATCAAAAACCAGATTTGCCGGATGAATTCCGACTATGGGAAGGCCTCATCCATGCCGATGCATATGAGTGCTTTGCCGGGCGAAGACAAGCGCCTCACCCTTTCGGTCAATTCGGTCGGCGAACCTTTTTACAGCGTCTTTATTCCCTTTCTTGGATCGACGGGCAAAGGTTTCAATCGTCACCTGACGACGGCGAAAGCCGATCCCGGTTTGTCGTATTGGTCTCATCAGATGATGTCGGCAAAGTGGGGCGACATGTCGCACAAGTGGATTGATTTTGAAGACCATATCCTCGACTTCGCCACTGACGAGTTGCTTCCCTGCATGCGTGGCGCTCATGGCTTTGACGCCGCTATGGCTACCAGGTTTACCAACCGCAACGCAGCTACTGCCTACAGTATCTTAAAGAACATCGCCGGTGATAAAACCAGGATCCTGCCTACCTGCGGCTCCATTGCCGCCGTCGCTTCGGGCGCATCGGTCGAGTTTTCATGCAAGTCTGACGGAGTCAGTATCGAGTGGGATTTTGGTGACGGCCGTATTGGAAATGGCCCTACCGTAAACCACAACTATACTTCCAGTGGAACCTATCTGGTGTCAGCAACTGCCAGGAGCGAAAACGGCACGCAAAACACGAGATGGCATCTGGTCTCCGTAGAAGCTGGCTAGAACCTACTTTGTTGGATTCCAATGGTAAGACAGGTTTCAAGCCTGTCCTAACATTGAAGTTAACAAAGTAAAATTAATCTGGACGGACTCTTGGACGGCCGCAAATCGGACGACGAAACCCTGCGTTTTCCGCCTCTGGGCATCACCGCCCGTCAGTCGTCAGTCGACATCGCAGATCACGCGACTAATTCGGGGATCGGTTTTCCAGTCGGCAGAATCGGGGTCGGACGGCCGGAGTGATCTTCGATCATGATCTTCGCGGCATCTATCCCGAGATGACGATAAATCGTCGCCAGAAAATCACCAGGGCCGCAAATCCGCTCGGTCACGTCTTCTCCGCGTTGGTCGGTCGCTCCGATGACGCCACCGGTCTCGATGCCGCCTCCTGCCCAAAGATTGGTGAAAGCCCGCGACCAATGATTGCGCCCCGGATGCTTTTTTCCTGAACCGATACCGGGAACTTCGGAGATTTTCGGCGTTCGACCGAATTCACCGCTGACGACAACCAGGACGCGCTTGTCGAGCCCGCGGGCGTAGATGTCCTCGATCAGCGCCGAAACCGCTTGATCGAAATCCGGTGCCCGATATTTGAGCCCTTCGAAAATGGGTTCAGCCGGTCCATGATCATCCCAATCCCGGACCCGGCGGCCGCATTGCGGGCCATCCAGCACGCTGGTAACGATTTCGACGCCGGATTCGACCAGGCGGCGAGCCATCAACAATTGCTGGCTCCAACGATGCCTGCCATAGCGTTCGCGGGTTTCTGTGTCTTCCTTGCCTAGATCGAAGGCGTCGCGAGCTCGTGGATTTGTCAGGAGAGCCATTGCCCGGGCTTCAAACTCGTCGAGGGCATCCATTGTCCCCATTGAATCCATGCTGCGCTCGAGCCCGTCGAGATTTTTCCGCAAGGCAACGCGGTCCTGCAATCGACCAGTCATGGTTTCGTCCGCTCCGATATTCGGAACGGCGAATTCCGGCCGATTCGGATCGCCGGTCACGCGAAACGGCGCATGGGCCGTTCCCAGATAGACCGGCCCGGCAATCTCCAGACCGCCGCCGGCACCGCCATACCAGTGGATCGGATTGACGCCCACATAGTTTGGCAACGCGCGTTGATCCCCGCTCTTCGACCGCAAGTGGTGAGCGATCGACATCCAATCCGGATATTTCGGGGTCGTTTTGAGCGCTTTTGTAGGATCGCCGGAGAGCATCTGATGGGAGCCCGGCAGATGATCCGGCGCCGTGTGTGCCATTCCCCGCAGCAGGGTGAACTTGTCGGCGATTTTGGCGTGAAGCGGAAGGATTTCGGTCAACTGCGTGCCAGGGACATTGGTCGAGATGGCCTCAAACGGACTCCGGTATTCACTCGGCGCATCCGGCTTCGGATCGTAAGTATCCAGATGCGAGCAACCGCCGCGCAACCAAACCAAAATGACAGCAGTGTTCGATTTCTGAACCGCCGCCGGAGCCTCGGCACGCAGCTTCATCAGCGCCGGCCAGCCGAGGCTCGCAAATCCGGTAAGGCCAATTTGCATAAAACCCCGCCGCTGGATGGTATAATTTTTTCGGATTGTTTTCATCGTTGTTGGCGGCCCGGAAAACAGGCTGGAATTGTTCTTCAATTAAAGAATAGCGAAAGTCACGAAGCCAAAATGCGCAATTGGCGAGGTTTACTTAAATTCGTAACAGTTTTCCGAATTTCCACTGGCCTCGACGCGTGATTGGGTAGTCTCCACGTGTGAAAAATCGCCGAATCGCCCTGCTCGTCGAATCCTCCACTGCCTTCGGGCGGGGGGCATTACGCGGAGTCGCGGCTTACGCCCGGGATCATCCCGAATGGGAATTGCTCTACAACCCGGGGGCCGGCGGAACATCCGTGCGGCAACTCGCTCAGTGGGCGCCGCACGGATTGCTGGTGAGGGCGCTGGACCGGCGTTCGGCCAATCGCATCACCCAAACCGGCATTCCCGCCATCGACCTCGGGTTCACCATTCCTGACATGTTTCCCTGGTCCCTAACCAACGACCAGCACAACGTCGGCCGTGTCGCGGGTGAGCACCTGCTGGCGAGAGGGTTTCGCCACTTCGCGTTCTGCGGTTGGGGACCGGCCGATCCCGCCGCGAAAGTCTGGGAGCAACAGCGGTTGCGGAGTTTTCGCGCTACTGTCGGCGGCTCGGTCTCGGTTTACCGGTGGCCTTCCCGCGTAGCGGACCGGCAATGGATTCGCGAACAAAAACGGCTCGCTACCTGGTTGTCGGACCTACCCAAACCAGTGGGGCTTTTCGCGGTCAACGATTTGCGCGCCAGCCACCTGCTCAGCGCCTGCCGGCTTGCCGGAATCAGCGTGCCGCGCGAGATCGGCCTGATCGGAGTCGATGACGACGAACTGATTTGCGAGGTCAGTTCGCCCACCTTGTCCAGCGTGAAGCTCAACTTCGAGGGCATTGGCCGGCATGGCGCGGAGTTGCTGGACGGACTCCTGGACGGCCGCGAACCGGACGACGAAACCCTGCGTTTTCCGCCTCTGGGAATCACTGCCCGCCAGTCCACCGACGTCGTGGCCACCGACGACGAATTGGTCATCCAGGCCGTGCGAATGATGTCCGAACAAATGGCCGACGGCATTGACGTGGCGGGTGTGACGAATGCATTGCCGCTATCGCGCAAGGCGCTGGAATTGCGCTTCAAGCATGCCCTGGGAACCACGCCCTTCACCGAACTGACCCGCCTGCGCATGGAGCGCGCCCGGCAACTGCTGAGTCAAGCTAACAAACCCATCAAGAGCGTTGCTATGGAGTGCGGTTTCCGGCATTTGCAGAATTTTTACGCCGCGTTTGCGAAGTCGGAAAACATGACGCCCGCGGAGTTTCGGAAGACGGTGAAGTAGTGTCGGTTGGGTTAGGTCCTTTTTGTGCTTTGTTCTTTGTGCTTTGTTCTTTGTGCCTTGTGCTTTGTTTGCCGATCGCCAATCTTCTGTTTTGCCCATGAAATCGCCAATTTTTATGCTCAGCCTGCTTTTTGCCGGAACACTGGCCGCCGATGACCGCGAGGCATTGAAGTTTTTCGAAAATCAGGTTCGGCCCCTGCTGGCGGAGCGCTGTTTTGAGTGCCATGGCGCGGAAAAGCAGAAGGGCGGGCTGCGGCTGGATCACATCAGCCACGTTAGGCGCGGGGGGGATTCCGGCGCCGTGGTTGTGCCCGGCAAACCCGAAGCATCGTTGCTCGTCCAGGCGGTGCGCTGGAGCGATCCGGACCTGGAAATGCCGCCGAAGGAGAAATTGGACGATTCCCAGATCGCTGCGCTGGAAACCTGGATCAAAGCCGGCGCGCCGTGGCCGAAATCCGACGTCGTGGCGGGTGGGGAGGTCGATGAACGCGGGTTTTCGGCTGAGGACTACGCGTGGTGGGCCATCCAGCCGGTCACCGACCCTAACATCCCCAAAGCCGGCGAAACCTGGGCTCGCAATCCCGTCGACCGCTTCATCGCGCGCAAATTGGCCGCGGCGAATCTGGAACCCGCGCCCGAGGCCGATCGCCGCGAGTTGGTCCGCCGCGCCTACTTCGACCTCCACGGTCTGCCGCCAACGCCGGAGCAAATCGCGACATTTTTGGCCGATCAACGCCCCGACGCCTACGAGCGCCTCATCGACGAATTGCTGGCCAGTCCGCGTTACGGCGAGCGTTGGGCGCAGCATTGGCTCGACGTCGTGCGTTACGCGGAAAGCGATGGCTACCGCGCCGATGATTTTCGCCCGGGAACGTGGAAATACCGCGATTACGTCATCGGAAGCCTCAACGCCGACAAGCCCTACGACCAGTTCGTGCGCGAGCAACTCGCTGCTGACGAATTCGCGGCCGGCGACCCTGACACGCTCATCGCCACGGCCTTCCTGCGGCTGGGAATTTACGAGTGGAACCAGCGCAACGCGCGCATGCACTGGGACATCATCATGACGGAGATGACCAACGTGACCGCGGAGGCGTTCCTCGGCATCGGCATCGGCTGCGCGCAGTGTCACGACCACAAATTCGACCCCATCCTTCAGCGCGATCACTACGCCCTGCGCGCGTTTTTGAGCAGCGTGTGGTGGCCGGAGAATCATCAACTGGCGACGCCGGAACAACTCGCGGCTTACCAGAAAAAGCAGGCCGAGTGGGAGGCTGCGACCGCGAAAATTCGCGCCAAAATCCGCGAAATCCAGCAACCCAAGCTCGATGGCGATCAAAAATACACGGTGCGCCAGTTTCCCGCGGACATCCAGGAAATCTACGCAAAACCGGCCGCGGAACGCACGGCTTACGAGGAACAGTTAGCCCAATTAGTGCAACGTCAGGTCGATCACAAGTGGCGCCGGATCAAGTGGGAGACGGAGCTGAAAAAGAAGGACGACGGCCGCTTGGAGCGTTACCAGGCGCTAACCGCGGAGCTGCGAAAATTCGATCACCTCAAGCCGGAGACGCCGCCGAACGGATTCATCGCGACGGACGTCAAAACCCGCCCGGCCGCCACTTTTCTGGCCAAACGCAGCGGCAAGGAAGCCGTGGAGCCGGCGTTTTTGACCCTGTTAGGGCAACCGGCCCCAGAAATCGCGCCCACGGCGTCAACGACGGGCCGGCGCCGCGCCTTGGCGGACTGGATCGCCAGCGAGAACAATCCGCTTAGCACGCGCGTTATCGTCAACCGCATCTGGCAGCATCACTTCGGCCGCGGCATCGTCCCCACGCCCAACGACTTCGGCACCCTGGGCGAGCCGCCAAGTCACCCGGAACTGCTCGACTGGCTGACCTCGCGCTTCCTCGATGGCGGCTGGCGATTCAAAGAGCTGCACCGCATCATCACCACCAGCGCGGCTTACCGCCAGACGGCACGCCGCGAACCGGGCGAAGCCGAAAACCTGGTCGATCCCGGCAACCGGCTCCTTTGGCGCTTCCCGCCGCGGCGGCTGGATGCCGAGCAAGTGCGCGACGCCACGCTGGCGGCCTCCGGCGAGCTGAAACATCGCCTCGGCGGAGCGTCGGTGGACGGAACCTCGCCGAATCGCAGCATCTACGTTAAAAAGCGGCGCAACACCCCTGACAAAGTGCTCAACGGCTTCGACGCACCGTTAGGATTCGACTCCGCTCCCAGCCGCGCGCAAACGACCACGCCCACGCAAAGCCTGCTGCTGGTCAACGGCGATTGGACGGTGCAGCGAGCACGCGCGTTAGCCAAACGGCTGCTCGGCGGAAGCCAAAAAGTCGGCCCCGCGCAGATTTCGCGCGCGTTTCAGCTCGTCTACGGCCGCGACCCGGTTGAGAGCGAAATTAGGCTCGCCCTCGGCTTCATCCAAGCGCAATCCGGCGAAGCCAGCCCCGAACCCGCAGCGGCCCCTGACAAATTTCCCAACGAAACCGGGCTTCGTCCCATCGGTCAGGCCTTCAGCGCGGTCAAGGGCCTCGATTTGGGCTCAAACGCGCTCTGGCTTCAACCCGGCAGCCGATTCGAACGCCTGCACCTGGCCGGGACCGAGCTGGACGACGACGCCTTCACGGTCGAGGCGATTGCCAACCTGGACAACATCCACCGCGACGCCAGTGTGAACACGTTAGTCTCGCGCTGGAACGGCAGCCATGGCAGCCCAGGTTGGACGTTAGGCGTTACCAGCGCAAAATCGCGCTACACGCCGCAAAACCTCATCGTGCAGCTCGTGGGCAAAAACGTCGCCGGCGGCACGGACTACGAAGTCGTCGCCTCAGGTTTGCGCGTGCCGCTGCGCACGCCGGTCTACGTTGCCGCCTCCATCAAGGCCGCGGACATGGGCAACGTGGGCGGCACGGTGACGTTTTACCTGAAAAACCTGGCTGACCCACAAGCTAAGCTGGAAATTCGCGAAGTGCCGCATTCCATCGCCGCCGGCATCCAGCACGGCCCAACGCGCCTGCTAACCGGCGGCCGCGATCAAAACGGTCACCTGTGGGACGGGCAATTGGCGCGGTTGGCGATTTCCCGCGGGGAGGTAAAATCGGACAGCTTGCTGGTTAGCCGCAAAACCGGCGAACGCCTCGTGGATTTCGATTTCGACGCGGAAAACGGCGAAAAACCGGCGCCCGGCGCGGTTTGGCATCGGCCGAAAAAGCAGGCCTCGCCGCCGGTTTCGCGGGAATTGCGGGCGTTGACGGACTTCTGCCACGCGTTGTTGAATTCGAACGAATTTTTGTATCTTCACTGATTTTCATGCCAAGCGCCGAAGCACAGGTTCCCGCGAGAAATCCCGTAGGGACCGCTTATGTTAGCCGGGGCGCTTCAGCCCCCGGAAAAGCGCTGTTTGCCGAGCCCAAAACCTCCGGATGAGATGATTCGAACTTCCCTCGCCGTCCTAACATTGCTCCCATTTCTCGCCGCAAACGCCGCCGGCGAGAAAAAGCTCCCCATGCCGGGCGAGTCGTTCGAATTCGGCGGCCGAGACGCCTTTGTCATCCTCCCGCCCAGCGCGAAGGAAAACATCCCGTGGGTCTGGTACGCGCCGACGCTGCCTGGGTTGCCGGCAAAGTCCGAGGTTTGGATGTTCGAGCGATTTCTCGCCAAGGGCGTCGCCATCGCGGGCATCGACGTGGGCGAATCGTTCGGCAATCCGCAGGGCCGGGCGCGGTTTGCGGCGTTTTACGCGCATCTCACAAAAACGCGGAATTTTCGCCAAAAACCCTGCCTGCTGGCGCGTAGCCGCGGCGGGTTGATGCTCTACAACTGGGCGGTGGAAAATCCGGACTGCGTGGGCGGCGTGGCCGGGATTTACCCGGTTTGCAACCTGGCCAGCTATCCCAGCATCGAGCGCGCGGCTGCCGCTTACGGGTTGGCGCCGCCGGATTTGGCAGCCATCCTGACACAGCACAACCCGATCGGCCGTATCGAGCCGCTGGCGAAAGCCGGGGTGCCGATTTTTCACATTCACGGCGATCAGGACAAGGTCGTGCCGCTGGAGGCGAATTCCGCGGAGTTGGCCAAGCACTACCGGGCGGCGGGTGGGCCGGTTGAAATCGAGGTGGTTCCCGGTCAGGGGCACAACATGTGGGTGGGCTGGTTTCAATCGCAAAAATTGACCGATTTCGCCATCGCGCGAGCGTTGGGTGAGCCGCTGAAATGAGATCCGCAGCCGTCATCGCCCTACTTTTCGCAGCCGGCGCCGCGAACGCCGCTCCACCCGAAGCGTTCCTGGAAAAACACTGCTTCGAGTGCCACGACGACTCGGTTTCCAAGGGCGGGCTGAATTTGCTCGACCTGCCCGCCGATGATTTGGATCGCGAGACCCTGGGGGCCTGGACGCGCGCCTTCGACCGGGTGAAAGCAGGCGAAATGCCCCCAAAAGACGAGCCGCGCCCGGAAACCAACGAGCTAAGCCAGTTCCTCCGGCAAACCGGCGAACATCTCACCACCGCTTACGGCCGGCTTTACCGCGAAGAGGGCCGCACGCCGCTGCGCCGCCTGAATCCGACCGAATTCGAGCACACCTTGCGCGATTTGCTGGCCACGCCGTGGCTGCAGATTCGCGACATCCTGCCACGGGAACGTAGCCTGCACGGTTTCGACCACATCGCCGAGGCGCAAGAGTTCTCCTACGTGCAAATGGCGCGCTATCTCGAAGCCGCCGAGGTCGCGATCGATTCCGCGATGCGGCTGGAGCCGTGGCCAGCGCCGAGCCAGGTAAAAATCGCCTTCAGCGAGGGTCCGCGCATGGTCAATCGCGGCGGCTGGGCCTGCATGTTCCGGCAACCGAACAGCGCGCAGGCTCCCTGGCGCATGAGCGGCAAGTGGCAGAAAAATGCGGGCTGGTATCGCTTCAAAGTGCGCTGCAAAACCGTGCGCTACGAGGATCGGCAGGTGGTAAAGGGCGCGGAGAGTCAGGTGGCGGCACTTAACACGGCGGCGAAGCGATTTTTGCACACCTTTGACGTTAGCCCAGACCCGCGCGACGTGAAATTCACTGCGTGGCTGAATCGCGACGAATTGCTGGAATTTTTCTGCGCCAGCCTGAGCGACCGCCCGTGCCCGCGCGATAAGGACAAGAAGGAGGGCAAGGAGGCGAAGTTTTTCGACTGGGCCGGCGACGGGGTTGCGGTCGAGTGGATCGAGATCGAAGGACCGTTTGCCGGTCCGACGGGCGAAACCGGCGCGCCGGAGAGTTTCCGCCGGTTATTTGGCGATTTGCCGGTCGAGCCGTGGACGGAAGCGAGCGGATTTGCGCCGCCGGAAAAACTGCACGTGCCGGATCTGACCGCGAACAAACGCGGGACGCGCGAACCGCGTCAACAGCCGCCAGGGATGCTGATGGTCGTGTCGCCAGATCACCTGGCGGACGCGGAACGGCTGCTGCGCGGGTTCGTGGCGCGAGCCTACCGCGGAGAGGCGCCGGCGGGCGAATTCGAGCGTTGTTTTGGCTTTGCCAGGGCGGCGATCGAGCGAAAAGCGTGCTTCCAGGACGTGATGCGGGCGGCTTACAAGGCCGTGCTCAGTTCGCCGGATTTTCTCTACCTGCGCGAGCGTCCCGGCAAGCTGGAAAACACCGCGCTGGCGTCCCGGTTGAGCTATTTTCTCTGGCGCACGGCGCCGGATGCCGAGCTGCTGGCGGCAAATTTGAACGAGGACGCGGTTTTGCGAGAAACAGCCGATCGGCTGTTGGCGGACGCGCGCAGCCGGCGATTTGCCGAGGATTTTTGCGGGCAATGGCTGGATTTGCGCAAGCTCTACGACACCTCGCCCGACCGGTTTTTGTTCCCGGAATACTGGGGCGACACCCACTTGTTTCAATCGGCGAAGGCGGAAAGCGAAGCCACGTTTTTGGCCATGTTAGAGCACGATTTGCCCGCGCTGACCGCGGTAAAGGCCGATTTCGTGATGGCGAACGAGCGGTTGGCCGAGCTTTACGGGCTGCCGGGGGTGAAGGGCGTCGATTTGCGGCGCGTGGCGTTGCCGCCGGACTCACCGCGGGGCGGATTTCTCACCCAAGCCAGCGTTTTGAAGGTCACGGCCAACGGCCTGACGACGTCGCCGGTCATTCGCGGCGCCTGGGTTTTGGACAGTATCCTGGGGACGCCGCCTTCCGTGCCTCCGCCGGACGTGGGCTCGATCGAGCCGGATACGCGCGGCGCCACGACCGTGCGCGAGCAACTCGACAAGCATCGCGAGATCGAGTCCTGCGCCGCCTGCCACACGCAAATCGACCCGCCCGGTTTCGCGCTCGAAAGTTTCGACGTCATGGGCAGCTGGCGCACGCGCTATCGCACCTCCGAAGGCGGCGAGCCGGTTCGCAAGCAGTTTGCGAGCAAGCAGGTGAGCTACCGCGTGGGTCCCAACGTCGATGCATCCGGAAAAACCGCCGACGGCGCGGATTTTGCCAACTACCAGGAATTTCAGGCTTATCTCGCGCGCCAGGAAGAGCAAATCGCGCGAAATCTGGCCGAGCGCCTCCTCACCTTCGCCACCGGCGCTGGAATCACGTTTGCAGACCGCGCAGAGGTCGAAAGCATTCTCCAACGGACCAAATCCACGCGGTATGGTCTGCGCTCCATGGTCCGCGAAATCGTCCTCAGCCCCACTTTTCGGCAAAAGTAAGGGGGAAGGGGGAAAAAATTGCCCTATTCGGCCGGACTCGCCTTCCAGCCGTCCACGTTCAGCTCGCCGTGAACTCCGCAGCGAAAGGCAAGCGGTTCTTCCAAGCCGGCTTTGGCGTCGGATTGCGGATTTTCGTAGCGGCCGGTGTCGGAGACGTTGGTGAGGGCGTTGTTGCGGACGGCCGAGCCATAGCTCTCCTCCCGGCGAAGCAACGGACGGGCCTGTCCGATGCACTCGATGACGTTGCCGGCGAACAGAAACGTGCTGAAATCGCAATCGCGGTGAAATCCGAACAAGCCCTCGGTTCGCGGCGTTGCCGTGGTGCGGGTGATGATGTGATTGTTGCGCACCACCAGGTTGTTGTAAGGCTCGTTGATCCAAATCACCCCGCGGCCGGGATTGCTGACGAGGTTGTTGTGAAACAGCGCGGGGCCTGCCGCCGGCGCTTTGCCAAAGCCGGAAATCAGGTTGCCGTGATCTTTCTGAGGATCGAAGTCAAACAGGTTGTGGTCAATCTCAATGCCGTTGCGGACGAACTCGATGGCGTAGCTGTTGCGGAAATAATTGTGGTGAACGTGAAAGGTCCGTCCGCTTGGCGGAACCGGCCCTCCGGCGTGTTTCGGCAGCGAAACCGTGCCGTGGAGGATGTTGTGATCGATTTCCACGTCCTCGTCATTTTCGAAGGGAAATTCCAGGGAGAAATTCACCTCGATGGTGTTGTGGTGCACGCGGCATCGCTTGGCTTGCCGAACTTTGACCCCGTAAAACTCGTCCTGCTTCTCCAGTTGGGTGCGGGTAAAGCGATTGTGCGCGATTTCGCTGTCCTTCATCCAAATCGCGAAAATTCCGCCCCCGGTGATGCCGCCTTTCACGCCGGGAACGCCGCCGCGCTGCCATCTGCCGCCGGCATCGATGAATTCGCAGTCGTGGATGTTCGCGCCCCGCATGGAAAACGTCCGCACGCCGGACCAGAGCACGTCCTGGATGCGAAGATGGTGCAGGTGGAGATTTTCGTTCGCGAACCCAAAAATCGCGCCGTGAAGTTGCGGCCCGCGAAGCGTCAGGCCGGAAATCGTAACGTTGGCGGCCTTGTCTTGGAGCCTGATGAGGTAGGCTCGCGAATCCAGCCCTTTGACCCGCATTTCCGGGTCGGGCAACGATTCAACCGCGGGTTTCCAAGCCGCCACGTGGGTGATGGTGGTCTCATCCATGCCCGCTCCTTGCAACGTCATCCCTGTTTTCGGTTCCAACGGAGCGGCGAGGCGGTAGGTCCCGGGCGCGATCTCGATGACCGTGCCTTCCGCGCCGTCTCGGACGGCTGAAATGAGTTCTTCGGTCGTGCCAACCTTCGCGGCAAACGCGCCGGCCGCCAAAAATTGGCAAAGGAGAAGCCAGGTGAGGCGAGGCATGGCGACTTGGTCGGGCAAAAGGGCCCAACGTTCGGAAAAAACCGGTGATTCGCTCGAAAAATCCCGAAAATTGGGCGTGAATTGGGAGCATCATGAAATTTTCCCCAAACCGGCGAACGATTTTGCGCGGAATCGGCGTCAGCCTCGCCCTACCGGCCCTGGAATCGTTTGGCGCAACGAACGCCGAACCTCGCCGGCGCCTGCTCGCCATCGAAACGAACATGGGCATCCTGCCGAAGAATTTTTTCCCGAAAGAGGCCGGCCAAGGCTGGAAAACCACACCCTACCTCGATCGCCTCGGCCAACATCGCGGCCAACTCACGGTGTTTTCCGGCGTTTCGCACCCGGAGGTCGATGGCGGGCACCGGGCCGAGATTTGCTTCCTCACCGCGGCGCCGCATCCGGGCCGGGGCGGTTTCCGCAACACCATTTCGCTCGACCAATTCGCGGCTGAGCGCATGGGGCACCACACGCGCTTCCCCTCGCTCGCACTGAGCGTCGCCACCGGGGGCGAATCGGGCAAGAGCCTCTCGTTCACCGCGGCGGGCGTGCAAATTCCGCCGGAAGACCGGCCCTCGCGCTTGTTTCGCAAGCTGTTCGTCCAGGGCAGCGACGCGGAGGTCGAGGCGCAGATCAACCGGCTGCGCCAGGGGCGCAGCATCCTCGATTCGGTCGGCGAACGGGCGCGGGAAATGCAGCGGGACGTCAGTTCGGCGGATCGGGCGAAGCTCGACCGTTTTTTCACCGGCGTGCGCGAATTGGAGCAGCGCCTGGCGAAATCCGAAGCCTGGGAGCGCAAACCCAAGCAGCCGGTCGACGCTCGGCCGCCGCAAGACGTCCGCGACCCGGCGGCGCTGATCGAGCGGACGCGTGCGATGTACGATTTGGCTCGATTGGCGCTGGAGACCGACTCCACGCGGCTGATCACCATTTTCGTTAACCAGAACAACGTGAAGCCGAACGTGCCGGGCGTCGATACCGGGACGCACCCGCTCACGCACCACGGCAACCGGCCGGAAAAGCTCGACCAACTCAGCCGCATCGAATTGGCGCAATTTTCCGAGTTGGGACGGCTGCTCGATGGGTTGCAGGCGGCCGCCGAGCCGGGCGGAACCTTGCTCGACCACACCGCGGTGGTTTACGGCACGTGCATGGGGAACGCCAACTCGCACTCGAACGTCAATCTGCCGGTGTTGCTCGCCGGAGGCGGGTTCAAGCACGGCCAACACCTGGCGCTGGGCGGCAAGCACGACTATCCGCTGCCTAACTTGTTCGTTAGCCTGCTGCAACGTCTGGGCATCGGCGAAGAGAAGTTTGCCTCCAGCACTGGAACGATGCGCGGATTGCACCTAGCGTAATTTTCGCCCAAATTTTGCCATGCCCTGCCAAAACATCGTCCACCCAACCTCCCGCCGCGAATTCCTGGCCAACGCCGGAGCAGGATTCGGCGCCGTAGCGCTCTCCGCCATGATGGGCCGGCCCGCTGCAGCGACGCAAAATCCGGTCGCGGCGAAAATTCCGCATCAACTCGGCCGAGCCAAGCACGTCATCTGGCTGTTCATGGAAGGGGGGCCGAGCCACCTGGATTTGTTCGACCCCAAACCGCTGCTCAACAAGCTGGCGGGTCAAAAACTGCCGGATAGCTTCGAGCGGCCCGTCACCGCGATGGGCGAGGTGAACTCGCCGCTGCTGGAATGCAAGCGAACTTGGGCCCAACACGGCGAAAGCGGCTTGTGGATCAGCGATTGGCTGCCGGAGCACGCAAAAATCGCCGACGAACTCTGCGTCGTGCGTTCCTGCGTGTCGGACGGGATCAACCACGCCGGCGGGGTCTGCCAGATGAACACGGGCTCGGTTTTTGGCGGGCGGCCGTCGTTGGGCGCCTGGATTTGCTACGGCCTGGGGACGGACAACGAAAATCTGCCGGCGTTTGTGGTGCTGAAGGACTCCAACGCCATGGTCGTCAACGGCGTGCGTTGCTGGGGCAGCGGATTCATGCCGTCCATCTACCAAGGCGTGCTCCTGGAAAGCGGCGACCAGCCGATCGCCAACCTGAACAATCCCACGGGCGTGAGCGACTCTCGCCAAGCCAAAAAGCTGAGCTTCCTGGACCAACTCAACCGCCGCCACCAGCACGGGCGCGAGTCCAACACCGACCTGGAGGCGCGGATTCGCAGCTACGAGCTGGCCTTCAACATGCAGGCCGAAGCGCCCGAAGCGGTGGACCTCGATTCCGAGCCGGAGCACATCAAGCGGCTCTACGGCCTGGACGACAAGGAAACCGAGACTTACGGCCGCGAGTGCCTGTTGGCGCGCCGGTTGATCGAGCGCGGCGTCCGATTCATCCAGCTCTACCACGGCGCCGGCAGCAAGTGGGACAGCCACTCCGCCATGGAGAAAAATCACTCCCGGCTCTGCAACAACGTCGACAAACCGATCGTCGGCCTCATCACCGACCTGAAACGGCGCGGATTGCTCGACGAAACGTTGGTGATTTGGGGCGGCGAATTCGGACGCACGCCGATGAGCGAAAAAGGCGACGGCCGCGATCACAACCCCACCGGCTTCACCATGTGGATGGCCGGCGGCGGCGTAAAAGGCGGCCAAACCATCGGCACGACCGACGATTTGGGCCTCTTTGCCGTGGAAGACCGGCTACACGTGCACGACATTCACTCGACGATTCTGGCGCTGATGGGGCTGGATCACACCGAGGTGGTTTACATGCACAAAGGCCGGCCCGAGCGGGTGGATTTGAACGAAGGCCACGTGCATCGCGGCATCGCGAATCCGGTTGGTTGAAAAGCGCCCGTGGAGGGGCGCCGAATCACCCGCGGGCTTGCCTTTCAGCCTCAATCATGCCACGATTCGGGTCATGTTCGAGACCCCGTTGCGATCGCTGTTGGCCTTTGTCATGCTCCTGACAATTGTCCTGGTTGCCGGGTTCGTCTTCAACGGCAACGGCGATATTTCCCTGGAGCGGCGCCCCATGCCAGACGACTACTCCGACGCGGAAATCTTTAACCTGCTCAACCCGCTGCAATCCGGCGACGAAATGCCGCAACAAACCGGCGAGGCTTCTCCGCTCGGCCAGGTGGACGACCCCATGAACTATGTGCTGTGGCTGAACGTCAGCGGATTTCGCCCTGACTACGTGGAAAAGGCCACCACGCCGTTTTTTGACGAAATCACCAGCCGCGGCTACTTCACCAAGCGGCTCATTCCCGCGTTTCCGACGCTGCGTTGGCCCAGCCTCGTTTCCCAGGCCACCGGCGCATCCGCAGACGTGCACCAAGTCATCTGCGACACCATGCGCGACCCGGAAACCGGCAGCCTAACCACGCATCCCTTTGATTTGGCCTCGCTTGGCGCGGAACCGATCTGGACCACCGCCAAACGGCAGGGAATTCGCGTGCTGGTCCACGATTGGCCGTTTTCCCAGCAACAGCCGGCCCAGCATACCGCGGACGCGTTCCTGGACGAAATCAATCCCGCGCTGGATGACACCGAGCGGCTCAAAATTTTGTTGGACGCATGGGCCAAAAACGCGGGCGAAGGCAAGGAGCGGATTCGGCTCATCATGGCCAGCCTTGCCGGCCTGGACCAAGCCGCCCGCAAGAGTGGCTGCCGGATGGATGAAACCTACCAAGTCGTCAAAAACCTGGATACGGCCATGAGCCTGTTTTTCGACGAATTGAAGGAAAAATGGACCTCGGAACTGGCTCGAAACGGCGACCGGTTACTCGTCATTTTAAGCACCGACCGCGGCATGGTGGACGTGACCAAGCTGGTCAACCTGAAGGAGTTGATTGCCGACGACATGAAGCCCTACGCGCAAATCGCCTTCAGCGACGCCATGGGTCACGTGTGGGTGCAAAACCTGCCCGACGGCGTAACCATGGACCTAGCCCTAACCAAAATTCAGGAAGCGATGGGCGAGCGCATTTACTGGGACATCTACCGGCGCGAAGCCATTCCGGAAGAGTGGAAACTGGGTTCGGGTCCCAAGATTGGCGATCTGGTCATTCAGCTGAAGTCCGGCTACGCCTTTACCGATGAATCGGGCCCGGAAGCGGTCTTTGCGCCGGCCGAGGTTAGCGGTCCATTCGCCGCCGCCGGCCTCACCGTGCGCAGCTCCTCGCGCATGCGCGGATTGACCTGGATTTTCGAGCTAACGGAGCACTGGGAGCCAGTTGCCGGCGATGAATTCGACGCCACCCGCCTTCACGCCACTGTTTGCCGAATTCTGGGCATCGAACCATCGGAATCAGCAAATCCCGAAGCGCTGGAGATCGGCCTGTGAAGCCGAGGGGCGTAGCCATCTTGTTGGATCCCTCAACGCGCCATTTTCAGCTCGAAACCGTGACCCAAACCGGCGACGCCCAGGCCATGTTGCCGTCTTCCTGCTCCACGCGCAGGTAGTAACGGCTCTCGCCTTCCAGCGGCGAATCGTCGGTCACCTCCGTTTCGAAGCTGGAGCCGGCAATGTCGCCGATTACCTTCCAATCCTCCTCGTTGCGCACGATGGTGACGCGCTTGAGCTTGGCCGTGCCGTCGATTTTGAGCCAAAATTTCGGATTTTCGTTCGAAACCACGGTCGATCCCAGCGCCTGACCGTTGCAGGTGAAATTCACGTAAATCTTGTCCGTCGCGGCGATCGTTCGCCGCGCTTTAAAGCCCTCGATAATGCCCTCGCGCGTGAAATTTTCGCAAAACACGCCGCCATAACTCACGTGCTGGGAAATGTGGTCGGAATTCGCGAACACGCCTAACCGATGCCCAATTTTCAGCGCGTTTTGATACACCCCGGCGTTGAATTCACCGAAATCCACGATCGGCGCGGGCGGGTCCGGCTGGTCCTTGTCGCGCGCCGCGGGGGTGTAGCGTTCCTTGGGCCGCAAACCCGTCGTCGGCTGCGGCACGCCCAGTCCTTCGTAGCTGACGCGCGCGCCCTGGTAAATTTCGACGATCGTTTCCAGCTCCGTGTCGATCTTCTCCTCGTAGGCGGCCCAATCCGTGCCCATCCTGGTTGCGCCGGTATGGCTGATGGCGGTGACCGGCTTGCCGTAGCGCTCCAAAATGTCCCACAATTCGGTCGGGTGAATCTCGCCGATCCCCGGTTTTACCGGAAAAGTCTCCTGCCACGGGGAATTGCGATAAGTCGCCCGGTTGATGTAAATCACCGGCCCTCCGCGCTCGGCAAAAACGATGTTCCGGTGCCCCCACGGCCAGCGTTGCTCGCGCTCGTAGACGTAGATGGAGTTGAAGCGCCCCGGGCTGTGAAAGGCGTCGTGCATCTTCTGGTTGTGCCACCATTCGTAGGGATCGTAGATCTTGCCCACGTCGGTGTGATCGCTGGTGCCCAGGAAGTCGAGCTTGGCGACGTCGTAGGCGTAACGAAATTGCTCGGCAATGCAGCCGTCGAACCCCGTGCGGCAGTTGGAAACATCCGTGTGCCGGTGCAAATCGCCCCAAAACAGCCCGAATTCCTTGCCGGCAAGCTCCCAGGTGTGCCGATGATCCGCGGGACGCTCCAGAGTGGCTTGCGAGGGCGAAAACGGCTCGCCCGAAAGGTCTTTCGGCGTTCCCGGCTCAGCGGCAGCCGGCAGATCCAGGTTCGAATCGATCACCGCCAAATGCACGCCCGCGGTTTGCGCCGCCTTGGTTTTGCGCAGGTCCGTCGGGAAGCCGAGTAGCATCCGGTTACCTTTTCCGGTTAGCCAATCCGAGCGCCGATCCTGGCCGAAAGAGCTGCCTTCGATGCGGCGGCGCGAACTCCAACTCTTCGTCGCCGGATCGAAGCGCGTCACCGCGATGCGCCACAAAACGCGCTCGAAATAGCGGTAGGCGACCCACGGCCGGCCAGATGAATCCACGCCGATGGCCGGCAGATTGACGGGATTGCCAAATTCGCCAGCCGGCCCTAACGGATGCTCCTCAAACTTGCCCGCGGCGATGTCGAACCGGCCGAAAAGCACCTCGGTTTGCGCGTTCAGCCCCTTGTCG
The DNA here is from genome assembly GCA_965224535.1 of Verrucomicrobiales bacterium. Lineage (GTDB taxonomy): Bacteria > Verrucomicrobiota > Verrucomicrobiia > Verrucomicrobiales > DEV007 > JBCDHN01. Next base: position 275,985 of record CBDCZR010000033.1, read on the forward strand.
TTGCCGTGACCGCGGGTGTCGAGCCCCCATCGCACGCGCCCCCGCTCGGCGGCGATCCAAAAGCCCGAACCGTCCGCCGTCGCCGCCAAATCCGCCCTCGCCTCGTATCGCGGCGAATGCGCGATGGGCCAGGATTTTACCGCGCCGGAAGCGGAAACGCGGGCCAGGTTCACGTTGAACTCATTGCCCGCGCTGGAATCAAAAATCACCCACGCGTTGCCTTCGCCGTCGAAGTCGATTCGTGGCTCCCACTCGCCCGCCGCGCTCGTCGCCACCGCAATTTCCTCGCCACCCACCACCTTCGCGTAAACATCCGCGTTGCCGCCGCGCAAACTCTGCCAAACCACCCAAACCCGGCCCTCGGAATCGACGCCCGCGTCAGCGAAAGTCTCGCTCGCGTCGGATTTCGCGGCCACGAAGCGCTCGCCATCCGGATTTCGGCCGAACAGCTCCACCACGTTGGTGGTTTCGTTAGTTTGACCCCAAAACGTCCACACCCCGCCATTTTGGTCGATGGTGACCGTTGGCTGGTGGATGATGCCGGGCTCGGAAAGATCCGCGACGAGGTCAAAACCCGCGCCGTTCGCCACTTTTTTCGCCAAACGCAGGATATCGCGCGATCCGTCGTGATCCACGAAGGCGACCCAGCAATCGCTGGATTTTGCATCGCGCGCCCAGGCGGGAAAATCCAATTGCCGGCCCTCTTCGCGCAATGTCAGGGGCTCGCCCGCCAACGGAATCGCTTCGCCGCTGGGTTTGGCGGGTTGATTGCGTTTTGGCTTCGGTTTTGGCTTCGGCTTCGGCTTCGGTTTTGGCTGGGTTTGCGCTTGAGCTTGGGCTTGATCCCGAGCCACGGAGCGTTCCTGCAGGTGGGTGAACATGCCCGCCAGAGCTAAGCCAAGGACGACCAGCCAAATGCGGGAAAAACGGAGGATGAAACGGGTTGCTTTAGCCATGGCTCAGCTTGAAACCGGCTCCCGCGCCGCGCAACAAGTTTGCCGCGCCAAGCGAACCTTAAAAAGCGCGGCCAGCGACGGATTTTTCGGAAAAACTTGCGAAAAGCGTGACTAATTCCCTTCGCGGCTTGGTCCAAAGCAACGTCCGGACCGCTTGTTCTAATGGTTCGGACAACCAGCAACAACCTCCTACCTCCTGGCCTAAGAGGGCTCCCCGGGGACGCAGTCGGGGAGCCCTTCTTTTTCGTTTTTTGGGCAATTACGCCGATTTCACCGGCACACTGACAAACGGCGAATCTTTGGCCAAAAACCGCCACGGAACCTCGGCCGACTTGGAGATGCCAATCCGCACATCGGCCACAATTCCGGCAATTTCGCGTTCTTCAGGCTCAAAAAAGCCGCGTTTGGCCGAACGCACCAACGAGCGCCCGTGATCGCCGCCGTCGATTCCCAGCGCCTTGCTTAATTTGCCCGGCCCGGAGCACAAATCGGTCAATCGCTCCCTGGCGCGGCGCTTTTTCATGCGTGCCACGCCCTCCAGCGGCTCCAGGGCGCGAAGGAGGACGAAGCCGTTGGACGGACCGTCTTTTATGAGCACGTTAGTTAGCCAGTGCACGCCGTAATTCAGGTAAACGTAGGCGGCGCCGGCCTGCTTGGAGGCCACGAATTCGCGCGCGCTGGGTCGAAAAAAGGTGTGGCAGGCCTCATCGCCATGTTCCGCGTAAGCCTCGGTTTCAACCACGATGCCGCTGCATCCGTCCCAGGCGAAAACCGTGCCAATTAGCTCCCGGGCGCAGGTTTCCGGGTCGCGTTGGAAAAATTCTTGGTCGAGGCGCTTCATCGTTCGTTTTTTGGCAACGTTCAACCCTCAGTGAGCCTGTCAAACCCTCCTCCGGCGCTCCGGTGCATCTCCGCTTGATGCGATGGGGGAGGTGTGTTATCGGACAGCGGCTCTTTTGCCCGGTTTCGGGAGTGATGCGCGTGGAATTCGTGCCGGGCGGGAGAAACCACAACCTTCACCGTCCCTAACTTCATGACCTTCCTCGCCCTGACGAACCTCGTCATCCTGGCCGCCGAATCAACGCCGACAACCGCTCCGCAAGGCGGTGGCCTAGGCAGTTTGATGTTTCCCATGCTGCTCATGTTCGGGCTGATGTACTTCCTGATCTTCCGGCCAAACAACCAGCGCCGCAAACAGATGGCCGATATGCTCGGGAGGATGAAAGTTGGCGACCAAGTCATCACGTTGAGCGGCATCCACGGCATCGTGGCGAACAAAAACGACGCCAAGGCCACGGTGACGGTGAAAGTCGCCGACGGGGTGAAGATCAAGTTCGAGAAAGAGGCCATCGGCAAGGTCATCCCGAAAGGCGACGCTGTGGCGGAAGACGCGGATGACGAAGGCGAAGGGGATGACGAGGCGAAGTTGCGATCGAACGGATCCTGAATTTTGGTAACCGCCACTGGATTTACCCACCACCACGATCATGGATTTCGAACTACTGACCCAGGCGCTCACCTTCGCCCAGCAAGTGACGGAAGGCGCCGGCGAGGCCGCCCAACAACTGGGAGAAGCCGCTGCTCCAACTGCCGAAGCCGCGGATTCTGCTCCCGCGGCCGCCGATGCGGCTAGCGTCGCTCCGGCAGCCACCGAAGCCGCCTCCGCGACCGCTGAAACGGCCGAAGCATCCGCCGCTGAGTCCGCCAAACCGGCAACCGGCGCCGGCACCGGCGATACCACGGTCGAGGCCACAGGCGAAACCGGCGTCACCCAGCCTCCTCCCGCTCAATCGGAGGCGCCCGCGGTCAACCCGGTTAACCCCATGGTCATCTTCCTCATCGGGCTAAGCCTGTTCGGCCTCTTCATCGCTTATTTCGCCATCGAGCAAATCGTCAAGCGGCGCTTGGTCGGCACGGTGCTCGCATTGGGCGTGGCCGCGTTCACCCTGTTCTTCTTCATCAACTACCCCATGCCCCACGGCATCGAATTGCGCGGCGGCACCCAGTTCATCCTGCAGTTGCAGAAGGACGGGGAAAAAGAAATCGACGAGCAAGCGGTACAGGACGTGATGGCCACCCTGCAACGCCGGCTGGACGAAGGAGGCGTCACCGATCTGACCATGTCGCCCCAGGGCGCCGACCGGATTGTGCTGCAAATGCCGGGAATTACCGAGGACGAGCGCAACGAGATTCGCAAAACGCTGGAAGACACCGCCAAGCTGGAATTGGCCATGGTCCACAAGGATGCGCGATCCTCCTCAGCCATGCTCGTGAGCCAGGCGCGCGAAGGCAAGGTTTTCCCGGGTTTTGAGTTGGTCGAGCCCTACGGCACCGCCTCGCTGAATCGCAAGCGGGCGGAGTTGACCGATCTGCGCGCCAAGCTGGAGGCCGAGGGCGACCAAGACGGCCAAAAAGCCAGCCGCATTGCCAAGCTGGTGGGCAACATTGAGGAAGAGGCCAAAAAGGTGGCCGAAGAAGAGGCGGAAATCGTCCAAATTCGCGCTCCGATCGGCGGGGAAATGATCAAAAACGCCGGTGTGGGCTACACCCCCGGCGGCTACCAAATCAACGTGGTGCTGAAAGACGAGGCGAACAGCAAAATGCTTAATTTGACCGGCGAAAACGTGGGCGAGCGCATGGCGATCCTCGTCGACCGCGAAGTGATCATGGCGCCGCAGATCAAAGGCAAATTCGGCGCCAATTTCATGATCACCGGGGATTTCGACCAGGAGGAAGCGATCAATTTGGCCACCAAGCTGAAAAATCCGCTGCAAAACCCCATCGATATCATCAACGAGACCAGCGTCAGCCCCGCCATGGGCAAGGACACCATCCGCCAGGGCCTCTACGCGGGCATCGCGGGCTTGAGCATCACCCTGCTCTTCGTGCTGGTTTACTACAACGTGGCCGGCTTTGTCGCCACCGTTGGCCTGGCGCTAAACGTGGTCATCATCTTCGGCGTCATGTCCATGTTTCAGTTCGTGCTGACGATGCCGGGCATCGCGGGAATCATCCTCACCATCGGCATCGCCATCGACGCCAACGTGCTGATCTACGAACGGCTGCGCGAGGAGCAAAAAGCCGGAAAATCGTTCAAAGCCGCCCTCGACGCGGCCTACAGCAAGGCGTTTTCGGCGATTTTCGACGCGAACATCACCACTTTGATCGCCGCGACCATTTTGCTCTGGTTCGCCACCGGGACGATCAAAGGATTTGCCATCACCCTCATGATTGGCGTCTTCGGCTCGCTCTTTGCCGCGCTGCTGGTCACCCGGGTTTGCTTCGGCTGGTTGATGGACGCCGGCATCCTCAAAAACATCAGCCTGTGGCAGTTGGTGAAGCCGCAAAACATCGATTTTTTGGGCAAACGCCGCCTCGCCGCGGGAATCTCGCTGCTGCTGGTCCTGTTTTCCTTGGGCCTGCTGTTTTCCAAGCAAGATCGCGCGCTCGGCGTCGGCCTTCGCGGAGGCGACATGCTCACCATCCAATCCGCCGAAGATCTCTCCGTGCCGAAAATTCGCGAATCACTGGAAACCGCGAAATTGAGTGGCGAACCGCAGATTCAGGAGCAGCATCCGCAAGGCACTGACACCGTTTTCTACACCATCCGCGTACCGGAAAACGAAGGCGACCAAACCCGCGAACATTTGCGCGAGACGCTGAACATGCCGCTGGAAGACACCTCGCTGGAATCGGTCGGTTCTAACGTGGGAACTGAGATGCTCCAGTCCTCCCTCATCGCCCTGGGCCTGGGTTTGCTCGGCATCATGGCCTACGTCAGCTTTCGCTTTGAATCGATGGCCTTCGCCCTGGGCGCCATTGTCGCGGTGGTGCACGATTTGGTCATCACGTTAGGGTTGGTCCTGCTTTTTGGGCGAGAACTCACCCTCATCACCGTCGGCGCGTTGCTGACCATCGCCGGTTATTCCATCAACGACACCATCGTCGTCTTCGACCGCCTGCGCGAGGGGCTCAAAACCAAGCGGGGCGACATCAAGGACGTGATGAATTTTTGCCTCAACGCCACCTTGGGCCGCACCATCCTCACCAGCCTGACGACCTTGATCGTCGTCGGCACGCTCTTTGTCTTTGGCGGTCCTTCGCTCAACGATTTCGCCCTAACGTTGATCGTCGGCGTGTTGATCGGCACCTACTCCTCGATTTTCGTCGCCTCGCCAATCGTCCTCTGGTGGGCCCGGACGCGGAAACTGAACCTGCGCCGCGAAGTGCTGGACGCGGAATCCGCCAAAGTCGCCGGCCCGGCCACGGCTTAGGGACGCTTGGGACGCTTGGGACGCTTGCGCCACAGCGGGTAAATTGCGGCGCCGAATTGGCGCTGGGTAGGTACTTAGCTTCAGTGACTACAATTTTAAAGGCCGCAACCTGTGCTTGTCCCAGTGTTGAAGGTCGCCATCTGGGCTTGCCCCAGTGGAACCCAGTTCAGCCACCAGAATCTCCTCCGAACGGAGTCGCCCCGGCCGGGCTTGCCCCGGTCGAGCGCTGTTCCCATCGCAAAAGGCCGCCAAAATGGCCAAATCTTGGGAAAGAGACATTGCTCCATCGGGATGAACCCGAAGGTGGCATCCATTTCGATTGGATCGAATCTGGTTCTTGAATATGCTAACCACCGAGGCAAGCTCGGAGGTGTGCCAATTGTAGTCCGCTCCGTTCGTCCCAACCGACTGGCGGGAGTTCTCCGATTAGCGTCGCATGGCGACCGCTTATCCTCGAAATGCGAACTGTCCGCGCATCGTTCCGCCTTACGTCAATCCCGGAATCGGGTCGCCGTGGTAGACGAAATTTGGCCGGTCCACGGGGTCGTACCATTTCACCGTTTTGGGCAAGCCGAGCGCTTCGTAGATGGTCGCGGCCAGGTTTTCTGGTTTCTGCGGTTCGCTGGCGGGGTAACCGCCGAATTTGTCCGAAGAGCCGATGACGCGCCCGCCTTGAACGCCGCCGCCGGCAAGCAAGACGCTCTGCACCGCTCCCCAGTGATCGCGGCCCGGGAGGCGCTTGCCGTTTCCGCCGCCCAGGGTGCTGATTTTGGGCGTGCGGCCAAATTCGCTGGCCATGACGATGAGCGTGTCATCCAACATGCCGCGATTTTGTAAATCGTCCAGCAACGCGGCCACTGCGCGGTCCATCGGCGGCAAGAGGAAGTTCTTCAGGTTCGGGAACGCGCTTTGGTGAGTGTCCCAGGTCTCGTTGTTGCCCAGGTTCACCTGGACCAAGCGCACGCCGGTTTCAACGAGTTGACGGGCGAGCAAAAGCGACCAACCGAAGGCGTTGCGGCCGTAGGCGTCTTGCAGCTTGGGATCGGCGCTGTGAACGTCGAACGCGGCCTTGCTCCGCTCGTCAAAGAGCAAATCGGCAGCCATGGCCTGAAAGCGGTCGTGAGGCCGGGTTTCGAGCGTTTTTTCCAGGCCGCTCTGTTGTTTGCCCAGAAAATCGAGCAGACCGAGCCGGTCGCGCAATCGCCGGAAGTCCATGCCTTCGGGCAAGGTCAGGCTGGGGACGTCAAAGCGAAAATCGCTCCCGTCCTGGAGGCCGTATTCGTGGTGGAAGAGGTAATTTGGGTAGGCGCCGTAGCTGGCGGCGTTGTAGCGGCTGGCTTCGAGAAAAAACGGGTCGCGCCCCGGTCCCATTTGCCCGGCGAACTGGCCCGGGATGACGCGCCCGGTGCGGTGGCGGATTTTGTCCGGCAGGACGATGGCGGGCGGCAGATTGTTCCTCGGGGCCGTCACCTGGTTGGCAATGGCGGCGATGGAGGGCCAATCGCTCTCCTTCGGCTTGCCGGGATCGAACCCTTCGGGAATATCCGAGCGGCCGGTGAGCATGATGTGGTGGCCTTGCGAGTGCTCGTTCCACGGATGGGTCAGCGAGCGGCAGAGCGACCACATTTCGCTGCGTTTGGCCAGTTCCGGGAGGTGCTCGCAGATGCGCAGGCCGGGGGTGCGGGTGGAAATTTCGCGAAATTCACCCCGAATGTCCGACGGGGCGTTGGGCTTCATGTCGAAGCTCTCGTGCTGGGCCAATCCGCCGCTGAGGAAGATGTAGATGACGTTTTTGGCGGTGGGCTGCGGGGTTTTGGGCTCGGCGGCGAGGGAATTCAGCAAGCCGAGGTGGTTGGCGCCGAGACCAAGGAGGCCGATGCCTCCGGCGCGGATGAGAGCGCGGCGATCGGGATTGGAGTGGGTGAATTGGGCCATATCGCGTGAGGTTTGTAAAAAAGGCTACGCCCCAGTTCACGCGAACGCAAGATCCGGGCTTTCAGTTTCGGTTCTCCCCGGGAAAAAGCCGGTTGAACCGGAGAAATCGCGCCCCAAGCTGAACGCCATGAAAACCCTGCACCCGATCCTCGCCGCCGCCTGTGCCTTCCTTTCGCTCAACGCCGGCGCCCAAGAAAATGACGCCAAGCCCATCCGCGTGGGCCTGATTGGTCTGGACACCTCCCACGTTACCGCTTTCACCTCCCGGTTTAACGATTCCGCCAACAAAAATCACGTTCCCGGCGCCAAGGTGGTAGCGGCCTTTAAAGGTGGCAGCCCGGACATCCCGGCCAGCGCGGATCGGCTCGAAAAATTTACCGCCACTTTGGTGGAAACCTACGGCGTCAAGATTTACGACAGCATCGGGGAGATGTGCAAAAACGTGGATGCGGTGATGCTGGAAAGCGTCGATGGCCGGCCGCATTTGGAGCAAGCGCGCCCGGTTTTCGCCGCCGGCAAGCCGCTGTTTATCGATAAACCCATGGCCGGCAGTCTCCGGGACGCGATCGAGATTTACAAGCTGGCCAAGGAGAGTGGCGTGCCCTGCTGGAGCAGCTCATCGCTGCGATTTTACCCCGGCGTGGTCGAAGTGGCGACGGCCGACGTGGGCGAGGTGCGCGGCGCCATTTCCTACGGACCGGCCAGCCTGGAATCGCATCATCCGGACCTGTTTTGGTACGGCGTCCACCCTACCGAGGCGTTGTTTACCGTGCTGGGAACCGGCGTGGAGACCGTGACCCGCACGTTCACCGAAAACACCGACGTGGTCACCGGAACGTGGTCGGGAGGGCGCGTTGGCGTGCTTTACGGGCTGAGAAACCAGAAAACCGGCTACAAGGTCACCAAATTCGGCTCCAAAGCGATCGTCGATCAAAAAAGCGGCGGCGATTACACCCCGATGTTGCGCCACATGGTCGAGTTTTTCCGGACGGGCAAGGCTCCCGTGCCGTTGGCGACTACGGTGGAGATTTTCGCCTTCATGGAGGCGGCCGACGAGAGCAAACGCCAGGGCGGCATCCCCGTGAAGGTGAGCGATGTGTTAGAGGCCAACGGCTGGCAACCTTAGCCTGCCGCCGCGCGAGAAATCAGCCCAAATCCAACGCGTTTCGGTAGATGTTGGCGAAGGCTGCCGCGTCAACGGCCACGGGGTTGAATTGCGCGGTCCATTGCTCGGCGGCTTCCCGGGCCAGCGTGCCGATTTGCGATTCCTCCAGCCCCAGTTGTGCGGCGGATTTTCGCATGTCGCAGCGATCCAGCAGTTCTTCGACCCGTTTGGCGAGGTTTGGGTGAAGCTTGGCGTAAATTCGGGCGATTTCCGGGTCCTGACTGTTCCAGCGCACCACGTGGGGCAGCATCGTCCCGACCGCTTGGCCGTGCACCGTGCCAAAATGCGCCGAAATGGGGTTGGCGGTGGAATGCGCCGCGCCGAGCATGCTGTTTTCGATCGCCGTGCCGGCGTAAGCGGCGCCCAGCTGCATTTTGGCCCGCGCCTCCAGATCGTCGGGATCGGTTAGGACGCGCTCGAAGCCGGCATGCAGCAAGGCGAAGGCCAGGCGGGAATAGGCGGAGGAAATCTCGGTTCGCCGGCTGCAAACGGCCGTTTCCACCGCGTGGGAAAGGGCGTCGATGCCGGTGTGGGCGGTGACGCTGGCAGGCTGGGTGAGGGTGAGTTTGGGGTCCAAAATCGCCACCGCCGCGGCCGCCTTTTTGTCGCCGCAAGCCATTTTCATGTGCGTCTCCTCGTCGGCAATGAGGGCGAAGGATTGGCACTCCGAGCCCGTCCCGGAGGTGGTGGGCACGGCGATGAGCGGGAGCATCGGCTTGGTGGCCTTGCCCACGCCCCAGAAGTCGCGCATGTGGCCGCCGTTGGAGAGGATGAAGTTGCAGCCCTTGGCCGTGTCCATGCTGGAGCCGCCTCCCAGGCCGATGATGAGGTCGATTTTCGCGTCTTGGGCGACTCGGACTGCCCGATCAACGTCCTTGGTCGTCGGATTCTCGCGCACCTCGTCAAAAACCTCCGCATCGATGCCGGCTTCGCGCAAAAATTCCAACGTTCGAGCTTCGTGTCCGGCAGCGCGCAAACCCGGGTCGGTCACCAGCAAAACGCGCTTGGCGCCTAGCTCTCGCGCCTTTTCTCCCACCCGCCCTAACGCGCCCACGCCAAAAATCACCTCGCCGCCGGGAATGTGGCCGAATTCCAGGATTTCCCGCGAAACCTGCACCCCCGCGGTCAGCGAATCGATGGAGAGTGGGTCAGGGTCGGCGGTTTGCGGCTTGAAAAGTCGTTGGAACAAACGCGGCATCACAGGTTTTCCGTCCGTTGCAGGTCCATGGTCGCCCCAAACTTGGCGGTTTTCGGCCAAGTTCAAGCGATCTTCTGGCCGGCAACCCGGCAATTGTCGCTCACCACGTCAAAATCCTCGCAAACCAGCCAAAAAGCAGGGAAGGGGTCCCTGCACGGGCGCGGATCCTGACAAACACCAGAAACGGAGAACGGCATGGCTTCGCGAATACCGGGGCTTTCCCGTTTATCAACCTGGGTTTACTTTTCTGCCTGCGAAATAATCGTTGATCCCAAACCTAACAGCGCTATGATGCTGCTTTGCGAACAGAATCTTTAGAATTGCCCGATTTTTGAGAATCCAGGTATGAATGAAAACAAATCCCTTCCCACTCTCGTCGATCCTGACCCGTCGCAAAATCGCCGCCATTGGCAAGAGGCTGCCGCCATCATTTGCGCGGGAATTGGGGTCATGTTTGCCCTGGCATTGCTGACCTACACGCCGGCCGATTTACCGGGCTGGATTCCGTTTGGCCAGGCTGAGGAGGGCGCAAGGTCCGGGGAAGGAACGCAAAATTGGGTGGGCCCCGCCGGCGCGTTGATCGCGGGTGTTTGCTATTTTTTGATCGGGATGGCCAGCTACCTCATCCCCGTCCTCATCATTTGGCTGGGGGGGTCGATTTGGCTGGAAAAGCGGCTTTGCAATCTACGCACCCTCACCGCCGCCGGCGCGTTGTTGCTTTCCGCCGCTTGTTTGATCGAATTTCAGCCGTTCCTGCTCGATGACGCGGTGGCGGCCTACAATTTGCCGGATAGCCGGGGCGGGCTGAGCGGACTTTGGGTGGGGCGCTACGCAACCAAGGGGACGATCGGAAGCGCCGGCGGCATTGCGCTCATGACCCTGATTTGCTTCGTGAGCGCGGTTTTCGTCTCCGGCTCGCACCCGTTTCATCTCAATTCGGCTCTACGTCGGGCGTTGGCGGAGCGGGCGCGCCGCAAGAGCGAGCAACGGGTCTCCAGCGCCCGGTATCCCTCCCAACCGCCCGCCACCGAGGTGGCGGTTTTTTGCGAGGATGAAGATCCCGGCGAAGAACCCATCCTCGTCACGCCAATCGATGACGGGGAGGAGGAGCCGATGGCCGCCAATCCGGTGGAAGCGGTGGTGCATCCGGCCGATGCGGCCGCGTTTGCAAGCGGAGCCGCCGTTCCGCCGCCGGCGCCGCAAAATCCCCGGCCTCGGCCGGATTCCGCAGCACCACCGCCCGTTCCGCCGCGCCCAACTTATCGGCCGAAGGTCAACGACACGAATCGTGCTCGGCCGGGAGCGGCGTTAGGTTCGATCGCGGCCAATTTTAGCCCGCACTCCGAGGAAAGCCCGTTCGCCGACTACCAACTGCCGGAGCTAAACCTGCTGAACGATGCGGTGGAGGAGGAATCGCCGCTCGCCGATCAAGCCGAATTGTTCGAATCCCAGCAAATCATCATCGACACCCTCAAAACCTTCGGCCTGGAAGTCTCGCCTGGCGACATCACCCGCGGGCCGACGGTGACGCGCTACGAAATTTACCCCAGCGAGGGCATGCGCGTGAAACAGATCGCCGCGCTGGAAGCCGACATCGCCCGGGCCACTCGCGCGGAGAGCATCAACATCCTGGCGCCCATTCCCGGCAAGGACACCGTGGGGGTGGAAATCGCCAACCACAAAAAAGTGCTCGTCCCCCTGCGCAAGCTGCTGGAACAGCCGGAATTTGTGGATACCAAGCTGGATTTGCCGATCGCGCTGGGCAAAGACGTCTACGGCAAGACCATCGTCGCGGATTTGGCGGCCATGCCGCATTTGCTCGTCGCCGGGGCCACCGGCAGCGGCAAAAGCGTGTGCATCAACTCCATCATCGCCAGCCTGCTGTTCCGATTCAGCCCGGATCAGCTCCGGATCATCATGATCGACCCCAAAGTGGTGGAAATGCAGGTTTACCACACCCTGCCTCACCTGGCCGTGCCCGTGGTGACCGATCCGAAAAAAGTGCTCCTGGCCCTGCAATGGTGCATCAACGAAATGGAGCGCCGCTACGAACTTTTTGCCCGCTACGGCTGCCGCAAGCTGGAGGAATACAACAAGCTGGGCTCCCAACCGTTCCATCCCGGCAAACCCAAACCCGGCGACCCGGACCAAATGCAATTTGACGACATGCTGCTTTCCGATCCTTCCTGGGAAGAAGCCGCGCCGCGCTACCCCAACAACCGGCGCCAGGCCAAGCAGCATCCCAAGGAAAACAACGATCCCGACTTTTTGCCCTTCGTCGTCGTCATCATCGATGAGCTGGCGGACCTGATGCAGACGGCCCCGGCCAACGTGGAAACGGCCATCAACCGCTTGTGCCAAAAAGCGCGCGCCGCCGGCATCCACCTCATCGTGGCGACCCAATCTCCGCGGGTAGACGTCGTAACCGGGCTGATTAAGGCCAACATTCCCGCGCGTCTCGCCTTCCAGGTCTCCTCCTCCACGGACAGCCGCGTCATTCTGGACAAAAGCGGCGCGGAGAAGCTGGTTGGCAAGGGCGACATGCTCTTTCAGCCGCCGGATTCTCCGCTGACCGTGCGCGCCCAGGGCGCTTTTCTCACCGATTCCGAAGTTCAGGACGTGGTGGACCATTGCAGCCACCAAGCGGAGCCGATTTTTGAGCCCGGCGTGCAACGCGCCCTGCAAGGCGAAGCCGACGCCGGCCCGGAAGAAGTCTCCCTGGCGGACGAAGAAACCCTGGCCCGCTGCATCGACGTCATTGTGGCCGACGGCAAGGCTTCCACCTCATTTTTGCAACGCCGCCTGCGCCTGGGATACAACCGCGCGGCCCGGATGATGGATCTGTTAGAAGAGCGCGGCATCGTGGGCCCGGGAGACGGGGCCAAGCCGCGCGAAATCCTCATTCCGCTGGAAGAAGACCCGCAGGAAGAGGAGCAACCCGCCGCCGCGGAGCCTGCATCTGAATAAATTGGAAAAATCGCACGCCCTAGCAGGTAAACCGTCTTCACCCCGCAATGCACAGCGATCCAACGATTGGGCTCCATCTTTTACCGGCGTTTCGAACTCCCAAAACCTCCAAAGCACCCCGGCGAACGCCGATCCGGGCAACCATCACCCAGGCCGACATCGATGAAATGGCCGACGCCTACGAAAGCGGGATGTGTGACTTTGCCAGGGCCAACGCCGTCTGCCGCAGCCTCCGCCGCCGTCTGAATCAGCCTGAATTGCGCGTGGAGCGAACCACCGAAGGCCTCTGCGCCAAGGACGGCAACAAATCGGTTGAGTTGGGATCGGAATTGCAAGCCTGGCTAGGCGAATTTGAGCGCGGAATCCCGGTTTCGCCGCGTTCGTTTGTCGTCCATGTTCCGGAAAGTTGGGCCCAGCGATTCTAGCTTTTCAACCAAATAGCGCCTCAAGGAGTGGCGACACTCTTATCGCCCCCACGGATGCTCGAGCGAACGCCTCCTGAAAGAGCGCAACGCTGGCCTCGATCGCCGGGCGAAAGCTGTGTGAACCCGGAAAATCCGCGCTCGCTGCGGTTTGCATTTCCGCCAGGATCGATCCACAGTCGGCTTCTGTGCCTACCGAAACCGAATCCTCCCCACCTCCCGAACTCGACAAATTTATCCCCTATCAGCGGCAAGATTTGGTGCAAATGTGCTTGGATGACGGGGGTTTGAGCCCTGCGGAGCAACAGCAGTTTTCGGAGTTTTGCGATATTTTCGCCGCTTACACCCATTTTCGCTCCCATCTGGAGCAAGAGAAGCTGAAGCTCGATTACGCTCCGTTCGACCCGGATACCGAGTTCAAGGAGCACAAGGAACGCAGCCCAAAAGAACTCCATGAGTGCGAGGAACGCGTTGCGGCGGCTTTTCGGCAGTTGGCGGATCAGGCTAATTTTCGCGAAATGCCGCGGGAGGAGATCGAGGAGAGTTTTTTCAAAAAAAGCCTGCTTTTGGTCAATACCGACGTGGATTTGGACGCTTTCGACCAGGTGGAGTGCTACGTTCGCGGCCACGACTTGCGCGAGGGCAAACGGGCGACCTGGTATTTCAAGCAGGAAACCGTGGAGGTGGAGGTTTGGCGCCGGGTGCTGATTTTGCTGAAGTTCAAGAAGCCTGAAGACCTGACCAAGGAGCAATTGGAGCGCTACAAGAAGGATAGCCTGCCCTACCAGCCCTCAAAGTTCTACGCCTACCTCTACAAGGACGTGCCGAAGGACGATTTGGAGATTTTGTTCCCCAACGTGCGCGTTTCCATGAACATGACGGACAAAATCACCCTGGGCATCCCGGGCATCATCGGCGCGGGGATCTTTTTCGTCAAAAAAGGCGCTTCTTTGGTTGCGCTGGTGTTGCTGATCCTGGTTTTGCTCAAATTCCCCGTCGACGTGCAGGAGCCCAACTGGAAATCGCTCGCCGCGGCGCTCATGGGCTTGGTCGCCCTCGGCAGCCTGGCTTTCAAGCAGTGGAACAAGTTCAAGGCCAAGCGCATCGCCTTTTTAAAGGAGGTCAGCGACCATCTTTTCTTCCGCAGCATCGCCAACAACCGCGCCGTTTTTAATCGGATGACGGAAAGCGGCGAGGAGGAGGATTGCAAGGAGGCATTGTTGCTCTACTACCACCTGCTGGTCCAAAACAAGCAAGGCAAGGAGCTGAATCGCAAGGAGTTGGACGAGGTGGTGGAAGAATGGATGCGCGAGCACTTCAAAACGACGATCGACTTCGACATCGACGATCCCGTCGAGAAGCTGAAAACCGTGATCGGCAAGACCAACGCCGGCGAGCGCAAGCCGCTTCTGGTGGAGGACCCGCAAGGCAAATTACACGTGCCCAGCTTGGCCGAAGCCCGGGAGATTATCGACGACATCTGGGATTCGGCCTACGATTTCAGCGAATCGGGCTCGGCGGCCTGACAACGGCAAAATTTATCGGGGAAACCACCGCTTTGGAGGCGATTTTTGCGCAAAATCGGCCGGTTTGTGAACAGATGTGGAAAAGAATTTGGAATTCGCGGTTTACAAAATATCGGCAAAAGCGAACCTAACGCGAACACCAATTTCCAACCGATTTTTCGCCACGTTCATGCCCTCGGATAGAACCACAACGCCTGCCAATTTTCCCCAAAAATCCCCCAAAAGCGCCGAACGCGCTCCTAACCTGCAATCCGCGAATCCGGAGGGCGCCGCTCAAGACGTTCAGCGCGTCATTCCCAACAGCCCGGATGCGGAAAAGGCGGTTCTCAGTTCCATGCTCCAGGCTCCCAACGAGTGCATCGGCGAGGCCATGGTGAAGCTGAATTCCGACCAATTTTACAGCCCCAGCCGCCAGATTCTCTTCGAAACCATCGTCGAACTGCACGACAACGGCCAACCCGTCGACATCGTCGCCCTAACTCAGTTGCTCGGCGACCGAAAGCAGTTGGAGCAGGCCGGCGGCCCCGCGGAATTGGCCGAAATCCTCACGTTTGCCCCGAGCGCGGCCCATTTTGGCTACTACTCGGACATCATTCGCGACAAATTCGTTCTGCGCGAAGTCATCCGCAGTTCCAACGAAAACATCGGCCGCGCCTACGATGAAGTTCCCAGCGTCGCCGCCCTGCTCGACGAATTCGAGCGCGAAGTGCTCGCCATTCGCGAAAGCGTCGACAAGGAGGACGCCATCAAACCCATGCGCGACCAAGTCATGGAGGCCATCGCCCAAATTGAGGAGCAATTCAACAACCGCGACAGCGTCTCCGGCGTCCCCACCGGGTTCAAGGACCTGGACGAAAAGACCAATGGCCTGCACGGCGGGGAAATGTTCATCGTCGCCGCGCGTCCTTCCATGGGCAAAACCTCGTTCGGCATGAACATCGTGGAAAACGTGGCTTTGCGCGAACAACGGCCGGTCGCCGTCTTCAGCCTGGAAATGAGCAGCCTGGCCCTGGTGCAACGTTTGCTCTGTTCCCAAGCGGGGATCGACATGAACAAGATGCGCAGCGGGTTTTTGAGCGAAAAACGCGATTTTCCCCGGCTAACCCAGGCTGCCTCCCGGCTGGCCGAAGCCAAGATTTTCATCGACGACACCCCCAGCCTCTCCATCATGGCCATGCGCGCCAAAGCCCGGCGCCTGAAGAAGCAGCACAACATCGAGCTGATCGCCATCGACTACCTGCAACTCATGCGCTCGGAATCGCGGCGCGCCCAAGACAACCGGCAGCAAGAAGTGGCGGAAATCTCCTCCGGGCTCAAAGCCATCGCCAAGGAGCTGAACGTCCCCGTCCTCGTCCTGGCGCAGCTCAACCGCGGCCCGGAAACGCGCACCGGCAGCAATCGGCCGCGATTGAGCGACCTGCGCGAATCCGGCTCCATCGAGCAAGACGCCGACGTGGTGGGTTTGTTGATGCGCGATGCCTACTACGCGGAAAACGAAGACGAACGCGACGAAATGGCCGGCCGCTCGACCCTCATCCTCGCCAAACAGCGCAACGGCGCCACCGGCGACATTCCCCTGACGTTCAGGGCCGAGTTGATGCGCTTTGAAGATCGCGCGCCGGATGAATTTGACGAGCAGTGACGCGCGTTCTTTCGGTCAAGCCCCCAGACCACTGCCAAGGCTTTATCCCGGCGCTCGAATCACATCGTTGCGCAAATCGCACATCGAGCAAAGACCGCCCCAATCACCAAATCACATCGTTCGCGCTCCGGTTTTGCGATTGGAAATTAAAAAAATCGCGCCGCGCCTCGAAGACACCATTCACAAACGCCCGTGAACCGATGGCGACGCCCTTGGTGAGATAACGCACCCGGCAATGAAGCAACTCTCGCCGGCTCAACTTGCCGCCCTGGCTCCAAACCGCCTCCACCTGCTCGCGGCTTACCCCGCGCCGGGTAGTTTTACCGGATTCATCGAATTGCTCTTCTCCACGACCAAACAACCACGTGCGATAAAGCGCAATCGCCTCCTTCCATTGGACGATGCCACCATCTAGACCCAACTCATCACCCACCGCTGTCCGGATCGCATTTTTCGCCCGCTTCTTCCCCGCCAACGCCTCAGCATATCCGCACCAGCGATAATCCTTGGGATCAGCCACCAAACCAGCACGCACCGGGTTAAGATCAATATAGGTCGCCATGGTCATCAACGCATCGCGCTTGCCCTCCACCAAGACGCTTCCGTAACGCGATTCCCACAGCGTGCCGCGCCTATTATGCTTCTTATTGTACCAGGCCGAGAACCGGCGCTTGAGCATGTGCATGAACTTGGAGATGTCGAACATCTGTCCCTTGATGCGCTCGATAATGTCAGTAGCTCCGGCTTCATTGCTTTGGGAACGAAAGTGATTCACCCGCCAGCGGACTTCCTGGATATATTGCTCGCTAAAGGCGATTTTCATCCGCGAGAAAAGCGCGTCCTCGCCAATTTCATCGCGCATTTGCTGGGCATAATCGCCGTTTGGCGTAGTAAGAAGAATGTGGAAGTGATTTGACAAGCAACACCAAGCCAACGCCTCCAACCCGCAAAAGCTGAGCAACTGCTCCATGAGTCGGCGAAAATGCTCCTTCTCCTCGTCATGCAGGAGAAACTCGCCACCTACTATTCTGGAGTAAACGTGATAGCAGGCCAAATCCTGCTGCTCGGCAGCCAAGATGCGTGTGTTCATGGGAGATTTCTGGTTCGCCGATCATCTAGACCAGTGCTTTTCAACAGTCAAGATGTTTTAATGTAAATTTCCGGCGAAAATGCTCCTTCTCCTCGTCATGCAGGAGAAACTCGCCTCCTACTATTCTGGAGTAAACGTGATAGCAGGCCAAATCCTGCTGCTCGGCAGCCAAGATGCGTGTGTTCATGGGAAATTTCTGGGTTCGCCGACGATTTAGAGCGGGGTTTTCCAACAGTCAAGCTGTTTTAATGTAAATTCCTCAGAGCCGACGACATAGCGAAGCGCGTGAGCGAAGCCATTCGCCTGGCCCTCCCGGTAATAGCGGTAGTAGTTTTGGCGCAGCAACCGCCAGCTAGCGGCCTCGGCATCATAAGCGCCGATGGATACGCGTTTCAGGTCGCCCAAACTGCCAAACGGCAGGCCGTCACCGTAATACTCGTAGTCCGCGCGGCGCACATCGGCGCCATGGACGCGCAAGGTCACTGATTTGAGCCGTCCGGCCAGATTGCCGCCGAAATAGGTGTAGTGATAGCCGCTGGTCAGTTCGCCGTCTTCACTGACGAATTCCATCCGTTCCAGCTCAAAGTTTCCGTTGTAGACAGCCGAGGTGATGTGCCCGAAGCGGTCGATCATTTGTTTGAGCCGGCCGCGCAATTCTTCGGGCAAGGAATCATCGTTATCAAAAAACACCCAGCGCGTCCCGTCTTTGCGCAATAGCTCGAATTCTATGGGTTGCTGATTTTACCCCGGCGCTCGAATCACATCATTGCGCAGATCGCGCATTGAGCACAGCTCGCCCCAATCGCCAAAACGCATGGTTCGCGCTCCGCTTTTGCGATTGGAACTGAAAAAATCGCGCCGCGCCTCGAACACGCCGTTCACAAAACCTCGCGATCCGATGGCGACGCCCTTGGTGAGATAACGCACCCGGCAATGAAGCAATTCCCGCCGGCTCAACTTGCCGCCTTGACTCCAAACCGCCTCCACCTGCTCGCGGCTTACCCCGCGCCGGGTAGTTTTAGCGGATTCATCGAATTGCTCTTCTCCACGACCAAACAACCACGTGCGATAGAGCGCAATCGCCTCCTTCCATTGGACGATGCCGCCATCTAGACCCAACTCATCACCCACCGCTGTCCGAATCGCATTTTTCGCCCGCTTCTTCCCCGCCAACGCCTCAGCATATCCGCACCAGCGATAATCCTTGGGATCATCCACCAAACCCGCGCGAATCGGGTTGAGATCAATATAAGTGGCCATGGTCATCAACGCGTCACGCTGGCCCTCCACCAAGACGCTTCCGTAACGCGATTCCCAAAGCGTGCCGCGCCTATTATGCTTCTTATTGTACCAGGCCGAGAATCGGCGCTTGAGCATGTGCATGAACTTGGAGATATCGAACATCTGTCCCTTGATGCGCTCGATAATGTCAGTAGCTCCGGCTTCATTGCTTTGGGAACGAAAGTGATTCACCCGCCAGCGGACTTCCTGGATATATTGCTCGCTGAAGGCGATTTTCATCCGCGAGAAAAGCGCGTCCTCGCCAATTTCATCGCGCATTTGCTGGGCATAATCGCCGTTTGGCGTAGTAAGAAGAATGTGGAAGTGATTCGACAAGCAACACCAAGCCAACGCCTCCAACCCGCAAAAGCTGAGCAACTGCTCCATGAGTCGGCGAAAATGCTCCTTCTCCTCGTCATGTAGGAGAAACTCGCCACCTACTATTCTGGAGTAAACGTGATAGCAGGCCAATTCCTGCTGCTCGGCAGCCAAGATGCGTGTGTTCATGGGAATTTTCTGGTTCGCCGATCATCTAGACCAGCGTTCTTCAACAGTCAAGATGTTTTAATGTAAAATTTGTTTTAATGTAAATTTGAAAATGCGTGTGTTCATGGGAAATCTCTGGTTCGCCGATCATCTAGAGCAGCGTTCTTCAACAGTCAAGATGTTTTAATGTAAATTTCTAATGTAAATTTCCTTAATGTAAATTTTGTTCTTCCAGAGTGTTTCGATTCCGTTGGGATCGATGGTGGCGTTGCCTTGGCCGTCTTTACCGTAGCGGGTGCTGGTGACAAGAATGACGTCCGAGCGCTCCGGAATCGACTCCGGACGCGTCAGCACTGCCCCTCCATTCGTGCCGAAATCGGCGGTGCCGAGGCTTCGCCCGATGGGATCGAAATAATTGGCTGTATAGCTACGCCGCGCCTAGGTAGTCGCTGCATAATCGGGTCGTTCGATGAGTGGCGCGCTGCGTCAAGAAAGGCAATCGCATGTTTAAGCGCTGAGAATTCATCTAAAGGGTGAGGAGCAAATCGACAACCTCTTTGCTCAGTTCTATAAGATCTTCGCGATTGATACCTAACAAAACTTGATAATCTCATAGTGCAAGTCTTATTTTTGAGAAAATTCGTCCCCAACCGACCTGAATGGTTACCAAATCTTTAAGGTATTCTCGCCGAATTCGACCTCAAATATTCCGCTTCAATGTCGTTAGCTTTCCGAATTCGCCTCAAACAAGCGGACCCATCTTCAAGGAGTATGGTCTCAACTTTAATCAGACCAATTTCACTGAACGCATACAGCTTGAATTTAAAGTAAAAGTGACCAGAAGGTCTATTTGTCCATGAGTCCGCAAGCGTTTTTCCCAAATCAATTTCCCTAACAACAATTTCCTCAAGTTTCCAATCTAGCTCATGCAACGACACAGCCTTACCGGGCTCAATCAATTCTAAGCTATTTGACTTCTCGACTACTCTTCGCGCTTCCGGATTTTCGATCAAAGATTTCGCCTTGGCAAGAATCTCCCTGATTGCAAACTGTTGCCTAACTTTATTTTCAAGAATGGACTGAGAAGTCGTGACCCACTCCTCAACAGTTAGGTCTTGCCTATTAACTTTAACAATTTCCAAAAGGACTACATTTTCCTCATCCAATGCCCTGGCTAAACATATCTGAATCCCAAAAAGAAATACAATGAATTTCCAATATTTATTCATATAAAACAGGGCTATTTCGGGGTGTCGGTTCTCGCGCAATATGGACATCCCTCTGTTGAATCGTTTTGGTAAAGCTGCTTACAGACATCAAGCTTTACTTTGTAATCCTCTCGAAGTTCGTTTACCTTCTTTTCAGATTTTTGAAAATCTTTCATTGAATCTTGATATTTCTTTGATTCCTGATTGTATGGTCTAATCATGTGGATTTTGCCATTGTACATCACCGGAGTTTCATTTTTCGCTGTGTGAAAGATATCAGCTGCGTGTAGCGCCTCCCAGAACGCCAAGATTCTTGCAATTTTAAGAAGATCGTTGTAGCAGACTGCTGTAATTCTCTTACAAAATTCCTTGCTTTGCACGGCATTAACTTGACGTACCAATTTCGCCCATTCCGCTTTTGTGTCTTGCAAATGTTTGTTTTCATGTACTTGAGACCCATCGGAAGCCGCAATCGACACTTCGGCTTGAAATTTTGAAACATCGACTTTCCAATGTTGGTTAGCCGGAGGAACGGCGACAACTGCTGTAGTTAGTATCCATTTGTGTGTTACAATCTCTGAAGCGCCCTTGCGCCCAGGGACCACTTTAAATGTCTGCGCAACTGTCCAGAGACCCATCAGATCTATAGAATTCATAGGCGCATTGTTTACAAAGTCGTATAGATTGCCATTGTTCATTTCTCCAATTGGATCGAAAGACATCCATGAGCCAAGAATTGGAAAATAGTAGCGAAAACCGTAGTTAGTATAGCCAGTTTCCGCATCGAGAAACTGCCCCTGAAAAGCAAAATCCCCGTCAAAACCACTGGTCGCTCGAACCGAAGAATCCGCCGCCATGATTCGTCGAACCCCAAATGCACTGTAGCCATAGCGCTCCTGAACATCGCCCGAGATGTTCAAAATCGCCGTTGGATTGAAATAATCGTGGGTGACGTAAAGCCGCTCATCGAGCGAGCCTGAGCTATCGGTATCGCGATCCCTTAAAGATAGATCATCTCGGTAACGGTTGCCCCAGAGATACTGGCGCTCGGCATCGGTGCTGAGGGCTTGCCGTTCTTCAACTGGGCGCCATTCATCATTGTAGTAAGAGTGCGTCGTTGTCCCGTTTACTGTCTTGGTCGTCCGCCGCGTCGTCCCATCATACCCATATGTTGCGACGAGAGCGTTCCCCTTGTCCCGCACCTCGACCAACCGATTCCACCCATCCCACTTCAAGCGGTAAAACTTGCTCCAGTCCCCGTCCTTGTCCGGCGGCATTTGGGTGGCGTTGCCGGCTTGGTCGTAGAGGATACCGGCGTTAGAACCGTCAATCTGGGTAACCTGGTTGTCGTGGTTGTGAATCCGGGTTTGGTCCAGGTTTTCGGTGCCGTCATCGGCGTTGGTGTATCGGTCCCAGTTGCCCGTGGGATCGTAGGTCCACGTCTGCTCCTTAGCCGGAATTGCTCCAATCGCGCTGCGGTTGATGTTCAACGTGCCGCGGGCGAAATCCGTAACCTGGTAGAGCGTGTCGTACTCGTAGCGTTCGTCCTGGCCACCACTTGTGGCTGCCAAATTCGCCTTCCAAGTGCGGTTGCCAGCCCGGTCGTAGCCCCACTGAAATCGGTCGCGGATTGCGCCGTTTGCGGTCGTGGACCAGCGCATATCCACCGTCCGGCCGAAGCGGTCAAAGCCCGTGTATTGGTCTCCGGCGTCACCGAGCGGTTGGCTGGCTGTTTTGATGTAGGTGAGGTTCACCGTGGGTTCAGGATAGAGCACTTTCACCGGCCAGTCCAGCCCAACATAGGTGTAATCGACGGCATTTTGGGCTTCGCCTTGGATTTTGAGCGACACAATCTGGCCGAGGCGGTCACTGTCGCTGCCGGCGGCGCCGTAGCCGATTTCGACGACCCGGCCGTTGGGGTAAACCGTTGAGGTGCGGCGGGTGGTGTTGCCGGTTGAGCCGTTTTCGTAAGTGTAGCTGACTGCGGGGGTGGTTGCGCCGACCGAGCCGCTGTGAGCCTGGCTGTCCTTGATGAGTTGGCCGAAGTCATCGTAGTTGTAGCCGATTTCATTCACCACATTACCGCTGCCGACGGTTGCGTCATCAAAGCTGGTTATTTTGGCGACCATGCCGCGCACTTCGTATTCGGTGGCGATGCGTTTGATCGCTTGGTCGATGTCGTCGCCAAAGGCGGTGATGCGATCCTGAATTTGGCGCCCTAACAGGTCGAAATCGAAGGCGTGGATGGTTTCGTTAGGATCTTTGGTGGTGATGATGTTGCCCTGGATGTTGTAGGTATATTCGATCCGATTGTAGACACCATCGAGGCCGTCACCGAGCGGCTCGGTTTCGTCGTCACTTTCGGGGTAGATTTTGGCGCGGAGCAAATCAGAGCGCGCGACCAGCGAATCATCCAATGTTGTGCCGTAGACCCATCTTGTGACCTGGTTGCCGGTTTCATCGTTGATTAATGTTAGGCGCGTCATTTGGCCGTCGGGGCCGTAGGCGAACTCCGTGATTCGTGGCGCCTCGGCGCAGGGGTTTATTTGTTCTTTGTTCTTGGTGCCTTGTGCTTTGTTGCTGCAGCATGGGTCGATTCCTTCTAAAAGGCGGATTCTTCTTCCAGTGGCGTCGTTCTTCCAGCGTGTTTCGATTCCGTTGGGATCGATGGTGGCGTTGCCTTGGCCATCTTTTCCGTAGCGGGTGCTGGTGACCAAGACCAAATCACTGCGCTCGGGAATGCTATCCGAGCGACTAAGAGTCGCCCCTCCTTGAG
>CBDCZR010000034.1:0-5826 GCA_965224535.1 Verrucomicrobiales bacterium
GCTGTTTCGCGAGCAGGCCCACGTGGAGCTGGAAGACCCGCTGGAAGTCAGCCTGACCCATCCCGGCAGTTATCGCGTGGGGTTTGGCGAGGCCAACGGCAACGAATTTCGCCACAAACTCAACGTCGGCCAGCGAATCGACAGCTACTTCTTCCACTACGACACGGAGGCGGAAACTTCGACGCGCTGCCGGGGGACGGTTCGCTTTGACCGGCCCATTGTCGCCGTGATCGCCGGCGGCCGGCAAATGGGGGCCACCGATGAATTGTTGGGCGCCTGGTGTACGGCCTACGATCATCCCGGCGTTTCAGATCGCGGGCTGGAAAACGATTCGGTGGTCATCAGCAGCGACCGGCGCAAGCTCACCCTGGACTGGGGAGTCGGCCCTGCCGCGGATCAAATTCGCGTGCTGGTGGCGGCAGCGGATTAGGGTGCGTTTGGAAAATGGGGCGAGGTGCGCTGCGAGCGATTTTTTCGGCTGGGATTGATGGCTCGGGGCGGCGATGAGCCCTCTCACACAGCCTCGAACAGCAATTCCAGCCGGAAAAAGCGCCGCATCCCAAAAAATGCGAAGCGACTTTTTCCAAAAATCAGGAAAGATTGCGCACCCGCCCCAATTTTCAAACGCACCCTAACCCGACTTTCCCGATTCGCGCCTTCAAAATCGCCTCCGCCCCGTAAAATCCGGCCCACGAGCCCAAAAGTCTTCACTACATCGCCCCAGACGACGAAATCCGGGGCGCGGGCTGCGGCGGCAACTCAATGCCCATCGAGGCCAGCAGCAGTTTCAGATCCTTGTCCGGCTGCGTGTAGCGCGGCATTTCGAGCAACCCGCCGCCTTCGACCGGCAGATGAACGTCCACCATCTCCAGCATGGCGAATTTTTCCAGCACCGCCCGCGGCGTCAGGCCGGGACCGAGCTTGCGCAGCAACTGACGCAGGGTGACGTGATGGCAGTAGGCCAAAAACGCCACGAAGATGTGCGCTTCGATTCGCTCCTCGCGCTGGTGGTGAATCGGCCGGATCGAGAGATCGCCCTTGAGCGTCTTGAAGCTCTCTTCGATCTCGGTGAGTTGAATGTAGAACTGCCAGAGCTTCTCGGGCGTGTATTTGCGCTTCTTGCCCATGTAGGCACGCAGCAGGTAGCGGCCTTCCCGCCGAATTTGCGCGCGCAGCTTTTCGCGCTTGAGCTTGTAGGTTAAACTGCCCGGGCCGAAGGGCCCGTTGCCTTGAGGCATCGTGACCTCGACCAAGCCCCAAACCCGGCCGGCGTCCTTCTTCGCCGCGCCCAGACGCATCGCCAACTCGTCGCGGCTTTGCTGCTTGATGGCGGCGATTTCGTCCAAGCGCTTCCACAGTTTTTTGAGCTTGCGCCGCCGCATCGAGCGTTCCTTGCCCACGCGTTTATCGCTTCGGGCCAGGACGTAAATCTCGCCGCTTTCCTCCAGCAACTTCACCTCCACGCCGGGGCGCACTTCTTTCCAATCCAGCTCCAGGAACGCCTTTTCATATTTACTAAGCCGACCTTTGGGCGTGCCGACCAGGTAGTGCACCGCCGGGTCGCTGGCGCGCATCTCTTCGAGGACTTCTTCGGTGGGGATCCCGCGGTCCATCACCCAGACGCGATCGGCTTTGCCGTAGAGATTTTCGATCTTGGTCAGGAAATCGCGCAGGGTTTGCTTATCATGGGTGTTGCCTGCCAGCACTTCGTAGGCAATGGGGAAGCCCTCGGGTGTTATGATAAGGGCGATGACGACCTGGGTGCAATCGGGGCGTTTGTCGCGGCTATACCCATAACGCTTTTTGCTCTTGTCAGGGGCCTCGGGCGGGTCGCTCTCGAAGTAAGTGCTGGTCAAATCGTAGAGCAAGACGTCGAACTTGGCGCCGAAGAGGTTCTCCCAGCGCTCGCGCAGGTGCGTGCAGAGATCGTCCTTGTGTTCGAGCAAGCGGTCGAGGGTATGATAGAGCGGGTTTTTGGGCAGAACCTCGGCGGGCAACCCTAACAAGTCGGCCAACGCGGTCGTACGATACCAGTGCCGGTGGATGAACCATTCGGCGCGTGGCTGGATCATGCGGTTGCAGAGATGGACCTGGAGCAGCTTGAGCCAGGGCGTTCCCTTGCGACTATCCGGGAGGCGCTTCGCCCAAAAGCGGCCCATGCCGAGCAGCTTCCACACCTGCAAGACTAGCCAGCAGGCGCCCCATTGGCGGGGCCGGTGCAGGGTGAGTTCGTTGAGCTTGACGCGCAGGGTGCTGACGTCCTCGGGCAGTTGTTCGGGTGGTTGGCGGTCGCAGGGAAAGAGCGCGACTTGTTTGGGCTGGGGGCTTCCGTCTTCCAGGGCCTCGATCATCTTGCACCATCCGGCCTTTTGGGAGTCGTTGATTTCGCCCAGGTAGAGCACTTGGCGCTGGGCGACTTTGCCATCGGGCAGGCGGTGGCTTTCCACCACGCTCCAGTAGCGATGTTCTTTACCGTCTTTTTTTTGCGTTTATGGCAGCGAAGGAACACGCCCTAACATTCCACCAAAAACGTCCGGGGAAAGGGGCAGGGTCTTCACTACAAGGCGCTTTGCCCGGCGCTATCGGGTAAATTGCGCCCTGGTGGCCGGATTTCTACGGGAAAATTTTTTCGGGCGCTGGTGAATCGTGAAAGTCGGGTTAGGTTAGAGCCCTACGTTTCGTCCTCTTCCGGCTCGTAGCCTTGCAACAGGTGCAGCGGCGGCACGTCGGCCAATTTGCCGAGCCGTTTCAAGGCGTAAACCAGCGGAATGATCGTCAAAATCATCAGCGGCAGGCCGATCGCCAGCATCTGGATCCATTGCAATCGGCCCACTTCCTGAACGGCGGCGACTTCGTCGACTTTGGGGTCGGTTTGCAGCACGCGCTTGGAAACGACGAAGTTGAGAAAGGCGCTGACGGCCATGATGGCGGCGTAAATGAGCGAAACCCGGCCCATGAGCGGTTGGACGCGGTCTTCGGTTTTTTGCGCCCTTAATCCGCGGGTGAGACGCTCGACGTCGATGATTTGCGGGTTGAAGAAAAGGCGCTGGACCAGCGGTTTTTTCATGCGCGCGGTCGCCAGGCAAATAATGCCGAAAATGAGGGGGATGCAGGTTTCCAGCCAGACGATGCGCGATGGGGTCGCCTTTGAACAGAAGCGTCAGGCCTTTCAAAATGACGGCGACGATGCCCAAAATCGGCAAAATGCTGATTTTGCGCGTTTTGAGGTAATCGTAGATGCCGTAGCCGATGGGGAAGGAAAATCCCAAAATCACGGCCCATTTTGGCCCGATGGCGTAGGGCGGCGAGCATTCCGCGCCCGGCACTGGGCTAAGTTTCATCAAAATCAGCACGGGGAGGAAGATGCTGAAAATGAGGTTCGGCCAGGGATTCTGGGGTTCTTGCGGGGCGTTTTGAGACACCGGGCGACCCTAGGATGAAACAAATTTCCCGCAACTCCAAACGGTTGCGTAGCTAGCTAGACTAGAACGTGAAAATTTTCGCCATGAGCTTGGCGCAGCCGGACCCTAACAGGATGTCAAAAATCCGCGTTTAGCTCGGAGCCACCTTCCACTTCCTGCGACGGGCAAGGCAGTTAACCACCGTGGCGATGAGCTGATCCGAAGCGTCCCAGAAGAACAGAACATCCACGCTGTGATCTTCGTAACCTTCCATGCCGCGGAAATTAGGCGTATTGGTAGGGGCCATACATTCTAACCGTGCCGCCGGCGTAAAACGGGCGGCGATTGTGCGCCACCACGGCCTGATTTTGTCCCCAGGCGACTTTTCCAGGGCTGCCGCAGCGCAGCGCAGCGGAGGCTACCCCGGGATCATGATTGCGCGTAAAAACTAAGCCTGAAAGGCTTGCGAAAGGGTTCGGATCGCCTTCAGCGATCAATTTCCCGGTTTCGTTGGTCCCCCAGGTAGGCTCTCCGCTCCGCTTCGGCCAACCTGGGGCTGTTGATACTCAACGGGCGCTGCCGTTGGCCGCGGAACCAACCCGAAAAATGAAAAATGAGATTTTCATCCAAATGAACCAACCGCCGGTGCTGTAGCTTGAAACCTTCGCTTCCCACGAGCAAGCTCGCGGGGGAGCTGGGCAAGGGGGAACTGACTCTAGCCGTTCAACCTTTCGGGCCCACGAGCAAGCTCGCGGGGGCCGTTTTGAAGTTCGAGATTTCCAGCGGATTTTTACGTCACCATCAGCGAGACGCTCTGCCGATCGTTCTCGCGCAAGCAGTTCGTTTGCCACGAAATCCAGGATTTCGGTCTGAAGTCGCTCGCAGTCCTCATTCCAGCGTTCCGTGCCGTTGATGCGCTGGACCGCGGGGCGCAATTCCGAGCAATGCAGGGTGCGCGCTCCCGATTCGCGGACGGCAGCCACGCGCTCGCCCAGCAGTTGGAAAAACATCAGCTCAAATCCCGCGCCGGCGTCTTCCGCCAGGCGAGAGAGGCAGAGCCGGGCCGGCGGCGGACTTTGTTCCAGGTTGCCGGCGATGTCCGGAAATCCGACCGCGCGAAGGGTGCGCTCGATCTTGGTGAAAAATTCTTCGATGCCGATGGAGGTGCGCTGAAATTTTTCCTTGAGGTAAAGGATGACGCCTTTGGCGATGTCGTCAGCAAACCAACTGTCTTCATGGCCGGAGCGTTCCGCGGCTTCGCGAATGAGGTGGAAGACCCACGACTCGTCGTAGTGGACGACTTCGCCGCGGTCCATGCGTAGGAGGGGGAGTTGTTCTCTGAGTGAAATCACGATGGGGCGTGTCTTTGTTAGGGAAACGACCCAAAGTCAAACGGGTTTTGGTGGGTTTGTTATGATCTCGGCTTATTCGCAGCTTATTCTGGCGGCTATTCGCTCAAGGAACCCGAACTATTGGTACTGGTTAGAATTTTTTGACGTTCCGCGCGTTTTTTGCAGACGCCGCCATGCCGCCACGCGGCCACGCGACCTCAAGCAAGCCCCGTGTGCTTGATGTACATGACCATCCCGGCGACGGAGACCACGATGAGCGCCACCAGGCCGATCAACATCTGCATGCCCACTTCCATTTGCTCGACGTTCGTCCGCACGCCGATTTCTTCCGACGGCAGGCTGTTTGCGCCGTTTGCGCTCATGGTGAAGAGGCGCATCAGGTAGAAACCGTCGGGCTGCAAGCCTTTCACTTCCGCCATCACGAAGGTGTCGTGCTCGAAAAATTCGACCTTTTCGTAGGGGGAACCAGACGGCCTCGAAGCGCTTTTTCGGCTTGTTGTAGCGCGTGGCGCGAAATTCCAGGGCGTAGTCGGTGTGGGCGCCGTTAGGCCGCGAAAACATCAGGCTCACGGTTTTCGGCTCCACGCTGGAAACCTCAAATTTTGAGATTCGAGGCAGCCTGGCGTCGGTTTTGAGCTTGTAGGGGCTCAAGGCCAGTAATCCATCCCTGGCCAGGGTTTTGGGCAGGGGGATTTGGCCGGCAATGCCGCGAATGACGGGCTTGATTTCCTTGAGAACCAGCGTGCGGCGTTTCAAGTCGCTTTCCGAAAGCTGGCGGGAGGCGTTTTGCCGTCCTTTGGCCATGTCCGCGTAAAGATTGCCGCGCGGGCCGCCGGATTTTGCGCCCTGCCCGCCGGGGCCTCCGCCGATGCTGGAATTTGGCCGGTAATTTCCGCCGGACGACCCCTGGGTGGGACGGGAAGCGGAGGCATGGCGGCCCGTAGAGCCAAATGCGCCGGGATCGGTCCCCCTCAGGTCGGCGTATTCCTCCATTTGGTCTGAGGTTAGGCCCTCGCCTTCAAAAATCAGCAAAACCGACTGCTCGCCGGCGTCCAACGTGAAGGTGCGCTGAA
>CBDCZR010000035.1:0-12233 GCA_965224535.1 Verrucomicrobiales bacterium
GGCAGGAGGCGCAGGTGCGGTCGAAGAGCTGGCGGCCGCGCTTCACGTCGGCGCTGGCGAGAAATTCGTCGGTCAGCAGGGCTTTGTAGCGGCGCAGGGCGGATTCTTTGCCGGCGCTGAGGCGATTGATGGGTCCCCACACATCCACGAAGCCCGGTCCGGCGACGGTGCGGAGCTGACGCACGAGGTAAGCCGGGATTTCGCTGCGTTTCACACCGGCCACCGGCGATGGCGGCGACTAACGGTTCGGCGTACGTCTGGCGGCTGGCCAGGGTCTGGATGGCTTCGGTCTTTTGCTCGGCGGAGAGGGTGGGGTAGTGGTAGAGCAGGGCGGCGGGCACGCGCGGATCGTCGAACGCGGCCAGGGCGCGGATGGCGTCCCGGCGCAAGTCGCGGCGATCCAGGTTTTCCAGCAAAACCGGCAACAGCGCGGGGTAGCTGACCTCCGCCAGGTTTTTGACCCGTTTTCGCCACTCCGCGGGGTTCGATTCGTTCGCCCCTAAGCTGGCAAACGCGGCGTCGAGCACGCGGGGATCGCGCAGGGCTTGGGCGACCTCGCCGGCCAATGCCGCGTTGGGGCCGGTTTTCAGCGAATCGTAGGTTTTCGTCCAGGATTCCGGCGCATTGGCCACGCGGCCGCGCAAGCCTTCGCGCATGCCGCGCAAAAAGTTGGCCTGCGCGGCGGAATCGCGGATTTCTCCCAACACGCCGGCTAAAATCTCCAGGTTCCCGGCGGCGATGGCCCTGCGCGCGCTAAATTCGCGAACCAGCGGGATTTTCCCCTCCGCGGCGGCGACTAACGCGCGTGTTGGGTCCTCCGCCACCAGCGGCTCCAGGCCAAACCAGATCATCTTCGGCAAATTGTGGTCGTCCGCGTCCTCACCGCGTTTTGCCAGCCTGCTCAACGTCAGCCAGCGCTCGTTTTCCGGCAGCCGCAGCATGGCGGAGGCGAGGTGAAGCCGCACCACCGGCGAGGCGTCTCCCGCGGCCATTTCCGCGAAGCGCGATTTCATCCGCGCGGTCGGCGATTTGTCCTCGCAAGCCAGTTGCACGGCCCAGGCGCGCACGTGCTCATCGGCGTGATGCAGCAGGACTCCAGGTTCTCCCGGCTTAGCCCGCCGGTTACGTGGAGCGACCACAGGGCGCGCAATTTTCGCCCCCGTATCGCGTTGCGCGTGGAACATCGCCCACAGCTGCTGGTGGATGCCCGGTCTCACCTTCCCGGCCGCGGCCCGCGCGTGCAAAATGACCCGAGCCCGGCGCACGAACCAGTCGTTGCGATGCAACTGCATCCCCACCAACTCCGCATCGCTCAGCCGGCTCAAATCCAGCCCAGTTTTCGTGCCCAAACCCCGCGGCGCGACGCGAAAAATCCGCCCCGTGTCCTTGTAGAGCACCTCCTTGCCGCAAATGTCGCCATCGTGCCAATCCAGCACGTAAACCGCGCCGTCGGGCCCGATTTCCACGCTAAAACCGACCCATTGCGCGTCGTTGGCCAGCACGAAATCGTCCCCGTGGCTGGCGACAAACCCGGAGCCCTTCGGCCTCAGCACATCGGTCAAAACCGCGTGCTCGTGAATGTTCGCCATGAAGATGCGCCCGTGGTATTCGCGCGGAAACGCCTCGGCCAGGTAGATGCGCGCCCCACCGTGCGCGGAGCGATGCGCGTGATCCACGATCGTGTCGATGTCGTCGTAAACATACGGGTTGAAGTGCTTGCCGCTCTGCCGGTGAAACACGCCGCCGGGCACCACGTGCCACAGGTGCGGAATGACGCAGGCGGTGATGAACATTTGCCCGCGGTCGTCGAAATCCAGCCCCCACGGATTGCTGAACCCGTGCGCCACCACCTCAAAGCGGTCCTTCACCGGGTGGTAGCGCCAAATCCCGCCGTTGATCTCCTCGCCCTCGGCGACCTCAAAATCGCGCGGAAACGCCTCGCCCGGCTTGTAGACCCGCGCGTCCTTGGGCGGCGTGCCTACCTTGGATGTTGTGAACACACCCTGACAGCCGTAAAGCCACCCGTCCGGCCCCCAGTTGAAGCTGTTGATGGTCTCGTGCCGGTCCTTGATTCCCCACCCGGTCAGCCGAATCTCGACGTCGTCCATGTCCGCGCGGTCGTCGCCATTGCGATCCGGCACGAAGAGCAGGTTCGGCGGCGCGCCCAGCCACAAACCGTCGAACCCCACCGCAATGGCCGCGGGAAACGGAATCCCCTCGGCAAACACCTTGCGCGAGTCAGCGATCCCGTCGCCATCGGTGTCCTCCAGGATCAAAATCTTGCTCCCGCCGTCATTGGCGAACCCCCGGCCGCGCGTCTCGTAGTCGCGATTCTCCGCCACCCAAATTCGACCGCGATCGTCCCAGCAAAACGCCATCGGCTGGGTAATCTGCGGCTCGTTGGCAAAGCTCTTCACCTCGAAGCGCTTGCGGTCGAACGTCATCTTCTCGATCGCGGCCTGCGGCGTCAGAAACGTGGCCGTGCGACCCTCCTGCTGAGCGACCCTCCACTCCGCCGTGGCCCGTCTTTGACCCGTAAACTCGCTCCAAGCCGCATTCACCGCGAGATCCTGGAACCCGCCGCTGAAGAGGGCGACCTGATGACGTCGCTTGGCAAATTCCCCCGCCTTCAAGCCCAGATGGACGTCCCCAACCACGCCGTTCGCCACTTTTCGCCAAAAACCTGGAAATCCGGGATTTTTCGGATGATCGAACAATGCCACGTGCCGCCCCTCGGCCGTCTGCGCATCGATCCAGACCGACCTGCGGCCATGCGCGCGATCTCCGCGTTCCCGCGCGGAATTGACGATCGCCCCCTCAATGTTCCGCAACGCCAACCCGCTATGGACGTGAACGTCCCCAGCCGCCTCCGCGCTCCAAGCCAATTCCAAGCGATCGAGGGTGATTTTCCACGTTTGGCGGTCGGTGAGCAGAACATCCCCGTTTTGGGCCAGGATTTCGTAAACCACCACCAACGAAACCTCGCTTCCCTCCGCACCCAGCACCCGCGCGCTGCTTCGCTTCCACGTTAGGTTCCCGGCATACTCCCAACCCGCGGTGGCAGTTGAATTCGGCGTCGAAAACGTGGGTGGAACGTCAGCCTTCGCCGAAAACGTCAAAACCGTTGCCTCGCCCTCGCGGACGGTGAACTCCCCCGAGGATTCCTCGAAGCGGAGGGTCAAATTTTGCGCGGAAATCTGCGCCAAGGGCAGGAGGAACAACAACAGCAACCAGGTTTTCATCCGGATGCATAGCACGGATCGGCAAAATCCACAATTTCCAGCATCCGTGAATCCGTGATCCCCCTCAGAACCGGACATCCCAGTTTCCGAGATACGGCTCAAGTAACTCCAAAGGCGTGGACTTTAACGTCCCACCCGGCTTACGCGACCAGTTGGTGAGTCTTTCATCATCAATGGTCTCGGCGATGCTGCTTCCAGCTTTTTCCGGTCTCCCGCATTCCCTTTGACTCTTTGACTTGGCCCGCATCGCAAAATAGTTCGCCTGTTCAGGATCGAAGGCAATTTAGTTAGCCCAGCCACGGAGGACCGGGTTGATGCGATCTATCAGCATCCGGGCATTGTGGACCACGCATTGCTTGGCGATTTGTCGTACCTTCTTCAAGTGACCGCGGACGGCATTCTCATGGAAGCTGCAGCGGACTGCCGCAGTCCAAAGAGCTTCGCTCCACTGAATCATCGTTCTACCGTGGCCGATGCCTCAGCGATTCGACCTCACCCTACGCGGTAGCTTCACGAAGCTACCGCGAGAATCAGCGTCTTCACGTCTTGAGCGGTTGCATCTGCCCCTGCGCTGCGAGGGCGAATCGCTCCTACACATGCTGCCGGTCGCCCGCGACGGAGCAGCGCAACGTTCGTGGTGTGGTGGAAGTACGAATCGTGAGGTGATGGCAGGGAGTCAGCCTCAGCGCCCAGCGCACGATAAAATCGCTACCGACTGTCGAAGAATCTCGTCACCGAAAATCGGCGCATTCGCGTTCCTGGATGAGTTCCGTCAGCGCTTCTCGCAGCGAATTGCACGTCGTGCCTGTTCCATGGACACGAAGAATCCCAGCCGCCGTATGAATCGCAAGTTTCTTCCCACAGGCCCAGTGAAGAAAAGCCCAAAGTGAGAGGATATACATCCACGCCCCAAAGACCAAATAAGCACCTTTGTTTTCAGGAATCCAGTCTTCTGTAACTTGCGGACCAAGAAAGAAATCGATTCCAAGACTAGTGACAAACGCAACCAGATAAGACCAGCCACAAACCTGAAAAACGCGGCCCCAGAATGAAATACGCGTCTCTACTCCTTGAATGCTCGAAAGGGCGATAAATCTATCGCGGGTGTAGAAAACTCCATTTTTCAGCTTCCAACCGCCAGCCAACGGAACATCACGATCTGGGAAAAACCTGATTCGGACGTCAAATTGATCGCTTTCCGAGTTCTTGGGGAATATGAATGCAGTACCCAGAGCGCTTTTGCGGTGAAACTCATTGACCTTGCGGCTCCACCTGAAGTCAAAATAGCGGTCCAATACGCCGATTGTGAACATATTAACAAGCGCACTGAAGTCAGATTCCGGATGTCTTTCCGGATAGTTCCCAATCGCATTCTTATAAAAGGGTTGATTCTCTGAATAGCGCGGCTCCCAATGGAGACTTTTTCGTTCAAGAAACTCCACCAGCGAGTGCCTGTCTAATGCTCGTGGGATTGACGTGTCCTTGTAAAAGAGCACGCCGGAGTATGCAGCGCCATGGACGTGGATATTCTCTATCTTTGGATTATCGATCGCGCTATCCCTGGCAACAGTCACGCTGATGCCGGTGCCTTCCCAATGATAGACCGCGGCGTAATCCGCCAGTTCGAGCACACCTCGTGAACCAATCGCTTTTTCCAACTCGCTGACCCGTGCTCCCCTGCTTAGAGCAACTCCGCTAACCTCAATGCGACTCTCAAAAATCCGAATGTCAGGCGCACTCACCGTTTCTCCACGTAGCCAAAGTTGCATGTCCCTCGCGGTCACAAACCGCGCCTCCGGATCCGCCTCCAGCGCCCGCTTCACCAACGCATCGAACCGCCCGTCGCAACCCGCCACTTCCGACGGCGATTTGAGGCCGTGGGGCAACTCGCCGGTTAACAATTCGTACAAAATCACCCCGACCGCGTAAAGATCCGCCTGATGATCCACCGGGCGCTTGGGATCGGGATCGCGCTGCTCCGGCGCGGCGTAAGCGGCAGTGCCGACGGCCAGCCCGGTCTCTGTCATCGCCAACTGACTTTCCGGACCGGCGCCGGGGAGATACCGCGCGATGCCGAGATCGCCGATCTTCAACGTCATCGTCTCGGTCAAAAACAGGTTCGAGGGCTTCAGATCGCGATGCACCAGGCCCAACCGATGCAGCTCAGCCACGCCATCGAGCAACTGCGCGCCGAGATCGATCACCTCCGCCTCCGAAAGCCGGCCCTTCGTGACGCGGTAAGCCGCCAATTCGCCCCCGCTCATGAACGGCATGACGAAATACGGCGATCCGGCCTCCGTTTCGCCAAAAGCGTGGATCGGCATGATGTGCGGGTGATCGCACTTGGCCAGCATCGCGGCTTCGCGCTCGAAACGCTCGGCGAAATCGGGGGCGGCGGCGAGTTCCGGCGGGAGGACTTTGATCGCGACGGGGCGATGGTGCAAGCTCGGCTGAGTTCCCCGGTAAACCGCGCCCATCCCGCCCCGGCCAATGAGTTCGGAGACGTGGAAGTCCGGTAGTTGGGCATCGAGCTGCTCAGCGGTAGGCGGCTGCCAGTGGCTGAAGTCCGGTTTTGGCTGGGCGAAATCGTCCGCCGCCTGATTGAAGAAGTCTTGGCGTGGATTGGTGGTGTCAGCGTTAGGATTGGATTCGTTCATATCTTGAAATGATGATGTTCACCAAGTTCTTTCGGGAACGGATGGGGCTGGTACCGCGGTTGTTGGAAAAAAATTCGTGCCGCCGGTTTAACCGATCACCTCGCCCAAAATTCGCAACTCCTCCGCCACCGTTTCGTCGCAAGCCTCCGTATTGCATACGATTTGCTGGGCGCAGCGCACCAATTTTTTACGCAACGGACCGTTTTTCGCGACGTTGTTCCTGATCGTGCGAACCTCGACGCCGTGCTTTGCCGCCGCCTCCTCATACCGCGCCGCATCGCCGCCCGGTTCGAACAAAAACGGCTCGCACGCGGCAAACAACGCCCCTTTTCCATCCGATTCACAACTCTGCCGCAGGCGTTTCATGGCCAGCTCGATGACCCGGTTGGCCCATTGCCGATCGAACAATTGCTCCCATACCGCGTGGAGGTCTTCCCCAGTCACCCCG
Source organism: Verrucomicrobiales bacterium (assembly GCA_965224535.1). Lineage (GTDB taxonomy): Bacteria > Verrucomicrobiota > Verrucomicrobiia > Verrucomicrobiales > DEV007 > JBCDHN01. The sequence continues at coordinate 6,348 of CBDCZR010000035.1, forward strand.
CCGTTTTGCGCACCCAATGAGACCGGCTCCACCCCGCCGCCACGCTTTTTCGCATTGCGCTTCTCCAGGAAATCGGCCACGCGTTGGCGCAAATTGCGCCGCACCAACTGGCGAAACTTGCCCCTCTTGCGATCGGCACGGAGCACGACGCCGGGCAGCGCGGCAAACAGATCCTGGGTGAGATCTTGCGCATCTTCGTGGGAAAATCCGCCGCCGCGCGGCCATTGGCGGAGCGATTTGTAGACTGGTTTGCCATACCATTGCGCCAGCTCGTCCCAAGCCGCTGCGTCACCCGAGCGCGCGCGGTCGATTAGCGTCCAGCGGGTGGTTTTGAATCGGTCCATGGCGGTTTGCGTTTCGTGGTTGGGGCGAGGGGATCGCGAACGCGCGAGGCGCTGGCGTTGGAGCTTTCGGGTATCGAAACAGGTTAGGTTAGTCGGGCGGTGTGAGAGGGCAAATCGGAAAAACTCTGATCCTTGTTTCGAACCCCCGAAGCCTGCGATTCCGTGGTGAAAAAACATACCCGCCTCCCCATACGCGGCTTCGGCCCGGCGGCGTGCAATTCCGCGCCTAATTGGCACGTGTTTTGGACGAGTGGCGCAGCACGTGAGTTGTACCAATACGGCGAAGATGGCATCGAACGCGCGAACCTTGCCAGCAAGCCGGAATTCGCCGAGATCGAAACGGCGCTGCGTCAGGAATTGGCGAACGTGTCAGGAAAGCGGTAGCAATTGGCTGACCCGGCCGCCTACCGCAATCGCGCGCTCAAAACACGCGCAATCGTGTCTAACACCTCACCCAATCGCGTCCCAAGATCCTCAGCCAAGAAGCGCAGCACGATATACCCGTGCCCCTGCAACAACGCATCTTTGCGCCGGTCACGCCGATACGCCTCGCGATCGTTGAGATGCTGCTGGCCGTCGATTTCCACCGCCAAACGGGCCTCACGACAAAGGAAATCCACCTCCATGTGGCCGGATTCGTTCCAGGGAATCGGCAACTCGCCGTTGAGCTCAAATTGCCCTCGCATTTCCGGCAAGGTTTGGAGGCGACGATAGAAAAACGCCTCGCTGGAACTGCGGGCGCGCTTCGCACCCTTCGCATCATTGGGAAAGCGCTTTGCAGTCTGCCGAAACAAGTCAGCCAACGTCAGGTCAACGCCATCGCGGATCAGCCGGCGGACGCTGGAATCGTAGGCATCCTTCCATCCCGGATCAGCGGGGAGGAGCACTTCGGCAGGCCAACCGGGCAGCGCGTTTCCGGGAACCAAAACAGTGTAACCCACATCCTCATACCCGCGGCAACGCTTGTCGAACATCCGCGATAGCATCGGAATTTCCAGATCCGCGTAGTCGTAGATCCGCACCTCACGCTTGCCCTCGTGCAGGCGGTGCAGGCGCCCCGCATATTGCGCGATCGTGCCGCGCCAGGAAACCGGCAAGGTAAGAAATAGGGTGTCGAGCCGCGAATCGTCAAAGCCTTCGCCGACGAAGCGGCCGGTGGCGAGAACCACACGGCTGCCTTCCTCCTTTGAGATCTCGGTTAGGGCGGCATCGAGCGTTTTCTTCCCCAAACCACCTCGCAAGGCGATCGTTCTGACCTCCGCAGTGCTGAGTTTGTTGGTCAGATTTTCCAGGTGTTCAGTGCGCTCGGTGAGGACCAAAGGCGAGCGGCCTTCCTCAAGCACCCTAACAATGTCCTCGACTATCTGCGCGTTGCGCGCTTCGTCCGCGATGAGCGCAGCGTAGAGCCGTTGAAACTCGGCGCGCGGATCTTCCTCCGGGGAGCCGAAATCCCGAAACGCGGTCGGCCGGACGTTGACATGCTGGGCGAAGGGGCGCTTGGCGGCGTGGGCCTTGGCATCGACGCGATACCTAACCGGACCACATTGCATGAACACGATGGGGTGATGCCCATCTTTTCGCGTGACCGTGGCGGAGAGGCCGGTGACGAACTTTGCCTTCGCCCGGCTGAGGCAAAGCTCGAAGCTGCGGGCGGAAATGTGATGGCACTCATCGACGATGACGTGTCCGTATTCCGCGATCCGGTCGTCCACCTCGCCCTTGCGCACGAGGCTCTGAATGAGCGCAATATCCAGGTTACCCGTGAGCTTCTTGCGCCCGCCGCCGAGTCGCCCGATGTCTTTTCCTGACACAGCCAAAAATCCTGACAAGCGCTCCACCCATTGTTCCATGAGTTGCTGGCGATGGACCAAAACCAAGGTGTTGGTCCTGCGTTTGGCGATGAGCCAGGCCGCGACCACGGTCTTGCCGAACGCTGTCGTCGCGGAAAGCACGCCGTCATCGCGGGCCAGCAAGGCCTCCGCGGCGGCTAGCTGTTCTTCGCGAAGCTTACCTTGAAACGTAAGCTCAAGCGGGTGGCCCAAGTGGCGTTCGTCTACGATTTCGACGGCGATTCCCAGGTTTTCCAGAAAACCTAGGGTTTCCTCCAGGCATCCGCGCGGCAGAGCCAGAAACCTGGATTCATCTTCCGCGCAGCAGATGATTCTCGGCTTATCGTAGGTTGGCAAACGCATCGCCTGCGCGCGGTAAAATTCCGGATTCTGAAACGCGGCCAATCGCATGAGCCGGTTTCTCAAGATTGGCGGCAGGCCAGCTTTGGAAATGTAGATTCGGTCCCCGAGCACTAACTCCAGCTTAGCCGGCAGGGCAACGGATGCCGGGAGCTTCGTGGTTTTGCGCGAAGGCGGCGCGGTCCAGGGCGCCTCGGAAAATTCATCCTCCACCACGGCGCGGATGCCTAACACGCTTCCCTTTTTCTCCGCCGCCTGCGCCAAGGTTTCGACCCGGGCACGTGATAGCTTTTCCAAACCGGAAAGATAAGCCCACTGATCCGGAAACGGCTTCAAATCCGCATCCACGAAGACACTGTTTCCCGCTTGACGCGGCTCATGTTGCAAGGGCAACGCGATCAAATTGCCAAACCCGCCACGCGGTATCGTATCCTGATTCGGAAAAAAGCGATCGTAGGAAGCGAAACCGAGGTCCGGCCTGCGCTCCATCGTTTCGGTTAGGATCGAGGCTCCTAACTTACGCGCCAAACCTGCCGGCGCCGCTTCGTCGAAGAAAATCCAGACGTGACCTCCGTTCCCCGAGCGCGAACGCTCCAGGGCAGCGTGGATTCCGTTCGATTCACAGGTTTCAAGGTAGGCGAGCGCATCCTCTTGCCAAGCTTCACCGTCAAAATCCACCGCCAAAAAGTGGCAACTTTCGTCCAACAGCATGGGGTAAACGCCCATCACAAAGGCCTTTCCCGATCCGTCCAACCCCGTGAGATGCCAGCGCGCCGTCTCGTCCGTCACCGGCAAAAACTGGCGATTCGCGCAGTCCGCACACTTGATCCTGGGTTTTTCGCAAACGCCACGAACCCACTCGTTGGCACAGGCCGGAGAGTAGCCGCTGCGGCCCGTCTTCCGGCTTTCGAATCGGCGGGGGTAGACGTCTTCCCGACCGCGAAAGAGCGAACGAAACAGCGCAATTTTTGCATCGGCCGGAGAGTGGTTGTGGATGTTAGGGCTCAAAGCGGGTCGTTCGTAGAACCTGAAGGCAGTTTCGCTGGCCGTCCATCAAACACCGACGTCCGATTTGCATCAGCCGATCAACAAGCCTATCCTGGATTCATGTCGATCAACGCGATAGGAACCATTCGAAGTGGCGAGGTCGTCCTCGATTCTCCGATTGACTGGCCCGAAGGAACGCCCGTTGAGGTGGTCCGTGCCACGAAAGCCAGTGGCCCGGTGGACCGGCTCGGCGATGGCACTCCGTATCCGACAACCGACACCGGTGTGCGCGAACTCCTGCGGCGTATGGAGGCAATCGAACCCTTTGACATGGCCGAGGACGAGTATGAGGCATTTCAGGAAGAGATTCGGACAACGAGGAACGAACAGAAAGCGCTGCTTAAGCGAGAGGCGGAAAAAATCGACCAACTCTTCGAGTGACTCGTTACCTGCTGGATACCGGGATTGCTTCGGATTACATCCATCGCCGGAAGGGCGTCTATCAGCGTGCGATCAAGGAGACTGCAAAGGGAAATCGCGTTGGAATAACCTTCATTATCTTCGCCGAACTCCGTGCGGGAATTGAAAACAGTGTCAGTCGGGAGAAAAACATGAAAATCCTGGCAAGGTCCTTGCCCACCCTAACGGTATGGCCGTTTGAAATGGATGCTGCCAAGGAATATGGCACTCTATTTGCAACGCTCAAAAAGTCCGGCCAGTTGGTTACTCAGAACGACATGCAGATCGCCGCGGTGGCATTGTCTCTCAATTGCGTGTTGGTTACCAAAGACAGCGATTTTCAAGTGGTTTCCGGGTTGACGGTCGAAGACTGGTCTAAATGAGTTTGAGCTGATCCTAGGGAATCCTAGGGATGGCTTGACCTGCGAACGCGATAGCCGCTGCTGTTCGCCCTTCGGCTTTCGAACCTTTTTCGCGGATAGACGTCGTCCCTACCGCGAAAGAGCGAACGAAACAGCGCAATTTTGGCTTCGGCAGGGGAGTGGCTGTGGACGTTGGGTTAGGGTTCAAAACGGACAGTTCTCGGGATCGACTTCGTCTTCTTCCGGCGCATCAACCGTTTTCAGTTCGTGTTTCGCGGATTTTCGGGCTATTTTGGCTTGGCGTTGTTCGTAGAGATCGCGAATCCAGATCTTGACAGGCGATTTCCAAGGCTGACTTGGACTGGGGATGTTTTTCATCAGCGAACGCGGGCTCATTCCCAGCTCCTTGGCCATGCGGATGTCTTCCAAATTCAGCCGGCAGACCTTTTTCGCCTTGGCCCAAGCAGGATCATGCTTCGATTTTTTCTTCTTTTTCGGCTTCGGCTGGATTTCGCCGGCCGCGATAGCAGCTCTTCGTTTCGCCAGTTTTTCCCGCCACTTCGCGTGCAGTTGGCGGATGCGGGTTGAAAGAGTTAGGCCCTGATCGAACTCCGCCTCGTCGAACAGTCGCTCCCGGATCTTGGCTAACTCGTATCCCGTGCCACGGAGCAATGCAAGATCTTCGTCGGAGAGTTCGAACTCTTGCTGGAAGCCGGCCCATTGCCGGTTTCGACGCTTGCGCTTCTTCTGCTTCATGTTGGCCATCGGGCAAATCTGAAAACGGATTTGTCAACTGTCCACCAAATCTGATCCCGGCGATTTGTGCCCTTGCCAGCGGCTAAAGCTCCAAGCATCCTGACCGGACATGGCCAAATCCACTAAGAAGACCACGGCGAAGATCTCCGCGCCTCAACGGCCTAAGCCAAAGAAGATGCCCAACCCGCACGATCGGGTGTTCCGCTTCGTGCTGGGCAAGCCGAAGAAAGCGACGGCGTTCTTGCGCACCCACTTGGCCGAGCCACATCAGATTCCCCTGCAACTGGATGACCTGGAGATTTTCGGGACGAACGTGGTCGATCCGGGTTTGGAGGAAACGGACAACGATCTGGTTTTCAAAGTGAAGGTGGCCGGGACCGAGGTCTACGTTTTCCCGGCCCTGGAGCACCAGAGCACCCAGCCGCAATGGATCATTCTGCGCCTGCTCAATCTACGCCGCGCGCTTGATGATGGCCCTGGCTGAAAAGGGGGACAAGGAGCTGAGCTTACCGCTCATGCTGGTCGTGAATCAGGGCCCGGGTGAATGGAAGGCGCCGACGTCGTTGGACGGAATTTTTGACCTGCCGACGGAGGCCAAGGCGCTGCTGGATTTTGCGCCGAAATTCTCCTACCAGGTGATTGATTTGCCGTCGCTGGAGGAGGACGAATTCTGCGACGACCCGGCGGTTCGGATCACGTTAGGCATGTTGCGGGCTGTGGCGCAAAAACGCTTGCCGGCCTGGTTGCGAGAGCATTTTGAGGAATTCGCGGTCGTGGAGGAATCCGAGG
>CBDCZR010000036.1:0-37959 GCA_965224535.1 Verrucomicrobiales bacterium
TGCAAATGCGGCGCTCTTCCAATTGAGCTACACCCCCACAACATAAACAGGCCGCCCCGGTGCCGCCCCGGGCTCCGCAGGTTTTGGAAACCCGCGTGCACAAGCTGGTGCGCGGCCTTTTCGATACGAAAACATCGCCAACTTGTCCAAACCAAGCGTGATATCGTTGATTTTGCTGCGAAATGTCGCATTTGCTGCTGCGCTCGAGGTATAGCGAGCCTGAGGCTCTTTGTTTTAGGTTTGAGCGGCGCAATGCGGGCGAAGAAAATCACGCTTCTCGCGAGGCGGACGATTTTAGACGGTTCGTATCGCTTTTACACGAAAAGAACAAACACCCAAGCAATCACAAAACGTTGTGTTTGCTGCCGCGGGAATTTCTCGGCGGACGTTTCGGTGTTTCAGGCACACCTCCCGGGGGAAGCCTCTCGACGCTCCAAGATCGAGAGATGGACGGATGACGCCAAGCCTAACAAAGCTACTTTTGCCTTGACTTTTCGCGTTCGGCCAGTAGTTTCGCGCATTGCTACATGCGGTTGCGTTTTAGGCATGAACGTGATCCGTTGTATCTCTCTCCCGTTAGCTGGTTGCAGCCGGCTAACGGGATTTTTTTTGGGGGCCATGTTCGTAAAGTTTTCGATTTCAAAGTGGTGGGCATTAAAAAACCCTGCTTCCGGTTGGGAGAGCAGGGTCACGAAGCGATTCTGGAGATAATTTCAGATTTTCTACGTGATCCCGCCTTTCGTATTTTCCGTGTTACCCGAATAACGGCGGAAACCCAGACAATAGGCGGCGGCCGCCAAGCTATGGAGGGGCATCCGCCAGCTTTCCTGGTTTCGCGGGGTTTCTATGTTTTTGGGTGACATTGAAGGTGGTAAAAAGGTTTTGGTGAAATGTGGTTTGATAGATAGCATAGGATAACATGCATGTCAACGGTTTTGTGGTCTTTCCGCGTTGTTATCTAACACTAAGCCTAAGTCTAGGTCCAGTTTCAATTTGGAGACGGCGTCAGGACGGATCATTGCAAATTCAATTTTGCCGAATTATGCTGAAACATGTCCAAGATTCTCGCAGCCATGTCCGGTGGGGTCGATAGCAGCGTCGCAGCGGCGTTGTTGGTCGAGCAGGGACACGAGGTAGTGGGCGCTTACATGAAGAACTGGATCAACGAGGAAAACATCGCCGGACATTGCCCCTGGGAGGAAGACATTTGTGATGCTCGGGCGGTTTGCGACCGGCTCGGGATCGAGTTTCGCGTGGTGAATCTGATGCGCGATTACAAGGAGCGCGTGGTGCAATACTTATTGCGCGGTTACCGGGACGGCGTGACGCCAAACCCGGATGTGATGTGCAATCGCGAGATGAAATTCGGCGTTTTTCTGGATTATGCGCTGGACGAGGGTTTTGAATTCGTCGCGACCGGCCATTACGCGCGAATTTGCGAGAATGCGGACAAAACGCGGGACATTTTGCGCGGAATCGACCCGAACAAGGACCAAACCTACTTTTTGGCTCTAATGCGCCAAGAGCAGCTTCGCCATGCGATGTTCCCAATCGGCGAGTTGCCGAAATCCGAGGTTCGCGCTTTGGCGGCGAAGTTCGATCTGCCCACGGCGGCGAAGAAAGACAGCCAAGGCATCTGTTTCATTGGCGAGGTCAAGATGAGCGATTTTTTGCGTCACTACGTCCCCGACGATCCCGGCGATATCGTCACGGTGAATGGAGATAAGGTGGGCGAACATCGCGGCCTCCACTTGTTCACGCTGGGTCAGCGCAAGGGCCACGGAGTTCCGTCCAACACGCCGAACAAAGCCTACGTGGTGGTGGAAAAACGCGGCCAAACCAACGAACTGGTTGTCGGCTTTGACGAGCCCGAGACGCCGAAGCTATATGCCGACCGTTGCCTAATCACAGAGCTAAGCTTCACCAACCGCGCCATCACAAAGCCGCAAACGATCGCAGCGGCGCCTCGCTACCGGTCCGCGGCTGCGTCCGTGGACGTTTTGCCGGAAACCGGCCGGCGGGCGTGGCTAAAGTGGCACGAACCGCAACGCGCCCTAACGCCGGGCCAAATCTGCGCCTTGTACGATGGCGACGTGTTGTTGGGAGGCGGCGTTTTTGCGGAAATCGGGGAAACGGCCGCGGAAGAAGGGACGCAAGGGACCTAAGCGACTAAAAGGACGCCTTTGGGCCACGACGTCGCTTTTCCCTTTGGTCCCTTGCGTCCTTTTGGTCCCTTGCGTCCTTTTGGTCCCTTGCGCCCCTTAAAATCCGTCGAAACTTCCCCCGCTCCGTTCCCGTGATATTTGCGATGAGCAACGACTGTGACCGCCACACTTTGTCCCGCCGGAAAGCATTGCGGCAGGCCGGAGCCGGCTTCGGTTCCCTGGCTTTGGCCGGTTTGCTCCAGCAAAACGGGTTTGCCGCAACGAACCCGGCATCAAATCCGCTCGCGACCCGGGCTCCGCACTTCGCGCCGCGCGCCAAGCACGTGATTTTTCTGTTCATGCGTGGCGGGCCGTCCCAGGTGGACACGTTCGACTACAAACCGGAGTTGACGAAGCGGCACGAGGAGGATTTGGGCAGCGGTCGCCGTTACTACCAGTCGCCGTGGCCGTTCAAGCGCTACGGGGAGTGCGGGTTACCGGTTTCGGAACTGTTCGCGCATACCGGCCAACACGCGGACGACCTCTGCGTCATCAATTCGATGCACACGGACATCGGCAACCATCCGCAGGCCATCCTGCAGATGAACACGGGCAGCTTTCAGTTCGTGCGTCCATCGGTGGGCTCATGGGTGGTCTACGGGTTGGGCACGGAGAACCAGAACCTGCCCGGTTTCCTCACCATTCACCCGGATTTTTCCGCCGGCGGGGCCCAAAAGTACGGTTGCGCCTTTCTTCCGGCGGCGACGGCGGGAACGGCGATCAATCCTTACGGCGGGGGCGATTCCAGCATTGTTCCGGCGCCGCTGAAGGATTTTGAGATTCCCCACACCAAGAACGCGGCCTACACCCGGCGAGAACAACGCGAGCAGCTCGATCTCCTCCAAACGCTCAACCGCGACCGCTTGACGCGCGACGGCTCGAACCCCGCGCTAGAGGGGATCATCCAATCCTTCGAGACAGCTTTCCGCATGCAAACCGATTTGCCGGAGGTGCTCGACACCGACCGCGAACCGGCTCACATCCAGAAGCGCTACGGGATTAACGTGGAGCCGACCGATAACTTTGGCCGGGCCTGCCTGACCGCCCGCCGAGCCGTGGAAGCCGGGGTGCGCTTTATCCAGCTAAACCTGGGTTTTTGGGATCAGCACACCAAAATCGAGGAAGGGCACCTCAAACTGGCCAACCAGTGCGATTTGCCGATCGCGGGCTTGTTGACCGATCTGAAGGAACGCGGATTGTTTGGCGAAACCCTCGTCGTTTGGACCGGCGAATTCGGCCGGCCGCCGATTTACAACAAAAACAACGGCCGCGATCACAACAACGTGGGATTCACCACCTGGATGGCCGGCGGCGGGACCAAAGGCGGCTTGCGCTACGGCCAAACCGACGAGTTGGGCTACAAGGCGGAGACGAACAAGGTGCATCTGCACGATTTGCACGCCACCATGCTCCATTTGCTGGGTCTCGACCACAAGCAGCTTACCTACCGCTACGGTGGCCGGGATTTTCGCCTAACCGACGTGCACGGACGCGTGGTTACCGATTTGCTGGCTTAAAAGCCACGCTCCGGAGCGCCAACAGGCCAATTTTCAGGGGGTGTGACCGAAGCTGAATGTCGCGTTGCGACAAAATATGTTAGCCGTGGGTTTTAACCCACGGATGCGACGCACTGCCTATCCGTCGCGTAGCGACCGGTTACGCAGGAAAAATCGGCCAACCCTTAAACCTTAAGCTTAAGCAGTCGCTACGCGACGCATCATCGGTCGTCCGCCATTCCGTGGGTTAAAACCCACGGCTAACATATTTTGTTGCTACGCGACATTCAGCTTCGGTCACACCCTTTTCAGGCAACGGCGCGTTTCTTTTTGACCCGCTTGAGTTGCCGCTGAAAATCCTGGCCGGGCGCGTCGGAATTCTCGAACTTGATCCGCTGATCCTGCGCCATTTGCCGCGAGGTGGCTATCCAGCGGGAAAGGCCGACCTCCAGCAGCAGAAAGCCCAAAGCGGCTACGGCGAGATACTTCCACAACTCTTCGCCGAAGGATTTTCCGTTTAAAATCTGAATGACGTCTTCCGGCGTTTCCGGCATCACCAGGCCAATGTAGTTGGCCAAAAACTGCCTGTCGGGCTGGGTTAGCGGTTGCAAGCGGCTTTCGGCAGGATCGTGGCGCACGGTGAATGGGATGGTGTTGCGCTCCTCCCCTAACAACTCCACAAATTTGTCGCGTTCGTCGTCCGGGACGTGAATCCGATAGGAGCCGGCGGCAACATCGCCCTGAATTTTGGCCACCGCGCCACCCGCCATCGCCTCGATTTTGGCCACGCGTTTTTCGCCTTGCGGACCGGTTACGCGATAGGTGGCGATGACGTCCTCCTCGCGGCCCGTCACGCTGCGAAACGCGGTGGGCGGGACGATTTGGCGCGGCATTTCCCGGCTCTCCCAGAAGAGGATGGCTTGCGCGATGCTGGAATCGTCGCGAAATTCCACGCGAATGTCGTGCAGGCGGTTGGCATCGAGCCAAACTTCGCGGACTCGTGGAGCCCGGCCGTACTGAGCGCGCAAAACGTCGCGTCCGTCCACGTAAACGGTCAAAAAATCGTCGGCTTCGGCGTAAAAACGGTATTTTCCGGAGCGCGGGGCCTGAATTCGGCCGCTCCAGCGAATTTTGAAGTTGTCCTGTGGAATTCCCGCCGCCGGGCTGCCGCCGCGCCAGTTGAACTGGATGGCCGGGTCGATGCGGGTGACTCTGGGTTTTCGGTCGTTGCCGGCGAAATACTCCCCGCGCAGGCCGTGGCCGGAAAAAGCGTGTTCGTTGCCGGCCAGGTTCAGCGCCAGCTCCCACTTGGGATCCAGGTTCAGGTCAAAATTGCCGGGATTCGCCAAAAAGTAGACCAGCTCGTGGATGAAGGGGACAAAGGCCTGGCGGCTCGGCAAGTTGCCGGCGCGCAGATCGAGCGACGAGCCCAGCATGATGAGGTGGCCGATCCCGAGTTTGCGCGCCACCAGGTAGGCGTCTCCGTTGTTGAGGCGCCCGCCCACCACGCCTTCGACGCCGGTGTTTTCGGTCAGCTTCCAGTAGTGGGTGAAAGCGCCGGATTCCAGGTCGCTTTCCCCCCGATTTGCCACCACGCGGACCGACGGATGGCGAAAGGTGTCAAGCGAGGCTGTGATTTGCTCGTCGCCCTTCGCGGAACCGTGGACTTTTGCTTCGACGAGCCGCGCCGGCATCACCGGTTGGCCGTCGTGAGAGACCCAGCCGTTGTAAAACTCGCTGGAGGCGCGTTGGCCGGTGGCGATGAGCAACCCGCCGCCCTGAAGGACGAATTGTTCCAGCCCGGTTGCCACTTCGCGCGGCAAACGCGAGACGTCGGCCATGATGATGGCGTCGTACTGCGTCAGCGACGGCATTTGGGTGAGATCGATGGCCGAAACCACCTCCGGATCGACCAGAAAGCGCTTGGCGTCGGGATCGTTGGGATCGGCGCCCGGTTGGGTGATTCGCGTGCCCGGCGCCAGCGCCAATGCCGCGAAAGACGTGGCCCGGTCGAAAAATCGGCCGCCGGCGCTGCCATCCACCAGCAAAACGCGCAATTTGCCGACGATGTTGACCGCGCTGGCCGAGGTGTTGTCTTGCTCGATCTCATCCTCCACCATCACCCTGGCTTGCAGCTCGTGAGCGCCGGGAGACTCGAATTGGTGGGAAAAATGGATCACTTCCTTGGTTCCCGGCATCATTTGGCCCAGCGTCTGGTCGGTGAATTTTTTGCCGTCCACCTCCAATTCCACCTGGCGGGGCGAAACGGCCTCCGTGCCGGTGTTTTCGACGGTGAGCGAGATTTTCACCGGCCGATCGATGCCCACGATGTCGCGCGAAAACGAAATATCGGCCAGGGCGACGTTGCGGAAATTCACCGGCAGCGGCATTTCGCGCACGATCACCTGCGGCGTGGAAGGCAAATTCTCGAACGCGTCCTTCAAAAACGCCCAGCGCGCCGGTTTGTTCGTCTCCCAGCCCACATTTTGGCCGTCGGTGATGACGACGACTTGTTTGGCGGGGTTGCTCCCCTGCGCCAGCCCCAGCGACGCCAAAGTGAGGCAATCGTAGGCCGCCATCCCGCCTTCCAGCGGCTGCATGTCGTCGAGTTGCTGCAAAATCAGCTCCCGGTCGGAAGTCGGGGTCAACACGCGGGCGGATGGCGTGGGCCCGCCCAAAATGAGGCTGAAGGAATTGCCGCGGGGGCTGCGTTTGACGACGGTGCGCACTTCATCCAGCGCGCGCTCGAAGTTGCTTCGCCCCTCAAATCGCAGCGCCATGGAGGTTGAGGCGTCGATGATCAGCGCGATGTCTTGCCGGCCGCCTTTGCTGAACCGGCTGAGGTTGAACACTTTTTCAAAAACCACCAAAACCACGCACAGCGTCAAAAACAGGACCCCAGCGCCCAGCAGCAGCCAACGCCAGAATTTCAGGTCCCAAAGCACCACGCCAATGCCCAGGCAAACCGAGCCGATGAGAAAAAGCGGCAAAACGATGAACCAGGGCGTGTTGGAGCCCGGCGGGATGAACGGACGCGCCAGCGCCATCGCCAGCAAGGCCAACAGCAGGCAACGCGCCGCCATCAAAAGCGCTTCCTCCAGCCGAATGCGCCGGTTGCGGATCACCAGCGAGTCGCGCAGGAACAAAATGGCCCCCCAATCCACGGTTCGCCCGGTTTGGCGCGTTAAAATGTGGATGATAATGGGTATCGCAACAGCCAAGAGGCCGAACGCGAGCCAGGGGTTCAGGAATTGCATGAATCTCCGGTTGAAACGGCGTTTTGGCCGTTCGGGTTGAATTTGAGAACAAATCAGCCGCTTTGGGTTCAGATTCTTCCACAAAAAAACTCCCGCTCGCAATTGCGAAACGGGAGTTTTCTAAAAACTTGGCCCAAAAGTCGGAGGGCGGGCCGGGATGGTTGAGAACCTAAGGGGGATTCAAAAAATCTGGGGTGCGATGGCCGCTCATTCGCGGTCGCGCATCAAAAAATCGGTAATTTCGGCGAGGGAACCGGAATCTTCGCCTTTGTCGATGTCTTCCATCAATTCAGCGATGTTGTGGGCGATTCCGTCGCGCATTCGGTTTACCAGATCCAGCCCCTTACGGGTGATCTGAACCATGACCTTGCGCCGGTCGTCGGCGGCGTGAAGCCGTTGGACGTAACCGAGCTTTTCCAGGCGATCGACCAATCCTGTGGCGGCTGCCGTGGAGTGGCCCATTTTCTGGGAAATGGCGGTCATGGTTAGATAGTCCTCTTTGGCCAAATACCCTAGCAGAAAGAACTGCGCATAGGATATGTTGCCCTTGTTTAAGTCTCGCGAAAGGTCGAGAAGAAAGGACCGTTGGGTAAACATGATGAAGTCGGCCAAGCGGCCAGCTTCGTTTGTGGTGGTTTGTTGTTCGTTGACTACCTGCATAACTGTAATCCTCCGATGTGTTGTTGATGGAATTATGCTGGGGCTGATATTTTAGATGCCCCAGAGGTTGGTGACAAGTGGTTGTTTAAAATTTCTATAATTTCTAGATAAAATTACTGTTCTCAGGCGACTCTATGTAAAAAACCGGTGCAAATCAAGGCGTGTTTTACAAAATTTAATTTTCAAATGCGATAAATTGTCAAAATTGAGAGCTTTCGTTCTTCGAGTTGATTCTCCATTTTGCTTTTTGAGACAATCCAGTCAACCGGAATATTCAAGCGTGCTTTACTTTATTTCGGCCCTGGTCATCCGTTGTTCGGGACCTTCTCTTTGTCTGTCTAACATCGTGGCCACTTGCCCCAATTGTCTGTTTCCGCGCAAATTGGGGTGTGTTTTCCCGCCGCTTTACAAACCAGGTCCCTCGGTTAGAGTGGGCCGCCTGTCATGAGTATCCTTTTTAATATTTTGTTGTCCATCCACGTCCTGGTTTGCCTACTGATGGTGCTGTTGGTGATGATGCAGCGTCCCAAGCAGGAGGGACTTGGCGCAGCCTTCGCTTCCGGGATGATGAGCGAATCTTTTGGCGCTCACACCACCGATGTTTTGCAAAAAAGCACCCGATTTCTCGCGATTAGCTTTTTTGTGCTCACCACGCTGCTTGCGGTGATTAAAGCAAAGCAGAACCGGAACTGGGTGTCCCCCATTTCACCGGCGGGAATCAGTGAAAACGTGCCTGCGCCGCCCGGGACCGGTGATTTGCCGCTAATCCCGAATTTGGGCGAAAAAATGGGCGAAACACCGCCGCCAACGGAAAAAACCGGCGAAACGGCGCCAACCCCTACCCCCACGGACGCCGCCGGGGAAACTCCCGCTGACACGAAGCCGAAACCGGCCGAAACCGGAGACGGATCGGTGCCCAAAGGCGAAACGGAGGGAGCCAAGCCCTCTGCCGAAACCGAAGATGCCGCCCCAGCCGCGGATGCGGAAGCCGATTCCGCGGATGCGCCCCAAAAGCCAGCCGATACGCCGGAACAATAGGCCGGAATTTCGCTGGGAGGCGGAAATTTTTGACCTTTCCAACCGTCTCGGCACACCGGAGCATAGTTGGCAAAATTCATGGTCCGCTTCCTTCAATTTCTGCTCTATCTGGCCCTCCGGGCGGTTGAATCCGTCCTCATCTTCGTTCCGCTGAGCGTTTGCTGGATGATCGGCAGTTTTTGTCGGGTGGTGGGCCTACTGGTTTCTCCCGGGTTACCGAAAAATCGTGCGGCGCAACCTGTTGATTGCCCTGGGGGATGAAATGGGCGCCGCGGAGTGCCGGCGCATCGCCCACCGCCATTTCGTAGCTCTGGGCCGCAATTTGCTGTGCGGGATGAAGGTTTCGCTCATGCGAACCGCCGCCGTGGAAAGGCGGGTGCGCTACGAAGGGCGACAAATCATGCATGGCGTGGTGGAAGAAGGCAACGGGCTCATCAACGCCGTCTGCCACATGGGCGCCTGGGAGTTGCTCACCCAAATTCCCTCCGTTGGACCGGGATTCAAGCGCTCGACCCTCTACCAGGCGCTGGCCAATCCCTTCATCAACAAGCACGTCATCGCGAGCCGGGCCCAATCCGGGGTGACGCTCTTCGACCGCAAAAAGGGCTTTTACGGGGCCCATGAAACATTTGCGCGAGGGTGACGGCTTGGGGATTCTGGTCGATCAAAACGCCAGCGGCCGCGGAGTTTGGTGCCCGTTTTTTTGGCCGTTTGGCCTCCACCACCAACCTGGCCGCCCTGTTTTCCATCCGCACCGGCGCCCCGATCGTTCCCGTGGGGCTCTATCCCGATGGCCTGGCAAAATGGCGCATCGTTTACGCCGATCCCATTCGCACCACTGATGAAAACGGCGCGGAAATGGACAGCGGCCAGATGACCGCGCAATTGAACCTGGCCATCGAGCAATTGATTCGCCGGGCGCCGGAAGAGTGGTTTTGGGTGCACGATCGCTGGAAAACCCCCAACCCGGACTTTTTGCTCAGCGGATACCGCCGAGGAATCGATTACCCGCCAAACTTCGACGTAGAAAGGGACCTCAAGCCCTTCCGCATCCTGATTCGAGCGCCAAACCCGCTGGGCGACTCCTGCATGGCCGTCCCCACGGTGCGCGCCATCAAAAACGGCCGGCCGGACGCCCACGTGACCGTGCTTTGCACCGACGGCACCGCGGATTTGTGGAACGCGGTTCGCCACGTGGATCAGGTCATCGCCGCGCCCCGCCGCGCCTCGCTGCTGAAGGTGCGCCGGCTCCTGCACATGTGGGAGGCCTTCGACGTGGGCATCACTTTTCCCAACTCGCTGCGCTCGGCCCTGGAAATGAAGTTTGCCGGCGTGCCCCACCTCGTCGGTTACCTGGGGCATCGGCGCGAGCGTTACCTGGATCAGGTTGTGCCGGAGCGCCGCTTGCCCGGTCCGCCGGAACACCAGGCCTGGCGCTACATGCGCATCGCCCACTCCATTGGCGCGGACCAAAATGACCCCGATCTCTACGCCATTCGCGACAACGAGCCGGATTTTCCCGGCGGTTGGCGGGTCGGCCTCTGCCCCGGCGCGGTTTACGGCGAGGCCAAGCGTTACCCCGCCGAGAGCTTCGCCCAAGCCGTCGAAAAATTGACGCCGCACTGAACGGCCGGGTGGATTGGCGAATTTACGGCGCACCGGAGGAATACGAGATGTCCTACTTTTTCCAGCAAAAATGCGATGTGAAGCTCAACAACATGGTTGGCCAAACCAGCATCGGCGAGCTGATGGAAGAACTGCGCAATTGCCACATTTTGATCACCAACGACACCGGGACCATGCATTTGGCGGCTTTGTTAGGCGTGCGGACCGTTTCCATCTTCGGCTCCACCGAACCCAGCCTGACGGGGCCCTTGGGGCGCGATCACCGGGTCATTCGCCGTCACGTGGAGTGCAGCCCCTGCTTTTTGCGGCGTTGTCCTCTGGACTTCCGCTGCATGACGTCCATCGCCCCTGAGGAGATCGCCGAAGCCGCCCTGGAATTGCTGGAACACGAGCCGGAAGCCAAGTCCAAGGCCGCGGCGTAACCCGCAAGCCGTGCAAGCGCGCAAACCGATCGCGCTTTCCCAACCGGCGTGCGTCTGGTAGAGTCGCCCACCGGTGAGAGTTACCTTCATCAAGCCCAACATTGGCCGCATGGAACACAGCCTCTACGTGGACGAAGGTCGCATGGAGCCGCTGCAATTGGGCGTCTTGGCAGGCCTAACGCCGCCAGACGTGGAATGCGCGCTTTACGACGACCGCATGGAGGAAATCCCGTTTGATGAGCCGACGGATCTGGCCGCGATCACCGTGGAAATCTACACCGCCCGGCGAAGCTACGAAATCGCCGCCGAATTCCGAAAACGCGGCGTGCCCGTCATTTTTGGGCGGATTTCACCCCACACTTGCGCCGGATGAAGCGGCTCAGCACGCGGACTCGATATTTTTGGGCGATGCTGAGACCGGTTGGGCCAACGTGATCGCCGATTTGCGTCAAGGGCGCCTGAAATCGCGCTACCAGGCCCAGCCCGGCATCCCTCAGGTTGGCGGAAGCCTGCCGCGGCGCGATTTGTTCGAAGGCAAGGGCTATTTGCCCATCACGCTGATGCAATTTAGCCGCGGTTGCCGATTTCCCTGCGATTTTTGCGCGATTAGCCGCTTTTTCGAGCGCAATCACTACGTTCGGCCGACTCGCGATATTTTGGCGGAAATCGAGCAGCAAAACCGAAAGCTGATCTTCTTCGTGGACGACAATTTTCTCTCCGATCACGAAGCGGCGAAGCGGTTTTTGCGCGAATTGATCCCGTTGCGAATTCGTTGGGTATCACAGGCGTCGATCGACATGACCCACGATCTGGAGTTGATGGAATTACTCGCCGAAAGTGGTTGTTTGGGCAATGTTATCGGCTTTGAATCGCTAAATCCTGGCAATTTGCAGCAAATGAAGAAAGCGCCGAATTTGGTAAAAAAAGAAGGTTAGCGCCTGGGATTACTACCAAAAGCAGGTGGAGGTGTTGCGCGACCACAATCAGCAAACCTGGGCTGCATTTACGCTTGGGCACGATCACGATACCGTGGCTTCGTTGGATGAGTTGTACCACTTCGCCGAATCCAACAAATTTTGCTTCGCCGCCTTCAATATTTTGATGCCTTATCCCAGTACGCCGTTCTATGCACGGTTGGAGCGTGAAGGTAGATTGTTGTGGGACGGCCAGTGGTGGTTGCACCCGGAATACCGCTTCAACCACGCCGCTTTTGTCCCGAAAAACATGACGCCTGACGAATTGACCGAAGCTTGCTGGAAATGCCGCTATCAATGGAACCGTCCGGGGACGATTTTCAGGCGAATGTGGGATTTCAAGACCCATCTAAGCTCGTTCTATCGCCTTGGGGTCTACTGGGGATACAACCCGATTTACGGAAAAGAAGCCTACAAAAAACAGGGGATGCTCTTTGGTTTA
Source organism: Verrucomicrobiales bacterium (assembly GCA_965224535.1). Taxonomy (GTDB): domain Bacteria; phylum Verrucomicrobiota; class Verrucomicrobiia; order Verrucomicrobiales; family DEV007; genus JBCDHN01. Next base: position 12,120 of record CBDCZR010000036.1, read on the forward strand.
TTCCGCAAAGGAGTCAACCCCCAAGCCGAACCAAGAGACGCGATAGCAAGCTATTCTGCGCGTCGTCACAATTTGGGTTGAATCCTACCCGAGGCCTAGGTGTAGAAATAGGCGCGGCCACTGCATATTCTGGGCGTCATCAATTTTTCCTCCTCTTCCTTGGGCTTGTCGAATTTATTCCCGGAATGTCGGTTAGAAAATGATGGTGCCGCTGGCGTGAAGCCGGGCGTCGTCGATGTCTGTGCCCTCAGGGAGGTCGTCGGAGACGGGGAAGCCGAGATCCAGCCGCAGCCGGAAGTTGTCGTCGATGGTGTAGCGCAGGCCGAAGCCGAGGCTGAAGAGCGATTGGCTCTCTTGCTCTCCGCCGGAGAGGTTCACGTTGGAAACGCTGGCGTAGTCGGCAAAAATCAGGAAACGCAACTCGTCGTCGGTGTAACGCCAGTCAAACCATTGCGCCACGGAGTAGACGGGGCTGTAGAGTTCGGCGCTGATGAGGGCGCCCTCGTCGCCTCGCGCGATACTGGTGGGGTAACCGCGGACGGTCGATGGGCCGCCGATTCCGAGTTGCTCGCTGGCCAGCAGGTTATCGCTGGAAAGCTGCCCCTGAGCCCGCAGACGGGCGGTGGCAAGCCTGGCGATGCGCTGAGAGCGTTCGATGCTGGCGGTGACGTACTGGTAGTTGGACTTGGCGCCGGCGCGGGCTTCTTCGAACACGGTGTCGGTGTTGTTGGCATCCGTACCACCCGGGCTCATGTAGCCGGTGAGGTCGAATTTCGTGGCCCCGCGCTTGTCTTGCTGCAGGACGTTGTAGCCCATGCTGAACTGGTAAATGTGTGTGGTGGCATCGAAGAACTCGTCACCGCCAAACTCCAGGTCGTTGTTGCTGGATTTGAAGTCGAAACCGAACTCCAACTCGTGGTTCCAGTTTTCCGGCACCCAGAACCGGATGGGCATAGCGTAGCGCGAACTGAGCTGCCAGCTTTCGCCCGAAATATCCAGCGGCGTGCCGTCAACATCCACGGTGGCGTCGCTTTTCACGTAGGCGCCCAGGAACGTGGCGTAGTGGCGCCAGGGCAGGGGAAGGCTGTAGACCAGCGAGTGGCTGGTGATGGAGTCAAATTCGATGTCCGTGGTCAGTTGGTAGCTCAACGTGCGGTCGGTACCCCAGGCTTCCGTCCAGGTGAAGCCGGCCAGGAAGCGATGCTCGCCCAATAGCTCGTTTCCGGAGTTTTCGTAGCCGATGTAGGCGTTGAACGGGTCGATTTCGTTGGTCCGCAGGACGATGTCCGTGGTCCCGAAGCGGAAACCGGGAGCGTAGACCAAATCAACCCGGCGATAGGGGCTGCGGTTCATCCAAGCCAGGTCGTTGAGCAGACTGCTGGAGCGCAAAACCTCGCCTTTTTTGGTGGTGATTTGCCGCCGCAGGTGGTCTTCCTCTTCCCGGGTGGCGCCGAGCACGCGCACGGTCGATAAACGGCCTTCCACCACCACTAACTGAACCACGCCAGCGGTAATGTCTTGCTCCGGCACCAAAACATCGACCACGGGGCGGTCGCTATCGCGGTAGGCGCGAATGGTGTCCTTAACCATCGAATCCAACGACGCCAGAGACACCGATTGGCCGATGTAGGCGTTGAGCGCGTTTCCGGCCCGCGCGGGAAAATCCTCCAAATCGTGCCAAATGCCCTGCACGCCGGGAATTCCCGCCGGAATGACGTCGCCCGGCGATGGGACGAGCACGATTCCCTGCAAGCGGTCGACCAACACCTCGGTGCTGAGCCCGGACTGCTGGGAGGGAAGGTAAGTTTGGCCGCCGGAGCGATCGACCTGCGCTGTGGCGTTGGCGTCTTGGTAAGCCGAGGAGACGTCAGCCCGCATTTCAGGCGTCAGCAGCTCAGCGGCGTATTCCGTGCCGTATTGGTCGAGCACAACGCCATCCTGTTGTGCCAGCAAATAGCCTGGCCCAAAAAGGATGAGAATCGCTGGGATCCAGTTGCGAAGAGGTTTCGTTGTCGTCATAGGTTTCGAGGCTCCGAGTCAAACAACCCGCGACGGCTTTACCGGTGTGGTAGGGTAAAGGTCCCGAGTTTTTCGAGTGTTGGTGGGAATTTTGCGACTATGAGGGGTGGGCTACACCTTGGTCAAGGCTGAAACCGCGGTTTTAGCGCGTTTTTTCCAAAATTTTGCCGGCCAATCCAGGTTTCCAGGGCTCGTCTTTTTGGCCCCGTCATCTGGTGGGCTTGACAGGTGTGGGTTCGAATTTCTTGAGAGTTGGTGGGGTGACTTTCAGTTGTTCTTCGTCCGGTGTCAGGGTTGGCATGTCCTTTCCGGAGCGGGTGTAAAATCGGCTGGGCAGCTCCTTCGGTCCGGCGGGTTGTTCGCTTTGCGTAGCGGCCGCTTTTTTGGCTTTTTCCGAAGTTTTGCGCGGTGGCCGTGGAGGCCGGTAGCCCGGTGCGGGGGTAAATTGCGTCAACGCGCGGTTGGAATCGACAATTTCACCCGACGGCATGGATTGTATCCCCTCCAAGCCCGGCAATGGCCGACGCGCGCCGGAGACGTAGTAATCGTTCCACTCAGCCCGCCGTTTTTTCCGTTCCTCGGCCACTTTCGTGGGATCGACCTTCGCCACTTTCACGGTTTGGGGTTCAGGCTTGGGAGGAGGCGGTCCCGTGGGCGTAAACTGCCTGAGCGACTGGCCGGGTTCCTCGGGCTCCATTTCTTCAGCCTGGAATTTCACCGGGCCGAACTCGGATTTCGAGTAAAAGCGGTCCGGAAGCGGTTTGGGGCCAGCTGAGGCGACGGTTTGCTCGACGCGCGGCTTTTTCGGCGGTTTGGGTTGTTTGGGAGGGGGGCCGGTGGGCTCGAAATGGGTCAAACTTCGCGTCCCGGGCACGATTTCGCCCTGCTGAGCGGCCAAAATCAGCGCCTCTTCTTCGCTTAAGCCGGGTAGGGCGCGGGTGGATTGGGTTTGGTAGTGCGCCACCACCTCTTCCTGGCGTTTGCGAGCTTTTTCGGCCAGTTCCGCTCTGCTCGGCGCGGCCGCTGCAGGTTGCTGCGGCTCTTCAGGCGGCGGAGGCGGGCCGGTGGGCTGAAATTGGGTCAGCGTAGGCGCCGGTTCGCGTTCTTCAGCCGCATCGGGATCGAACGTGACCGGGGCAAATTTGGATTGCTGGTAAAACCGGTCGGGAAGCGGCTCCGGGCCGGTCTTTTTGGCGACTTTGGGTTGTTTGGGAGGCTTTACTTTCGGCGGCTTGGGCGGGGGGCCGGTCGGCTCAAAGTGGGTCAACGTCGGCCCGCTCACCACTTCGCCATCGACGATTGCCGGGGCGCCGAGATCGGGCTCGAGTTTGGGCAGGGCCCGCTGGCCTTCCATGTGGTAGTGATCGGCCAGCTTTTCGCGGCGCAGATCGGCGTTTTCCGCCAGCGCCTCCTTTCTTCGCCCGACGGATTCGCGCCGTTTCGGCGGTTTTTCGACCTCCGGCGCGGGCGGAGGGCCGGTTGGCTCAAAGTGGGTCAACGTTTGCGCGGGATCGGCGCCGGCCGGTTCGGTCATTTCCTCCGGCTCAAAGGTTACCGGGGCAAATTGCGATTTCTGGTAAAACCGGTCGGGCATTTTCTTGGGCCCGGCAGGCGCGTCGGGCGTCTTTTTCGGCCTGGCCTTGGGTTTTTCCGGACGCAGCTTCGGCGGGGGGCCCGTCGGCTCGAAATGCGACAACGTCCGTCCTCCGCCCGAGGCGTTGGTCATGGATGGCGCAGCCGGCGGCTCGAATTTGAGCGGCGGCGCCGGGGATTCCGTGCGGTAGTAGGCGTTGGGATCGTTTTTCTCGGCTTTTTCGGTCAATTTGGCCTTCGTAGCCTTGGCCGCCTTGGTTTTTTGCCGATTCGAGGGTTCCGGCGTGTCGGGCGGCGGCGGAGGGCCCGTGGGCACGAATTGATGCAGGTTTTGTCCGCTTTCGGCCTTTTTGAACGGCTCGTCTTCCGGAACGAAGGGTGGTTGGCCGAATTTTGGGTTGAACGAAGGTTTGCCGCTCGGTTTCGCCGCCGTTTCGGCGGGTTTTTTCGCCGCGCTGGAGGTTTTCGGGCGAAGATTCGGCGGAGGGCCGGTCGGCTCGAAATGTTGCAGGGAACGGCCGGTGGAAATCTCGGTGTCGCCGGTGTTCGGCGCGTTGACGGAAACCCGGCTGGTCAATCCGCTGGCATCCGGCTGAAACGGCGGGAGTGGCGGTTTTTTGCTTTCGAGGTCATCTCTGGCGCGCGAACGTTTCGGCCGCGATTCGCCTGGCTTGCCGATGATGACCCGCAGCCCCTTCTTTTTCGCCTGACCTTGTTGCGTTGGCTGCGGTTGCACCGGTTGTTGGGCCAAGGCCGCTCCGCCCGCAAACATCGCGCCGCAAAGCATCCCCACCAAGCAGCGCTGGACTGCCCGGGAACAGCGCTGGCTGCTGTTGCTGGGTTTCATGGGGAAAACGGTCGGTTTTTGGGTTTCTGTTGGGGTTCTACCGAAACTTTGGCGGCTCGTCCACCTTTCTTTTTGCAAAAACGGAGCAATTTCAGGACAAATCCAGCGCCTTGACCACCACCGCGTAGATTGCGGCTCCCACGATGACTACCGCGCTCAACCACAGCGCCACATCGTAAGAACGGCCGGGGTGAAGCGATTTCGGCAGGCGCCGGTAGCGAAACTGCATCCCCGCAAACACGACGATGAGCAAAATGAGCGATGTGGCGACTCCGCCGGCGATGACCATCTTGCCGGGATCGCGCACGATGAGGTACATCAGCGCCCACAGCGTGGGAATGATCCAGGCCAGCGCCGCGACCCACTTGCGGCGAGCTTCGGCGTCCTCAAAATCGAACAATCCCACCCGGGCGAAGCAATCCGAGTAAAGCCGCGTCCAGCCTGCCAAAGCGGCGAAAAGCGTGGAAAAGAGCACGAAAATGGCGCCGGCCAAAAACACGCCGTAAGCCCAGGGGCCCAGCGTCTCGGTGTACATTTTGCCCAGCGTCTCGATGAGCCCCACCGTTCCGCTCGGGACGAGTTCTTGCGCGTGCAAAACTGCGGCGCCCAGCACATAAAACGCCGCCGTGACCACGGTGTAGACGACCATGGAAAGGATCGCGTCCCAGTACATCACGCCGATCCATCCTCTGGCGCGGCGCTCCCAATCCGGCGAATCGTCGCGGGGGCCGGTTTTGGCCGCGTAGCCTTTTTCCAGCAGCCAGTAGTTGTAGGTCATGATCTCGTCGCCACCCACGCCGGTGATGCCAAAAGCGCCGATCGCGGTGATCAAAATCGCCGCCGGCAGCTTGAATTGCAGCCCGCCGGCAATGTCGCTGAAACTCACGGCGTACTGGGTGGATTGCAGCACCACCACGCTGGCGATGGTGAGCAGGGTAAACAGGCCGATCATGATGAGCGAGGCCTTCTCGATGAAGCGGTAGTAGCCGCGAAACACCAGCAACGCCACCGTCACCGTCACGATCGCCACCCAAACGGTGTCTTCTCGTAGCGGCAGCCCTTCCGGCAGCAAAATCGGCCACACCTGGTGCAAAATAATCGCCACGCCGCCGACAATTCCGCCGACCTGGGCGAATTTGATGAGCATGAGCAAAAACCAGCCGCACGTCGACCAACTGGTCCGGCCGATCTTTGGACCCGGCAATTTGTCGAACGCGGCAAACGTGGATTCGCCCGAATGGATGGCGTGCTTGCCGAATTCCAGTTGGAGCGTCACTTTTACCAGGCAACTGACGATGACGACCCAAAGCGTGACGAATCCCGCCTCCGCGCCGAGGATGGTGGTGGCGATGAGTTCGCCGGAACCGACGATGGAGGCCGAAAGGATGAAACCGGGGCCGAGATAACGCAGTTTCCCGAAAAAACGTCGTTGGCGGCTCCTCGATTTTGTCCGGGGTGAGTTGGTAGGGGTTGGGACGCTCAGTCATGCAGGGAAAGGAGCATGGGCGAGGAACCCGCGTGAGGGCAAGCTCGAAAACGCGGCTGAAATCCGCCGTTCCGCAGCTTGCCAAACGGCCGGTTTTGGCCAAAGTCCGGGCCATGAGCACTACCCAACCCATCAAAGTCGCCATAACCGGCGCCGCCGGCCAAATTGGCTACTCGCTCCTGTTTCGGATCGCATCGGGCGCGATGTTTGGCCCCTCCCAGCCGGTGAGCCTGCATCTCATCGAGATCGAACCCGCGTTGCCGGCTCTGGACGGGGTGGTGATGGAGCTGGAGGATTGCGCGTTTCCGCTTTTGCACGACGTGGTCCCAACTGCCGACCTCAACGCGGGATTTAACGGGGTGAACTGGGCGCTTTTGGTAGGCAGCGTGCCCCGCAAGCAAGGCATGGAGCGCAAAGACCTGCTGGAGGTGAATGGCAAGATTTTCACCGGCCAAGGCCAGGCAATCGCGGCAAACGCGGCCGATGACGTGCGGGTTTTGGTGGTTGGCAACCCCTGCAACACCAACTGCCTCATCGCCATGAACAACGCGCCGGCCGTCCCCAACGGCCGGTGGTTCGCGATGACGCGTCTCGACGAAAATCGCGCCAAAACGCAGTTGGCCAAGCGCGCTGGGGCTGCCATTGGCGACGTGACCAACATGACCATCTGGGGCAACCACTCTTCCACGCAGTACCCGGACTTTTACAACGCAAAAATCGATGGCCGGCCGGCCCACGAAGCGATCGCGGATGAAGCCTGGCTGCAAGGCGAGTTCATCGCCACAGTCCAGCAACGGGGAGCCGCGATCATCAAAGCCCGCGGCGCGTCTTCGGCGGCATCCGCGGCCAACGCAATCGTCGATACCGTCGTCAGCCTGACCACGCCGACCGAGCGGCACGATTGGACCAGCGTTTGCCTGTGTTCCGACGGGAGCTACGGAGTGGACGCGGGCCTCATTTCGTCGTTTCCGGTTCGCACCCAGGACGGGAAGAATCCGGAGATCGTCGCCGATGTGCCGCTCAACGATTTCGGCCGCCAAAAGCTCGATGCGTCGGTCGCGGAATTGCGGGAAGAGCGCACGGCGGTCGGGAATTTGCTCTAGGGTGCTCTAACATGACACCTTCCATTGCCAGGACATTAGCTTCGATCGGCCTTGCCTATGCCAGCGCAGTTCAAGCCACCGATTGGCCGCAGTACATGCGCGATGCGGAGCACACCGCCGATGCCCGTGACGAGCAGGTGACGTTGCCTCTGCAAATCGCGGCTCGCGTTACGCTGGATGACGCGATTTTATCGTCGCCCGCGGTTGTTGCCGGCCGCGTCTATGTGGTCGATCAGATGGGGACGGCGTATTGTGTGGATTCGCAAAGCGCCGAGATCGTTTGGAAAACCAAGGCGCCGGGTGCAGACGCGGCCGGGGGAAATACTTCATCTCCCTGCGTTGTGGGCGGAAAAATGGCGTTCGGCGCCACCGCGGGAAACTTCTACGTGCTTGATGCAACAGAGGGCGAGGTCCTCGCGGCCATCCAACTCCGCCAGCCAATTTTCGGCGCCATTACCGCGGCGAATGGACGCTATTATCTGCAAACGCTGGATGGTGTGATTCACTGTATTAGCGAAGGAGGCTCCGTGGTGTGGAAATTCGATCCCTACGCTGGTGATGGAGCTCCCCCGCGCCAATATAGCGGCGTGCCGGTCGCGGTATCCGGCGCGAATATAGTTGCCGCGGCTGGTTTCGATCTCATATGCTTACGCGACGAGGGCGCCAAGGCCGAACGAGCCTGGATACAACGCCAGCCGATCTCCAAGACCTATCTTCCAGCCGGGATATCATTAGCGGGCGACTGGGTTTACGTCTCGTTTCCCGGCAAAGATGGCTTGGGAGCCGTTGTCCGGGTCGAACTCGCCACCGGCAAAATCGACAAGCGGGGTGACGTTCTGGACAAGCAATGGGCAGTGCTCACTCCACCGGCCACGCGAGCGGGTGTGGCGTATTTTTGCAGACAAGCCTTTGGTCTCAGCGCGGCGACTTTTGGCGAACGGCCGAAGGTCGAGTGGGCTACGTTTTCCAATCGGCCCGAATCCATCACTCCCGCGATCGCGGCGCCTACCCTGGCGGGCGATCGCTGCCTGTTCGCGTTGTACTAGGTGGCGGCCTGGCGGCTGTCCCCATATCCGGCGGAACCCCGGAAATTGTAGCCACCCCCGGCGGCGCGGCGGTCACATCCTCGCCCGCGGTCTCAGACGGCGCGGTATATTTCGGCAATGACGATGGCGGCCTCTACATCCTGCGAACCGGTGCGCAAAACGCCGCTCCCAACCTGGAAAATCGCACCTTTCAGCGGCAAACCCGGGTTACTCCCGCGGGCGGTCGCCGCTATGGCTGGCCATCGGCATTCGGTGGCTCGGACAACGCCAACTTCATCGACGATCCCTCCGTCAAGCCGCCTTTCCGGTTGCGTTGGGCGGTGAAAACCAAGGGCCTCTTCAAACAGGCGGTGTGTGCCACGGTTGAGGACGTTTGTTACGTTACGTTGGGCGGATTGGTGGTCTGCCGGGAGCAATCAACCGGCCGAATTCGCTGGCGGCGGCATTTGCCGGGCCAATCCTGGTGCCGCTCGGCGTTGCTCGCCGCCGAAGGCAAAATCTACGTGCCGCGGATGTTCAGCCCGCGATATCCCATGTCATCGGGCACGCCCTCGGAGATGTTTTGCCTCTCCGGCGAGACGGGCGCAATTTTGTGGCGGCGACGTGTCGGAATCGGCGATCGCCTACGTAGCTCGCCGGTTTACTCGGATGGCGTGGTGGCGTTTGGCTCGCTCTACGCCGAAGGCAAGCCGCCCACGTTTTTTGCAGGGGATGATGCCGTTGGCCAAGCGGTCGATGCCTGGGACGCAGCCACCGGCGAGCCACTTTGGCGGGTGAAGATATCTTCAAACGGCAAGCTTCTGAACGGCCCGGCCGGCTGCGCGGGAGACGGCATCATGTTCTTTACAGGTGGCGGCGAAAACGCGCGCGATGCCGGTGAGACCGTCGCGATCAATCCCCGCGCTGGTGAAGTTCTATGGCGTAGCGCGGAGCAATTCGCCAGCCAAACCGGCACGCCTTCCCACCAAAATGGCCGCGTCTTTTTGCCCGGCGCCTATCGCCGCCCGATCGCCTGTCTTGACGCTAACACTGGCAAAACTCTGTGGGCCAACAAGCTTTCAACCAGCCGCTGGCATGTCGATACCATTGCCCTGGGGCCAGGCTGGTTTTCGGTCAACAACAAGTACAAGGGTGGCGCCTGGCGCTGGGATTTGGAGACCGGCCAACCCATTGAGCGCGACGGCAAGCCAATGCAACTTTGGGGACCCGGTCACGGCTGCGGGGCGATCGTTCTGACTGCTGGCGGGCACGCGCTTTCCGCTACGATTAATGGCCTGTGCGCGGTAGATGCGAACACCGGCGAGCTTGGCTGGAAGTCGGCGGGATTCGGCTCCTACACCTGCCCACACCCGATCGCGGCCAATGGCCGGGTGTTCTACGCGCCGCAGACCAGCGGCATGTTGTTCTGCTTTGAGCCGGTGGCCTCTGAGGACACACGGTGACGCTTTTCCTGATTCTCAGGGGACGGCAGCGATGCCGGTTCAAAACGCGGCGACCTTGCGGAAACCATGGGGAGTCCGCTGGATGAGGCTGGATTCCTCCCGCCGGCTTCCGCGCAATTGGCGGGCTGGGACCCGCGCTTTCCACGCTCATCCTCCCTTGAGCAACCGCTTCACCTCCGCCAGCGGCCTCTGCAACACGATCGCGTCAGCTAACGACACCAGCGCGGCTTCATCTAGTTTCTCCAGCTGGGCGAAGTCTTTGGCGGTCAATTTTGGATAGGCTTTCTCCAGTTGGCGACGGACGATTTTTGCTTCGCCGCGTCTTTCACCGCGTGCTTCACCGCGTTTTTCGATGGCTTCACCTAAGGTCATGGCTGCTTTCTTGATTTTTGGGAATTGTTCGGGAATCTCAGCCACCGCCTCGCGAACCTGCGTTTCCTGCGATTCGTCGGTGGTGGACAGAAGGTAGCTCTCGGCTCTGGCAAATATTTTGTCCAGATTCGGGCTTTTGGCAAGGTCTTGCAGAACGCTCTCGAATTTCGTCCACGAAAACGGCTCGCCTTGACCGACGCACTTGAGCAGCGTCAGGGCAAATCTTCCCTCCGGTGTGCCCTGGAGTTCATCTTCGCCCAGATCGGTCAGTTCCACGGTGATAAACCCGAAATCCAGAAGATACGGACCGAGGACCTGCAGCGCTTCATCCGGCAGATCGTACTCCGAACTCAGCCGCGGAGGACGCTTCCAGATGCCGTGCTGGACCAAGACCACGGTGAGGATCGCCGGCAGCGGCTCGGATTCTTCCGCCTGGCCGATCTCGTGGCTCATGTAGCCGAAGAGTTGGCGCGGGGTGGTGTAGCGGACGCTGCGTTTGTGCTCGAAGAGCAGCGAAATGCGCCGCCGCTTGCGTTGGCCCTTCAGGCAGACCGTGAATCGCAGGTCGGCAAACTGGCGGCCGAGTTGATCGCTGATAAATACGACGTTGGCGGCTCGTAGCGTGTCCCAGTCGAAGAGCGCGATGACGTTAGCAGGCAAGTAGGCGAGGAAAAATCCGCGCGCCTCGGGAATCGAGAGGAAAACCACCTGCACGTAGCCATCGTGCGGGTTGGTGGCTTTGGGCGCAGTGGGTTTGGACTTTGGCTTTGATTTTGGCTTGGGCTGGGATTTGGCCGAGGTCTTGCGCTTGGTCGATTTCGATTTTTTGGCCATGGTGGGTGGTGTTCCCTTTCTCGCGAGCCTCCTGGGCCTAATTTTCCGCGTTTTCCGCCGCCGCGGCCGCTTCGGTGGCCGCTTTTTCGGCGAAATGGCGCAGGGCGGTTAGCAAATCCAGCGCCCGCTGCAAGGTCCGATCCTGAAGCGGGACGCGGTCGAATTGGGTGATCTCGCCCCGGGCTCGCGCCAGGTGGTAATCCAGCTCCGGATCGGTTGCGTGAACCAACGCGGCTTCGTTGATTCGCGGGCGGGCTTGCTCGAAAAGGTAGCGCTGCAGCGGTCCGGCCTGGCTTGCGGCAAAAACCTTGTGCTTGGACTCCAAATCCTCCGCAACGGCGAAATCCGGCTGGACGCCGGTTTGAAACAGCGAGGTGTCGTCGGCCAAAACCACTTCCGCCACGGCAAAACGCAGCAAGGTGGTCTCATCCAGCGGAATTTGCTGATATTGCACGGTCAGGCCCTTGGTCGGTCCGCCCACCACGAAACATTGCCGGTTTGCGTCGATGACGGCGGCGATGATTTCTCCGGCGTTGGGCGTTTCTGAGTCGGTCAAAAGCAGCAAGCGGCTTCCCCGCCAGCGCGTGCTGGAAACTTGGGAAAAAAACAGCTCCGGCCGGGTTTGGCCGGGTTTCTGGATTTTGAAGAGCAGGGTGTTGGTGGGCACGAAACGGTCCAAAATTCGCGCGGCGGCATCAAATCGGGCCGTGGGCGCCGGCACGCGCAAATCCAGCACCAGCGTCTCCGCCTCCGCTTCGTCAAAAGCCAGCAGGGCCTCGTCCAGGTGCGCGATTTCGTCTTCGTGAAAGCTTGCCAGCCGAATGTAGCCGGTTTTGGGGGTGATCAGCTCGCTGAAAAACTCGATTTTGCCGTCCTGGGGCTCTTCGTCGGCGTTTGCGTTCACCAACTGGGCGCCAAAGGCCAATCGCCGCAACAAACCCTCGAACGCCGCCTTGTTCAGCTCCTCGTAGCTCAGCGCTTCGGGCCGAATGTAGTCTCGCTTCAAAATTCGGACCGCTTGTTGCAAGGCGTCCTGGCTCAGGCCGTCGATTCGCTCGTCGGCGCGGGCAAATGGCGCGAAAACGAGGGTTAGGAGGCAAATTTTGGCAAAAGCTGGCATGGCCGCCAGTTTGCACCGGTTCGCGCGGATGCGCCAGAGCGAGTTTTCGAACATCCGCGTCTCCCGCCACGTCACATGGTTGCTGGCTGCGAAAATCTGGCTCCAAACCTGGCTCCAAAATGGCGAAAAAACTGCGATCCCCGAAAAAACGTTCCCACCGGCGAGAATTTTTGACCGGATTGGCCATCGGCGGGGTTGGATTGGCGTTGGCGACGCGATTTCGCGAACTGGCCGAACGTTTCATCGTGCCGATCGGCCGCCCGTTGGTGGACGAGCAGGAGTACGTCGAGTTTTTGGCCGCCTTTCAGCTCCAGCACATCACCCCGCAAGAAATCATTCGCCCGCACCGCAACATCCGCGGCGGGGTTCGCAACCAACTGCCGCCACGCTACTTGTGGAAGAATATTCGCAAACCCTTGCAGGTGGCCGAAGAGCTTCGGCGCAGGCTGGGCGTGCCGCTCAATTTGATCAACTCCGCCTACCGCAGCCCGGCTTACAACGCGCAATGTCCCGGTGCCGCCAAGCGCTCCTATCACCTGCGCAACATGGCCCTGGACTTGATGTTTGACTGCTCCTCAACCCTGGCGGCGGAGGTGGCCTGGCAATTGCGCGAGGAGGGATTTTTTAAGGGCGGCGTGGGCATTTACCCGACGTTCATCCACATTGACACCCGTGGGCGCAACGCGAATTGGGGAAAAGCCTGACAAACTGCAAAAAAGCCGGTTGATCGCATGGGGGATCATGCTAGAGAACCCCTGGGCCTTCTAGCCTGCCTTATTCATGAAATATCGAAGCGAGAGCCGCGAGATGGCGTCCAGAGCAAGGAAGGCGCCGATTTTCACGGTGAGGCGTATCCAGAGATACGTTGAACCGGGAAAATCAAGCCTGACGCCGCTATGGATGCCATATCGTGGCTCGCAGCCGAAATTTCATGAATAAGGCAGGCTTACAAACAACCTCTCCTAACAGAAACCATGCGCACCGAGCTTCAGCCTGCTCAGAGGCTGCTGTTGTGGCAACTTATCGCCAACGGCGGCCGATCGTGGCAAAAAAAACTCCGTCCCGTCCCCAGTCCCGGTTTGCGGCGGCCGTTGGAGGACCGTGGATTGATCCAAACCGAGCGCGTGAGCCAAAAAGGCAATCGCCTCACCGTAACGGAGCCGGGATGGGCCTGGGCGCAGGAAAACGTGGGCAACGCACTGGGGGAGGTTCGCGACGCAAAATCGCGATTGATCCAGCAAGTCCTGCGTTGCTTCGGCGAATGTCTGGAGGCGCGCCATATCCCGCTCGCCGAGGTTTTTAGCCCCCAAACCGGCCAAAACGGCCAAAATGGCCGAAACGGCGGCGTTGAGGCGTCCATCAAGCGCGCTTACCACGAATTGTCCGCAGGCCAGGCCAACGAACGCGTGCGTTTGGCCGATTTGCGCCAACGCGTCGGCGAATCCCGCGACGCGGTGGACGACGCGCTTTTCAGGATGATGAGCGGCAACGAGTTGACCCTGTTTCGGCTGGATGACCCGAAAAAACTGACCACTGCCGACCGCCAGGCCGCGTTCACCACCGCCGCCGGAAACGACCTGCATCTGGTTTACCTGGGAGGGACGCCGTCATGAGTGAAGCAGCGCTTGAAACCTTTGGATTGGCCCAATTCAGCTGGGCGTTCCGGCTCGACGACGTTTGGTCGGACCTGATCCACGACGTGGAGGATTTGCACCCGAATTTGCGCTCCCAGTTCGCCGAACGGGTCGGACGGTTGCTGCGCGAGGAAAATCGCGAGTCTCCCCTCGGGTGGGTGCTCATCGGCGAGGGTGGTTCGGGCAAAACGCACCTGCTCAACGCGTTTCGGCGCTTCAGCGTGGAACGCGGCGCCTATTTCGTGCTGCTGGACCTGACGGACGTGCGCACGTTTTGGGAATCGGTGTTGCAGGGCTACCTCGACTCCCTCCAGCAGGAGGCCACCAACGGTGTGCCGCAGTACCAGTTGGTGCTGGAGCGGCTGGTTCGGCTCAAATTGGGTGAAAACGAGTGGGAGCCCCGGTTCGCCAGGCTCCAGAACGACGCCGAGGCCAACGATGCGGCGGATCAACTCGTCCGTGACCTCTGGAAGCGCGACCGGAAAATTCAGCCTTCCCAGCAAGATGTCATCCGTTGCCTGGCTTATCTCAACTCCGGCTCGTTTCAGCTCTACAACCTGGCCGTGACTTGTTTGCAAGGCCAGGAGTTGGACAAGGAAACGCGCGAGGAGCACAAATTTCAACCCTCGGCCGAGAGTCCGGTGGACATCGCCGGCTCGATTTCCCGGGTGATGGCGCACACCGCCCCCACCGTTCTGGCCCTCGATCAATTGGACGCCACGGTCATGCAATTGGCCACCGGCGTCAACATTCAGCCCTCCACGGACGAAGCCACGGCCGAAGCGCTGCTTTTGGAGATCGGGCGCGGCTTGTTGGCCCTGCGCGACAAGTTGCAGCGCACCTGGACGATCCTTTCCTGCCTGGAGCAGACCTGGTCCCAATTGCGCGGATCCCAGCTCAAAACCGCCACCGACCGTTACGAGGATTTTCCCCGCGTTTTGAACCGGATGGGTGATGAAGCCGCCATCGGTTCGCTCATTTCCCTGCGGATGGGCGAAGCCGCCAAAAAAACCGGTTTCAGCCTCCCTTACTCAACCTGGCCGATTCACGCCGAGGCGATCGCCAAGATGGTGGGCGAAACACCGCGCGACATCCTGAAAATTTGCGAGCGCCACCGGCGCGAGTGCCTGGAACGCTGCCGCGTGGAGGAGTTGCGAGACTTCGAACCGCCTGCCATCGCCGCCGTAACCGTGGCGGAGGCCGAACTCAAGCGGTTGGACGAGCTTTACGAGCGGCTTCAGGGCGAAGTGGACCTAACCGAGGTGCTGGCTGAAGAAGCCGAGGACAACTACTTCGCGCCGTTGCTGGATACCGCCGCGAAACTGGCGATCGAGGAGAATTTCGCCACGCTGCCGAGGGGAATCGACGTGCAACTGGACGCCACCCTTCCTTCGGGGCGAATTCGGCCCCTCCACAGCCGATTGCGCGTCATTTTTGAGTCGGAAGGCGAGCGGGAGCAACATTACTGCGTGCGCGTGCTGCAAAAAACCAACCACCGCGCCTATCAGGCCCGGCTAAAGGCTGCGATCGTGGCCGCCGGCATCGACGCGAAGCTGCCCTTCCGCCAGTTGCGAATTCTCCGCACCACACCCATCCCCACCGGCTATTTCACCGATCGGCTCAACCTCAAATTCAAGAAGCTGGGTGGAACGTTTGTCTGCCCGGAGCAGGATGAGCTTCGCAAACTGGTCGCGTTGCGCATGCTCCAGCTCCGGGGCTACGATTTCTTCAACGACTGGGTCCTCTCCCGGCATCCGCTGTCCGAGATCGGCTTCGTGCGGGCGGCCTTGCCCTGTTTGCAGCTCTGGGGCGAGCGGCGTTTCGACGAGCTGAAAATTGGCGACTACAGCCCGGCAATTTCCAGCGGCGGGGAGGAAACCTCGTGCGCGGAAGATGCGCCGGATACCGACCAGATTTCGCTGGGCCGGCTCATCAGCGGTCAGGAGCTGCGTCAACACGTCACCCTTCCCCCGGAAGCCTTCAGCCACCACGCCATCATCCTGGCCGGGGCAAAATCCGGGCGCTCGGCCCTGCTCAAACGCCTGGCCGAGGAAGCGGTGCTCCGCGGCGCCCCCGTCGTGTTCGTCGA
This sequence comes from Verrucomicrobiales bacterium, assembly GCA_965224535.1. Lineage (GTDB taxonomy): Bacteria > Verrucomicrobiota > Verrucomicrobiia > Verrucomicrobiales > DEV007 > JBCDHN01. The sequence goes on from CBDCZR010000036.1 coordinate 27,705, forward strand.
TTTCGATAGCCGCGCGGCGTTGGACGAACCTTGGCCCGAACCGCCGGAAAGCTGGGAAATGGAGGACATCCGCAAAGCCGGAAAATTCCACCAAATCGCCAAAGTGCAGACCTGGACTCCGGGGCTAAGTGGAGGCCGGGAACTGCCGCTGGACGACGCTGGCGCGATCGATTTTGCGAAAATTTTGGGTCCCGTTTCGGCCGATGACGGCGCGTCGGTCTCGGTCGTCAATGGAAAGGGCTTGGCTTCGAAGGACGAACGCCAAACGCTCATTCGCGGGTTATTGGCCTCCGCCCACCGTTGGCTGGAAAACGCCGCGCCGAGGCCAAATCTCAGGGGGTTGCTGGTCATCGACGAGGCGGACACCTGCATCAGCTCAAAACGTTGCGCGGAGAGGTTCGTGGAACTGGCGAATTCCGCGCGGAACAAGAATTTCGGCCTCCTGATCTCCCTGCAGGACCCCTCCACCGCAACCCCGCCGATCTTGAAAGCCTGCGAGGCTCATATTTTCGGCCGGGCGCACTCACCCGAGGCCATTGGCGTGGTGAAAAAGCACTTCCGCAAGAGCGGTGGAGACGAGGCGGAACTGAACCGGCTTTTGCGAGGCGAATTCTTCGTCCGGCACCCGAAACTGGCCCGTGGCAAGCCCCTCAAAATCTACAGCCCCATTTGCCTGTCTCGTCATCCAAAAGAGCCGTTGAGCGGGGAAGAAATCCTGGCCAAGCTCAGCGCGGGCGAGGCCGAAACCTCTTCATCTTCATCCTCCCCGTAAAATCAATGAAAAGGGGACGCGGGGCAATCGGAGTTAATTTCCCAAAAAATCGAGGCGCCCCGGGCGCACCTCTCCCTATCATTCCGCCAGCACGGCAAAGCGTCCCGATCCCGAGATCGCCACTTCGCCCTCGACGAATCCCTTTTTTCGACTAACATCCGCCCCAATTACCATGAGCGACACTCCTCAACCCAAACCCTTGTTTTTCATCGTCCTCGGCATGGTCGTGCTCGGCTTGCTGGTGTTTGCCATGCGCGGGTGCCTGTTTTCGCCAGACGAAGATGATGCCGCGGCCAACGCCAACGCGAATTCTCACAGCCAGACGAAAGATGCGGCTGACGGGCCCACGATCGCCAAATCCGACCTGGCTGGAGGCGGCGATGGCGAGGCTGAGGCGGCCGACACCAATGCTCCCACCACCGTGAGCGAGTACGAATACGTGGCGAGCGAAAAATTGCCGCCGGTGCAGGAGCGCAGCGACTACAAGCCGCTGCAAAATCGCACGGTCAAGTTTGCGTTGAACGTCTGGGCCGGCTGGGCGCCGATCATCCTCCAAAACGGCGGCGGCGATGCCGGGAAAGCCTGGAAAACCCCCGGCGGCGAGGATTTTACCGTCGAATTGGTGCTCATCGACGATCCGGTGGCCATGCGCGATGCCTATGCTTCCGGAGACGTCCACATTGGCTGGGCGACGCTCGACATGATGCCGCTTTTCATGGACGAGTTGAAGAAGGATAGCCGGATTTTTCCCCGCGTTTACCAGCAGGTCGATTGGTCCAACGGCGGCGACGGAATCGTCATCCGGCGTAGCGCGGCCAAGGATCCGGAGCACCCCACCATCGCGGATTTGCGTGGGAAAAAGATCGCGTTGGCCCAAAATTCGCCCAGCGAGTACTTTGTGCTCAATGCGCTGGTTAACGGCGGAATTCAACCGGGCGAAGTGGAGTTCGTTTACACCGCCGACGCGTTTCAGGCCGCCGCCGCGTTCAATGCGGACCGCTCCATCGCCGCATGCGTTACCTGGGCGCCGGACATCTACAATTTGAGCGACATTGAGTCGAATCATCTGCTGGTGAGCACGGCCACGGCCAACAAACTCATCGCCGACGTGTGGTTTGCCCGCGCGGATTTCGCCCGCGATCATTCGGACATCTGCGAAGGGCTGGTGCGCGGCATTTTCGAGGGCATGGCTAAGCTGGAGACTGATGCCGGCAAGACTGAGGCCGCCCAGCTCATGGCCAACCTGTACGGCATCCCCGCCGACGAAACTCTGGCCATGTTAGGGGACGCGCACGCGACGAATTACGCCGAAAACCGCGATTTTTTCCTGAATCAGAACAATCCCGCCAATTTCGAGCGCACCTGGAACACCGCCTACCTGCTCTACCGCAAAATGGGCCGGGTTGGCGCGCCGGTCGGCTTCGACAAGGTGATGGATTTCAGCATCGTCCAAAAGCTGGGAAGCGAGGAACCTTACGCCAGCAGCCGTAACGAATACCAGGTGCGTTTCGCCCCGCAATCGATCGATACGCTCAAGGCGGAGGGGAGCGAAATCCTAACCAAGGTGGTGACCATCCACTTCTTCCCCAACAGCTGGGATCTGGACAAAAAGATCGTCAAAAAAGAGAACGGTCAAGACGTTGAGGTGCCCTACGATCCGAACGTGCAGTTCGTGCTGGAAGAAGTCGCGAAACTCGCCAGCCAATACGGCGCGGCCAACATCGTCATCGAGGGCCACACCGACGCCAGCATGAAAGGCCAGGTGAATCCCGCCTTGGTCAAAGAGTTAGCCGGAAATCGCGCCAACTCGGTGAAAGAGGCGCTGGTCAACAAATTCACAACGCTCGATCCTAACCAATTCACCACCGAAGGCGTGGGTTGGGACCGCCCGGCGGATTCCGCCAAGCCTAACGATCATGCCAACAACCGGCGCGTGGAGATTCGCGTCATCGCGCTGGAAAACCCGGAGTGACGCCCGCCATCACCCGGCCAACGCGGCCCAGCATTCCAGAAATCCGCCCGCAAAATCCCCGGGTCTGGCCGAAATCCAGGTTTCGATCGCGTCCAGCGGAAAAAACTGGCCGAATTCGATTTCGCTGGTCGGCCAGCGAGGTTTTGCGCCGGATTCCGCGCGGAAGAGTTGGACGAATTCGTGCCCGTTGCCCGGCGTGGGCGGCAGCTTCGCGAGCGGCGTGAGTTTGGCCTCGATGCCGAGTTCTTCGACGATTTCGCGCCGCGCCGCCGCTTCGTAATCCTCGCCGGAATCCAGGTGCCCCGCCGCGCTGGAGTCCCAAGCGCCGGGATGGACGTCTTTGAGCCGGGAGCGCTTTTGCAGGAACAACTCGCCGGCCGGGTTGAAGAGAAAAATGTGCACCGCGCGGTGCTTCAGGCCCTCGGCATGAACTTGCGCGCGCGACGCCTGGCCGGTGACCTCGTCGGCATCGTTGACGACGTCAAAGATTTCGTCGCCGCGTTGCGGGTTGTCCTTCAGCGGATGATCGTCCAGCATCCTGGTTAGACCGACCCACTGGCCCAAGGTCAATTCCTCCGCGCGAGTCGTTTCCGGCGCATCCAGGTTTTGCGCGATTTCCCGCCAACGCGCGTTGTCCAGCCCCAGGTTGTTGCGCAGTTGCTTGCGGCGTTGGGCGAACCCGCGGCGCACGGTTGAATCGAACAGGCGCACGTCAAAAACCGGCAATTCCTCCGCAGGCCGCCGCGCGAACCGCACGACGGTCGATTCCACACCGGGACGCGGAAAAAAGCTCTCCGGGCCGATGTTTTTGAGCATTTTGGGCTCCCAGCGCACCTGGACGCGCAGGGTCAGCACGCCGTAGTTTTTGGTTCGCGGTTCGGCGCAAATCCGCTCCGCCACCTCGCGCTGCACCATCAGCACCGCTTCGCAAACCGGCGAGTGCCAGCCCAGAAAATTCCGCAAAATCTCGCCCCCCGCGGAGTAGGGCAGGTTGCCGATGAGCTTGACCGGTTGGCGCGGGTAGAGGCGGCGCGTGTCAAACTGGCAGGCATCCAGGTTTTCGACGCAAACCTGGCTTCGGTCCGCGAGCCGCTCGCGCAAAAATCCGGCCAGCCGGCGATCTTTTTCGATCGCGATGATCCGTTCCGTGCGTTCCAGGATTTCCCGCGTCAGCGCCCCCGCGCCGGGGCCGGCCTCGACCACCGTGTCCGCATTTTCCACGTGGAGTTGGCGCGCGATCCATGCTGCCAGGTTTTGGTCGATGAGGAAGTTTTGACCCAGCTTGCGACTCGGCGTCAGGCCGATTTCGGCGAACAGCTTCTGGAGTTCGGTTTGGGTCACGGGATTGTTTACGCGCGATCTGCGGGATTGGCGAACCGAGGATGAAAATTTGCAGTTTGGTCAGGAAAACGTAGAATCCCTGCCATTGCGCTAAAAACTTGATGCCGGAGGATTCCCAACCCAGCGAAGATCCGTCTGAAACCACGGAGAAAGTCGAGGATTCCGGCCAGAAATCGCCGGAACCCGATGAAGCGTCGGAATTGGCGGAACCAGCGTTCGATTGGCGCGAAACGCTTCGCCGCTGGTGCACCATCCGCGATCTTCCGACCCACAAGGAGGCCGTGAGCGCGGGTTTCGCGTGCATCGGGCTCATTTTGCTGCTGTGGTTCGTGGTCACGCTCGGTCCGGCGGAAAAGCGCATCGTCAGCGCCTACACGCTGCCCAGCCCGTGGGAAGCGCTCAAATCCTTCCCGCTGCTTTGGACGGAACGCGGCTTGTTCAAGGCCACGTTTTGGAGCCTGGGCCGCGTCATGAGCGGGTTCCTCCTGGCCGCCGCGTTCGCCGTTCCGCTAGGGGTGGTGGCCGCCAGTTATCCGCGAGTCAACGCGTTTTTGCGGCCCGTCAGCGTCTTCGGCCGCAACATCCCCATCGCCGCGTTAATCCCGCTTTCGCTCATGTGGTTTGGCATCGGCGAATCGCAAAAAATCATGTTCATCTTCTTCGCCTCCGTGGCGTTCATTTTGTTTGATGCGACCAACGCCGTGAACCGGGTTTCGAGCCGATTTTTGGACACAGCTTACACGTTAGGCGCCAAACCCGTGCTCCAATCCGGGATGCGGCGAGCCTTCTCGATCGGCGGCATCTACGCCGCGGTTTTGGCCATCGGCCTGACCGTCTTCGAGATGATCGACACCCCGGGGACATCGATTTCCCAAGTTTTTGGGCAGTCCGGCGTTTGGACGGCGGCGTTGCTGGGCCTAATCGGCGGATTCCTGGTTTGGCTGCCAATCCTAAGCCACCAGGCGGTTTCCAAAGTGCTCCTGCCGCTCGCGCTGTCCGGCATCGTCAACTCGCTGCGGCTGCTGTTCGGCCTCGCCTTCGGCTACATCATGCTGGCGGAGGTCATCAACGCGAAAACCGGCCTGGGCCACATCATCAACATGAGCCAGCGCCGCCCGCCGCGCGAACACATCTACCTCATCCTCATCATCATCGCCCTGCTCGCCTTTGGCATCGACCGGCTCGTTTTGGCGATGCAGCGGCGCTGGTTCCCCTACCTGGAAGATGCCGACGCCTAACGAAAAACCTGAGCCAATGCCGACGCCACCGCCGATTGTCGAATTTCGCGGCGTCACCAAGACCTTCGACCTCGGCGGGCCGAACGAGTTCACGGCCATTCGCGACGTCACCTTCACCGTCGAAGACAAGCCGAAAATCGGCGAATTTGTCGGCGTGTTAGGGCCGAGCGGCAGCGGCAAAAGCACGATTTTGCGCCTCATCGCCGGTTTGGCCCCGCAACATCCGGCGACCGACGGCGAGGTCCTCGTACGCGGCGAGCCGGTTACCGCGCCCGGCGCCGACCGCGGGATGGTTTTCCAGGATTACACCAGTTTTTCCAATCGCACGGTCCTCGAAAACGTGGCTTTTGGGTTGGAATGTCAGGGAGTGGACGAGGAAACGCGTTATGCCGGCGTTCGCGAATGGGTTGAGCGCGTGGGACTGAATCCCGAAGCGGATTTGCGCAAATATCCGCACGAACTCTCCGGCGGCATGAAACAGCGCGTCGCCATCGCGCGCACGCTCATTTTGCACCCGCGCATCATCCTCATGGACGAGCCGTTTGGCGCGCTGGACCCTGTGACCCGCCACAACATGCAGGACCTGCTGGTCGACCTCTGGCGCGACCTGGAAGCGACCGTCTTTTTCGTAACCCACGACGTAAGCGAAGCCGTCTACCTCAGCGACCGCATCTACATCCTGAGCAACTCGCCGGGCACCATTTTGGAGGAAACGGAGGTTCCCACCCCCGACCGGCCGGCCCGCGAAATGCAGCGAGAAGCCACGTTCCGCGATCACGTGCAGCGTATCAGCGACCGATTGGAACAACTGGAGGAAGGGAAGGATTGAGAGGGTCGCACCGAACGGCGCTAACTTGAGGGGGGGCTCGGTGAAGCCTGCTCTCCACCGGGGCTCGCCCCCGTGGAAGCCAGTTCAACCACCAGATCCCGCACAAAAACCCTAAATCGCCACCTTTGGGCTTGCCCCAATGGAGCGCTGTCGCTATCCCGGAAACGTGGCCAGCCAGCCAAAACCGATTTATACCGCGGAAAACTGCCGATTTTCTCACCCGCTCAAAGGCAGATTGCAGCATTTGGTCCGAAACGAGCGCCCGAAGGCATTGCGGCGCAATTTCGCGCTGCACAGTTTTGGCAAGGTAACTTGCGACATCAGCCAAAAATACGTGGCCGATCAATTGGGTCATCACCAGATGGCTGACCCACGAGTGCAGGAACGTCTGGCACGGTATCATTTGGTGGCTATGTGGGAACGGTGGGCAATTACACGTTTCACGCGGTAAGGGATGGGGACAGCGCTCAATCGGGATGAACCCGATTGGGGCGTCTTGATTGGTTGGCAGTTCTGGTGGTTGAACTGGCTTCCACGGGGGCGAGCCCCGGTGGAGATCTGGCATCACCGAGACACGACCTTCAGTGGTCCTTCAGTGAATGCCATTCGGGGCGGCAGCCGCCCTCAAAAAAAGAAGAGGACGCCGGTTACCAGTTGATGCCGATGATTCCACGCACCGTCACCGAACCGGAACGCCTGCCAGCGATGCCCTAACTTGAACACCATGCCGTCGCGCATCTTCCAGCGCAGGCCGTAGGTTAGCCAGTTGAAATTGAAGCCGTCGTCGGTGAACTCGTAGAAAAACTCCTCCTCGGCAAAGAATCTCGCGTCCATCGGCCCGAATTCCCACGGCGCGATGAGCCGCGTTTCGTTGCGGTAGCGCATGCGGTCGTTTGCCAGGCTGCCGCTTTCAAACATGCGGTACTCAAGCCGGTGGCGATTGGAAAACGACCATTCGCCGAGGCCGCCGCGATAACTGAGAATTACCGAGGGCCGGTATTCGTCGCGCCAGTCGTCGCCGATTTCCAGCCAGGCATGCCGGTAACCCGCTTCCGCCGCCCAACCGGCGCCGAGATTTCGACCCAGGTTCAAATCCAGGTAGCCGAAGAAGAAATCGTCGAAGCCATCGCGGGAGGTAAGCAGGTTGCGCGACGCAAGATACCAATCGTCGTTGAGCGTGCGTTTGAAGATGAGATTGTGCGCCGAACCAGTGTCCGTTTCGGCGTGGCTTAGGATCTTCAGCAGGCAAATCACGCCAAAGGCCAGCGCGTGGGCCGTTGGTGGCCGGGGAAAAATCATCCGGGCTAGGAGGCTGTCGGACTTGGATCGTCTGGCGGCGAAATTCGAGGTTCGAGCCAAAATTTTCATAAGTCATGAGGACATAAGGGACGAAAACGAAGGGAAATTTGGAAATTTGGGCCGAATCCTCGATTTTCGACGCCGGGCGCGCTAAGTTCGACAGCCTCCAAATCATCGTCTCCAAGGAGTCGATTTTTCTTCCTTTTCCTGGCCCGCGTTGATGGCGCGCTGTTTGTGGTAGCGCTCGCGCAGGTAACCGAAATTCACCCACAAATCCGGCAACGGCTTGCCTTCGCCGCCCCAATTTTCGCGAATGACGGTCATCAGCGGCTGGGTCGAATCCCAAAAATCGTCCGGAAAACTTACCACCTCGAAAATCAGGTCGAAATCGACGTAGCCCAGCTTGAGCATTGCGCCGAGGTGCTCGTAATGGCGGCCGACTTCGCCCAAACCCGGCGTGCCGTAGTAAATGGCCTTGCCGGTTCCGTGGGTCTTGAGCAGCTCGGTTTTGTCGGCCGGCATCGCGTTGATTAACCAAAATGCAAGGCGATGGGCGGGCATAATGTGAGGCACGATCCTACCGCCCGTTCGCGGATGCAAGTCAGGATGAGCTGCCTGACGCCTGATGAAAACGCTTGTCGAGGGCCTCGAAATTTGGTAGCCCTTTCCTGCAAACCGAACCTGAAATTCACAAAATCATGGCCAGCCTTGAGGAATGGTTTGAGAAAAGCCGGAATGCCAATCCAGGAGACGCAACTTGGGCGACGTTCGAAAAATTCGTGCTGGAAGGCGGTAAATCTGCCTTCAAATCGCTCACGGGAACCCAAGCCTCCCGTATGGCTAATGCTAATTGATGAATGTTCCGTCAGTTAGTGGCAACATAATTAGTGGCAACATAAAAATCATGCAACGACAAAAAAGGCTTGTCAAAGCGGATGGAAACGTTTTTGATTCTTCTCTAACCTTCCGTTCAGGATCATGTTGCCGGGCAAAATCAGAAACTCCTCTCTCTCGGTCCAAAATCCGTGTGGTGCAGGGACGCGGGCCGAAGGTTTTCAGTCACCTTGTTGTTGGTGGTCACCATTAGCCAGGAGGCGCCATGAGTTCAAGTAGCAGTTCGTCAGCCAACTCATCCAGTTCGAGCAGTAGTTCCTCAAGCCTGCTCTCTTCTTCCTCTTCCGCTGGTTCAAGTAGCAGTTCACCCTCCTCGGAGCAGAGTTCGTCCAGTTCTTCGAGTTCGTCCTCGAGTTCATCGCTCCTTTCCAGTTCGAGCAGTTCTTGGTTGAGCAGCAGCAGCAGTTCAAGCTCCAGTTCGTCGCTTTCGTCGCTTTCGTCGTTGTCCTCGCACAGCATGTCGAGCCTGTCTTCAATGGAAGACCCGTGTTGCGACTGTGACCAAATGGCGCAGGAAGACCCCGAATGCAATCCGGACAATCCGTGCCCGGTAACGCCGGAATCAGGGGGCGGCGGCGGTGGCTCCCTGGGTGCATCTCCCAATAGCCCACCGGATGGCGGTCCTGGTGACAGGACCAGCTACTTTCCAGGCGCCGGCGCCACTCCCGTTTCTCGTGGACTTTCGAATTTGGCTGGGCTACACGGCGGCGGGGCCATTCCCACGCCAGGCGGAAGCGGGGACGTATCCGGCGTTCCGGTTCGCAACGGCAACGGGCAACTCAATTTGCGCGAATTCGACCTTTCAGCGAGCGGGTTTGGAAGTCCCTGGCACCACACTCGTGGTTACGGGAATCGCACCAACATCAGCGGTGATCAACGGAAACCGCTGGCAAACCGGCGAATTGCCGCAGCTTGGTTTCCGTGGTGCTGCACCCGGCAACAATAACCCCGCCGGCGTGCTCTTACGCACGCTTCCAAACCGTGGCTTGTTGTTCAGAAACCAGGGTGGCGGTCAATTCACCCCGGCGACTCTGTTTCGCGGCGAATTAGCCCACGACCCCGGCCGCAAAGACCTTTGTGTTTACCGATCCGCAGGGCACTCAGCGCACGTTTTATGATAATTCCACCGAACATCCCGCAGCCCTTCGCGGTCAACTCAAGGAACTGGTCGATCCCTATGGCAAGCGCGTCGAAGCCACTTACAATGGCGCGCAACAAATGGCAAAGGTAGAGTGGAAGGGCGATAGCGGGGAATCCGAACGCTGGGACTACCGCTATGTGGCGGCGGGGCCCCAATACCGGGCAACTGGAAGAAGTTTGCCTGTCAGTAAACGAAAAACCCCGTACGCCGGTCCTGCTATAAATACTACGGAATGGCGGACACGGGCGGAAACCTCAATGATCTGCAGGAAGCCGCCGTGGAGGAATTTGACGCCAATGCCAAGAAGTGGAAAACCTTGCGTCGCCAACATTACCGTTACTACAAGGCAGGCGATGCCGGAGGATTTGCCGGCGGCATGAAATTTGCCGTGGGATCGGAGGCTTACGACCGCATGAAAAAGAGCGGCTTGGATCCATTGACCGCCAGTGACGCCCAGGTAGCTAAATTCGCGGACGCGCAATTGGAATACGATGCCCAGCAGCGGGTTACTTCGGAAAAAACGCGCGATGGAGCTGATGAATGGACCTTTGCTTATGAAAGCAACCCAACGCCAGGTGGCGACAGCAATACTTGGAGATCGAGAACGACCATCGACCTGCCCGATGGCAATCAGCATCGCATTTATGCCAACGCGAGAGTGAGTCAGTTGCTCACCGCAATTGAGGCAAAAGCCGGCGGTTCGGGCAACCGTTGGTATACCGCCTATACGCGCAACAGCGAAGGTTGGATGACGCAAAGGGCCAGCCCG
>CBDCZR010000037.1:0-26151 GCA_965224535.1 Verrucomicrobiales bacterium
AGTATTGATAGGCCTACTTCATTGCGTCGTAACTCAGTTATGAGTTCATCGACACTTGAGCGATACTCCTCGGTCAAGGCCTCATCCTCGGGATTCTCTCGGTGCCTCAAGTATTTCCCATGACAGCTCTTCAGCGCCAAATAGAGCATCCGCAATGTTTGCAGGGCCTCAGAACCTACATTCGATGATCCTGTAACTGCATCAGCAATCGAATCCAATTCTCCTCCACGAAGGCGTCCGATCAATCGTTGGACATGGTAGGAATAGTCCCTTCCGGGGTCGATAGTGAAGGCATTTACTTCGGGGATGAAGTGGAGTGAACTAGGCAGCTCTGACCTTTTTGGAATTTTGGCGTTCTCAACTAAGACTGGGTACACTCGTAGGTCTTTCGCTTTTGCCATTTCAATTTCCATCCGAACCCAATCGTCCTCCTGGAGAATCCTAGAAGTTGCGGCTCGGAAGAAGAGTCCTCTTCGCTTACTCTTACCGATCCAGTTCCTCCCAATGACCGCGACAACGGCACTGCACTCTTCAAGGTACATTGAGATAGCTTCTCCAAATTCTCTCCGTAATCAATTGAATCGATGTCGAAAATATATTCTCCTCCCCGAATGCACTCCGAAGATCATGATAAATCGAACGGGCTGATGCTGGAGCGTCCTCCCTTCGGTATGAAATGAAAATCTTCCTAAACATACTGCTGATTGATTTCGTTGAAAATGAGAATCTTAACGTTAAGGCAAGTATGCCGTGAAGCCGCGATTGACTTCCAGTTTCAGATTCTGGGTGATCGGCTTCATGGCATACTTGCCTGTTGAACTGAGCCGGCGGCCGACAGGTTAACGGTCAACCGGCTTTCCTGGGGGAAGGTATCAGTGCGATCCTCGCCACGTCAAGGCCCGATCGCAGGGATGGCGCGCCTGGAGGTGCCACGGGGACCGGGGTGGTCCGTCCTGTGACCCGCGTTGCGCGCGGGCCACAGGAGCAAAGCCGAAACCGGTGGTGAAAGGGTGATTTTCGCCGCCGGGCGTGCACGGCGGGGCGCTGCCGCAACACAGGCCGATTCGGTTTCGAGCGGATTGGTGGGTTCGTCTTCATCGCCTGGCTTTCAGGGGAGTCATGGTTTGCGGCGGCTCGGCGGCTCCCGGTGGAGGTGGTGGGGCGCGCTGCGAGCCCGCCCGGCTGTCCGGCCCCAAAAGATTGTGCCACGCCAGATTTGGCGATCCGCAGGCCGGGCAACGGCACGGGCCCAAGCCGGTTGGCCCCGTCGCTTCTGGCGGCGTCTCGGCGTCCGGGAGGGGCGGCTGCGCGGGAACCGGCGCTAAAGGGCCCGTGCCCGGAAACGCCTCCTCTGGCGGCACCGCGCCCATCAGGACCCGGCACATCGCCACCTTCTCGCCGCGGTTGCGGGTGGAGAGGATGCCGTAGTGGCGGATCTTGCAGAAGCCGCGCGGCAGGATGTGTTGGGCAAAGCGCCGGGTAAACTCGGCGGCGGTTAGGGTCATCTCCTTGCGCTTGTCCCCGTCTGCGTAGTCCTTGTAGGTGAAGCGGACGCTCTCCCGGCGGCGGTCCACCTCCAGCACCCTGCCCCCGGAGATGGCGACGCGGTGAGTATATAACGACAGGTAGCGCAAGACCTGTTGGGGCCCGCCGAAGGGCGCCTTGGCATACACGTTCCACTTGCGTCGCGACCAGTGCCGCAGTTGTCTGGCGAAGGCGCCTTCCTCACCCCAGTGGGCAACGGCGCCGTGGAATTCCAGCTCCTCGTTATCATAAGAGCGGCGCAGTCCTTCCAGGTAGCGTGCACGGAACACTTTACCCAAAGCCCGGGTGGAAAACAGCCAGCGTCCCCGGCGTTGGCCGGGCTGCGCGTCGATCCACTCGTCCCCGCACAAGGGCGCAGGGGAGACGTTTTCAGCATTAGCCATAATTTCCAAAATATCGGCCCTTGAGTTTAGCTAGTAGTTCTGGAAATTACTCATCGCCCGGTGAATCTCTTCGTCGCTACAAATAAATTCATTTTCAAGTTGAAGAATCTTTAACTGCGTCCGAATAATTAGGAGTACTTAAGTTAAAATCTTCTCCACGATCTCTTTAAAGTTATGATTGCCCTTGAAACGTTTTTCCGGCCTGTTTTTGGCGCTCACGGCATTAGCCACACCCGTCTCAAGTTATTTACGGAGGATCATTTGGGCCGGTTGGCGGCGGAAAATGAGGCGGGGGAGGTCAGCGGAATGCTGGCGGCGACGCAATCGGCTTACCAGGCTTATTTTGGCGCGATTGAGGATCGGGTGCTGGCCGCTGCGTTGCGCACCAGCTTGACTCGGGCTAAAGATGGGGCGTTGCGGGCGTTTATCGAGCGGGTTCGGCAACGGGAGGGACGGGTGCGCGACCATTTTGGCAAAGGTTCGCCGGAGTATCTGGATTTTTCCCGCGCGGGATGACGGAGTATGGGGCGGCGACATTGGGCAATGCGACGACGTTGATGGAGCATATGATCGATATGGCCGAGAAGTATGGGGAGCAGTTGGGGGCGGACTTGGCCGGTGAGTTTACGACGTTGAAAGCGAATTTTACCGAGGCACGCGATTCGCAGGTGGAGAAGAAGGGGCAGGTCGCCGAAAGCCGGGAATCGCGCGATGGGGCGCGCATTGAGTTGGAGGATCAGTTGATGGATAATTTGTTGACGTTGGCCATGGAGAACAAGCGCAACCCGGAGGTGGTGGGCCGGCATTTTGACAGCAGTATTTTGACGGCGAGCCGCCGGGGGCCGGCCAAGGTCGAGGAGGATTTGCCGTTGAGCCAGTGATTGAGGGGTTGGGGAAGGTGGCACGAGGTAAAGGAGGCGCGAAGAAATATTCTGGGCGTTATCAATTTTTCCCTCCTCTTCCTTGGGCTTGTCGAATTTCCCTTCGTTTTCGTCCCTTATGTTCCTCATAAAGCCCTCAAACTTATGAAAATTTTGGCTCGAACCTCGAATTTCGCCGCCAGACGTTCTAAGTCCGACAGCCTCCTTGGCCGCCTACTCCCCGCTTACCGGCGTGAGCGGCTTTGCAACCGGTTGGGCGGTGATCGGTTTGGCCGTGGGGGCCGCTTGAGCGGCGCTTCCGCGATTTCCTAGCTCGATCAACTGCGACACGGTCACGAATTTGAATCCCTTGGCCAACAACCGGTCGAACGTGAATGGCATGGCGTCGATCGTGGGTTTGTGGATGTCGTGCGCCAGCAATATTCCCCCGGCGCGGGCGCCGGACACAAGGCGGTCGGCTACCACCGATGAGCCCGGCCGTTTCCAATCGAGCGGATCGACCGACCACATGATGGTGGGGTAGCCGTACTCCGATTTGATGAGCGATTTGATGCTGGAATTGATCGCGCCATAGGGCGGGCGGTAGCAGCGGGGCTGCACGCCGGTTGCGCTCACGATCGCGGTTTTGCTTTTGTCCATTTCCGCGCGGACGCCGGCCTGGGAAAGCTTGGTTAAATCCGGATGATTCCAGGTGTGGTTGGCGACTTCGTGGCCTTCAGCGACCATGCGTTTGAGGATCGATGGATGCGCCTTGGCATTGGTGCCAACCACGAAAAACGTGGCCTTGATGTTGCGCTGCTTCAGCATGTCCAGCAGCCGCGGGGTGTTGGAGGGATGCGGCCCGTCGTCAAAGGTCATCGCCACGTAGGGCTCGCTAATTCGCACGGAGGAATACGTCGTCCCCGCGGCTCGCAGATCGGCCCGCGGGATGCTGGGCGCCTCATTCCAGCCCGGCTTTACGGAGTGTTTTTCCTGCGCCTTGGTGTAATTTTCGCGCCATTTTTCGTTGGAGGCGAATTCCGGCTTTTCGACCTCTTTTTCGGCGATTTTTTTGGATTTGAGTGACTGACAACTCGTGGTGAGGCTGCCCATGGCGATGGCGCAAAGGGCCAAAGTCAGATGACGGGAAACAGGTGACATGACAGGATAGACTAAGGCGGGGAGTTTAGACGCAAATTCGCGAAAAACCACGAAAAGTTACGCCGCAAAGTCGCCAAAACCGCGATTCAGCGATCCAGGCCAAAGCAGCGTTGGGTCAAAATCATCCCAATCGCCATGGCCGGCACGAAAGCCAGGGCTTCGCAGCGCAAAAACGCCAAATTCGCCAACGCCGGCCCCGGACAAAAGCCGGACAGCCCCCAGCCGATGCCAAAAAGCACGGCGCCGGCCACCAATGGCGCGGAAACGGGGTCGGATTGAGCAGCGGGGAGCCCACGCAGCAATCGCGCGCCTAACCCAAATACTCCAACCGCTCCGGCCATGACAAAGGCTAGCGTGGGATCCCAATTTCCGGTTACGTCCAAGAATCCGATGACCTTGGCGGGGTTCGTCATCCCGGAAATGGCGAGGCCGGCGCCAAACAGCACGCCAGCGAGGCAGACGAGAAGATTTTGCCTCAAAGTTGGCCTCCTTTCACCAGCAAATTCCAAACCCAGACGGTGAGGATCGCCGTGGCCATGAAAATGACCGTCGCCGCGATGGAATCCCTGACGCCGCGGCCGATTCCGCAGACTCCATGCCCGCTGGTGCATCCGCCGCCGAGTCGTGTGCCAAATCCGACCAACAACCCGGCGACGATCGTGACCGGAAGGGTCCTGCCGGGCTGAGGATCAAAGGTAGCAGCGCCGGGAACGAGCCAAAAAGCCAGTCCGGCGCCCAAAATCAGCCCCAGCAACATCCAAACCCGCCACAACGCGTCATTTGGCTTCGGACGCAGGATTTTGGCGAAAACGCCGGAAATTCCCGGAATTTTGCGGGTCAGGGCAAAGGCGAGCAGGGAGCCGCCGCCAATGAGCGCGCCGCCTGCCAAACCCATCAAACTACTCGAAGTATCCAGACTCATCGCGCAAAATCGCCACCCGCGCCTCCTAGAACATGATGTCGTTGAGCGGCTCTTCGGTCGGCTCGATCTTTTTCACCTCAATCAGCGCCTGGGTGCGGCCATTTTCCACGGGATATTTCATGGTGCCGGACACCTTGATCCACGACATTTCCGGATATTCGGCGGTTTGCTCGTCGCTCACCACCGGAGCCGGACCTTCGAATTGCAGCGGGATGGAAACGGGCTGAGCATCCGCGCGGCAACAGGTGACCATGAGGGTGAAAACTCGCACCCGCCGGCCATCGGGATTGTAGCCGATTTCCGGCAAAATCTGGCCGACCGTCTCGACCGGCTGACCTTGCAACACCTGCTGAATCTCTTCGTCGCCGGTGGTGAAGAAGAGCTGGTCCACGGTCAGCAAGAGGTTGCCTTCGTCACTGCGGTCGACCACTTTTTCGAGGTCAGCCAGCGTGTATTCCCACTCGTCATCGGAGGACGTGGACGACGCGGAGGAGCCCGGTGGCTGATCCTGAGTTTTGGGCGGCTCTTGGGTCTTAAAATCGTCCCCCACCCGCGAAGCCAGGGCCCTGGGATCGTCCACAAAACCTTTGTTGCGGATGGTTTTGGAGGATTGATAGCTGCTGTCGGCAAAAGCGGCCGCCAACAGCGCGGGAACCACCATGACCAGGAACATGGCCCCATTTCCCACCAGCGAGGTGTCTTCGTGATCGTGCTCGTCTTCATCCCCGTGATCGTGATGGTCGTGACCGCAATCCGTTTCCTTGGTCAGGTGGATGGCGTTGAACACTCCCACCACGCCCAGGCCCAAACCGGCCAAAAGACAACCGACGCGCAGGTATTCCGGCCTGACGAATTCCTTCACCTGGCCGGTGGCGTAAAAATAGAGCAAAATCACCGACCAAATGAGCATGGCGGCGATTCCGATGATTCTGGCGCGGTGTTTTTCGCTCATGGGCTGGTGCTGGAAGTGGTTGGGCTTGGTGGAGGTTTGGTGGGTGGCTCCCACTGTTGTTGCCCCCAAAGGATGGAGGCGATCCACACCAAAATAAACAGACCTCCGGCCAAAATCAAAACAAACCGGCGCTTGAACACGGTGGCGTAGAGAAAGACCAGCTTCACGTCCATCATCGGCCCGTAAACCAGGAAGGCCAATTTGGCGGCGTAGGAGAATTTCGCGCTCAAAGCCGCCACGACAAAGGCGTCGGTGGTGCTGCAAAGCGAGAGGATGAACGCCATGATCATGAGGGCGGGGGCTGCCAACCAATCGCTGGACGCAAAGCCCCCGAAACTCGATTCCGGGACGAAATTTCGGAACCAGGCGGTAATCGTCACCCCCACCACGAAATACATGGCGACGTCGGTGAAATCGCGCTGCGCGGTTCGCATGGCTTGGACCAATTTGCTCCCCTCGCCGTGATCGTGATCGTGATGATCGTGATCGTGACGGTCGTGATCGTGACGGTCGTGATCGTGATGGTCGTGGTCGTGATGGTCGTGGTCGTGATGATCGTGGTTGTGATGCTTGTGATCCTCCGGCTCGTTCGACTTTAGCGTCTTCAAAACCGCGGTTTTCAGGATCGCCTCCATCGGCGTCTTCAAAATCGCGAACCCCACCAAAACCGTGATGCCGTAGGCCATCAAAAGGCGCGAAATTACCACAAAGTCCGCCGCCCCGCCGAATTCCTTGAACGCGGCGTAGGTGCTGACGATGGTGATGGGATTCACGATCGGCGCAGACAGCATGTAGGTCATCGCGCAAGCCACCGGCAGCCCTTTGGCGATCAAACGCCGGATCACCGGCACCACCGCGCATTCGCAAACCGGAAACACCGCCCCTAACAAGCCGCTCACCATTATCGCGGCGTAGCGGTTTTTCGGCAAAAACCGGTCCATCACGTTGGACGGCAGATAGGCGTCGATGAACCCGGAAATGATGGTCCCGATGAAGATGAAAAAGGCGCCTTCGAGCAAAATGCTCAGCAGGTCCCCTAGCATGTCTATCACTTGCGGCGACATTGGCCGCGCAGCTTGGAGCGGGAGGCGGAAAAATGCAAGGAGTCAGCGAGATTGCCTCACAGCGACTCCAAAAACCGCTGAAAATAGCGCGCGCCGGCCTCCAAGTCGTCCACCGCGATCCATTCGTCCTTGGTATGCGCTTGATCGATGGATCCCGGCCCGATCGCGACGCTGGGAATCCCGGCTTCGGCCAGCCAACCGCCGTCGCAGAACCACGGCGCGGTCACCAGCTTGGAGCCGCGTTCCTGGAGGTTTTGCACGAACGGATTGGCTGGGTCCGTGCGTAGCGTCGGCGCTTTGGCGGTGATGGAGAGGGAAATTTCGCCAAATCCGCGTGAATCCAGGAATTCGCGCAAAACCTGATCGACCCCGCGTTGGTGGAGCGCTGGCGTGGCCCGAACATCGACGACCGCGGAGCAAAAATCCGGAACCACGTTCGAGCGGGTGCCGCCGTGGCACATGTTGACGCTAATCGTGGGCAAACCCAGCACGTCGTCGGAAAATTCGGCCAAACTGGCACGAAAATCGGTGTCGATCGCCTGAAGCGCCCCGGCCATCTTCATCACCGCGTTATCGCCCAATTCCGGCCGGGAACCGTGCGCCGCCGCACCACGAGCCTCCAATTTCAGCCACCAGCAGGCCTTGTGTGCGAAAACCACGTCGAGTTGCGTCGGCTCGCCCACCAAGGCAAAGTCCACCTCGCCCGCGTGGTTTTTGCCGAAATGTTGGGAACCGAACTGGCTGCTCTCCTCGCTCATGAAACCCACGAACATCACCCGCGTGTTGAGGCGCGGAATGGCCTCGCGCATCTCGTGCAGCGCCCAAAGCATCGCAGCCATCGTGCCCTTGGTGTCGCTGGCCCCGCGGCCCCAAATTCGGCCATCGCGCATCTCCGCGCCAAAGGGATCGATCGTCATTCCGGCGATGCCGACGGTGTCCAGGTGAGGGCCGAAGAGGATGGTCCTCTCAGCATCGGTTTCACAGGGAAAACGGCCGATCGCGTTGGCGCGATCTGGCAGCACCTCCTCGAAATTCACCTCCGCGCCGCAGCGTTTCAAGAAGTCGCCCACAAACTCGCCGCAAGCTTTTTCGCCGGTTTGATCCGTTCCCGGATCACCGTCAGGATTGACGCTGGGAATGGCGATGAGATCGCGGAGAAGTTGGACGGCGCTCATGTCAGGAAGGCTACGCCGGGAGCGTGCGCGGTCAATCTCCGGTCTTCAGCAATCCCCTTACCTCATCCGCGGAAAAACCGGAAACTTTCGCAATTTCCGGGATGGAGAGGCCGCTTTTTTGGAGATTCACCAACACCTCCTTGCGCCCCTCCTCCATTCCCTCCCGATGCGCGGTGTTCATGATGTCCAACTCGCGCACATAGTCGCGCATGAAGCGGTCGTGGCGTTGGCGCTCTTTTTCGCTCATTTTCAGATACGCCAGCTTCTCGCGCGCCGATTCCATTCCGGGCGCGTCAAAATCACCGCGAATTTCGCTTTGTTTGAAGAGGTAGATCCATTGATCGAGCATCTCCAGGTCCTCCTCATCCATCTTGGAAAAGCGCTCCACGTTGATGACGTAGTATTCCGGGAAGACGTCCTTGGGCTTGTAGGCGTTGGCGCCTTCCGGCGTGGTGAATCGCTCGGAAACCAGCAGCGGCTCGTCGGTGTGCACGCCGCGCAATTCCGTTGTGCCGGAGTAAACGTAGTCGGTGCCCTGGCCGAGGTTGAAGTAGAGGATGTGGACGGAGATGACCTTGGGGATGTCGCCGTAGGGCTGGCCCTTGTCGATGGAGTCAACCACCAGTTTGGACGTGCCAAAGAGCATCCGCTCGATGTAGTCGCTCTCGCGTTCGTTTTGGATCTCCACCAGCACCCGGCGTCCCTCGGAGTCCTTGGCCAAGATGTCCACGCAGTTGAATTTCGAGGTTTCCGATTCCGAGTTGCCCTCGCTTTCCACGATTTCCTCGATTTTGAGTTCCTCGCCGAGCAACGAGCGCAAAAAGCCCTCCAAAATCGAGAAATTGGCCTTGTTGCGCAGCAAAAACTTCATCGCCCAGTCGAACCGGACGACGCGGATAGTTTCAGGCTTCTTTTTGGCGGCCATCGCGGACAAATCTAGGCCGCTGGATGCTGGGTTGCAAATCCCCGGGAGATCAATCGTCGGTCTCCAACAATCCCTTCACCTCATCCGCGGAGAAACCGGAAACTTTAGCGATTTCCGGGATGGAGAGGCCGCTTTTTTGGAGATTCACCAACACCTCCTTGCGCCCTTTTTCGATCCCCTTTTCTACACCCTCCTCCATTCCCTCCTGATGGGCCGTGTTCATGATGTCCAACTCGCGCACGTAGTCGCGCATGAAGCGGTCGTGACGTTGGCGCTCTTTTTCGCTCATTTTTAGATACGCCAGCTTTTCGCGCGCCGATGCCATTCCTGGCGCATCGAAATCGCCCCGAATTTCGCTTTGTTTGAAGAGGTAGATCCATTGATCGAGCATTTCCAGGTCCTCCTCGTCCATCTTGGAAAATCGCTCCACGTTGATGACGTAGTATTCCGGGAAAACGTCCTTGGGTTTGTAGGCGTTGGCGCCTTCCGGCGTGGTGAATCGCTCAGAGACCAGCAGCGGCTCGTCAGTGTGTACGCCGCGCAATTCCGTGGTGCCGGTGTAAACGTAGTCGGTGCCCTGACCGAGGTTGAAGTAGAGGATGTGGACGGAAATGACCTTGGGGATGTCGCCGTAGGGCTGGCCTTTGTCGATGGAGTCAACCACCAGTTTGGACGTGCCAAAGAGCATCCGCTCGATGTAGTCGCTCTCGCGTTCGTTTTGGATCTCCACCAGCACCCGGCGTCCTTCGGCGTCCTTGGCCAGGATGTCCACGCAGTTGAATTTCGAGGTTTCCGATTCCGAGTTGCCCTCGCTTTCCACGATTTCCTCGATTTTGAGTTCCTCGCCGAGCAACGAGCGCAAAAAGCCCTCCAAAATCGAGAAATTGGCCTTGTTGCGCAGCAAAAACTTCATCGCCCAGTCGAACCGGACGACGCGGATAGTTTCAGGCTTCTTTTTGGCGGCCATCAGACAAATCTAGGTCGCTGGACGCCAGGTTGCAAATCCTCGAAACGCCGCAAATCTTGACGGGGCGCGAAATTCACCGGCTGGTCATGGCGACGATGAGCGAACGCAAGGAATCCGAAATCACCGGCACGCTCCATTTGCGCGGCGGAGCCTTGAGCAGGCTTCGCGCCGAAGTGGAACTGGGCGGGCGGTAATTTGTCTTCGAAGACCGGCTCAACCGCACCTGCGTGGTTTACGCCGACGCCAGCCGAAGCGTGGAAATCGGCCGGAGCACCGGGTGTCGTCGCCGGCCGCACAGGACCAGGAATCCGGACTTGTCCGAATCGACGAAGGATTGCAGGCGGGACATTTCATCCCGGCGACCGAAGAAGGCTTCCGCCATGGGCATATTTAAAACCGCGAAGTAATATATCGGTTAATAAGTTCGCGGTTTCAGAACTGCTCCGATTACTCCTTCTTTTTCCGGCCCCGCGGATCGCGCAGCTTCTTATTCAGTTCCGCCTCACCCAGGCTGGCCAATTCGACTTTCGGCTTTCGGGTCAACTCCAGCTTCCGGTAGCGGACGGTCTGGGGCGCGCCGCTGTGAATTTGCAGGGCGATGTGGCCGCTGCGCTCGCCTTGGGGATCGCGCAACGATACGCAGAGCTTGCCGTTGATGGCGGTCCAGATGCGGTCGCCGACGGCGAGGATTTCATAGCGGTTCCATTCGCCGGGCTTGACGGCATCGGCGCCGAGATCGTTCCAGTCGAGGGCGCCGCGGCCGTGTTCGTGATAGAGTTTGCCCCAGACGTTTTTGCCGACGTCGGCCTGGTAGCCGTGCGCCTGGCCGTGATCGTTGACTTTGCGGGAACGAAACTGGATGCCGGCGTTGCGCTCGTTAGGCTCCAGCTTGACCTCGATCAGCAGGTGAAAGTCGCTGACCGGAATCTCCGACCAGAGGAACTCGTTCTTCGCGACCCGCTCATCGGAATGGCCGACGATGGCGCCGTCTTCGACCGACCAGAATCCGTCGTTGCCGCTCCAGCCGGTCAGGTCTTTGTCGTTGAAAAACTCGCGGTCATCGACGGCGAGCCAGCCGCCCGGTTGCGGAGTGGCGTCCTTGCGGACTTCGGCGTCCCAGGCCTTGAGTCGCTTCAGCATCGCGGCGGCGCGGTCGGGTTCGGTCGCGGCGAGGTCGTTGCTTTCGCCGATGGCTTTGTCCAAGCGATAGAGTTCGACTTTTTCATTCTCGAAGGTGCCGGGCTTTGCCTTCGGATGCTGGACGACCAGCTTCCACGGGCCTTCGCGCATGGCTTCGCTGCGGGCACCGTTGTTGGAAAGCGAGGACCAGAACAGCGGGCGATCCGGTGCATTTCCGCCTTCGAAAAGAATGGGCGAAAGGTCGACGCCGTCGAGTTTCCGGTCTTCGGGCGCTTCGATTCCGGCGGCGGCGAGTATGGTCGGCATGACGTCGAGGCTAATCGAAAGGGCGTCGGTGGAGGTACCGGCTTCGATCTTTCCGGGCCACCAGGCGATGGCCGGGACGCGGGTGCCGCCTTCGTAAACCTGCCCTTTGTGACCGCGAAGATCGGCGTGGCCGGTGGCCGTGTTGCGGGCGTCGCCGTTGTCGGAGAAGAACAGGAACAGGGTGTTTTTGTCGAGGCCGAGTTCGACCAGCTTGTCGCGCACTTGGGCAACGCCCTTGTCCATTTCGAGAATCATCTGTTTCATGGCTTCCTCGTGGGGGGTCTCGCGCTTTTCGGTTCCGGGGCCGCGCTGGATGGGATCGTTCGGTCCCTGCACCGGGGCGTGGGGGGACTCGTGGGCGACGTAGAGACAGAACGGTTTCTCGCGATTCTGCTCGATGTACTCGAGGGCGTAACGGTTGATGAGGTGGGTGGTGTAACCTTCTTCGGTGGTTTCTTTTCGCCCGTGCCACCAGTCGTGGTCCATGTGGTCGCCCCAGTGGTTGATGTAGTCGATGTTGCCGCTGTGATAGCCTTTGAAGTAGTCGAAGCCGTGGTTGTCGGGATGGAATTCGGGATTCTCCTTGGCGTAGCCAAGATGCCATTTGCCGACGATGCCGGTGGCGTAGCCGGCCTGCTGGAGAAGCTCGGCGAAGGTGGTCTCGGATTTTTTCAGACCCTTGCGATGCTCCGGGTGATCGGCCCAGGGGTGGATGACGGCTTCGATGCCGGCGCGCTACTGGTAGCGGCCGGTGAGCAGGCCGGCGCGGGTCGGCGAGCATACCGTTCCGGAGCTGTGGAAATCGGTGAAGCGCATGCCCTCGGCGGCGAGCTGGTCCATGCCGGGGGTTTGATAGTGAGGATTGTTGTAGGGGGCGCAGCTCGGCCCGGCATAGCCCATGTCGTCGACCATCATGACGACGATGTTGGGGCGCGGTTCGTCGGAGAAGGCAAACGAATGGAGGCAGGCGAATAGGGAGAGGGTGAGAGCGTGAAATTTCATTTGTTGTCGGGTGACCATTGGTTGCTAGCGGAGTTCTACTCCAGAGAAATCCCGTCCGGTTACACGCCGGGCGTGCAGTTCTTACTTTCGCGGAGAAAACAAGTCTTCCAAAAACACCTCGGAATCCACCATCTCGTCGCGATACGGATTCGCGGCGACTCCTTCGCGTGTCACCATGGTGAACAGCAACCCGCACCGAGTTGCCGTGATGTTGCGAAAGACGTCGCGCTTCCGGCGCAATTCGGCGGCATAGGATTTGGTGATGCGGTAGGGACTCTCCGACCACTTCATCTCGCAGAGGTTGATCATTTCGTCCTTGCGATGAATCAGGAGGTCGATCTGTGCGCCGGGTTCGCCGGAACCTGATCGCGGTTGATGCCGCCAGGCGGAGATTTCACACTGCACCCCGGAGATTCCGAGGGCTGTCTTGATTTCTTGCAAATGCCGCCAGCACAGATTTTCAAAAGCGTAACCTGCCCAGGCACGACCGGCCGGGGTGGATCGGGCCTGAGTCCAATCCGTGGTGCGCTTTTTCTTTTTCCATCGCAGATGAAAGAGGCTGAACTCGTCCAGCAAGCGGTAGAGCGCATCCCGCTGCGTTCGCCCAAAGGGAACCGTCCGCTGAATGAATCCGGATTGTTCGAGTTCGGTGAGGATCGTCGTCATGTTTCCGCCGGAGGGAAAGCCGGTCGCGGCGACCAGCTCTTTCCGGGACAGACCACAGAGCTTTTTGCCGAGAGCTTCGATGACTTTGAGATGCCGCTCGTGGTGATCGAAGAGCGAAGCGTAGAGTTCCTCGAACTCGTTCCGAAGCGGAGCGTCGTCCGCAAAGATGAGATGCTGAATGGCCTGTGCGACTGACTGGCCGCGCCGGATTAGGCTCAGGTAATAGGGAACGCCACCGGTCATCATGTACAGTTCGGCGACCTGACCCTGGGTAAAGGATAGCTTGTGCAGTTCGAGGTATTGCTTTGTCTCGGCGAGGGTGAAAGGATGCAGGTGAATACGCTGGGTAACGCGATTGTGCAGTCCGCCCCGGTTGTTGAGCACTTTGGTGATCATCCACGAAGCCGCCGATCCACAGACGACCACGACGAGGTTCGGCTGCCGGGAAGCCCACTGGTTCCAGAAGAATTCAAAGGCGCTGAGAAAGCGGGAATTGCGCCCCGCCAGCCAGGGCAGTTCGTCGAAAAAAAAATCACGCGCCGTCCCTTCTTCTTCAGGAGCGGTTCCAGGTAGCGGATCAGATCCTGGAATGCCGCGGGCCAGTTCTTCGGGTGTTCCGGCCGAATCCGCAACTGCTCTCCAAGAGCGGTGGCGAAGTTGCCCAGTTGTTCGCTCATTGCGGCGTCGCGCGAGCCACTGAGTTCGAAGCACATGTGGGCCGCCAGGAAATGCCGGATCAGGTAGGTCTTGCCCACCCGGCGCCGACCCACCACGGCGATCAGTTCGGGTTTCCCGGAGTCCAGAGCGCCCTGCAGTCGCTGACACGCGTTGCGGCGAACCACGAAAGGCAAATCTGCGATCGATTTCGGTCTGGCGGCCATGTCTGGAATTCATTTCCGCCACAAAAGGGAAAATTTTATGAGTTGTGGCGTAATTAACTCTAACTGGAAAGGAGAAAAATCATTCCTGCGGTACCCCTCTTTTTTTTTTTTTTGCGCAATTTGTCAATGATTTGACGCGTTGCGCCACTTGTTTCGATTGGGGTGCGGAAGCACGTTGCGCCAAATCCAAACACGCCATGAAACAGATCGTTACTCTAACAATTACATCAATTCTTGTCTTTGCGGCCGCCTTCGCTCATGGGGCTTCTCCAGAGATTCTCGTCGATCCAGCCGGATATCGCGACTTCCCGAATCTACTGCACAATCGTTCCTTCGAGGCATTTGCTCACGTTCAGCGACAGCATCAACCGTCCGTTTGGAGCTGCCGGGACAACGCGGGCCGGGATACGGAAGCCAGGGCTCGTAGCGGCGATTGCACGATGAAACTAACTGGCAAAGGCAATGCCAGTCAGACCCTGACATTGCTCCCAAATACCGACTATGTGTTTCGCGTTTTTCGGCGCGGGACGGGTGACGGTTTGAAATTGCAGGCCTTCGCCGACCGCAACAAACCGCTGGGCGAAGTTGATGCCAAAGGAGACAGCGATGAGTGGCGGGAGGTAACACTCAATTTTCGCACACCGGAAAAGTTTCGCTACATTACGGTCACGATTGCGAGTGATCTGGCGGAGGGAAAAACAGCCCGGGTCGATGATCCTTCGCTCGCTCCCGCAGATGGAAAAGCGCCGACGACACCCGCCCCGATTCTGGAAACCAGTGGCGGCACTTTTGACGAAACGACCTGGGTGACGCTGAAGACTGATCTGCCGGGAGGGACGATCCGAATCACGATCGACGGCACCGAGCCCTCTTTCTTTTCCATGCCTGCCGACGTGCCGGTCCGCATCGCCAACGGTTGCCGGCTCAAGGCGAAGGTTTTTCACGATGGCTACCGTCCGGGTCCGGCGGTGGAGGCGAATTTCGTCATCAAACGCAGCATTCCCGCCGACGGTGTGCCGCATTCGCCATTTCGTCTCGGTCAGCCGGTCGAGGAATGGTGGAAAGATCATGTATATAATTCTGATTCGCCAAACTATGTCGAAAAAGTCGGTTCACCCGGATAATTTCTGGATTCGGAATTGCCGATTCGAGTCGGGAATTCTGGGCGTCCTCACCGACGGAGTCTTCAACGGCGGCGTCCTCGACTGTTACTTCGGACCGGAGATCACCTCCGCGCACATCAGCGGTCTGCGCAACAGCGATATGAACATCGCCAAAAACATGTGGTCTCCGCTGCTGAGAGTGAACCGATATATCGTTTTCACGGGAAACAATTTCGAAGGGGCGAATGCCAACAGGGGGCGCGCGATCGCCGGGAACTACTCAGCCACCCTGGCGACGCATAATCAATGCCGTAACCTGCGGCTCTTTGTGAGATTCGCCGGCTGGTTCCCCACAATTGGCCGCACCGCTACCCGACCGGCAATGTTCGAGTAAGCGACAACACGGTGGAAAACGTCCGCGTTTTTTCAGAAACGAAACGTCGCCTTGATTTTGACTACATGAACCAAGGACACATTTTCGAGAACAACAAAAGCACGGTGACCGCTGCGATCCTGAACGTGACCGAACTCAATGCCGGCAATTTGGGACCCGCCGGATACATCGAAGACTTCACCTATCGCAACAACGACCTGACCGGCGCGAAGGCAAAGATTCGCGTTGAAACACCGGAGGCGAGAGAGCGATTGCGAAACGTGATCGGCCTGGAGTGAGCGATTGCGCAGAGGTGCAGGGCGTGAAAGCTTGATCGTCATGCCGCGAAAGAACCACGGAAAACGCATCGGCCTGCTTATCGAAACCTCCACCTCGTTCGGACGAGGTTTGCTACGCGGCATCTCCAACTTTGCCCGCGAGGCGGGAAACTGGAATCTGTTGCTGGAGCCGACCGGCTTCGACGGATCGCTGCGCTACCTCGACCGCTGGGCGCTGGATGGCATGCTGGTCAGGGTGCACACCCGGGAATTTGCTGATCGAGTGCTGGATTCGGGGATTCCGGCGATCGATCTCGGCTATGTCATTCCCGATCTTTTTCCCTGGTCCATCGCCAATGATCACGCCGCCATCGGACGGCTTGCAGGCGAGCACCTCAGCGAGCGAGGGTATCGTAACTTTGCGTTTTGTGGATGGGGGCCGGTCAATCCCTGGACTGCGGAATGGGAAAAGCTCCGGCTGAAAGCGTTTCGCGAAGCGGTGTCGAAATGGCCCGGAAGGGTGGCGGTATACACTTGGCCGAAGACGCCGGATTGGCACGTCTGTCAGGATCATTTGGCCGAATGGATCGAAACTCTGCCCCGTCCTCTGGGGCTGTTCGCCTGCAACGATCATCGCGCCCGCGAAGTGGTGTCAGCGCTCGAGGGCTCAAGTCTGCGCATCCCGGATGATGTGGCTTTGTTAGGAGTGGACAATGACCCCATGCTCGACGAAATTATCTCCCCCTCGATTTCGAGCGTGGCGCCGGACTTCGTGACCTTCGGTTATCGCGGCGCGGAGATGCTGGAACGCCTGATGCGCGGTCGACTCAGCAAAAAAACGCGGATTCGCATTCCGCCGCTTGGCGTGGTGGAACGCGAATCGACCGATGCCCTGGCGACGAGCGACCCAGCGGTGCTGGCGGCGGCGGCGTTCATCCGCGAGCACCTGGAAGAGATCATTCAAGTCGATGATCTCGCCGGACACACGGGAGTCTCTCGCCGATCTCTGGAGAAGAAATTCCGGTCCGAGATTGGCCGGAGTCCCGCTGCGGAGATTCAGCGGCTGCGGCTAAACCGTGCCTGCGACCGGTTAACCTATACCGATGAAGTGGTGAAAAAGATCGCCATGGAGAGTGGATTTCAAAACATCGAAAGTTTTCACCGAGCGTTCAAGAAACGATTTGGCCAAACCCCTGGTTCCTATCGGCTTGAGCACGGACGAAGGTGATGAGGGCATAGAAATCGGCGGCCACCACGTTCCAGAGTAGGCTAAAGTAGGGCGGTTACCTCTCTCCCGTCGCTTGCCGCCTCGGTTTGGTTGGAGGCTGAATTTACTCAAGGGCTTTTTGTCTTTCTTGAATAATTTTCAGAGGCCTATCGGGCATTTCGTCTGGGTCTACATATTCCGCCAGGTCTCTCAATGCTATGACGATATATTTGTTGTTATGAAGATACTGCATGTATTCTTCGAATCGCTTTGGTGGCGTATGCACCCAGGGATGCTCCTTATCCGGCACTCCATGAAACTGCATCACGCAGATTTTACCGTCTTTTGCTTTTTCAGCTGCTCTTTTAAAGTCTTCCAACGTCCAGTCTGGTCTCGCATTTCCTGTGGAAGGAATCAAAAGCGGATGATCCACAACCGGTTCATAGGCAGGCCCCATCCCTCCATCCCTTGGATACTCAGGCATACCGCCTCTCCTTGCGAATTTGATACCCGCTCGTTCTAACACGGGCAACGCTTCAATCGCAAAAACATTTCCTGGATAGGCATAAGTAATCGGCTTCGGAATTTCAAATTTCTCACAACGTTGATCAATCATGTTCAATTGAGTTTTCAAATGCCCGATCTCTTGCTTGTTCACCGGTTTGTGATCATGGGTGTGATTTCCGATTTCAAACCCATCCTTATGCAGCTGTACAATCTCCTCCCAAGTCATGTAACTATTCTTATTCGTAGAAAAATCAAACCCCTCTGTGATATAGAAGGTAGCTCCAAACCCATACTTCTTGAGAAGTGGCGCAACAAATGTGGCATGCGACTTCACGGAATCATCAAAGGTCAATACGACAAGCTTGTCAGGGATAGGTTTGAGTTTTGATTTCCCGGGCGATGATTCACTCCGAACCATTCCCAAGAAAACTAAACCAACCACTAGCAAAATCAAAAGAGAGCAATTTTTCCAAAAAACCAACATCGACCTAACCCGGCGTGAAGGTAAAGATTCCGCGTCGCGATTCGTAGTCGCCTCCCGCCGTATCGGGAAACAGCAGCGGCGCGTGCAGGCCTTTGGTGGTGCAGTTGGCGAGGATGCGTTTCGGCGAGGCTGGAGGCGGTCTGATTGGCGAACGCCGCGGGATTCATCGCGTCCAGCATGGGAATACCGAGGGCGACTCGTGACGGGCAGGAAATGGGGCTTCATTTCTGCATTCGGCTGAGCCACAGGGATAAAAACCAGAAAGGGTGGGGGAGGTTGCGGATCAATCGCTGAAATTCGGATGGCGATCGGCGCTGCGGTACCCTTTACAGGATCGTGGGCGGCGGTTACATGCTGGGCAACAGTTTTTTCTACCGGAGCGCTGCTTTTCGGCAAGATCTGCCGCGATTTCGAGGGGTTGCGGTTGCCCTGGGAGTTTTGGAAAGCGAATCCGAAGCGGTGAATTCGTCCCCGCCGGTTGAGGGATTAAACGACTGGCATGATCGTGAAGCGAAACGGGCTCGCAAAAGTATCGAAGGCGGTCATAGTTTGTCGAAGATAACGCTCACCCCGAAAGACTGTGGACTGCGTCGCAGGAGGCTCCGTCCACGGATCCAGCGATCGGATCGGAGCCTATCCGGATTCGGATCCGGTCACGCCCGGCGATTTGGCGGCTACGGTGTTCTGGCGCTTTGGCCTCGACCACGAGCATGAGATCCGCGATCCGCTGGGCCGGCCATTTCCGATCGCCACCGGCAAACCGATTCGCGCGTTGTTTCCCGGCGCGGCGTGAGCGGACTTGGAACGCGAAGGTGATCGTGGAAGTCCATCAATCCGCTGGCTCAAGTTTCATGCTCACCGTTGGCGACTCGAACACGTCCAGTAGCTGCATAACCAAGGTGTTGTTTCCAGTTTTTGAAGCATTCCACGCCTGCGAATCAGCGCCGCTGATTTTCACTGTTTGGGGTGCCGCGCCGCGCCAACCCAAAATCTTGATCGCAGGCTGAAACCGCTTCAAACCAGCCGTTTCCAGCGTCACGCTCAGGGTAGCGCGACCGTCCGCTTTCACCACGTAACAACCCTCCGCCTCGTTATAGCCGTCGCCGTTGCGATCGCCCGCGTCATCGGTCACGACAACGCCGCCCTGCACCGCCAACCGGGCCGGCGTTTGGTAATCAGCGACGTAAGCCGCCGCCGCTTCGAAGGAATCCAGGTCGCGCGGATAGACGCGCATTTGCAGGTAGAAATGGGCCGTCTCCGCCTCGGGATCGGCGGAGAACTTGATCGGCGCCCGCCGCCAGGAGAAGGGGAATTCGTTGTTGATGAAGGTGTTGGTTTTTCGCTGGGTTGGGATGCATGTCAGGATGTCGTCCGGCATCGAGGTCTGGAACGAGGGGATGTCGTTGCTGCGGCTGAGCAGGAACGGCGTAGGGTAGGGCCGGCCGCCTTCACCCGTCATTCGCGAGGCGCCTTCCACCGTCTCTGCCCAGTTCACTTGGGTATTTTTGACCGTGTAGTAGCTCAGCTCGTAAAGCCGCACGGTGAGCGGGTCTTCGGTCTGCAGGTCGAACGTGCCGGCTACGAAAATCTGGCCCGTGGGGTAGAACGCGATACGAATCCCGAATCGCCCCTCGGATTGCATCGTCAGGTAGCCGGGCGTTCGGCGCGTGCGCAGCTTGCCTGTTGCGGGCGCGGGTTGGAAAGTCCGTCCCGCCGCCACGGCTGCGGCGGCTGCCTGTTGACGCTGGTCGAGACGAGAATCGCCCTCAATTTCGGCCAGTACAGCACTGGCCCGATCCGCATCGCCGGTCTGGCGATGGAGCGAAGCCAAATTCGCCCTAACAAAGGCCCCAGCTCCGGCTAGCTCAAGTGCTCGGAGGGAGTCCGCGGTAGAGCGCAGCAACGCTATGGCCTCCGCGGATTTTCCGGCTTGGTGGCGGCAATACGCGGCATCGGTTTTGGCCCGCGTTTGCCAAATGATGGCGTGTCGCTTGCCGTCCAGCGCGCTTGCGGCTTGCAGGTAAAAATCCGCGGCTTTGGCGAAATCCTGCGTTTTATCCAGAACGCCGGCGATACCGCGGTTGGCGGCGAATTGCCAGGCCGGACGCGGTTGTTGGCCGCTGTACTGGTGAGCGTCCACCATCGCGAGCAATGCCTCGAACGCAGCAATCGCGTCGTCGTGCCGGCCCGCGCCCTTCAGCGCTTGGGCCAGGCCGAGCTGTGCGTTTGGCGCGAGCGAATCTTTGGGACCGGCGTCCAGAATTTCGCGGTAAAACCCGGCGGCGGCGTCCCAATCGCCGGATTTCAGGGCCTGCGCAGCCTGTTCGTGCTCGGTCTTGTAGGCGGACGGCGTGTCCGCGGCAAAGCCGGGAATGGCGGCGAAGACTAGCGCGGTTGCGCCGAGAATACGCAGGTTGCGGATGTGGTGTGCAATCATGGGGATGACGATTTCAGTTTGAATTCCCGGCCCTAACATCAACACAAATCAACTGCCCGGCCTTGGTGCGCAGAAACAACCGGCCATCGGCGAGAACCGGAATCGCCCGATAGCCGCCGTAGTCGATCTTGGCCGATGCGAGAAGCTCGTGGCCGTTTGCCGAGACGCGGGCGACGACCAATTCTGCGGCCCAGGAAATCATCTTGCCGTCGGCGATGATGAACGCCCCTGTCGGCGCGTTGGTGCGAGTTCGCCGAACCGACTTGCTGCCGTCCTGACCAAATCCGTTGACCGACCAGAGCAATTTCCCGCTGGCAATGTCGTAGCATTGCAGGGCGCCCATGTCCTTAGGCCGGCCGCGCGGCGCTTGATCGACGCCGTAGAGGCGGCCGCGGTAACCCACGCAGCTAAGATACCAGTTCGCCAAATTTCGCGATTCCCAAGCGACCTCAGCCTTGCCGCTCTCAACCTCCAGGCAAAAGGTGTAGCCGCGTGCGTGCGGCGGATGATACTGCGCGATAACCCGGTTCTCCCAAACAACGGGCGTGGCCGCTACGCAGCCGGCTTTGCCGTTTTCCTCCGGAATCTCGTATTTCCAAATCGTGGCGCCATCCTTGGGATCCAACCCCACCAGCGAAGGGCCCGGCACCCACACGATGGTGGGCCGGTTTTCGATCGTGGCCAGAACCGGCGTCGACCACATCGCGTAGTTCGCGTGGCTTTTGTGATGGGCCTTCCAACGGTCTTCTCCTGTCTTAGCATCCAGGGCAACCAACGCCCCGCCATCCAACCGTGCGGAGACCACAAGCAGTTCACCCACGATGACCGGCGAGGCCGCGTAGCCGTAGGCGCCGGACTTCTTCGGGCCTCGTTTTCGGCTGCCGCCTTCGTGCATTTCGCGTTCCCAGACGACCTCACCGGTTTCCGCATTCAGGCAGAGCAGACGCCCCTGCGTGCCGTAGGCGTAAACGCGGCCGTCTTTTACCGCGGGCGTCGAATGCGAGGCGACGAACGGCGTTTTCCACACCTCCTGGCCGGTCTCCACGTCCAGACGCCGCACGCAATCCGTCCCCACCACAAAGACGCCGTTACCCACGACCGCGACCGTGGAGGAGCCCGTCGTTGTTGTCCGCCGGCCGCGTGTTTGACCTCGGTTTGCCAAAGGATCCGGGGACCGTCTTTGGGCCAATCGGCCGACCATTCGCGTTCCTCGAAAACGCCGTCACCCTTCGGTCCGCGCCATTGGCTCCAGCCGCTGTCGGCAGGCGTTTGCGCCAGCGCGAGAGAGCTTGAGGTGGCGCAAATCAGGATTGTGATGTGGGATGCCGGGAGCGTTTTCATGGTTGCCGAGGTTCTACCCTAACAACTCCCCAATCGGCCCTAACACATCCACCTCGCGCGTCGCGCCTTCCAGGTTAAAGTGCACGCGTGGCCGGCCCGCGGCGTGCAGCAGCGTGCAGTAGAGCGCGTTGATGGAGCGGTTCCCTTTTTCGCCGAACGCCGGAAATTCGAGGAATCGCCCGGCGCGCAGTTTGCCGCCCAAATCGCCGATGAGCACGAAGGGCCATTCGTTGCCGCTGGAGTGATGCGTCTCCGCGGCATCGGAGGTGTAGACGATGACGGTGTTGTCCATCATCGTGCCGCCACCCTCGGGGATCGACTCTAACCGAGCCACCAAGGCGGCGACGAATTCTAGGTGTTGCCGGCGCAGCGAGGTGTAGAGCTCGCGGTAGCCGCGTTCGCCGTCGCTTTCGCGATGACCGACCTGGTGCAGGCCGATGTTCACGCCCATGCCGCGCATCGTGCCGTTGGGATTGCACAGGCCGGAGCAGATTGTCACCACGTTGGTTAGGCCGGAGATCAAGGCGGCGCCGGCCAGCTCAAACTGCATTTCCAGGCGCACCTTTTCGTTCGGCGAGGTCAGTTTCTCGCCGGTTTCGGGCAAGTGTTGCTGCAAATCGCCGGACATCTCGGCGAGCTTGGATTGGCGGGCGCTCATCGACTCAAACGCGTTGAGGTAGTGGTCGAACTTGTCGCGCTCCTGCCCAACAAGCTCGCCACGCACGCGGCGCACGTCGTCCTTCATGAAATCCAGCAGGTTGCTGCGCGCGTTGAAATCCGTCCGCGCGTTGCCGCCGGCGACGCTGCCGAAAAGCTGGCGAAACGCGATTTCCGGGTTGGCCTGCGTCGCGATAGGCATGTTAGGGCCCCAGGCGGAGCAAATGTAAACCGTGCCGGTGTTGTTGTTCTCCGCCGCGGCCAATCCCAGGCCCACGATGGGAAAGACGCCGGGAAATTCCGCCGCCAGCGCGCCGTCGATGGTCGCTGCGCCCGGTCGTGAATTTTTCGCCACGCCGGACAACGCGCCGTAGCCGCCGCCGTGAAAGGGTTTGACGTGTTTGCCCTGAAGCCGCTGCAAGATGGTGACGCGCTTTTTGTGTGGTGTTAGGGGCGAAAGATCCTCGGACAGCTCCAAGCCGGCCAGGGAGCGGTCGATGACTTTGGCGGGGCTGTTGGCGCGCTCCCAGGTCTCGCCCTTGGGCAGCACGGCCCAGGGTTGGAAGCCGTTGTTTTGCAGGACGAACACGAAGCGTTTCGGCATCGTGGCCGCGTTGGTTTGAGCGTGAATTTGGCTCAGCATCGCGGGTAGCACGACGCTGCCCGCGCCCAGGCTCATGCCCTTGAGGACGGATCGGCGAGTTGGATTCATGGCGAATTTGTGGGTTTGTCAGGTTTTGCGGGAACGCGGTAAACGAAGGAATCCGAAGCCACGATGGCGGCGATCAGCTCGCGCATGCTGCCGCCGCTTTCGGCGTATGCGCGGTCGGCGGCGATCAATGTTGGGGCATCGGCCGGCGTCTCGTTGCGGCCGAGGAAAAAACGGAAAACGTGGCGCACAAACACCTGCTGCACCCGGCGCGAGGACCCTAACTTGCGCATCAACTCGACCGCGTCGTTGACCGGGCCTTCAATCGCGGGATCGCCGCTAAATTGCACCAAGCCGCTGGAATCGGCCGGTTTGCCCCTCTCCGTTTCGCGGTAACGGCCGAAGTGATCGTAGCTTTCGAAGGCGAAACCCAGGGGATCCATGCGCTGGTGACACTTCCAGCAAAACGCCTCGCGGGTAACGCGCATCCTCTCCCGCAGCGTCTGCGTTTCGTCGTCGGGAAGCTGCGCATCGACGGTGATGGGTGTGTTAGGGATAGTGCCGCCGAGGAGCCGTTCGCGAATCCATTTGCCGCGGCGGATGGCGTCGTTTTCGAAGTTGGTGGAGTGCGCGATGAGCCAGGCCGGCTGGGTCAAAACGCCGGCGCGCTGGGTTTTATCGAGAGGGAAGGGCATCTCTTCGCGCCACTCGCTCGGCTCGATGTTGTAGTGCTGGTTGATGCGGTTGCGCTTGTCGCTAAACGGCGTGATGCGGCCGGTGTTGCCGGATTTCGCAGCGCGTTTTCGCAGGTCGGCCAGGTTGTTCCAGCGCCCCTGGCCGGTGGAGACGAAGCTCAGGTCCGTGGTTAGCAATTCGCGCAGGACATCGCGGTCCTGCTTCAAAACGTGGAGGACTAGCAGGTTGGTGTCGTTGACCAGCGAACCGGGGCTGTAGCTGCCGGCGATTCCCGCCTGGCGCCGGGTCGACTCATCCTTGAAAATCTGCGCAGCCCTGCCATAGCCAAAATATTCCTGGAAAAATCGCAGGATGGGCGCTTTCGCCCTTCGGCCGACATTGAACGAGCGGTAGCTTTCCTCCAAACCAACGTGCTGAGCGCGCAGAATCCGCAAGACCTGTTCGCGAATCCCCGCCGCCGAATCGAGCCCTCCGTTTTGCGCTGCGGCGCGCAAATCCTCATCCGGCGCTTCATCGGTGAGGGCGTAGGCGATCGCGTAAGCCAACTCCACGGGCGCGAGCCTAACACGCCCACCAGCATCCGGCCGGCCCGTTCCCATTTCGAAGCGAAACATCGCCTTGGGATGCAGCAAGAGCGCCGCCAACGTGGTTTGCAAGCCCTTCTCCCGCCCTAACTCAGCCACATTTTTGCGCAAAAACACCGCGTAACGCTGTTGCTCGTCCTCATCCGGCGCGCGGCGCAAAACCTGGTCGAACGCGGCGCTTATCACCTGGGTTAGGGCGTCGTCGCCGGGTTCGCCACGCAAACGCAGGAAATCCTGGAACGGCCGCGATTCCTTGCGGAAACTGGCGCGTTTGCGGCTCATCATCTGCGCGCCGCGCATGGCGTTGGCAATGAGCAGCTCCGTTTCCGCCTCGCCGATCCAGTAGAGCGCGGCGTAGTCCTTGAACCCCTCGCCCCTCCAGCCCCCACGGCGTGGAATACAGCTTCTCACGGCGAAACGGATGGTTGAACGGCTCGCGCGAAGCGTGCTGGACGAACGATTCGTAGATGCTCGGCCGAACGCGCCAAATGCGGGCCGGCGTCGCGGGTTTGGCCTGCGTTGCGGGGGCGAACAGAAGGTCATGCGGCACGAGGTTGCCGTTTTCCGGGTAGATCATGTCGTGCGCCGCGATAGCCCTTTCGTTAGCCGCATCCAGCTGGGCGCGAATCCACGCAGTGACCGTGGCGACGTCGCTTGCGGAAGGCTGCGGCTCGTCCTCCGGCGGCATGTTGTGGTCTTGCAGTTCGGTTAGGACGGCCTCCCAGACTTGCGCGTCGGACGCGGAGACGTTGCCGCTCATTTTGTGCAGCATGAGCTTGGCTTTCTGCTTTTTGGGGCCGTGGCAGGCGATGCAGTGCTGCTTGAGAAACGGCGCGATGGTGGAGTCGAAATCCTCCTGCGCGCGAGCTGCGCCGGTGAGGATGAGGATCGCAAAAACGAGGCGTTTCATGAAGGTCATGGGTCTGGTGCTGTTTGGGAAGAGTTGGTTAGTTTTCTGGCTCGTGCACCCTCGGCGAGACGCGCCATGGGAGGAACATCATCGCCATAAATTTCGATCAAATAGTTTTCAGCAAAACTATTTGTCAACTGGATTTTCTGATTCCAACCTCCTGCGCCTCCTGCGCTTTGCCAATCACCTACCGTTGACACTCCCGATCAACCGCGGATAGTCCGCGCAATGTTCGAACAGCGCTAGGACATACGTTGAAGCGGCAAAATCAAGTTTGACGCCGCGATGGACGCCATCTCGCGCCAATCGGCCAAAACTTTTTCCCCGATGAAATACATTTTCTTCACAGGCGGCGTCGTTAGCTCCCTTGGCAAAGGGCTGGCCGCGGCGTCGTTGGGCACCTTGCTCGAACATCGGGGGCTCAAGGTCATCCTGCAAAAATTCGATCCCTACCTCAACGTGGATCCCGGCACGATGAACCCCTACGAGCACGGGGAAGTTTACGTGCTGGACGATGGCGCGGAGACCGACCTGGATTTGGGCCACTACGAGCGCTTTCACCTCCTGCGTGCCAAGCCAACTGAACAATCTGACCAGCGGCCAGGTTTACGAGACCGTCATCAAAAACGAGCGGCGCGGCAAGTACCTGGGCAAAACCGTCCAAGTCATCCCCCACGTGACCGATGAGATCAAAAATCGCATCTGCGAGGTGGCAAAAAAAATGGGCGGCGACGTCATCATCACCGAAATCGGCGGAACGGTTGGCGACATCGAGGGTTTGCCGTTTTTGGAGGCGCTGCGTCAGTTTTCCCAGGATGTTGGGGAGGAAAACGTGCTCTTCATCCACGTGACGTTGGTGCCCTACATTACGGCGGCCGGAGAGCTGAAAACCAAGCCCACCCAGCAGAGCGTGGCCAAACTGCGGGAAATCGGCATCCAGCCGCACGTCATCATCGCCCGCAGCGAAAAGGAGCTG
>CBDCZR010000038.1:0-33538 GCA_965224535.1 Verrucomicrobiales bacterium
GGATGGCTTGCGCCATCAGTTCATCGCGGGCTGAATCAAAACGATTCCTAACTGGGATGCTTTTGGGCGAACAGATCCCGGTCACTCTGAAAGACGAATCAGGGGATT
Organism: Verrucomicrobiales bacterium; assembly: GCA_965224535.1. Classification (GTDB taxonomy): domain Bacteria; phylum Verrucomicrobiota; class Verrucomicrobiia; order Verrucomicrobiales; family DEV007; genus JBCDHN01. Next base: position 109 of record CBDCZR010000038.1, read on the forward strand.
GCTCCGTTGCCGCCCAAAAGGGCGCGGAATTAGTTTTAACGGGGGCCGAGGAGCCGTTAAGTGGCAAATCGGTCCAGGCGGATGGCATTGCTTCTTCAATTACCGGCCGGCTTTGGCCAGGTTCGCTGCCGGAACTTTCCGACTCAGGGAGACATTCCAGTTTCACTCTCTCAGGACTGGGAGGAAGTTCAGGATGCGACTGTAATTTCAGGGAACCGTAGGCAAAGAGGACATCTTCGACGATGGCTGAGGTTGCTGCGGCCATGTGTCCACTGGACTTTCCGGGCTGGGTTTCGTCAAGTTTCGGATTTGAAGTTAATTTCCACCTTCACCGAGTTTGAACCGAAGCGAGGCGCGCTTCAGGATTGCGCCCTCTCTTGCGAAGTTACGAAATCTTCGCTGCCATTTTTGAAGCGGAAAGGAGATATTCACCTTCACGAATGGTTAGGAGGCTATGCGTCCTATTTCTTCCCCCAAAACAAAAGCGGGCGGGGCGAATCGCTTTGATCTCGCGGTCGTTCGCGAGCTTTGGTCCCGGCGTCGAGCGTCCGTCGGCAAGGATTGCTTGCTTGTAGGCGGCAAGCATCTTTCGAAGCACGTCCGGTTTCTCGGTGGCGAGGTTAGTGTTAGTGGTTTCGCCAGGATCGTTGTGGAGATGGTATAGTTCGGCGGATTCCAGCTCGGCGTGATTTCTCGGATCTCGGCTCTGTGAAAATCGGCCGGAATTGCCTCTGCCGGGACCGAGAATCAGCTTTCAGTCGCCATCGCGATAGGAATCAGCCCGCGTACCGCGCGTTACGAGGGTGGTTCGGCTGCTTGCGGAGGCGTCTTTCATCTCCAACTAAAAAGGAACTGGAGGCGATGGAGCAGGAAGCGCTAGCCATTCATCGAGGTGAAAAGCCCGCCGAGCGCGTCTGGAAGCTCGAACAACTGCCCGACGGCACTTGGAAGCGAATCATGGCCGATCCCGAAGACCAACGGCAGCACAACCCAACCGCGTTTCTGTCCAAAAACAACGTGGGGGCGAATCCGGCAAAAATTGGATCTAACTCCACCTAACCGAGAGAAAGCAGCGTGATCCCTCGTGGATCATGGGTTGGTCGCTTGAAGCGAAAATCGCGAATGGAAGCGGACAGGACGCAAATCGGGCAAACCCTTGCGAGGCTCGATTTTCCCCTTACCCTCGTGGCGAAATGCTTCGCAAAACCAAAATCATCGCCACGCTTGGCCCCGCGACCGATTCACCGGAAACGATCGGCCGCCTGATCCAGGCCGGAGCCAACATTTTTCGGCTCAACATGAGCCATGCCCAGCACGATTGGGTTCGCCAGGTCGTGGCCGACATTCGCGCGCAATCCCGGCAGCTGGAAACGGGCGTAGCCGTGCTCATGGACCTGCAGGGCCCCTCCATCCGCACGGGCACGCTGCCGGCGCCCATCCACCTGGAGCCCGGCGACCGGCTGGAAATCCGCCAACCGGAGAGCAACGCCGAGTTGGAGCGCTCCACCACGGTGAATTACCCCGGTTTGATGGACGACGTGAAGGTGGGCGATACCATGCTGGTCGATAACGGCGTGATTCACCTGAAAATCCTGGAAATTCGCCCCAAACGCCTCATTTGCGAGGCCCTGACCGGCGGCGAACTCTCCAGCCGCCGCCACGTCAATCTTCCGGGCGTGCGCGTCAACTTGCCGGCTCTCACGAGCAAGGATCAGAAGGATATTGCCCTGGCCGCGGAGTTGGACGTGGACTTCGTTGCCCTGAGTTTCGTCCGCGATGCCGAGGCGGTGCAAATTCTTCGCAAATCGATGGAGGAACGCGATTTTCGGGCTAAAATCGTCGCCAAAATTGAGGATCAGGAGGCCGTGCGCAAGATTGACGAAATCATCCTGGCTGCCGACGCGGTGATGGTCGCCCGCGGTGATTTGGGCATCGAAGTTCACGTCGAAGAGCTGCCCATCATCCAGCGCGCCATCCTCAAGCGCTGCGCCGAGTTGGGCCGCAAAGTCATCGTCGCCACTCACATGCTCGAAAGCATGATCGAGACCCCTGTTCCGACGCGCGCTGAGGTTACCGACGTTGCCAACGCCGTTTTCGAGCAGGCCGACGCCATCATGCTCAGCGGCGAAACCAGCGTCGGCAGTTACCCGGTCAAAAGCGTCGAAACCTTCGACCGCATCGCCCGCCGCATGGAACGCGAGCCCGGCGCCAACTACCACCTCAACGCCGAGCTGAAGACCGACAAGCAGAAGACCGTGAAATCGGCGGTGGTCCTGGCAAATTCCCTGGAAGACGCCGCTATCGTGGTGTTTACCGCGCGCGGCGTCATGGCCAATTACGTGGCTCACATGCGGCCGGAAAAAGCGCCGATTTTCGCGTTTACCGGCGATCCCAAGGTCTGCCAGGCCCTGCATCTCAACCGGGCCGTCGTCCCTTTCACCATGAATCTGGAGCAGGAGGCCAAAGCGTTGATTGACGAGGCCCTGGGCCTGTTGCGACAGCGCGGCTACGTGCAGGAAAACAGTTCCACGGTGATTTTGAGCGACGTGCTGGTGGGCGAGTTCGTGTTGGACTCCGTGTTGCTGAAAAAAGCCTGACTTTGCGCGAATTTAGCGCAAATGCCGATCCAAAAAGTCGAACGTTCCCTGGCCGTTGATGGTGTGGGGCCCGACGAACCACTCGATTTCGCAGCGATCGCCAATTCCCAGCTTGGCGGCGTAAAGATGGCGGACGCGGGCGAACTCCATGCCCACCCGGCCGTCCGGAGCCACGCCGTCAAAGTGGCCGCGCTCCACCATGAAGGGGCGCGGGCAGATCAGCGCCGCCATTTCGGAGTAGTTGAAGGTGTTGCCCAGGTCGAACTCAAAAATCTCGAACTCACCCTTGTTTGCGTAGCTGTAGCGCAGCGATTTTTGGTCCGTGGCGGCGTTTTTCCAGATCCACTCGTTGAAATCCGCGCTGCAGATGGAGAGGCAGTAGCGCTCCACCAGCGGCGGGATGCGCATGGCCGATTTTCCGCCGTAACTCAGCCCGTAAAACGCGATTTTTCCCGCATCGACGAAGGGCAGGTCCGCCAGCCACGCGGTAATTTGGCGATGCTGCGGAATCATGACCGAAAACAGGGTGCAACCGACGGCGTTGGCCTTGAATTGCAGGATGCGGAAGCGGTCGAAGCCGATGTAGATGTTTTGCGGGGCAAAGGTGACGTAACCGCGCTCCGCAAGTCGGGTGGCGAAGGCTTTGTAGGCGCGGTAGCCCTCCTCGCCGACCACGTCTTGTGGCCGGCCTTCCAATCCGTGCTGGCAGACGACGGCGGGGAGCTTCGCGGCTCCCGATCCTGACAGATCCAGATTTTTTGGCACGGTCAGGATGCCGTAGGCAAAAACGTCCGGGCCGACGTCGAGGACCACCTCGTAGCTCGCCGTTTTCGGGCCGATTTGGAATTTGCGCGTGCGCGGGTTGGGCTCGGGCAACGATTTGAGCGCGGAAAACTCGCCAATCACCTCGCGGCTGAATTTTTCGCGCAAGGGCTCGGCGCTGGCCTGGTAAGCGGCCAAGTCGTCGAAGTTCAAGCCCGCGACGTAGTCGGCTCGCAGGCGATCGGCGTCGGTCAGCGCCCATTGATTGTGCGCCACGATCTCCGCCATCTGATCCGCGTGACGCCGGGCGATGAATTCCACGTTGGGGAACGATGCCGCGGCCGAAACGTAGGCGTCTTCCGGCGCAGCGCCAGTTTCCGCGCGAACCTGGGTTTTGGCCCCAAAGTGGCGAACCAGCGTCAACCAAACCTCCTCCGTGACCGCCGTTTGGCTGGTTATCAGCTCCAAACCGTCCCACTTGGGGACTCGCGCAAATTCCGCCTCCACTTCAGCCTGGCTTGGCACGAGCAATTTGCCGGGTTTGCCGCGTTTTTTCGCCCGCGTGTTGAGCCGCTGAGGTTCCCCGTTTTCACCGGGCCGAAACACGTAGGCCGGAAAGTGCCCCGTCTCCACGATGAGCTTGCGCGGGGCGATGGAAGCCGCGATTTGCCAGTCCGCGTGATCGCGCAACAGCCCGAAGACCGTGCGGTCGGCCGGCTCGTTCCAAACCTCCTGACGCGGGCCGAAATAGCCGCTCACCACCGCGCCGTCGATGCGCGAATCCAACGCCGCGGCGTAAAGCGCGAGACGCCCGCCCTCGCCCCAGCCAACCAGCCCGATTTTTCGCGTCGCCGGCCGTTGCATGGCCAGCAGACAGTCCACCGCGGCGAGAATTTTTTGCACCTCGTAGCCGGCCAGCGTCCGGCCCAGCTCGTAGGCCGGGCGATGCAGCCACTCGCGGTTGGACATGCCAAACTGGTGCTCGGCGCGGTCGATGAGCAGGGGCACGAGCACGCGGCAACCGGCTTGCGCCAGGCCCAGCGCGAACGGCGTGGTTTTCGGCTCAGGATACGGCGGCAGAGCGCACAAATCCTCGGGAAGCTGATCGGCGTCCGGCAGCGCGATGATGTCGGCCACCGGAACGGCGTCCATTGGCTCAAAAAGCAGGCCAATCCCGTCCACTTGGCCAAACGCACGCCAGCGCACCTGGCGCACGGTGAAATTCGCCGTTTTGGCGCGCGGTTGCGGCGACCAATCGGCGTATTCGAAAGCGTTCGACTCCGGCCGCGAATCCAGCGTCACCCCCAGCATCTTAGCGAGAGTTTCAACCGCGCCGTTGGCGACTTTTTCGCCCAAACCCAGGTATTCGGCGATTTGCGCGTCGAGGAAGCGATCGACTCCATCGACCATTCGCACCGCCAGATCGCCCTCCCAATCCAAGGGCGCGGTGTTTGGCATGGGCACAGAATCCGGCGCGTTTTTGAGGATCGGCCAGGGCGGCGGATCTCTTTTCGCCTGCGCGGCTGCCAGCGCCGGCAAAAGAAGGGAGCAAAAAACCAGGAACTTCATGCCGCACTTCAGCAGAGACCGCCGGCAAACGCAAACGGTTCGCGCGGTTCGCGTGGCGCAACCTAACGCACAAAATGAGCGAAGTGCATGTAAACAGCCGTCCCCACGCCAATTGCGCCGATCGCGCACAACCCCAAACCCGTGGCGATCGCCGGCAAACAGTCGATTCGGCGGTCGACGGCCAGTTTGACAGGGCTGGCAAGCGCAACCAAACCCGCGACAACCGCCAGCGCCACCAAACCCGCGCCCCCAATCAGGAATCCCAGGAACGCAAACGCGATTGGAACCAGCACGCCGAGAGGAAACCAGGGTCCCTCCTCCGCCAACTGCGTGGCCACCACCAGCATAACCCCTGACAAGCCCACAAACACCGAAATCACCGCGATGACGGAGAGAAACAGCTCGGGCCAGGTGATGAAATCCACGACGCTGCTCCTAACCTAGCAAACCCGCGTTGTCCATGGGGCAAGGAGCGATTTTTCGGTATATGAACCCACAAGCCAACCAATAGCAAGGCATGCCAACCCGCTATTTGCAAAGATTTTAGCCAATTTAGCTTCTCGGTGGTCGAACTCCTCCTTTTTTTGTACGGCCTCGACAACTTTCAGATCCCAATCGAACTTCGCTGATCCGCAGGTTCTTTGTTTGAAATTGAGAATGTCTATCCGACTTTCTATATAACAAGGAAAAGCTCACCTACATCTTACTGAACATGCAAACAGCTTGCCCACCGCCGTGCTGCTGTCCCGGTCAACCAATCGCGAGCCATCGGCAATCTCTTTCAATCTCGGCCCAGTTCGAAGAGTTCGGTAATGCATGCGACCAAATTGGCGATGTCACCAACAAAGTGACCCAGAACTTTTCGCTTGCCAACCCCACGCATCTGCAATGATGTGATTACGTGCCGGTGGCCGCTAAAAAGCTGAATTTCCGCCCGCAACTGCCAATCGCGCTGGTTGTGGCCTTGCTTCTGTGCTTGGGGTTCTGCGTAGTGGGCATGCCGCTCGGATTGGCGCAGGAAAGGGAGGAGGATTCGGGAGCCGGAAACGATACGATTCCCAAGATGCCGCCCAAAGAACGTTACCTCTGGCGGTTTGGGAAAACTCGCCATTCGAGTTGGAAGCGCCGCCACCGCCTCCTCCCGAGCAGCCGGAGGTGAAGTCGTTTGCCGAGGAGATGGCGCTGGCAGGGATTTTTGAGATGGGCGATACCGCTTTGGTCACGGTGCTGGATAAAGCCACCGGCGAGTATTTCGAAATCGGCAAGGAGACTGGTGAAAGTGGGATTCGGCTGGTGGAGGTGGCGAATAATCCCGATCCAACCTCAGCCAGCGCGAAGATCGCGAAGGGCGAGAAGGAGGCGACGATTCGTTACGACCAAAAATTGTTGGCGGCGGCTCCTCAACCGGCCCTGCCTCCTGCATCGGCGGCGGTGAATCGAAATTCGCGCCTTCGAACGCCGATTCGACCGGCAACACCGCTGCTGCGGACCGTTCCGCCTCGACCTGGATCGACAACTGCGATCCCCAACAACTCGGCTCCCTCAGCTCGGGCGGTTCAGCCGGCCAACGGCAATTTTCCAGCTCAACAACCGGGAAGCGCAGGGGCTCCGCCGGCGACCAAACCTCAGAAGTTGCGATCCCCGCCAACAGCGCCCCAGCGCCGGCGCGTCGTGGTGCCGGTGGCTCGGCCGCGTTCGTGAGCCAGTTTCCCGGATTTTGTGACGAATTTGGGTAGTTTGTCAGCGCATATTCTGTTAAAAAACCTGGGAACAAGTTCCCAAAAGGTATGTTGCTCTCCCGATTTCGCCCGATCCCCCTCTTTCTTGGCCTCGCTTTGGCGCTGGTTTCGCTAAAACCCGCTACTTGCCAAGAGGCGCCCCCGTTGCCGGAAGGCGACGACGAGTTGGTGGGCATCCAGTGGCCGAATTTTCCACTCTCGCCCCTTATACCCGACGATGATTATGAGGAGAAAAATGCTGATCACTGTATTGACTGTTGCGGTGTTTACGGCGCTCGCGCCAGTCGTCATTAATTTCGTGGCGTTATGGATTTCGTTTCGTGAGGGTGAGCAATTGCGAATTAGCGATTCTACGCAAACAATTTGGGTTTTTGGACTAATGAAATTGGCGATGATCGCTATGACGATCTGTATGGCGTTATTACTCTACCTATCTATTCCACGTTTTCGAAACAGAATAATTGCCTTCGGATTAGTTTGGGCTAGTGTGATTATTATTTTGCAACTTTTTGTTCCACCCGACATGACTGGATCGCTAAATCGTGGAGTTACGGAGCGCCTCAAAACTAGTGCTAGCCCCCATGAGGTAGAGTTGCTGGCAGTCTGGGCATTTAGTGAAGTGTATAAGAAAGGTTGGACGCCAAGTGATCAATTTGAGTATTGTGAACTAGCATCGCACAAAGGAATGAAACATCTCCAAGCCCTTGGAGTTGAAAATACGAAAGCTCATCTTGTAAATGGAGGATTAGGTTTGACCGTGTTTTACTTGGACCTAAGTATATCGAGAGATTCGCAAATGCCAACACTTGCCGTAATGCTGAACACAAGTGATCCAGCTAAACCAAAACCTGTACATCATCCCGCCTGGGGGGCGCGGCCGGTATTTGCTCTTTCAAAGCATGTATTTCTATTGCTCTGAAAATGTCAACGTAATCCCTGAGGCAGAGTATGATTTTTACATTAAAAAGTCCGCAATCAACCCATTAGCAACATACATGCATGCATGCTAAATGCTTTTCCTGGGTAAAAAATGGCTTGAGAGCTTCTTGGGTAGAGCCTTACAACGGAGCTTCGATGATGCTATCCGGCCCAACCGCGTCCAACGCGTCGTGCCACGTTTCCGCGGCGCGGCGGTTGCGGATGAAATCGCTCGCCAGGGTGTCGAAGCGGATCTTCGCCTTTTGCTTCTTAGGCCCGTGGCAGCCGTAGCAGTGCGTTGGTAGCACATGATCGACTGCTTTCGGCAAATCCGGCCGCCCGATCGGAGATTCAGCCTGCAACGGAATGGCGGAAACGAGGGTTGCGAGAAGCCAAAGTGAGGTTGAGAGGCGAGAACGCGGCATTTAGGAGATCCATCATCACGAAGAGATGTGAGATTTTTGCGATTGATTGGAATAGAGGAACTCTATCGCGATGAGCGAGCCCGAGCCGCGAATCACGATTTTTTCGGCTTTCGGGCAGCTTGACGTTTGGCCGCTTGCTCCGCCTTCCACGCTCGAACTCGATCCACATCAAAGGGCCCGCCGTAGGCATCGCGCAAAGCATCGGTTTGCTCGCGCATTTGGCGCAAAACCGGCTCGTATTCGGGGTTGGTGGCCAGATTCACGAGCTGATCCGGATCCACCTCCAAATCGTGCAAATATTCGAAAACCGGTGTTTGCTCGAAGTAGCGCGCGTAGACGAATCGCGAGCCGCGCACGCCCTCCCATTTCGGGATACTGGCGTTGTCCATAAGGTGCTCGCAAAACGTGGCGTCGCGCCAATCGGCCGGGATTTGCCCCTGCAGCAATGGTAAGAGGCTGCGGCCTTGAACGTGGCTGGGAACGCTCAGCCCGGCATAACTCAGGATGGTCGGCGCAACGTCCAGGTTCAGGACCATGGGGTGCGAAACCACGCCGCGCTGCTCCGCGGGCGCGCGAGGATCGTAGATAATGAGCGGCACGCGCAGAGATTCCTCGTAGTGCGACCATTTGCCGGCAAAACCTCGCTGGCCCTCGTAGTAGCCGTTGTCACCGCTAAAGATAACCACGGTATTGTCTGCCTCGCCAAATTTTTCGACCTCCTCTAACACGCGGCCCATCACGCGGTCGAGACCGGTGATCATGCGGTAGTAGGCGCGCAAATTGGTCTCGAATTTCTCGCGATTGTCCCACCGCCAGAAGAACCGGTCGCGGTTCATCGATTTTTTCATGAAGTTAGGGTGCGCCAGATATATTTCCGGATCGCTGAGCCGCGGATCGGGGATTTCCACATCCTCGTAGAGCCCATCGACCGCCTTGGGCCAAGGGTAGTGCCCCTCGCCCGGCCGTTTGTCGCGATCTTCGGCATGGGCCGCGTTGAAGCTGAGGCTTAGGCAAAAAGGTAGATCTTTCGGCCGGTCGCGTAGGAAATCGATCGCCCGGTCGCCGGCAATTTCGCTAACGTGGCGGGTTGAGCCGTCGGGCATCCTTTTATGATAGGGGGCGCGGTTGAGCGGGTGAAATTCGTCGAACATCTTGGCCACGCCCGCGGCGCCATCCGCTACGCTGACGCCAAATTTTCCGACGAATCCCGTCCAGTAGCCGTTGTTCTTGAGCATCTCCGGGTAGCTGGCCTGACGATGTTCCTCGGAAATGGGCGGCGTGCCAAAAGTGTAGCCGTGGGTGCGCTCATGCAGCCCGGTGAAGAGGGTGGCCCGGCTGGCCGCGCAAATGGAGGTGGTGACGAACATGTTGGTAAACCGCACCCCGTCCGCCGCCAGCTTGTCCATGGTTGGCGTTTGCAAAAAAGGGTGGCCGGCGCAGCCCATCCGATCCCAGCGATGGTCGTCAGAGAGGAAAAAGATGATGTTAGGCCGGCTTTGCGGCGCGGCGGAGGAAGTTAGCGCGGTTAGGAGCCAAACGGTGGCGGTGAGGGTCGACGGGAGCCTGTTCATGCGCGGAATTTCGGTGCGACGGAGGACTGAGCAACCAAAATTCGCGCTGCGAGCGGTTGGCGTGACCCGGCAAGTTGGGGATGACGCCGCAAAGAGATGCGCTACGCTGCCTGATGAAGTTCCCAGCCCGCCTAACCTTCGTCCTGTGCCTGCTCGCCATCTGCGCTGCCCGCGCACAGAATGATTCCAACGTGAAATCGGCCAAGATGCTCTACCTGGAGGAACCGCGCCGCAGTTTGACGATCTATTATCCCGACGACTGGAAGGCGAGCGACCGGCGGCCGGCGTTGGTGATTTTTCGGTGCCGAATTCCCGCGCAGCGCAAGCATTTTCGCAAGGCTGGGATGGTTATCGTCAAACCGCAGACTGCGCCGGTAAATTCCGGTAATTTGCCGGCGATGAGCCTGGAAGAAATCGCCGCGGCGGCGAAACCGCGCGATCAGGTGGCCGATACCAAGAGCGCCATCCGCTACTTGCGCGCCAATGCGGAAAAACTGGGAATCGATCCGCAAAAAATCGTGGCCACGGGAACCTCCGGCGGCGGCGACCTGGCGTTGCAATCGCACCTCAACCGCGACTTCGAGCACCCTCAGGACGATCGGTCGCTTTCGTGCAGTCCGGATGTGTTGGTACTATATTGCCCCGCCTTTGATGGGATCGACATTTGGTTCGTGAAGGCGGCGATGTTTCAGCAACGGACCAAGGCGGAGGCTCCCGCGTTTGTTCCGTTGCTCGACCGTTTTGTTGCCGATGCGGGGGAGGGATTCCTCAAGCCGCTGGATCACCGCGCCAAGTTGATCGAGTTGGCGGCCATGTTAGGGCGCGAAAAGGGGATCGAGGAGCCGGAAATCGCGAAATTTCAAAAAATCCTGGAACTCTTCAACGAGCGTGATTGGCAGTTGCTGCATCCCGTGCAAGACGCGCTAAAAATGTCGGCGTCGCGTCTTTTGTCGTCCGACCGGCCCCTCCCGCCAACGTTGATTTTGTTTGGCGACCGCGACCATCTTTACGCCCACCAAACGGCGTTCGTGGAGCGCGCGAAAGAATTGGGACTCGATTTTGACGCGAAGATTTATCCAGGGGCCGGCCACAGTTTTATGATGCAACCCGCGTTTCAGGAGCCTAGCACGCTTGATGTAGAGGCTTTTCTCAAGCGCTGCGATATATTGCCGGAGTAACCGGCTATGCAGCTTGGTTTTTCGCCGAATTCCGTCTTTCGAGAGCGTTTTTGACCCGTCGCAATTGTTGGAATGCGAGCGATTTCGGCTTGCTGGGGTTGGCCACCTCAATTGTGATAAGGTGCCTGACGTGAGTTGCCCACGACTTCTTGTAAGCGGTCTCTCCAGCCAGAAAATCGTATTCGCGGTAACCGTGATCGATGCACCATTTCACGCAGTCGCCGATCATCATCTTGCCCAATGATAGATGACCTAATTCCGGGAGCCAGCCGTTCTGATAGTTCCACAACTTCCCGTCGTAAACAAAATCGTAGCGCGCTGCGGCATACATTCCGTCGATTTTTAACAATCGCAGATACAACCACTCTTTCTCCGCAAAACTCGTTGCGAGCCGTTCGTGAAATTCGTTGAACTGCTTGGATTTGAAGGTATCGCCCTTGCTGCCCCATCGGCTTTTGTTCAATTCACTGACGACATCCAGGGCGCTTTTCACGTCCAGATCCGTTCCGGCCTCCAACCACTCTAATTCGTGTCGCTTGTGCAGCCGGTTCCATTGATTTTGGAACTGTTTTTTGAAGTTCTTGGATTTCGAGCGGATAAACGCTTCCCAACTATCTGGAAGCTCGATGTAAGGCGCGGGCCTGGAGGAAAATTGAACGACATGACTTCCATGCTGGGGAAGATTTTGCACCAGCGCCGGTAGGGTGGACGATGTTTCGCGCATTAGCGGAAATGAAATCAAATCCCAATCATCAATGAGGTCGGTAAGCAGTAAGCGGATAATAGTTGCCACGAATTCCTGCTCGAAACCAGGCTCGACCAAAAAGTCTTGATATTCCGCCAAAGAATCTCCCAAACCTCCGATGAATGTCAGATGCCTGAACGAATTTCTTGGAAACGTGTGTCCCCTTCCGGTCATCAATGGCGCAATACCGATTAGCTCGTCGCTGGCGTTACGTGCGACGATCGCGAGCAGTTCGTAGTGCTCCCCGTACGCCTTCCACCAGTTCGCCAGGTATTCCCAAGTTAGAAAAACGCTGTTTGCACGAGTTGTGGCTAAAAAGTCGTTCCAATCCTCGGCGAGCTGGAAATACGCAGTTTCGTCTCGAATGATCTCTATTTTCCAGGTTTCCGTCATAATGCGGTCAATTTTCCACCTTTTGAATCTTCGTAAAAGTCTCAGCCGTCGGAGGAGTAACCGCCAAATCGCGGTAGAGACGTTCATATTCCCAAACACACTTTTCAATGCTGAAATTCTCGGCGATCCTTTCTCTGGCCATCCGCGATAGTTGTTCGTATTCGTCTACCGGCAACCGCAGCATACTTTCCCACATTTTGGCAATTTCATTCGGCTTTCGGCTGTCGGTAATTCGGCCGGTGTCGCCAATGATCTCTTTGCAATCTCCGACCTGCGTTGCCGCACAGGGAATCCCACATGCCATCGCCTCGCCAAGCACCAATGGAAACGCCTCGCTCGCGGATGTTAACGCAAAAATCGTCATGGCGGAATATACCAACGGCATATCATTCCTCGTCCCCAAGAGATGGAAGTTTTCCGGCTGTTCGGATTGCACGACATACTTCATCGCGCATTCGTTGCCTTTGTCCGTGCCGCTCCCGCACACCAAAAAGTGGGCCTCCGGCATGGTTTGTTGCAAACTTAGGGCACTTTCGAAAAAGAGACCGTAGTCTTTCTCCGGCGTGAAGCGCCCGGCGATGCCAACAACCGGAACGTTCGGCGGAATTCCGATTTCACTTCGAATGGCAGCGCAACTGTCTGGTTGCGGCGTGAAGGTTCGTGTGTCCGTCCCATTGCGAAGAATCCGAAATTTGTCGCTTTGAAAGCCCAGTTCCACGCAGCGCTTCTTGACGCTCTGTGCGCAGGAAATAATTTCCGCCGGCAACCACCCCGAGCAGGCTCCCAGCAATCGCGTGAGCAATCGAAGGCTCAACTTTACGTTGGCGCCTTTTTCGAAGCCGCTGTGGAAAGCCCACGCAATATTTCCTACACCGGCAAGTAATCCAGCCAACGAGCCCAAAAAAGTAGCGTGTACCAACCACGTCTGAACTAAATCAGGCTCCTTTCTTCGCAAAACGAGGATAAGCTGAAAAAAATCACGAAACATAGTTGCCGGACTGTTGAGCCTTAAGCTGACCAGATCGACTCCTGTTTGTCTGACGCGCCCGCTTAGCGCTCCTTCGCCCGTAAGCGAAACCACCGTATGATTGAAGCGCACCTGGTCGCAGTTCTCCAGCAATTGGCAAAGCATTGATTCCGCGCCCCCTACCTCTAGGCCGGTAATAACGTGCACGATCTCAATTTGACTGGAATTACCGGCGTTCATTGCTCCATCCCATCGGCTAAGGACATTACGCGGCCCGTTTTCCCCTCAAGGCCCCGTTCATGGCCAATAAAATACGCATTGTTCCGGAAGCCGCGACATTGACGTAGTGCGAGCTGTTTCCTGTGCTAAACCGTTTCAGCGTGAACGGATCTGAGTCGATTGAATTGAATCCCGTCTCGGTAGTCAGCCCACACCTGAATCCCAGATCAATTAAGGCTCTTCTGGTCTCCCGCGTATGATCGCCAACGTGGCCATTTGGATAAGAAAACAGCGGAGACTCCACTCCAATCCGTTCAGATAACAAATCTCGACAGGTCGTCAGTTCGTTCCTTACGGTTGCGGCTTGGCAGCGTCCCAAAATCTTGTGCGTGTGCGTGTGGGCGCCAAATTCCACCAAACCGCTCGTTTGCATTTCTCGAATCCCATCCCAAGTCAGCGGTTTGTAGATTTCAGGGACGATTTCCGCGTTTGCGAGCGAATTTCCAAGATAATCCTCCAAATGGGCGACCACTTCGTAGATATCTTCTTGAGGAAGGCTCTTAACCGCTTTTAACAGTGCCTGGAAGGCCTCTTTTTTGAGTGTCTTGCCATCAAATTGATAATCCAGGAGGATTCCGCCGATCTCCAGATTTAGATGCTTCCTGTCAGTATGGCCCAGCGCAAATTCAATGCGATCCCACCATAGCCACTCGCGATTTTCTACAAAATTCGTCGCCAAAAAGACCGTTGCGGGCAAGCCGTATTTATCCAGCACCTTGAAGCCAAGTTCTTGATTGGAACGATATCCATCGTCAAAAGTGATCACCACGGAACCGGTTGGCAGCGCTTCACGATTTTCCATCGACCGCACAACATCGCCTAGCGACACCACCCGATAGTTTTCGGAGAGTAACTGACAAATCGCGTCGAAATCCTGGACGTGCATGTGCAGACCCTCGGTATTTCCGATTCCAGATTCCTCGCTCGAGAGTCTGTCGGTAATACCGTGTAACATCAAAATGCAGAATTCTTCGTTCTGGAATTGCCTGAGAATTCCGGGTAATCCCGCCCAAGAGAGGCACGTTACAACGGAGTCAATAAAGGATCGCTTCAATTTCATTTGCTTGGCGGAATTGTCCAAAAGTATACTACTTCTGAGCTAACAAATTTCGAGGGAAAGTTTCTGCGATTGCCTGACAAAGGAGTTCCCAACCGGTTCGACACGAAAACTGTTCGACCGCCTTAATTCGTGCGTTTTTGCTAATATTGGATCTCAAATTTGAGGCCGCTATCAAATCCGTCAGTAGCTTCGCAAGTTCCGAGGAATCGTTGTTACAAACAAGCATTCCATCGATCGCATGATCTATTAACGCGGAGATTCCGGTTACATTGCTAACCACAACCGGCAACCCTAAGGCCTGACCTTCCATAACCGCTCGGCTCATGGTCTCTCCTTCCGTCAGCAATACCATAATATCCCAACCTTGCATGGTCGCGATCAAGGATTCCTGCTCCAGCATCCCATGAAACGTCACCTCTTCCGCGATTCCCAGGTATTTGGCCAATTGTTCCAGCGCAACACGATTCGGCCCGTCACCCGCCAATTCCAGTCGAATATCATTGCGCCCCCCCTCGATCAGCAACTCGAACGCCCGGAGAAGGGTCTCAAAATCCTTCCCTCGCACCATGCGTGCCTGCATTCCGATCACGATTTTTTCATTCGGCCTTTTTCTTTCCACAGGTCGGAACTTGCTCGTGTCGATGACGTTGCCAACTACCTTAACCTTCCGGTTTCGAAGGCAGGACCCCAATCTTCGCTTTACCGTGGCCCGGTACTCTTCGGTGAGGTAAATGGTTAGATGGCAAATCCAATGATTCAAAACGGTCAGCACCCAATCCTGAGCGGATTTCAGCTGGTTTGAGTGATGTTCTACAATCACAATCCCAACCCTTGGGTTCACAAGCCGATAACAAAAGAGCGCAATAAAGGGTTGAGTCATATGACAGACGATTCGATCCGGGGACAGCTTCTTCAAGTAGCGAAGCACTTTTACAGAGCCCCAAAAATCGACACTCGCGCCTTTAGGGATGTATTCGTGCGTAAATCCGAGTCGATCGCACTTTTCTTGATATTTTTCCGCAACATCATCTTTTCCGTAAAACAGAAAACTGTGCTCCGAATTGGTTCTGCTTGCCCCCATGGCGAGCGACAAAGCCGCCTCCGACATCCCGCCTACGCCGCTGTAGGATATGTGCACATACTTGATCATGAGCAATTGATGGGGGAAGAGGCATCCATCGGCGGTCGACTTCGGAGCAGCCGGAAACCGATGAAGCGCGTCGATGTCAGGATGATGGCTATCGAGCACCCATAGAAATAGGCGTAGTTCTCCAACAGTGCCTGGCTGAGTGGTACGTAAAATACAAGCGGAATCAAAACGCAGGCGTAACGGAGTCGATACCGTGCCGTTTTGAGACAAAGCGTTAGGAGAAAGGCAATGTAGAGAAATGCTCCCCACAATCCCAAATCGATCCAAAGGCTAACAATCTGGTTGTGAGGTTGGAAGTGATCCGTTCCCGCACCTGTCCCCATGCCAAAGATTGGCGATTTCCTTACGGCATTCAATCCGTCTTCAAGGTCCTTCACCCGTTCGTCGGACTGCATTCCGGAAACATCCCCTCCGAACATGGCGCCTATCCGATCCTTCACATTATTATCAACCTTACCATTTTTTGCGCCCTTGGCTTGCAGGATGCCAATTCCAGCGAAAACTGCAGGTACCGCCAAAATTGCGATCAACGCTAGTTTTCCACCGTGACGCTGCAGATTTGCGAGGGCAAATGCGAAAACAATCATCGCCAGAATTAGCATTCCGCCGCGACTTAGCGTAGGCAACACACCAATCGCGGTAACGCCGATGGCGGCAATGTTGGCCCAGAACGATCGACTTAATGTGATAAAAACTCCCAACATCACATTCATGTAAACGCAGGCCCGATTCGGATCACCGGCAAAGCCCGCAAATCGGCCATCAACTGTTGTGAAGTCGATGAAACCAAGCCATTCAATCAGGATCGACGCAACACAAAGAACGATCGTCAGTGCGGATGCAATGATTGCCGGCAAAAACGTCGTCTTTTTCATGATGCCAACGCTGCAAAAAATGACGATAGCCATGAAAACCGCGGCCGCCAAGCTTATGACCGCTGAATCATGGCCGTCAGGATGTTTGAATCTGCTAAGAAGGGCGGCATCCAGGGCCCTGGCCGTCAAAATGGTCACGAATAGGCCGGCCGTGATGGTAAAGTCCGGTTTCTTAGCCCCCACCAATACCAAATTCAGCATTCCAACCAAAATGAGGTAAAACGCAGGCCTAATCGGCATAATGCCATGGCTATATGCCCAAGGCAGAGCATTGCTGGCGTAGGGCACAATCAACAGAACCTGAAGAACGGTGAACGTTTTTATCCACGCTGCCGATTGTCCGACAGGCCGAACGACCGCCTGCCGAAAATCATAGTGCTGTTGCTGTCCCAACGCGTTCACAGCTATCTTGCACCATGCATGACGGCCCCAAATGTTCTGGCGATGATGCGAAGATCCAGCACCAAAGAGGCGTTTTTTAGATAATAGAGGTCAAATTGTAGTTTTTGCCGCGCATCTTCCTCTGAAGCGCCGTACGGCAAGTTGATTTGAGCCCAACCGGTCAAACCCGGCCTCACCAAGTGCCTTCTGCTATAGTGAGACAATCGTTCCTCGAGTTTTTTGGTGAATTCCGGCCTTTCTGGCCTTGGGCCGACAAAAGACATGTCCCCCTTCAAAATATTCCAAAACTGGGGAAGCTCGTCAATCCTGGTTAACCGCAAAAACCGGCCAATTGGTGTTACTCTGCTGTCGTTTTTGTCCGCCCATTTTGCTCCATTCTTTTCCGCACTGGTGCACATGGTTCTGAGCTTATAAATTTCAAAATTTTTGCAATATTTTCCAACCCTGGTTTGCTTGTAAAATATAGGTCCCCGATCGATGAGGAAAATAGCCAACCCAGCAATCAGCATAATAGGAAAACTGAGCAGCAGGCCGAAAAATCCGATCCCAATATCGCAAAACCGCTTCAAAATCTGGAAAGAGAGCCGCGTTCCGCCGAGTTTTCCGGAAAAGAACCAAACCTCATCGAGTTGATCGACCGGGACAACACCACAGCTGTTTTCAACGAAGGAAACGTAGTCTTGAACTGGCACGCCGGCATCCAAACAGTCCGATAGCCAGCTTTGAAGCTCGCCCGTGTGTTCCGGATCAACGACAATTAAGCTGCGACTTGCGCGTTCCTCTACTTTTTCGGCGCCCTGCCTATCAAATTCGCGGATTCCAGCACGATCTAACGAAAACGCGGAGACGGAAAGCGGCTTGGACGTCTTTTTCAAAAACATCAAGGCTTCCTCGCAGAATTTCTTACCACCCAGAAGTATTACGTTTTGGGTATTGTTGATCAGGCCATTCCAAAGCAGCGCTCTCGTCAAAACGATCAGGCCGAACAAGATGATTGTTTGCGCCAAGAGAACGGAGGGATCAATCTTGCGAAAAAAGATGGTAAGCGAAATTGCGGATAGGCAGAAATTGGTTAGGAGCGCGACGTAGAGCGCCTTAGCTAGCAGCGTAAGCCTTGCCTGAAAAATCTTGATTTCGCTGAGGCCAAAAACTTGTAAAAATGTTACGTAAAGCGCGCTGGAAATGACGGCAATCCACAGTGGCGCAAGGTGAGCTTCGGTTGGAACCGGAAACAGCATTGCGGCGCTTCCCAACGCTAAAAGGCAGAGCAGCAGATCGAAAGCAAACCAGAGATCATCGTTGATTTCGGACAAAATGCGCCAAATCGTGTGATTTACACCGCCGGGGGAGGGACGGCCTATCGGAAGCGCCTTTTCGGAAGAAGCGAGTTGATGTTTTTTGACGTTCATTGCTCGCTTTTGGTTTCTGTGATTGTCTTTTGCTTGGAATGTATCCAGAAATAGGCGAATAGCATTATCGCCGACACGCAGTAGACGATCGAAGTAGAGAGGGCGATGCCTTCTACGCCCATCAGCCGAATGAGAAGATAGTTACAAGCGATATTGAGGATGAGATTCACACACGAGGTGAGAAGAATCACTTTAGAGGCAAGCATCGCGCAGATAACTCTCGCTCCGAGCACGGCCATGATGTAGAACGGGATTTGAAGACTGAGCCAGCGCAGGATACCGCCAACTCGCGCACTATCTTGCGAGGTAAATTCATTTCGCTCGAACAGCAGACTTACCAGCCAATCAGATCCAATCCAAAGCGCCGCGACGACTAATGACATAACGCCAAAGATCAGCTTGGAAAATCGAATTACCGTATCGCGCAACTTGGTCCATTGCTCGCGCGCGACGAGGTCCGAGAGATAGGGGAAGAAGGCCTCCGTGGTGGCGGTTGCGGCCAGGGTCATTCCAATGGCGCAAACGCGCTCTGCGTATGCCAGAGCCGACACGCTTCCGGGATCGAGCCATGCGGCCATACCAACATCCACCAAGAGAACGCTGCCCATAACCAGGCCGGACAAAAGGTACGGATACGAGGTGCGCAAAACGGATCGCATTTCCGGCGTCCACATCGCATTTGGGCGAAAAATCTCGGTCGCCGAAAATCCACGGAAATATCCCGCAAAAAGAAGGCCGAGCTGGAGGGCGGCCCCGGCCAAGATGCCAAACACGAGTCCTTGGATTCCAAATGGCCCGCAGCAAAATGCAAGGGCGAGAATGGCGGACGCTGGTATGCATGCAGGCGCTAGCGAAGCCAGGACAAACCTTTTCCGGGCTTGAAGAAGCGCCGTCATGAGGTGCGACATCCCCCAAAGCAAGGAAAACGGGGCGAGGAGACGAAAAAGGTGAAGAGTGAGTTGCTGTTTTTCCGGGCTATACTCTCGGGTAAAAAGGGGCACGATGAGTTGGCCGCAAAGGAGAACCAGCAGCGTGAGACCGAGAATTTGGGCAAAATAGATCCAGATTGACCCCAACGCGAGTTTGCGGGCGGCTCGTTCTGATTTGGTCCTCACCTTGGCGTAGACCGGAACGAGTGCGTCGGGAAGAGCGCCACCGATCAATGAGACGACGAAGGTCCAGATGACGAATGCGCTGGTGAAGGCATCCATGACGTGGGATGTGCCGAATTGGCTGGCGACCAGCAGTTCTTTGACGAATGCAACGGCCTTGACGCCTGCGGTCAGCAGCCCGACGGTTAAGACTCCGGACAAAATTTTCCGGCAAAGGGCGTCGTTGCGCCAGAACAGGAGTTCATCGCAGAAGGATTTGGCTTTCGCGCTAATCATCGAGGAGGATCAAGAAGGGGAACGGGGCAAATTACCTTAAAATCATGGATTTCACAGTAATTTTAGGAAATGCTACGTGATTTCGCAGCGGTGCGACTCTTTGGGCTGACCGGCGGGAATGAGTGGGGTCTGGATTTCCCCCTTGATCTTGGAGGTTTATCCCACGGGGTTGCCAAGGGACCTGAGGCCAAATGGACGAAAGGACTTAAGGGACGGGAAGGGACCTAAGCGAAAACGATGCCGAAATGGCGAGTTTTGATCGCGCAGGCGCGCTTTGGTCTTTTTTGGCCTTTTGCCGATGCCTCTGAACTAAGCTGCCCCGTTGCCTC
Organism: Verrucomicrobiales bacterium; assembly: GCA_965224535.1. Lineage (GTDB taxonomy): Bacteria > Verrucomicrobiota > Verrucomicrobiia > Verrucomicrobiales > DEV007 > JBCDHN01. The sequence continues at coordinate 19,865 of CBDCZR010000038.1, forward strand.
CACTCAAAATTTCGAAAAAAGGGCCGCTTTGACGCTCATGCAACCATATCGGTGCCCTTGTGACCCAACTGGCGCACGGTTTGGTTGAGCTGATCGAATTCGATGGGCTTCTTGATGACGGTGACCGGGCCGCTGGAGAGAATTTTGGTGAGAATGTCGCTGTCCGGGTATCCCGTGATGATCACGATGGGGAGATCCGGATGGATTTTCTTGAGCTTTGCGTAGAGTTCGTCGCCCGGAATGTCCGGAAGCTTCAAATCCAGAAAAACCAAGTCAAAATCCTGTTTTTCCGCGTAGGAGACGGCTTCAGCGCCGGTTCCGACGACGATTCGGCCAAATCCGGCCTTTTTGAGGAACTGCTTGAACAAGGTTTGCAGCGCGGGGTCGTCGTCCACGACGAGGACGGTGGGTTGGCCCGATTCTTCTTTTCGCAGAATGTCTCGATCGAGAAGGCTGCGTTTGATTCGCCATCTTCCACCGATTTGAATGGCGGGTAGTTGCCCCCTTTGGACGAGGTAATAAACAGTCGGAAGGGGAATGCGGAGGTATTCCGCCGTCTCCTTCACAGTCATCAATTCTGGTGGTGCTTCGTCCATTGCGCGTCGGGGTTTGATTCCAGTGAACAAGTCCTATTGGCCCCGCAGATAGCTCTTTGAAGCGCTACAGGACTGATAGAATTTATTAAAGATTATAATTTTCGGGAAATAGAGCGGTTTTGTTTCTCATTTGCAAGAAGTTTTGCATGGGAATAACCACTCCAAGGGTTGAGCGATCCCGATTTCAGGATTTTTCCCGAAAATCGGTCACCGCAAAATCTCAGTAATGCCTGCCTTACCCTCGGCTTGGGCTACGCTCCTGGCGGGAACTACTTTGGGTTGGTTTTTTAAAGCCTCAGCTCGGTGAGAAGGCGAGGAATTGAGTTTGGGTTTGTTAAATTTTGTTAAAGTTTTACGCAGTTAAAATTTGATTGTGATACCGGTGGCATCCCCGGAAAATCAACTCGGCAATAGATGAATGTTGAAGGTTTCAACAAAAATGCAACTCAATCGAGCGAAAAAATTTACCAAAATTAGTTCCACGCTAGGCCAAATCGCGGTTTTTGGGTGATGTCGCGGGGTTTTGGCGCGATTTGGCAGCTACAGAGCGGTGAAGTGTCGATTTTTTTTGGTGTGTTAGCTTGGCGCCAATGCCCGGTCCAGGAGGTTGCGCGTCATGCGTTGCACCCGCTCGTCAGGGCCGTGCGGACGGCTCCAGTGCGACCAGGGGATCATGTGGCCGGGCGGGCGGCTTAGGCCTTGGCACCAAAAAATCGTGGACGCGTTGAAGACGAAATTTCCTTTCGGTCCCGGATAAATCGTCGCCGTCCAGTGCTGCGGATTCGTCCCGCCCTGTAGCGCGGTTCCTTCGCCCACGACCTCCAGGCCGGGAATGTCCTTGGGCGGGTCGCCGTGATATTCCCAGCCGATCAACCCGGGAATCGCATCACCCGCCTTCATGCCGGTTCCTTCGAACATCCAGTGCTCCGGCTTGGAGCAAATCCAGTCGCCGCCGCCGTTGACGGGTTCCACGTTGCGCGCGCCCATCAGGTAGCCCTCGTCGGGCCCGCGATGCGGAAACGGACCGTGGCGCTCTTCCCGGCCCACCGCGTAGGTGTGCTCGCCGCCGTAGGGGCCGCCGCGGAACATAATCCGGTTCGGCCGCTTGCCATCGGTGCTCGGCGTCATCGGCGTGACCCAGCAGACGGAGTTTCCGCTGAAAAACATCAGGTTCACCCCGTTCTCCCGCATCTTGAGCGCGTTTTCATACTCCCGGATGTCCCAGTATTCGTCGTGGCCCACGCTGAGAAACGCGCGGTAGCCAATTTCCGCCCGTTTCGAGTCGACCATGTCCGCATTCGAGCAATAAGTCACGTCGTAGCCCTCTTTTTCCAGCCAGTAGGCGAAGGGGAATTCAAAGCAAAGCCACTCGCCAGAGCCCACTGACTGCGGGTTTTCGTAGATTTGCGCGTATTTCGCGTAGGGCCGGTCGAAACTGACGTCCGCCCACGGCCCCTGGTTGCCTTTGGGGTGCGTGTAGACCGAATACTCGGTTGGCCAGCGATTGTAGGCCTGCCAAGTGTTGTCGCTGCACTGAAACAAAATGTCCGCCTTCCGGTCGTCGCGCACGATGAAGACGACGTAGCTCTGCCAGTAATCCTGCGCGTTGCGATTTGGCAGGGTGGTGAGCCGGCCCAGGTAAACGCCGCTGAGCCAATCCGCTGGAATCTCCAAATTGACGCAGCTTTCCCAGGAACACTCGATCAGCCGGCGGTCGCCGCGTTTTGGCTCTGGAGTGGGCTGGGTTTTTCCGGGAAACGGGCCCAACGTCGTCATCAATCGCGACCCGCGTCCGCCGTAGTAGCCGGTGCGGAAAATCTCGATCGTGAACTCGACCGCGGGGTTTGTGCTGACCATAATTTCGATTGAATCGCCCGCGCTTACCGACTGCTTGGAGCAATAGCCCTCAACCGCCGGCGAGCGAAACCCGTTGCGCCGGTCGAGCTTGATCCGCGTCAGTTGCCAATCGGTCGCCCCTGGCTTCGCATTTTCGGCCACGACGGGATTTTTCGCGGCAGCGGCAGCGTTTTGCGCGGCAAACGGCAAAGCCGCGGCGGCGCTGGTGAGGATGGTTCGTCGGTCCATGCGATCAACTTGATCGAACAGGGCTGATCCTTCCAGGTAAATCACCGATCAACCGTCCGCCTGTGTCCAGTCCTCCACGCCGAGCTTGGGAACGCGGGAGAATTCACCTGCGTTGTTGGTGACCATAGGGCTCAAGGGATCAGTCGAAGGCATCGACTTCGCGCGATGCTTCTCCTCTAGCCGGCGCTTCGAAGGTCGGGTCCTCGATCGAGCCGAAGTGACGTTTCAGATGCTCCAGATCCAAAGATTTCGCCTTCAATTGTTCCTCCGCAGCCTCGGCAAGTCGCTCCCTCGCCCACTCCGGAACGGACTTCGTTACCCGATCGGCGGCAGCGGAGAGTTTTTGAAGCATTGCGTCGTCCAATTCGATCGTCAGAGCCATGACATGAATCTACTCACAAAGCAGGCTGCACAAAACGGGAAATGGTCCCAATCGTACCTGACAACATGCATGAAATGAGGATCGATCGCGAATTCCGCCGCCGGATTTGAGGATGGCTTACAAAAAGTCGCCTCCGGCCAGGTTTTCGGTCAAATTCACCTGCCGGTCGAGTTGCTCGGCGTAAAGCTCGGTGTTGGCGGTGTTAGGCTCGGCGCGCGTTGATTCGTCGAGCTGGACCCATTTTTGGCAAAGCGCCTCGTAGTCGCCGCCAAGTTCCCCACTACCGCGCGCGGCTTGGATGGCGGCTCCGAGGCTTGCACCTTCCGCCGTGGAAAGCGTGACGACGGGGACGCCGAAGCAATCGGCGGAAATTTGGCGCCAGGTGGGGCTTTGGCTGCCGCCGCCGGTCAGGCGAATTTCGGTCGGATTCACGCCCAATTCGCGAAAACGCCGCAATCCGTAAGCCAGGCCCAGCGTTGCGCCTTCCATCGCCGCGCGAGCGAGGTTTTCCGGGGTCATGTTGCCGGTTTTGAGCCCGTGGATCACTCCGGTGCCGTTCGGGAGATTCGGCGTGCGTTCGCCGGTGAGGTAGGGGAGGAAACTCAGGCCGCCGGCGCAAGGTTCGGCGGCATTTGCCGCGTTTTCCAGTTGGCCGATGTCCCAGCCGAAGAGACTACGAACTTGCTCGGTGGTGACGGTGACATTCATGGTGCAAACCAGCGGCAGCCACTGGTCGGTGCTATCGCAAAACGCGGCCACCTCGCCTTTGGGATCGACGATCGGCACGCCGGCGCAGGCATAGAGCGTGCCGCTGGTGCCGAAGCTGGCGGTGACGATTCCCGGGCGGATGTTTCCCGTGCCGATCGCGCCCATCATGTTGTCGCCACCTCCCGCGCTAACGATGACGTTGTCCGCCAAGCCCCATTTTTCGCGCAAATTCGGCCGCACCTCGGCGATGACCTGGTTGGAGGACCAAATTTCCGGGAGCATGTCGGCCACGCGCGGGTCGATGAAGTCGATCAGCTCGCTGCACCACGTTCGGGAGCGCACGTTCATGAGGCCGGTGCCGGAAGCGTCGCCGTATTCCATGCGCAGCTCGCCGGTTAGCCAAAAATTCAGGTAATCGTGCGGAAGCAGCACGTGCTGAACCTCGGCAAAGTTGTCGGGCTCATTTTGCTCCAGCCAGGCGATCTTTGGCGCCGTGTAACCGGGAAGCATGGCGTTGCCGGCTAGCTCGATGAGCCCGGTTGCGCCGCCAAATTCGGCCTCAAATTGCTGGCACTGCTCGGCGGTGGAAGTGTCGCACCAAAGCTTGGCGGGACGCACGATGTTGTGGTCGCCATCCAGCACCACCAGGCCGTGTTGCTGGCCGCTGACGCCGATTCCGCGAATTTCCGAAGTTCGGCCGTCAAGCTGCGAAACGCAGGCGCCGATCGTCGTTTCACACGCGTCAATCCAGGTTTGCGGGTGCTGTTCCAGGTGACCGTCCGGAAGGCCCGGGATGAGGTCGTAGGCTTCCTGCGCTTGAGCCACGATTTCGCCGCTTTCCGCATCCAGGGCAATGCATTTGGTGCTCTGGGTTCCGCTGTCGATGCCAAGAAAAATCATGCCATCGACTTAGGGCGGGGAAGCCGGGTTTTCCACCAAAAAGGATGCCCTGCAGCCCGCTTCCCGGTTTTACTCCGGCCGCAGACGAATGCTTCCGCTCGTGACCACCGGCGTTTCGGGCGCCTCGGCATCGGCATCGTCGGATTGAGGCGGGGTTACCTCGAAAACCATGCCCTCCCGCGCCACGAAGGTGACGGTCCCGTCAGCGCCCACCTGGATGCTGTAACCCGTCGCGTCGATCGAAGCCACTGGAGCGAGCACGATTCGACCGCTTTGGCCGACCATGGCTCCACCACCGCCATGGCCAATTTGCGCGAACGTTTCTCGGTCGTTTCCCGTGATGTCTCCGCTGTTTACCCTGCCCACATTGATGGCGCCGTTTTGCGGGATGCGGATGTCGTTGCCGGACAGGTTGATGGTTCCGCCAATACCGATCGAACCGTTGCCCGCGCCCGCGACTGCCGCGAGCATCCCACCGTTCGCGAAATCCACCTTCGCGGCCACGTTGCGATGAATTTGCGTGAGCGCGCCGTCAATCGTCCCCACGTTGCCGAAAATGATGGTTTCCTCACCCTGCCGGATGGTGATGGCGTTGCCGCCGGCCAATTTTTCGGTCTCCGGTTTCGCCCCGGCTGGTTCCTTCAGCGCGGCAATGAAATCGGCCTTGGCCAAGGGCAGGCTCTTGGCGTCTTGCTGAAATTCGGCCACGGCTTCGGAAGCCATCGCATCCAGCAGTTTGGGCCACATTTTTGCGAACAGCGCCTTGCTGGCGAATCGATCGGAACTGCGGAATTTGCCGTGTAGCGCGTAGACGAACCCATCGGCGGCGTCCAATTGCTCGTCGGTCATTTGCGAGGTGATGGCGCTGACGTAGGCCCGGGTGGCTTTTTGGTAATTGGGGCTCTCCAGGGTCAGTTGCAGGCTGGTGGGGCTTCCCGCGGCCATCACGTTTCCCGCATTCACCGCCGCACCGGCCTGAACGCGCCCCACGTTGGTCCACACCAGTTGCTGGGATTTGCCGATTTGCGCGGCTTGCTTGAGGTTGTTCGAGTTCAGAACGGCGACGGACGAGGTGAACTTGCCCACCGCTTCGTTGCCGCGCTGGCTCCAGCGGCCTTGCTCCACGCAAAACGCGCTAACCTCGACCGGGCCGGATTTTGGCGCCAGAGTGAATCCGTTGGGAATCGCACGGTCTTGCTTGCCGCCCTTGAGGATGTCGCCGGAGTGGACGTAGACGTGGTGATCGGATTTGTTCTCGATTTTGAGGTTGTTGACGTTGCCGGTTTCGGTGACGACGACGTCCCCGCTGGCGAGCCCTTCCTCCAAAGTCAGGATCGAGACGTTTTCCGGCAGAGTTTCCGCGTTAGGCGCGGCCTGAATGAGGTAAACCTCCAGGTTTTGGTGCCGAAACGGCCCCACGAGTTGGTCTTCGGTGATTTCGGGCGCTCCCAGGCAGTAAGTCGTTGCCGCCAACCCTGCGACGCAGCCCAAAAGGATCCCAAACATGATTTTTTTCGTACCGAGCGTTTTCATCTTCTTCTTGGTGAGGTGATGAAAGTAGTTGTCACCAAGCTAGGGCTCGTGACGTTGTTCGGGGGCCTACCTCACGGTGGAAGCTCGGTAAATCGGGCTCCCCGCTCACCGCTTCAAACGCCTACCGCATCGGTTTCGACCTCCAAATGATCCAAATCAGGCGCGCGCGGTCGAGGATGGCGGTGAAGCGGTGGATTTTTCATCGTCTGGGGCAAACATGATGTTGATCCGGCAACCTTCGCGGTCGCGAAACCCGCAAAGGATATAGCCCCAAATATGCGCATGACCGCCGGCCTTGGGAATCGTCCAACGCTGTAAATCGGCATAATTACGCCGTCGAGCCAGAAACGCACAAAACCTGGAGCGAAACCCGCCAAGCCAAAAAAAGACGGCCCGCGCTGGAATCGCAGCTACACAAACTTTTTCGGCCAATCCGCCAAAAACATCCGCCCCGTCGTCGGCGAAAGCGTGGAAATCGCCAGCCTGCAAACCTACGACAGGGTCGGCCGGCTCATCGCTTCCCCTCGCTGTCGCTATCAGCCCCGGTGCCATCATCGGGATCGAGCGGGATTAAGCCTTTGGCCGATTCATCGATATTGCTCAACCCGTTGCCATCCATCAACATCGATGACGCCCACGATCAAACCGTTGGCATTTTCTCATGCATCCGGCAAGCCGTCGCTACCGATGTCCTGCTGCGGACCTACATTATCGCCTGATTCCATTGCCGGCCCTACGTTCGAACTCCCTGGCCGCCAATTGGCAAATTTGGTCAGTTGCCGCGAGAATTGGCCGGTTGCTCACTGTTGGCGGCAGCGGCGCCATCAGGTTGCGCCCGATAGCGGTCGCCAAAAAATCAAAATCGCCAACTCGCCGAACGGCTTCCTCCGTACGGAGGACCAGTTACCAACGCGCGAAATAGCCTTTTCACGTTACTGGAAGGTAGCGGGTTTTCGGCGTCGCGCGTTGCAAGATTGATTTCCCGCGCTGCCGATCTCAGCTTTCGGGTTTCGGCCGTTGGCGCATCGCGAAATTGGGGCTAAGGGTGAGGTTGGACCTTATGACCCTTGCCGACACTCCTTGCTTTTAACCAAATGCCCCCGTGAAAGCAACTTCCGATCAGCGAAATGGTGTCCAAATCCTGGCTTCAAAGCGCCCACCGCTCCGAGCCTCCTGCGAAACTTTCATTTTAAGCCTGATTGGCCGATATTTGGGCACGCCGATCCCTTTCGCGGACGTCTATTGGACCGGCTCAGCGAGGGAAATTGAACGCTGAAACCGTTTTCTACACCTCGCCGCGTAAATCACGCAGATTCATCAACCCGCCCCAGTTCACATCCCTCATCTTGCGAGCTCCATCCAACCGTTTCACTCCAAACCCTTCCTTGCGCTGGCGAAACAACTCGTCCACGAACGCCTTGGAGCCCAACGCCACGCCATCGCTGAAGTAACGCACCCGCGCCCTCACCAAAACTCGGCGAGCCAACGCGCCTTCGCCCGCTAACACCTCATCCGAAGTCTCCGCCGCAAATCCACGTTTGATCACCTTACCATCGTCGTCCCCACGCTCGCGCCCGTCTTCATACAGCCAACACCGATACATTCGCTGCACCTGCTCCCAACAATGCGCCTCGAAATCGCCTTACATTACCTCGCCGACCAACGCTTTCAGTCCCTCACGAGCCATTTGTTTTCCCGCAACTGCCTCGGCATATCCGCTCCACCGATAATCCTTCGGATCAGCCACCAACTTGGCTCTAACCGGGTTTAAATCAATATACGCCGCTATCGTCCGCAACGCCGATTCGCTGTTCTGCACGACCACGCTCTTGAAGCGATCTTGCCAGAGCGGTCCCTTACGTTTGGCGCGCTTGTTATGCCATTGGGTGAAGCGTTGTTTCAGCTCGCGCATAAAGATGGAGAGATCGCGCATCCGCGACAAATAGCGTTCCCGCAGCGCCTCGGCTTGCGAGTGCATTCCGCTATCGCGATAGTCCTCCAACTGCGTCGCGATCATCTCGACGGTCTTCTTGCTGTAGAGTATCTCCAAGTGATCGAGGAACACCGAATCCGGGGCATCACGCAGCGGGTTTTCGTCGGGATGCGGCACTTCGACGAGGAGATGGAAGTGGTTGCCCATGATGCAGAAAGTGATGCTGCGAATCTGGGCAAAACGCAGGTGAACGTCGAGCAAAGCGCGGAATTTCTCCTTGGCGACGTCATCGAAAATCATGCGGCCCTCAATGGCGCGCGACATGACGTGGTAACAATTGCTACCGTAAGTGCTCGGACCAAGGATTCGGGCGATTCTCATATCTGAGAATGAGCAGGCGGTGGGGGATACGCAAGACGAAATTGTGAAAAATCTGATTGTGGCGATTTCTTACGTAGATTTACCCTGTCCCCAATCTCACACGCCAGCGGACTTCCTGGATATATTGCTCGCTGAAGGCAATTTTCATCCGAGAGAAAAGTGCGTCCTCGCTAATTTCATCGCGCATCTGCTGGGCACAATCGCCATTTGGCGTCGTGAGGAGAATGTGGAAGTGATTTGACAAGCAACACCAAGCCAACGCCTCCAATCCGCAAAAGCTGAGTAACTGCTCCATGAGCCGGCGAAAATGTTCCTTCTCCTGGTCACGCAGGAGAAATTCGCCACCTACTATTCTGGAGTAAACGTGATAACAGGCCAATTCCTGCTGCTCGGCAGCTAAGATGCGTGTGTTCATGGGAGATTTCTGGGTTCGTCGACGATCTAGAGCGGCGTTTCCCAACAGTCAAGCTGTTTTCATGTAAATTTCGTTTTCATGTAAATGTTTTGCCTCAACGCACGCTAAATACCTAAAATCACAGAGTTCCAAATACAAAAAATCCCTTTTTCAGACTCTCTTTTATCGAACCATATTCGTCCCAATGATCCCCAAAGAGCTTCTGATTCAATTCCATGATTTTCCGTTGATAAACGTCTGACAGCCGTTCGGATTCCAACATGACAATGACTATCGACGCGCCATTAATTGACTGGATATGAAGCGGAAACATACGATCAATTTCAACTAACAGTTTTTGTATAGCGGTATTGCATCTTTTTATATCACCTTCAAAAATTCCATTGCTTGGAAACCCAAAATAGGGGATAAACACTAAGCTCTGGTCAAAATTGCAATTTCGAACCAAGAATAGTTCGGTTTCTAAGTTTTTCAGCTTCTTCACTACATTTCCAAGCGGATCTACCGTGTCTACATATGTAGGTAGCCTCCTGAGAAACAGTCGGTTACCTTTTGATGCCTGATCTCTGTAGTTGTTAAAGAACAATTCTTCGTAGTAGGCGTGGTTCCCACTCTTTGATGTGTGTATTTCAAAATGCTGTTCCAGTACATCAATTGATTGGATGGTCCATTTGAGGTCTTTAAATTTGATTGGCGACATTTTCTTTCTTAGGTTTTAGTTGGGCAGCGGTGACCAACCGAAATTAAATCTATTCATTTCAGTTTGCCTGCGGTATCCAAGATGGCCAAATTCCTCTTTGAAGAAGATCATGTAATTTAACCCACATTCATCAGCAACTTCTTTTTGAAGTCCAAACTGAAACAAATCGTTCCCATAAATCAATTTCTGAATATCTGACCATTGCGAACTAGGCAAATCAGCCCATGCTCTTCTCGTCTTGGCTTCAAAAACCCCAGTTACTGGTGCAGGATAACTTATCCCTCCATCATATCGTGCTGTGACGCCGTCGCCGGTTGTAACAACTATCTCCCAATCCGGCGTAAACAAGTAGTCCGTGTAATCGTCGTGCTCTTCAAATCCTCCAATTTTCGCGTGGTCCCAAAAGAAGCAACACCCGGTGTCATTATCTTTGTAGGAAGGTCCGCGTGCGATTATCCGAATATCCGGTTTTTCTGCATTGGCCGCGATGAGCCAAGCTCGCTCAGCGCTTGTTTCAAATCCCGTAAGTCGATCGTCATAAGACTTGAGGGCGGCGCTTGGACTATGCAGTAAATCCACTGCACGCCATACGGCAACTGCCTTTCTCGAGTTCCAGGGATCTTTCTTCCACTCATCATTTGCGATTGAAAGACTTATTTCGGAAACGGAACTCCAATACGCTACATTGATTGCGAGTGCTAGGCCACGGAGCGAACCAACCAATCGCCCATACGCCGTTGATGCTGCTTGTTGAGTTGTCTGAGAAAGCTGTGGGTTACTAAAGTTCGCAGTTATAAAAGATTGCGGAACCAAAGTGTCCCCAACTGCCCCTAAGTAATCAAAATAGTCGATTGGACGATTTGATACAAACTGATACAAATTTGTTCCTCCGAACTCGCTAAGTGGATCCCTGTTTATCCAGCGTGCACTTTCATTATTGTAATGCCTTATCCCGTAGTAAAGAAAACCAGTCTCTGAATCAACATACTTCGTGCTGAACCGAAACGGAATTTGTTCTGCCAGATCACCGTGCTTGGCAAGCAAATTGCCGAATGGGCCATATTGAAAGGCCGCTCGAATCTTGCCGTCAACGTCTACTACTTCGGTGATATTTCCGTTTGCATCGTACCTCGGGTAGAGCAACTCGCTTTCGGAATCGCCGTTCTCGATTCGGATGCTCAGCAAACCTCCAACACCGCCAGAGGCCTGCAATGCTCCGCTAAGGTCGCGACCCCACGTATAATAGCGCGTAGCGCTGTTCTTGGCGTTTTGTCCTTTGTGCTTTGCCTCGGTGGTGATTGTTTCCTGAATGACGTTCCAGCCGTCGTATATGAATTCGTTTTGCGTGGTGGAACCATCATATTGATGAACTGTTTTCCGAGTGCGGCGGCCGAGGTAATCGTACTGGTAAGTTACGAAGACGCCGGATTTAGTCTCGACGCGAACCAGCCGATTATTCGCGTTCCAGGAATATACCGCATCGTCATCGCTAACCAGATTTCCGTCCAAATCATATTCAAATGCGGAATTCGGAACTCGGATTTCCGATTCAGGGCCTTGAGGCTGTTCCGGGGATTGCGCCGTGGTGTATTGATTCAGCGCGTTGGATTGGTAGGTGGTCGTGATATCGCCTTCGGTAACGGTTTCGCGGTTGCCGAGGTCGTCGTAGGAATAAGTGTGAAGTTTTAATTTTTCAGTTTCAAGTTTTGGCTTGGCGGAGACAAGCTCACTGCGGTCATTGTAGGCCCAATGCCAACCTGAGTTTTCCAGGTTTTCGCCCGCCATCGCAACTTCAACGCGGCGGCCGATTTGGTCGTTTGTGTAATCGAACGAGGAGATCGTTTGATTTTGTTCTTGGTTCCTTGTGCCTTGTGCATTGGCTAGCGCCAGTTCTTGGTTCCTTGTGCTTTGTGCTTTGTCCAAACCTGCGCGGCGTTGGTTGTGAACTTGGGTGATGAGGTTGCGGTTGGGCTCGTATTCGTAGGTCGTTCGCACAGCGGGGCCGGTTAGGGATTTCAGCAGATTTGGCGCGTCTTCGGCGTATTCGTACTCAAAGCGCCCTGAACCGCTGTCGACAGCAGCGATGGTTCCGTCCGGCTTGTAGTTGTAGACGACTTGATGCACGGGGTCGATTCCCTTCGGTTGGAATAACCTTACCACACTCAGTTGACCACTGTCATCCTCATAATTTCGTTCGATTCGTTGCCCGTTCGGCAATACTTCCGCGATTTCACGGCCGAATTCGTCGCGCTCGAAGGTGCGGCGGCCGGTGGCGTCGTCCACGGCGATGACTTGGCCGCTGCGGTTGTGTTGCAGAATGATGGGGGCAGAATGAGTTTCTTCGATCGGATTGCCTTCGGCGTCGGCATACCAGGTTTTGATTTGGGCGAGTGTCGTTGGATCGTATTCGTAGTGGGTCTGGAGGCCGCGCGCCCAGGTTCTCTTCTTCAACCGGCCGTCGGGATGGTATTCGTACGTCGGGCCTTTGCCGTCGGCGTAGATTTTCTTCAAGAGAACTCCGGTGGCTTCATCGTGGACCCAGGTGGTCACGTCGGGAGTGGCGATGCTGGTCAGCATTTCGGCGCGGGTTGGCGGGCCGCCGGCAGCGCCTTGTTTGGTCTCCTTGAGCGGTTCTTCGCGGAAGGTGATGAGTTTAACCAACTGGCCGTAGTCGTCGTACTCGTGGCAAGTGGGATAGTCGGTTTCGCCGGAGGAGGTGATCTTTTGGCCGCGGGCGTTATACGTGAAGCTTTGGGTTTTGCCGAGGGCGTTGGTGGTGCTTTTCAACTTACCGGCGTTGGGTTCTTCGGGGCCGTAATAGGCATAGGTTGTTGCGTTTCCGGCGGCGTCGGTGCTTTTGGCGATTTGGCCGGTTTTGGGTTCGTACTCCACGGTCGTTTTGCCGGTTCGGGGGTCGATGGTGGCCAATTTTCGTCCTAACGAGTCGTACTCGTGGCGGACGACGCGTTCGTTGTTTTTTGTGCTTTGTTCGTTGTTGCCGGGCGGTGCTTGGTTCTTTGTGTTTTGTGCGTTGCTCTCTATCGTTTGACGTTCGGTGACCGAATGGATCAGGCCGGCTACGCTTATCGATATAACCTCGAAGTTGGGTTTGCGCTGGATGGTGGTGGTTTGGCCGGTTTCGCGATTGATATACGTTAGGGTGGTCGCAGGTTGCAAACCTGCGCTACGTTGGATGGTCCTCGCTGATTAGCCGGCCGTGCTTTTCGTCGTTTTTGTCCGCGAAGCCGGTGATGCGGCTTTTCGTCTGGCCGAGCAAGACTTTGGTGGCGTCGTTGGTTTTTGGCCAGGTCCAGGTTTTTGTGATGCGCCACCAGTGGCCGTGTTCGTCTTGTTCGTGGGTTTTTTCCGACCTGGACAGGCGGTCGTTGCTGCCTTCCTCCAACGCGCCGTTTTGGTCGATGTCCAAGCCGCCCAAGGATACCTCGCCGTTTTCGTCGTAAATCACTCGATTCGGCGCGCCGAGGGGTTCAGAGTCGGAATTCGGAGTGCGGAACTCAGAATGGGAAGCGATGAGGCGGCCGATACTGTCGTAGGTTTGCAGACTGGCGATTTCAATGTTCTCGCCGACGTCGGGGCGCAGGCTTTTGGCGGATTGACCGAGGAAGTTGGTGTAGTTGCGACTCCATCTGAGGCCGTCCTTCTTAACCTGGCGGGTTTCGCTCCAGGTTTGGTGGGTTTCAGCTTCAACGCCGTAATCATAATAGGCGTGGACGGCGCTGGTTCCGGTGAGGCTTTTTTGGCGGCCGTCGAGGTAGCTGGCGCTCACCCGCGTTGCGCCGCCGGGGAGGATGGTGGTGTCCGCTTCTTCGGGATTGTTGGCGAATTGATATTGCGTCCGATATTCGGAGCGGTCTTTGCTTTCGGCGATGCGGCGCAGAGAATCGTAGGTTGTGGAGGCGATTTGGACGATATCACCGGCAATGGTGCGTTGTTCGATGCTTTGGCCGTGGACATTGTAGGTTGTCCAGGTTTCAATCACCTGTTTTTGCGCTTGGGCTCCGGGGCGGACAGGAGTGTCCG